>NZ_JBGANL010000049.1:0-1117 GCF_044222345.1 Prosthecobacter sp.
TTCAAATCCGCTGCGCACGACCTTCCACGGCGTGTTCAATCCCAAAGCCATTGCAAACAAGTCGTTCTGGTCCATCCCCCAACTTGCAATCTCCTCCACTGCCGCGCCACCCGTTACCCATTCAATTCAGCGACGTGGCTGATTTTTGACATTGGCATGAACAACGGCGACGATACAGCCTATTACCTGCATCGCGGTTTTAAGGTTGTCGCCGTGGAGGCGGATCCCGATCTGGCTCTCGCAGGCAGAGAACGCTTTGCCGACGCTGTCGCCTCCGGCTGCCTGACCATCGTCAATGCTGCCATTGCAGAACAGTTGGGAGAGGCTGATTTTTGGATTTGTGACGATCTGCGTGTTTGGAACTCGTTCGACAAAAGTATTGCCTCCCGCAATGGACTGCCTTGTCATGCCATCAAAGTGCAGACCCTGCCGTTGCGTGATCTACTCGCCGAGTACGGGGTGCCTTACTATTTGAAGGTGGACATCGAAGGACATGATCATGTCGCGATTGCCGATGTCTCGCCGGGCGACGCTCCAGAGTTTATTTCAATGGAGCTTAATTCAGTGGATGATTTTTACTTGCTCCGCTCAAAGGGCTACCAGCGTTTCAAATGCATCCAGCAGGGCTATTTCACACAGGTGCTGAGTCCCAAGCTGTCATTTCAATCAGCGCTGAGCATGGCCGTCACACGTCTTAAATCCACAGCTCTGGCCCATCGTCTGCGTGCTGCTTACAAAAGGGTTCGTCCGCCGGTTCCGGCCTCGTTGCCGCCAGGGGCATGGGCGTTTGATCCGGGTTCCTCCGGCCCCTTTGGGGATGAGACGGCTGGAGAATGGCTCCCATTTGAAGACGTGATGCACGCTTGGCTCAGCCAGCAACTAGGTCACAATTTGGGGTATCGAGTAGAGCCTGCGAACAAGCACAATTGGTATGACCTGCATGCTGCCAGGAATTGACTGATTGAGTTTTGCGCGATGAAACGAAACTCATTCTCACGATGAGAATGTCTTGCGGAGTGGCGGGGCCTTAAGCCAGTTTATATTTTTGACACCAATGACAAAAGACGATTCTACGAATGCTTCTAGAGTGTCACAACATGTGACGATTAGGCTGAAT
>NZ_JBGANL010000049.1:1166-39067 GCF_044222345.1 Prosthecobacter sp.
GATTTGGATTATTTGCATTTATCTGATCTGCTTTTGGCACTTAAATCACAAATTGTGCAGTCACCACACCTTGTTTTGGACTTGGGCTGCGGTGCTTCTCCCTATCGCTCGCTTTTTCCAAATGCTGATTATCGACGCGCGGATCTCGCCGGCACTGCGGATATTGACTTTTCAGTGGATGACGCGGACTCGATCCCTTCTGATTACTTTGATTTAGTGCTGTCCACCCAGGTGCTGGAACATGTTCGTGATCCTGAAGCCTATCTTCGCCTTGCACTACGCTGCCTGAAGCCAGGCGGCCGACTGCTTCTTACTACACATGGCATGTTTGAAGAGCATGCATGTCCCGAAGACTACTATCGTTGGACCGCCCAAGGCCTCGAACATCTCATGAAAGTGGCGGGCTTTGCAAAAGTGCGCTCATGGAAAGTGACGACACAGCAGCGTGCTGCAGCTTACCTCATCATGAGATATGGTGGCCTAATTGGTCTGAAACGGCCGACGCTGCTTGGATTCAGTGCCGCCGTATTAAACTGGTCCCGGCGTTTCTTGGCACCAGCGCTTCACCGTTGGCTGGACCGCCATGCGGGTGAATGCCGTGTTGTCGACTCAACAACCGCCGGACATGAACTCTACATAGTCGTGATGGTTGAGGGTTATAAACCAATCGCTAGTTCTTAATTGTTTGAAGCCTATTGTCTCCATCATCATCTGCACCTTGAACCGTGAGGAGGTGCTGTGCAACACATTGAGAAGTGTGGTCAGGCTGTTAGAGGGACGTCAGGATAGTGAATTGATCGTCGTGGATCAAACCTGCCGTCACACTGAAACGACAGAAAAGTGTCTGATTGAATTTTCCAAAAGTTTTCGGTGGGAGCGTGTTGACTTTACCGGTCTCACCCGTGCCCGTAATCATGGTGTCAGGCTCGCACACGGGGCTGTTGTTCTGTTTCTTGATGACGATGTCGAGCCTTCGCCCCGGCTCATTGATGAACACCTGACTTGTTACAATAAGCCCGAAATATGGGGCGTTGGTGGCTGTGTCCTGCTGCCTGGCAAGCGAAAGCTTTCTCGTGGTGACCTGGCATCTTCCGAACTGCGTGAAATTGAAACCGACCGCAGCAACCGGTTTGATCTGGACTGGTCGCGCACCACGACCTGGGCATCAGGCTGTAATATGTCCTTTCGGCGCGAAAAGCTTTTTGAAGTGGGAGGTTTTGACGAGGCCTATTATGGTGTTGCAGTGGGCGAGGAGGTTGAACTGTGCTGGCGTCTTTGCCAAGCTGGAGGAATCATCGTTTATGCGCCAGATGCAGAGCTTGTGCATTTAGTCAATCCTACCGGGGGGTGCAGAGATGCCTATAAAGGGGCTGAAATGACTGCTCAGTTTTTGGATAATCAAAATTACCACCTGAGGAGGATTGGAAAAAGCAGGTTTTTTCGTTGGAGGGCATTGTTCAGCCAGTGTCGAATAATTGCGTTGAATAGGGCCTCTTTGCGTGATGGAACATGGATTGAGAGGCTTAATTGGTGCTGGCGTGGCTTGTGTCGAATTTTGCAGTCCTCAAGACGTTTGCCAGTGAGAGGTCTTTTACGCGTAGATTTAACAGAGTAGGGGAAGCGGGATCGAACCGGTATGCAGTGCGCGCGAGTTCGAGAAAAGGAAAATAAGTACTTAACCAGTTAACCATGATGAGCTTATTGAGCTTTGTCAGACATGAATAAATTATGAATGAATTAACGTCGGAGACACAATGGTTTGGCTGTGGCCTGCGAGCGAAAATGATTGTAGCCTTAACCCGGTGGTGGCCATTTCGCCGGGGTAAAAGCGGGGTGTTGCGTATTCTAACTCGCTGGTTTTATCAAGGTCGTTTGCCGTTGCGTCACCTTCAGGGCGCCCGATTGCGGGTGGATGTGACAGAGTATCTGGGGCAGATGCTCGCTCAAACGGGGGCCTTTGAGCCCAAAACGTTGGCGCTTGCCTGCACACTGATGAAGGATGGCGGATGGTTCGTGGATGCCGGTTGCAACTTTGGCATCTATACCTGCGTGCTGGGCTCTATTCCGGGGTGCCGCGTTTTGGCGATAGACCCGTCTCCCAAAGCGCTTGCGCAACTGGAACTCAACCTCGCGTTGAATCCTGCTGTGGACTGCACTCGGATGTATGCGGCCTTGACTACGACCGCACAGATCGTTCATCTTGAAGTTCCTTCCCAGAATCTTGGGTCGACCAACACAAAAACGTTGACCCCCGGGGGCGATGATCAAAAAGTCTTATGTTGTGGTATACCGGCAAGTCAGGCGCTTGAAGCTGCTCACTGCACTCCCGTACAACTGTTAAAAATCGATATTGAGCGTGGTGAACTCTCAGCGTTGCGCGGGTGGGATTGGTCTGAGAAAGGACGACCTCGCAATATTCTGTGCGAACATCTCAACCTTGAAATGGAAGACGTGGAAGCAAAAATGCTGTTTGATTTCCTGATCTCCAAAAACTATCAGCCGTTCACCGTGGATGGACGACCTTGGAATCAGTCCCAGCCACTGCCCGAATGCAATCTTTGGTGGCGCGGATAATTAAAATGCTGGCTAAATCACGAATTTTGCGGGCTTTCAAAATGGAGCTGCGCAGCATGGGATGGATAAAAAATGTTGTTAACCCGCACACAGTTCATGGAAATAAGAAAAAAACTCCGTGCGATTTATACTCGCATCCCTCTGCTTGGTGATCTGAAGCTTCTTCGTGAATCTATTGTGCAACTCAGTCATGACGTACATCTGACTCGAACGTTGCTTGCTTCCTATGTCACTGATCGAATTGGCATGAGCAATGAGCGTTATGCGCAGCCTCGCCGCCTGTTGCGGTATGCCCATCAAGTCTGCTCCCAGAATGGGGAGGACGGCATGATCAGTGAAGTATTCCGTAGGATAGGAGCGGGGAACAGGATTTTTGTAGAAATCGGGGTTGTAATCCTGGCTGCTTGCAGGGATTGGTTACTTTCGTGACACGAGAAAATGCCGCCCAACTGCTCAGTCAAATGAATGTGCCCGAGGAGATCGATTTGCTCTCGATTGATGTGGATCAAAACACTTACTATGTCTGGGAGGTGCTGGCCCAGTACCGCCCGCGCCTGGTTGTGGTGGAATACAACGCGGCCCTTCCTCCGAACGTCGACTGGAAGGTGGCGTATTCAGCTGACAAGATCTGGGATGGAACCATGAATTTTGGTGCCAGTCTCAAGGCTCTGGAACTCCTTGGACGAAAGCTGGGTTACTCGCTTGTGGGCTGCAATCTGACCGGTGTGAACGCGTTCTTCGTCAGGGATGATCTGGTGGGGGATCTTTTTGAGAATCCCTTTACTGCCGACAATCATTTTGAGCCTCTGCGCTATGCCTTGAATCACCGGGATGGTCATATGCTTTCCAGTTTGGATCGCAACAGTGTGGGTTGATCATTCATTGCCAAAGTCTGCGCCACGTGTCCCACGTTGTTCATTCCTCACATCGTTCTGTTTGTCAGGAGGCCTATGAATGCAACGAACCGGAGGGGATTGAAGCACATGGCGGGCTTACCTGCGATCACCTCCAATTGCATCTAGTCACGCATTTAAAACCCGCTAAGAAACACTAAGCCGACATGGAGCGAACAGCCCGACCGAAGATTAGCGCACTCTGAGCTTTATATGATTCCTAATATTATACATTTTGTATTCGGGCTTTCATCTGACTTCGGAGGAAGGCCGTTTTCGTTCATTCACTATCTGGCGATCAAGACAGCCTGGGAATGTAACAAGCCGGAAACAATTTTCTTTCACTATGCGCATGAACCGTCAGGCGAATGGTGGGATCTTGCCAAACCATTCCTGACGCTCAATCAAATCGAGATTCCGACGGAAATCTTCGGAAATCCTCTGATGCATTATGCTCATGCGGCGGATATTATTCGGCTGGAGGTGCTCCTCGAACATGGAGGGGTGTATCTGGACATGGATGTTCTGACACTGTGTTCATTTGCTCCGCTCTTGAGACATCCTTCTGTGATGGCACGTGAGCGGCCAGGCGGTCTTTGCAACGCGGTCATTTTTGCAGCGAAGGGGTCGGAATTCATCCGCCGCTGGTATGATTCATATACCAGCTTTCGATCCAAGGGGAAAGACGAGTTCTGGAGCGAGCATTCAGTGGAAGTCCCATTTCAGCTTGCGACCGAAAATCCTGAATCCGTCCACGTGCTTGGCCAGCGTGCCTTTTTTTGGCCCACGTACCACCAGTTCTGGATGTTGTTCGGAGTCTCGTCGAAAAGGAGTTTTTTGGAAAGAATGGTGGGAAGGCTCATGCAGCCCGTGGTTTATTTCAGCATCAAACGACAGGCTTTTGGGCTGCATCTTTATGAAAGCATTTGGTGGGATCGCTATTTGCGTGACATGACGCCTGAGAAAGTCGTGGCAATGTCTTCACCTTTTGGCTGGTTGTTTCGCAGGTACTCCAAAAGTTTCAAGTGAACGGGACTGAGCCGGGTTATCCGTGTTCGTTTTTAGAACTGGGTGGACCACAGAGGGTTCTTAGAGCGGACTGCCGCTTTCTAAACATGCCGCATATGACACGAGTATCGCTGATCATTCCCACCTTCAACCGCGGAGTCGTGCTGGTGAAGACAATCCAGATGCTGCTGGCGCAAAAGACGCGTGCTCATGACATCGTGGTCGTGGACCAATCGACTGAGATTTCGCCGGAGGTTTCCAGCCAGTTACAGCAGTGGCACGCAGAGAAGATGATACGCTGGATTCAGCAGAAGGAGCCCAATGCATCCAAGGCCCGCAATCGTGGAGCATTGGAGTCGTCCGGGGATGTTATTGTGTTCTTGGATGACGATATTGAGGTGGCTGCCGATTTTGTGACTTCGTACCAACGTGCTTTCGAAGAGCCCGGGGTTCTGGCGGTTTCCGGCCAAGTTCTCGAAGGAAACCGTGAAACGGTCGCAACGCTGGATTCCCGTGCCTCAGATCCTGACATCGGCTGGATGTTTTGCAGGCGCAACTACGACAAACCCCTGATTGGCAACTTTGTGATGGCTGGGAATATGGGGGTGCGCCGATCTGAGTTCCTTGCTATCGGTGGTATGGACGAGCGCTTCATGCGTGGAGCTTTTCGTGAGGAATCCGATTTTGGCCTGCGATGGTGGAAAAGCGGACGGGTGATCCACTACCGACCTGATGTGAGCTTGTATCATCTTGGTGCAGCAGTTGTGATGGATGGTGGTGCACGACACTGGACTCGTGAGACGCATTGGATGGGTTGGCATCACTACTTTGGTTCCTGGTATTTTTTATTGAACCATGCGACATGGAAGTCTCTTCCTTATCTTTTAGCCGTGGATCTTCGCAGTGCAGGTTTCAATAAACGCACTTTGAAGAAGCCGTGGATGATCCCTGTGCATGTTTGTCGGTGGCTCTCCGCTTTTCCCTATGCCTTCTGGTGCCGTTGCACAGGTGCTAGGCTGATCGGTAAAGGTCATGGTTCTTATTCCGAATGAATAATGCGCAAGGACATGGCGGAATTGAACTCGCATATATGGGGGTTCATGAAATTTTTCAGATGGCCATTGCTGCAGAGGAGATGGGATGTCTATCCGGCTTGCAGTGCTCCATTTTTGATGCTCCGGGCAAGTGGGGGCGGCTGTTCTCACACTTTACCTACCTGCCTTCCGCTTTTCCGCTTGGCAGCGAGGCGCTTCCTCCGGGCAAGCTCCATGAACTGCCGCTGCCCCAGCTTGCCCGGCAGATTATCAAAAAGGTCTTCAAGAACAAACGCATTGACCCTTTGCCTTATCTTCAGGCCTTTGAGCGCCGGGCCGCCCGGCGCTTGCGTCACAGCGATGCCCGCATCGCCGTGGCGGCAGAAACCTGCGCTTTAGATTATTTTCATGCGGCCAAGGAACGTGGCATGCGTTGTGTGCTCGACAGCCACGGTATTCCGGCCCCGTTTCTTGATGCGGCCTTGCAGCGTGCTGCCGCAGAGTTTGGTCTGCCTGCGCCTCCACCTTGCGATTCAACGGCGATGAGCGAACACAAGCGGCAGGAGCGAGAACTGGCTGATGTCATCGTTTTTTGTTCCGAACTGCAACGGAAGCACTGGGTGGAATTGGGGGTGCCAGCAGAGAAGTGCCAGGCCATCCCTCTGTGGGTGGATACCGACTTCTGGAAACCGGAGCCGCGCAAGTGTGCTGAAGGGCAGCCTCTCCAAGTGGCGGCAGTCGGCTGCGGCAGTTTAGCCAAAGGACTGCCTTACCTTCTCCGGGCGGTTGCTCCTATTGGTGGGTCTGTGGCCTTGACTTTGGTGGGACAGGTAGATGCCGCCATGCAGCCCCTGCTGCAGCGGTGCGCCATCCAGCCGCGCTGCCTGCCCTACATGTGCCGTCCGCAACTGCGTGACTTTTTGAATTCGCAGGAGGTGCTGGTCATGCCTTCGCTGGGGGATTCCTTTGGTTTCGTGGCTTTGGAGGCCATGGCCTGCGGGCTGCCGGTGATTGTGACTACCCACTGCGGGGTGCCCGTGCCAGATCCTGCCTGGCGGGTGCCTGCGCTCGATAGTTCCGCGATTACTGAACGCCTGAGTGGATATGAGGAGGATCGGGAGTGTGCGGCAAGAGAGGGACGTGAAGCCAGCTTGTTTGCCGCGCAGTTTTCACCTCAGCGTTACCGGGATCAGGTAAAGGATGTGTATCGTGGCCTGCTTGCAGCCAATTCGGAGGGTTTCCTGCGGTGAAAATTGTCATTCATTCTCCAGCGTTTCCCCCTCAGATCGGAGGGTTGGAGGAGATTGCACGGCTGTGCGCCGTTGAACTTACGCGTCAAGGGCATGCTGTGACCGTTCTTTGTGAAACCCCTAATGAACCTCCTGTGGAGTTTCCATTCGTTGTTCTGAGGAAAGCCTCGTGGCGAGAGAAATGCCGGGTAACTCGTGAGTGTGATGTGTTTCTCATGTTCAACATGAGCTTGAAAGGACTCCCTTTGCCCATGCTATTTCGCAAGCCTTTGGTCATCAGTCATCAGGGCTGGTATGGGGCAGAACCGGAAGATCTTAATCCGAGGGCACGCTTCAAACGGTTTCTTTCCCGACGGTTTGCCACCAACATCGCCTGCAGTCAGGCTGTGGCAGATTATTTGGGGGGGGCTGTAACGGTGATTCCCAATGCCTACAATGATAAGCTCTTTCACCTCCGTGAAGGTATCCTACGTAGTCGCGACATTTTGTTTGTGGGGCGTTTGGTTTCGGATAAAGGAGCAAGCCTTCTGGTCGAAGCCGTGGCTCGACTTGCAAAGGACGATGTTTGTCCTACAGTCAGCATCACGGGAGTCGGGCCAGAGGAGCAAAACTTACGACAGCAGGTAACGCAAAGCGGGCTGGATCAGCAGTTCGTATTCACCGGGCCCCTGCGTGGAGAAGCGCTGGCGCGCCACATGAACGCTCATCGAATCCTCGTCGTGCCATCTCTCTGGGCAGAGCCCTTTGGAATCGTTGCGGTTGAAGGCATAGCCTCCGGGTGCATGGTCATTGGATCGGTACGCGGAGGTCTCAAAGAAGCCATTGGCGTGTGTGGCATTACTTTTGAAAATGGCAATGAACAGGGGCTTGCGCGTGCATTGATGGAATGCTTGGGCCGTGAGTGCTCAGACGACCATCACCGCGTACTCTCTGCTCGTCATCTGAAATGCCATGAGGTGTCCTTCGTGGTATCTGCTTACGTGCATGTTCTTAACACTGCGGTCAGGTATTAAATGGTTGGCAACTCCTTAATTAGCGCTTCTGGGTTGTTGCGCACTTTATTGTGCACACTAAAGTATTGGAGTATGGTGCTAGCACCGGCAACGCTGTTGCAGCGTCTTATGAATGCCAACTGCCAAGGTGTTTTGACGGGAGCGAACATTTTGCCCCGCCCCATCTGGCTCACCCCAAGCATTGGGTGGATTCAGTCTGATCTCATTCAGAGCACGCATCTATTTGACGCCAGCCTTGATGTCATTCTTACCACGGAGGTTATCGGGAATCTGGAAAATCCGAGCGCGGTGGCTCGGGAATTTGTCCGACTTTTGCGCCCCGGAGGCCGAGTCGTGCACACGACTCTGAACCAAGAGAGCATCTGCTCTTTTTTCTATTTGTTGGTAAATGGCCATTTCGTGGTTTTTCACAATTCCTGCTACCCTGCTCATATCACGGAATTGCTACGGACAGATTTACGGCGCATTTTTGCAGAGGCAGGATTACAGAACATCCAATTCAGTTTTACCGGGCACGGCGGTATTCCGAAGTTGACCTAGATAAACTGGCGGCAAGTGTCCATTGGGAGATTGCGCGGAGCGCTGTTCAGTGACAATCTGATGATGGTGGCCGTTCTGCCAAAATAAAAGCGAAAGCTGAAAATTTGGAGCTGGGCTTGGTATAGTGTCATGACGGCAATTATTTAACATTTCGCTTTGATGAGAAACTTCGCTCAGTGGCTTCGACGCTATCCTGCTTTTTTTGATCGCCTCAATCGTGTCAATCGTCGTTGGCGGCATGCTTCCCCCATTTATACTGAACTTGCTAAGCATCTACCAGCTGACAAGTCTTTCACCTTCCTTCAAATTGGTGCCAATGACGGGATTTCACATGATCCCTATCGAGAATTCATGATTCGCACCAATGCTCGTGGTGTAGCCGTCGAACCCGTGCCTGAAATTTTCACGGTTATGAAACGCAATTATAAAGCATACCCAAATGTCTCACCAGAGAACTGTGGCATAGGATATCCTGCAGGCCGTTGGCCATTCTATACTTATACTCCAGCATTTTTGAAGTCTAGAGTTGATTCCACTGAGTTGGCAGAACTCGCGAGTTTCTACCGGGAAAAATTAAGCTGCTTGCTCACTCCCAACATGGAGGAACAGAATGAGTGTATTCAGGAAATTTATATTCCCGTGCTTACTGTTGAAGATATCATGATCAAGCATGGATTTGATCGATTTGACTGTCTGTTCGTGGACTGTGAGGGGCATGAGGAAAACATCCTCAATCAACTCGATTACTCCGTGGTCAAGCCACGTCTGATAGTTTTTGAACACACCCATTTCGGTGAGCGGGCTGAGAAGATTGAGGCGCATCTCTCCGTCAGAGGGTTTGTTTTTACGCGTCTCAGTCATGATACAATTGCCTCACGGTGATTTATATTTTATGCAGATATTAATCTCTCATCTCACCGGAAACTTGAACAGTTCTGCTGCCGCTCTGGCTTATGCTGAACTTAGCATGCTGGCCGAATTTCACACCACGCTCGTGGTTCCGGCCTGGATGCGTTGGCTGAGCGTTGAGCTGGGTTGGAAGAGCGGAATTTCGAATCGTCGGCTTTTCCCTCGTTCGGTGCGCCCAATGTTGCGTTCACATCCCATGACAGAACTGCTACGGCTGGCTTGTCGGAGTTCCGCCAGATTGCGAAACAGTCGTCTTGGCAGGAATCATGGTTCCTTGGAGCAGGCCGTACAACGCTTCGACGCGGCGGTGGCCCGTTCGGTCGCGCAGAGTCAGGGATTGCAGGCAGTCCATGCCTACATGGACACGGCGGAGCAAACTTTTCGGGCGGCGAGAGCGCAGGGCATCCGAACAATTTATGAACTCCCCACGCCCTACTGGCGCTTCACCCATGATATTGTGGTAGTGGAGGCTAGAAGTCAGCCCGAATGGGCAATGACTCTGCCGGTCATGGATAAGAACAGCGAAGCCATGCAGCGGCGAGACCGTGAGCTACAACTGGCGGATGTGGTACTTGTCCCTAGCGAACTGGTGAGAGACAGCCTCAAAATGGCGCCCCCTTTTCCTGCCCAGGTCCATGTGGTCCCCTATGGCTGCCCGGAACTCCAAACTCCTATCACTCGTCCTCCCTCCACTCTGGCATCGCTGCACCCTCTGCGCGTACTTTACGTCGGCAGTCTGAACCAAGGGAAGGGGCTGGCCTATCTGGCTGAGGCGATGAACGGTTTGGAAGAACTGGCCACGCTGACCGTGATCGGCTCACGCACCAGTGTTGCTCCCTGTGCGGCCCTCAACCGCATGCTCTTGGAGCACCGCCACCTATCAGGACTCAGCCACGAGGAGGTGCTGACGGAGATGCGGCAGCATGATGTTCTTGTACTGCCCACCCTTTATGAGGGGCTGGCTCTCGTACTGCTGGAGTCGATGGCCTGCGGCCTCACTGTGATCACCACAGTGCATTCGGGCCTTGCAGGACTGATCGAGAATGGGCAGGAAGGTTTTATCGTTCCCATCCGAGATGCTACGGCCATCCACGATCGATTGCGGCAGTTGGCGAGAGATGCTGTTTTGCTGCAAACCATGCAGCAGGCGGCCCAAGCTTGGAGCAGAGTGCATTCTTGGCAGCGCTATCGTGAGCAGATTCGTGGTTTTATTACTGCAAAGTAGGCAACTTGCCACACCTGAAAAAACATCTGCTTTATCTTAGAAAAACGCAGGCAATGATGATTTGCAGCCGTCCTCTTTGCGGGTTTTAACGAGGTAATTCTTTACTGATATGAAACTGACTCTTCAACAAATGATGATGCTGGGTGCCGTTGGCACGTCGTTCATTGTCATCCTGGCCATGCTGAACTGGCGTCGGGCGGTCTATGCTGCGATGATTGTCGCACTGCTTGAAGGAGCCATCCGAAAATGGATTTTTCCACAAGGATCAGAGCTAGTCTATTTCTTTAAAGACATCATTCTGTTTGGGGCCTATCTCAAATTTTTCCTGTTTCCCGATCCCGACATCCGGGCCTGGAGGGTGCGGGTGCCCGGCACACTCATCACCATTGTCTGCATTATCCTGGTCATGTTTGGTGCCCTGAATACCAACATCGGATCCATAGTTCTGGCTGGTTACGGCCTCAAAATTTATCTTTGGTACATCCCGCTGGGCTTCATGATCCCGTTGATGTTCCGCAATGAGGAGGAGATGACAAAGATGCTGTTTCGATACTCACTCTTTGCCATCCCCATCTGCTTGCTGGGGGCCGCGCAGTTCGTTGCTGGTCAAGGCTCATGGCTTAATGTTTATGCTGCCAGTGAATTTAAGGGTGAGCATCAAGTGGCCACTTTTGGCGCGGGGGTGGAGGCTACTGCTCGTATTACCGGCACTTTCTCCTACATTTCCGGCCACGCGGTGTTTGTTCAATTTTTCTTCATACTTTCCCTGGGCTTGCTGACGGGCATTAATGACAAGCGGCGTTGGGTGTTGCTGCTGGGCAACCTGCCTCTGCTGGTGGCCAATGGTTTGATGTCCGGTTCCCGAACAGCTGTTTTCAGCATGCTCATTGTGGCGGCCATCGTGGGGGCCACATCTACGGTGTCCAAAATGGCCAAAGGCCGCAGCACGTTGCCCTATTTCCTATTGGGTGTGGTCTTGGTTGTGTTGGGGGTTAACGTTTTTTTCAGCAAAGCGCTGACAGCTTTTGAGACCCGGCGCACGTACGCGGGTGACGGCACCATCGACCGTATGTTGTATCCGTTCTACTCAATGGCATTTGCTGCCAAGGAGGTGGATTTGATGGGCTTTGGAATCGGCATGTCCCATCCGGCATCCATGGCAATGCGTAGCGCCCTGAAGATCGACCCGCCGAAAAAACGCTGTCCGGTCTATGATGCAGAAACTGGGCAGGTGCTGGCGGAGTTGGGCTGGCCTGGCTTTCTGATCTGGTATATTTTCCGCATGGTGATGGTGTGGCAATGCTGGGTGGCTTTTAAACGTTCTCCCCCTTCCATGTTTCGTTCCCTGGCACTCGGCTTTTTCTGTTACGAATTGCTGCTGCTGCCTGGCAGTTTCATCCTCAATCACACTGCCAACGTGTTTGGCTGCGCGGCGTGGGGTTTTTGCCTGATTCCAAACTTGGAATCTTTGGTGCACAGGGCGCGCTCTGCTCTTCAGCCAGCTCTGCGCGTTCGTGGTTCCCGAGTGCCGAGGCTGCACGGCTAAAGTACTGATTTCAATGCTAGGAAAAGCCATTCCCATCAGTGTTGCCGTACCTGCCTGTCGGCGGTTGGGGCTGTTGCGCACGACTCTGACCCGGCTGCAGGCTTGCGTTCCGCCGCCGAGGGAGGTTTTGGTGCATCTGGATGGCAACGATGCGGGGCTACGTATTTTGGTGGAGAGGGAATTCCCCAATGTGAAACTGCTGCATTCCTCCGAACTCATCGGGCCTGGTGGCGCACGCAACCGCATGATGCGAGAGGCGCGCTGTGAATGGGTGGCGCATTTTGACGACGATTCATTTCCTGTAGACGAGGATTTTTTCGCCCAAGCTTGGGAGCTGATTTCGCGATATCCCAAGACGGCGGTGTTTGCCGCTACGATCCTGCCAATAGAGTCTCACGATTCACAGGGGATGTGGTTGCAGGCTTACTACGTTGGCTGCGGCCATCTGATGAGCCGGGAATGGTTCTTGCGAACCAATGGCTATCTGCCTCTCCCGGTGGCTTACAATCTGGAGGAAGTGGATGTGAGCATTCAATTGCATGACCTGGGCGGCCTTTGTTTGCAGTCGGGTGCTCTGCGCGTGTATCATGATCATCCCGTCCCTCTGCGTGAAACCGAGGACACGCAGGTGGTGATGATGGTCAATACAGTACTGTTTCCTTTGCTGCGTTTTCCACTGCCTCTGCTGCCGCAGGCCTGTGGCAGTATCCTGCGTCGCCTGTTTCTATTGGCGCTGAGCGGGGAGTGGCGTGTTATTCTCCGGTCGCTTTGGGCGCTGCCTGCAGCCATGTGGCACTACCTCCCTCTGCGTATGCCGGTGCAGACGGCTACCGCCTGGTCCTGGCTGCTGCTGCGCCGTGTGCCGGTGCGGGTGGCTCCGGCTGTGGCTTTTTCCCTCTCTCTGTGAATGACTGATTCTGCGTCACATGGTCGCGCCCTGCAGGTCGCGCCACGCCTCAGCGTGTGCGTGGTTACTTATCTAACCTCCCCTTATCAGGCGGAGTTTTTCAATGAGATCGCTGCCAGTGGCGAGATAAGGCTGCGAGTGATCTACCTGCGCCGCCAGCATGATCAGCATCCCTGGGGACGAGTGAGGCTGAAGCACGAGCATCTGGTGTTGGAAGGCCAGTCTGAGGTGATAGGTCTGGCTTTCCACTGGGTGCTGGATGCGGCCCTGACGGTGTGCAATTACTACACGCATTGGTTTGCCCTGGCAGCCTTGCACCTCAGGCATTTCAGCGCACGACCTTGGGTGTTTTGGGGTGAGCGTCCAGGCTTCCTGCGTCTGGGCTGGTTTGGACGTCTCGCCCGCCGAGTGCTGCTCTATCCAATTTCGAAAAGTGCCGCTCCGATCTGGGCGATTGGGCGAGCTGGAGTGGCGGGGTACCTGAGTGACTGGGGGATGCACAAAAGTTATGTCAATCTGCCCTACTTTTCAGACCTGAGCCGTTTTCGCAGTCAACCACGCACAGTTCGGGCTGACGAACGTGTGGTGTTGTATTCCGGTATTTTGAATTTACGCAAAGGCGTGCTGGGACTGGCGGAGGGATTTCGGGCGGCCGCCCGGTTGCATCCTAATCTGCGCCTGATCATCCTGGGTTCCGGCCACTTGGAGCAGAAGATGCGTGTGATTCTTGAGCCTGTGGCGGCGCAAGTGTCGTGGGAGGGCTTTCGTGAGTGGCACGAACTTCCCGCCTATTATGCCCGGGCGGATGCCCTTTGTCTGCCCACGCGGCATGATGGATGGGCCATGGTAGTGCCAGAGGCGCTGGCTGCTGGCCTGCCTGTGATAACGACCATGGACGCAGGCGCAGCGTTGGAACTTGTGACTCATGAGGTCAATGGATGGCTGCTTCCGAATTCCGAAGCCAGATCGATTGAGAACGCCCTGCGAAGGCTGGCGGAGCTTCAGCCTGCAGAACTGGCTCGCGCCAGCGCTGCAGCACGGCATAGCGTCAAGGACCACACTCTGGATGAAGGGCGTGGCAGGTTTGTGGCAGCTGCGCATGAGGCAATGGCGGCCTTTCACTGCCGTCATGCAGGGAAGCGGGGCAAACAACGGCATCTTCTAATTACCGGGACCTATGCGCCTGACAGGCTGGAAAGCATGCAGCGTTACTCGAATTTGGTGGAGTCGGCGATCACTCCGACCTTTCCTGGAGTTGTCGAGCGTATGGACCCCCCCATCGTTTTTGGGGGGCGGCGATGGATGCCTGAATGGGTGAGGAAGCAACTCGGCTATTTCGATAAATACGTTCTCTTTCCCCTAGTTCTGCGCTTGCACGCGACATTCCAGGCTTGGCGGGGAGTTGAGACTTTAATTCATATCACTGACCAAGGATTGGGCCCTCTAATACCGTGGATGAATGGTTTCCGCGTCATCGTGACGGTTCATGATTTGATCGCTGTTCGAGCCGCCATTGGCGACATCCAGGGCATTCCTCGGGCTGCGTGGGGGAGAGGTGGATTTCAGAGGTTCATTTTCTGGGCGCTACGTTTTCCTTCGACTGTTGTTTGTGTCTCCGAGAAAACGTGTCGGGACTGTAAGCGTTTAGTGGGCCGAAATCATAGCTTTCATGTGGTGCTAAATCCTCTGGATCCTGCATTTAATGCGAAGGGTGATGTCGTAGTGGTCCCGGGGTTGCCCAAGTCTTTTTTGCTGCATGTCGGGAGCGGGCTTTGGTACAAAAACCGGGCGGGGGTGCTGCTCATTTATGCCGCCTTGCAAAGGCGATCTGGCTTTGAGTCGACACCGTCTTTGGTCATGATGGGAGCACCTGCTACGGAGACCGAGAGTAGATTGGTGGTGGAATTAGGGATCAGTGCCAGCATTACCTGGCTGAGCAAGCCGCCAACATCATGGATCGTTGCGGCATACGATCAGGCGCAGGCTTTGATCTTTCCTTCACTCGAAGAGGGGTTTGGCTGGCCGGTGCTCGAGGCCATGGCGCGTGGCTGCCCTGTATTCACTTCGAATCGTGCACCATTGACGGAAGTGGGTGGGGATGCGGTCGAGTACATAGATCCAGAGAACGTGGAACAGGCCGCAGGATTGATCTCTAACTGTTTGCGGCAGGGCGCACCCTGGCGCGAACAGAAATCTGCACAGGGACGTTTACGGGCACAGCATTTTTCGACTGAAGTCTTTTCGATGCAGATGTGCAAGGTCTATGAAAGCGTGATGCATGCCCAGCAAGACGAACAAGTTCCTTAACATGAAGTTGTCGATCATTCATGCCATTCACTCCATTGATCCCGCTCATGGAGGCACGACTGAGGCGGTAAGACTGCTGGCGTGGACGTCGGATTCGGTGAGAACCATAGTGTTGAGCTCTGATGATCCAGAAACTGACTGGGGCAGCGACTGGCCCTGCCAGGTGCGCCTGCTGGGGCCGGCGAAAACCAAGTTTGGCTGGACGCCGAACTGGGTGGCCGGACTGCGAGATCTGCTGCAGCCCGGCGCGGTCGTTGTCATACATGGCCTATGGCAATATCATGCTCTGGCCGCAGCCAAAGCGGCGCGTGCAGCGAATGTGCCGGTTATCATTTATCCCCATGGCATGCTGGACCCTTGGGCGCTCAGGCAGTCGCGGTGGTTGAAACGGGTGGCATGGTGGGCGTTCAATCGCCAAGTGTTCAGGCAGGCGGCTTGCGTATGCTTTACGACGAAGGATGAGCGCCTTCTGGCCGCACCCATGCTAGCAGCAATCCATGCGACACAGGTGATTGTACCGCTCGGGGTCGAAGAGCCGCCAGATTCAACGATGGTGCTGAAAGCTGAGTTTGCAAGCGCCCAGCCTGCGCTGGCTGGAAGGCGGGTGTTTTTGTTCCTTGGACGGCTCCATCCCAAAAAGGGGGGGGACCTGCTTCTCCAAGCCTTCGCCCGTTGGCAAGTAACTGATGACCCCGGAAGGACTGTGCATCTTCGTTTTGTCGGCCCGCCGTTTGCGACTCATTACAAGAAAGAGCTCGAAAGACTTTGCGCATCGCTTGGGTTGAAAATCGGTACGGATGTTTCTTTTGCGGGTGGAGTAACAGGGAGGGACAAATGGCTCGAACTGGCTGCGGCCGAAGTCTTGGTGCTGCCTTCACATCAGGAAAATTTCGGAATCGTGGTGGCCGAGGCGCTGGCGTGCGAAGTTCCAGTTTTGTTGTCCGACAAGGTGAATATCGCTCCTTTCATTGCAGAACATGGCGCTGGACTGGTGGCTGATGACACGGTGGCGGGCACTCTGCAGTTGTTGCAAGGGTGGTCACGCAAATCCGCTGACGAGAAGAAGGCGGCACGGCAGCTGGCGCGACAATTGTATGTGACCCAGTTTGCCATTCAAACCGCGCGCAGACGCTTTCTTGAAGCTGCGAAGGTGACAGCGGGCCAAAGAATGCCGTCAGGAGTGAGGAGAGTGCCTTGTTGTTTATTCGTCTGAAACGGTTGGTGTCAGACCAGATTCATTGATTATATCAACAAAATGAAAAAAGCACTCATTACAGGCATCACCGGCCAGGACGGTTCATATCTGGCGGAACTGCTGCTGGGGAAGGGGTATGAGGTGCATGGGGTCATCCGGCGTTCCTCAAGCTTCAACACGGGACGCATTGACCACATCTACCAGGATCCGCATGTGGACGGGGCGCGGTTGATTTTGCATTACGGCGACCTCGCGGATGCAGTTCAAATGGTGAAGCTGCTGTATGAACTGCAACCGGACGAAATCTACAACCTGGGGGCGCAGTCGCATGTGAAGGTGTCGTTCGACATTCCGGAATACACCGGGGATGTGGACGGGCTGGGCACGCTGCGCATTCTGGAGGCCATCCGTGAATCGGGGCTGTTGAAAAAGACGCGCTTCTACCAGGCCTCGTCCTCGGAGATGTTTGGCAAGGTGCAGGAGGTGCCTCAGACGGAGAAGACCCCATTCTGGCCGCGCTCGCCGTATGGCTGTGCCAAGGTCTTTGCGCACTGGCTCACGGTGAACTATCGTGAGAGCTACGGGTTGCATGCCTCCAGTGGCATCCTGTTCAATCATGAATCACCGCGCCGCGGGGAGACGTTTGTCACACGCAAGATCACCCGGGCAGCCGCGCGCATCAAACTGGGCCTTCAGGACAAGCTCCATCTCGGCAATCTGGATGCGAAGCGCGACTGGGGCTTTGCCGGTGAGTATGTGGAGATGATGTGGCTCATGCTACAGCAGGAGCAGCCGGACGACTATGTCATCGCGACGAATGAAACCCACAGCGTGCGGGAGTTTTGTCATGAGGCGTTTGCTCTGCTCGGGCTCGACTGGGAGCAGCATGTGGTGCATGACGCTCGCTACGAGCGCCCGGCCGAGGTGGATCTGCTCATCGGCAATCCGGAGAAGGCGCGCAAGCAGCTCGGATGGGAGCCCAAAGTGCGGTTCAAAGAGCTGGTGAAAAAAATGGTGGACGCCGATCTCAAGCTGGCTGAACACGAGGCCAGAGTTAAATCTCTCTAAAGCATGATGAAGCTGTTTATTTCCGGTCATACAGGCATGGTGGGGAGCGCGCTGGTGCGGCGTTTCCAAAAAGTTGCGGGCGTGTCCATCGTCACGCGCACTCGTCAGGAGCTCAATCTGTCTGATCAGGCGGCGGTCACGGCATTTTATCAGGCTGAAAAGCCCGATGCAGCGATCATTGCGGCTGGCAAAGTGGGTGGCATTCACGCCAACAGCACCTACCCCGCCGAGTTCATCTATGAAAATCTGGCCATTGCGACGAACTGCATCCACGGCGCCTGGAAGGCCGGGGTGAAGCGCCTCTTGTTCCTGGGCAGTTCCTGCATTTACCCGAAGCTGGCTCCGCAGCCCATGCCTGAGGACTGCCTTCTCACCTCGGCGCTGGAGCCGACGAATGAGGCCTACGCCATCGCCAAGATCGCAGGGCTCAAGATGGCCGAATACTACCGCAAGCAGTACGGCGTGGTCTATCACTCGGCCATGCCGACAAATCTGTACGGCCCCAATGACAATTACCATCCGCAGAACTCCCACGTGATGCCCGCGCTGATCCGGCGCTTTCATGAAGCGCGGCTGGCAGAGCTGCCTGAAGTGGGGGCCTGGGGCACGGGACGGCCGCAGCGTGAGTTCCTGCATGCGGATGATCTGGCAGACGCCTGCGCTTTTCTGCTGCAATTGGAAAATCCGCCGGATTTGGTCAACGTCGGCTGTGGCACGGATGTGACGATTCGTGAACTGGTGGAGATGGTGGCTGAAGTGGTGGGTTACAAGGGGCAGATCGTCTGGGACAAATCCAAGCCCGATGGCACGCCACGCAAACTGCTGGACACCACGCGCCTGAACCAGCTCGGCTGGCAGCCGCGTATCTCGCTCAGGGACGGTCTGGCGCAGACCTATGCTTCTTTCCTGGAGGAGATTCAGTCCGGCCGGCTGCGCGGCTAAGATTCGTGTTAAACGGCGCGCTGCAGGGCCGGTGGCGCAGACTTGGCTTGGATTGAGAAGTGTGTTCTTCCGAGACGTCCCTCATCATGAGCGGCGGTTGACCGTTTGCTAAGCCATGAAAATCCTTCTGCTCAACCAGTGCTTCCATCCGGATCACGTGGCTACGGCGCAGCATCTCACGGATCTGGCGCATGAACTGGTCCAATGCGGACATCAGGTGACGGTGGTGGCAGCCTCCCGAGGCTATGACAATCCGGACATTCGCTATCCTGTGCGTGAGACGTGGTGCGGCATCCGCATCCGCCGCATCTGGACGCCGGGACTTGGAAAGAAAGCCAAGTGGCGGCGCCTGGTGGATTTCGCCATCTTCTGGGGCAATGCCACACGCATCCTGCTCTTCATGCCGAGGCAGGACGTCACGGTGTGCCTGACTTCGCCGCCGCTCATCTCCACGCTGGGCACCGTCATGGCCAGGCTCAAAGGTGGCGCGGTGGTGCCGTGGGTGATGGATTTGAATCCGGATGAAGCCGTGGCCGCCGGCTGGCTGAAGGCCGGGGGCATTGTAGAGCGCACGCTCACGTTCATTCAAAACTGGAGCTTCCGGCGTGCCTCACGCATCATCGCGCTGGACCGCTTCATGGCGGCGCGTTTGATGGCCAAAGGCGTGAGCCCGGAGGTGATTCACACGGATGCGCCGTGGTCGCACGATCAGACGATCCAGTACGATGTGGCGGCACGCGAGGCCTTCCGTGCGGAGCACGGGCTCACGGGCAAATTCGTCGTCATGTATTCCGGCAATCACAGCCCCTGTCACCCGCTGGACGCCGTGCTGGCCGCAGCACTTGAGATGCAGGGTGATGAGCGGCTGCATTTTCTGTTTGTGGGCGGTGGCAGCGAGTTCAAAAAAGTGCAGGCATTTGGGAAAGAGAAGGCACTCAAAAACATCACCTGCCTGCCGTATCAGCCGTTGGAGAAGCTTTCGGGATCGCTCTCAGCGGCGGATCTGCATCTGGTGGTGATGGGGGATCCCTTTGTGGGCATCGTGCATCCCTGCAAGATCTACAACATCCTCACCCTGGGCATTCCATTTCTCTTCATCGGGCCGGATCAAAGCCACGGGGCGGATCTGGCACGGCGGCTCCAGCAGCCGGCGCACGGGCGCGTGGCGCGCAACGGGGATGTGCCCGCCATCGTGCAGCAGATCCGCGAGGCGATGTCTCTCGGCACGCAGCCGGTCAATGCGGCAGCCAGGGCTCTCGGTGCCGAGTTTTCCCATTCCGTGCTGTGCCCAAGGCTGGTGCGAGTCGTCGAGCAGGCGGGTTCGCGTCATTAGACGTGTTCGAGGTTGTAGGATGGATGTGGCGGCAGTCCGCCCGTCCATGAGTGCGCTGCTCACACAAGGGCTGGCGGGCGCCCTCGCAGTCGGGCGGTTTGGCGGAGGCGTGTGGGGCATTGCAATGTCTTCGACGCCAAACACCCCCAACCTACCTGAAGCCGTCTATGGAGCAGGCTGCAGCACGCGCTTGATGAGCTCGTAGCTGGCAAAGCGCTCGGTGTCTGGGAAGTCGTGGTCGGAGTCGGGGTGGGCGATTTGCAGGTGTGACTCCGCCTTGTGCAGTCTGAACAAGGGCAGAGCTGCGGCCGCGATTCGGTCCACGCTCTGCCAGCGGAAGTTCGCATCCCGCAGCGGCGCATTCACAAACACGTGGCGCGGGGCGAGGCAGGCGATGAGTTCGTAGTGGTCCCAGGGGCAGTCCTGCGGATGGCCGAGGTAGTCCGCCATGCGCAGCATGTAGCGCTCCTGCACGTAGCCCTTGATGTTGCCGCCGTAGTAGTCCAGCAGCGAATCAAAGCCGCAGCTTGAGACGATGACCTGGAGGCGGTCGTCAAACACGGCGGTGAAGATGGCATTGTGCCCGCCGAGCGAGTGGCCGATGGCGGCGTAGCCGTGGCTGCGATCCACGTAGGGCAGGGAGTCCAGGTAGTCGAGTCCGCGCAGGTTGTCCCAGATCGCCTTCATCGTGCCGCTGGGCATGTGCAGCGCTTTCAGATCGGGCTGGTAATCTGCCAGCAGCGGATAGCTCGGTGAGAGCGTGACGAAGCCGCGCTCGGCCAGTTCCTGCGCGTACTGCCGGTGCGGCTTGCCACCGAGCCCCACCACCACTTTGAAGCCGATCTTGTTTTCCGTGGGGTGCAGGCAGAGCACGGCGGGGGCTTTCGTGCCTGCGAGCGCCGTTTTGGGAATGCACAGATAGGCTGTGACCTTGCCGCCGGGCTGGGACGTGTAGGTGATGAGCCTGCGCACATAGCTGCCGCAGTCGGTTTCCTCCACGATCTGCGGCTCCAGTGCGCAGCGCAGCTCCGGGCCGGGCAGGGGACCCGCGACCTGCTGAAACCCTGCCAGCGCCTCCGCACGGCGGCCCGCCCATTCAGCGGCGCTGGTGGCGGTCTTGGTCGTGCCGTCCTTCGCATGGTATTCGAGGAGGTTCGTACGGCTCAGTCCACGAATTGGTGGAACATCCTCCGCATAGGCGAGGCATGGCAGGGCGAGGGCAAATAAAACGCGGCGCATGGAGATCATACGCCGCGTGAGAGCGATTTATTAACGGGCCGGCTCAATCATCCCTGCGGTTCCCACCCAGCAGCATCATGGCGTAGTAGAGGAAGGTGCCCAGTGCGCTGATGAAGGCGGCCACGTAGGTCAGTGCGGCGGCGTCCAGCACCTTGCTCATCGCGGCGGTTTCCTCGCCGGGAGCCACGGCTCCGGTGCTGGCCAGCACGCGCTTGGCACGGGCGGTGGCGTCAAACTCCACCGGCAGCGTGATCAACTGAAACAGCATCACCACGCCAAAGCACAGGGCCAGGATCGGCAGGGCGATCTTGGGCGCAAAGTAGATAAGGCCAAAACCAACGAAGGGAATGATCTGCCCGGCGATGGTGGTGATGCCCACCGCCGCCATGCGCCACTGCAGCGGTGCATAGAGCTGCTGGTGCTGGATGGCGTGGCCGCACTCATGTGCAGCCACCCCCAGCGCGGCCACGTTGGTGCCGTAGTAGTTCTCCTCGCTGAGCATGAGCTGCTTGTTCGAAGGATCGTAATGGTCGCTGAGCTGGCCCGGGATCGGGTTGATGGTCACATCACGGATGCCGTTGAGGTCCAGGATGCGCTGGGCGATCTGCGCGCCGGAGAGTCCGGAGCGTGCCGGCACCTGAGAATACCTTGCATAGGCGCTCTTCACACGCCAGGAGGCAAAGACGGACAGCGCCATCGTGCCAAGGAAGAGCAGGAGATAGAGAGGATCAAAGTACATGGTTCTTGATTGGGGTTGCCATAGAATACGCACACCATGCCCGCTTGGGAATCGCGCGGGCATTGCAAAACTGCGCGTAGTTTGTCACACAAAATCCCGTGTTGCTTCCCCACGAGGCTGCGATTGAATCCGTCGTTCATGGAAACCGCCCCCACTTCTCCCGCATTGGCCTCGGAGCCGATCATCTGCCGCGTCACATCCTGGTACTACCGTCGCATGGGCATGCTGGGCGGGCTGTTCCTGATCTTCGGCCTCGTGTTTCTCCATGACGGGGTGAGGGGGTATCCCCAGGAGCTGGCCATCGCGCAGGAGAAGGAAAAGTTCATGAAGGAGTTTCTGCCCTCGTTTGAAGCCGCTAAGAAAGAGGGGCGCCTCCCGCAATGGATGGAGGATGCCAAGGCCAGGGGCATGCCCACCGGCGTGGACGGGGATTCACCACGCTGGAAAAGCTACGCTGCGAAGAAGGGCTGGCCGGAGGAGCCCAAGCTCTACAGCCAACGTGAGATCGCCGAGCAGTTTTATTATGCCTACGGCTGCTTTGCGGGGGCGCTGATCGCCGGCATCCTCATTCTGTTGAACCGCAGCAAGACGCTGCGTGGCGAGGCGGAGTACTGGGTGTCTCCCGAAGGTGTGCAGATCCGCTACGCCGATGTCTTCCGCGTGGACAAGCGCAAGTGGGAGCACAAAGGGCTGGCGTATGCGTGGTATCGCACGCAGGGCGGTGCCGAAAAGCGTGCGGTGTTTGACGATCTGAAATACGACGGCGCAGGCAAGGTGCTGGAGCGTTTGCTGGCTCGTTTCAGCGGCGAATTGATCGAAAAAGTCAGCGAAACGACAGGCGCAGAATCCACATCCACAGCGATGGAAAAATCATGACACTACTTTGAGTTTGAAAAAGGCGGGAATTTCCCCTTGCCAAAGCAAATGCAGCCGCTAAAGCTCCGCCCCATCCCAACACCCCCAATCTATGGCTGAAAACATCACAGAAAAAGTTAGAGACATCATCGTTGAACAGCTTGGCGTGAATCCCGAGCAGGTCACCCAGGAAGCTAAGTTCATCGAAGATCTCGGTGCCGACTCCCTCGACACCGTTGAGCTGGTGATGGCCTTCGAAGAAGAATTCGGCATCGACGTCCCTGACGAAGAGGCTGAGAAGCTTCAGTCCGTGGGCGACGTCGTCCGCTACGTCGAAGAAAACGCCGAGTAATCCCGGTCTTTGTTAGAACTTCAAAACAGCCAGGTGGTTCATTCCGCTTGGCTTTTTTGTTGGTTGTTTGCTGGGCAGGGTTTGCCGTGCGATGGAGGCTTTTCGTCTGCGGCGTACCTCCACAGAAGCGCGGAATTTATTCCGCAGCATTTCGCAAGCCCCCATGCCGCCGCTTTCGCCTCCAGCATCGCCGTTCCATCGCGCGTGCGGGCCGCATGGTATGCGGCAGGCAGGCTGATTCTTGGCTCCAAGGAGATTGATTCGTGCTCATGAGCCTGGCGCTTCGAAGGAGAGCTGCGGAATAATTCCGCGCTCCTGCTGTGTTTTGGAACTGCGATTGCATAGCGAGGAACGAAGCCTCCTCTTGCCGATGGCTCCGCCATCACTGAACGACTTGGTTCCGCTGGGTTTGCTACGCCACGTGACCCTCGGCACCTCATCAAAGCGGCGTGTTCCGCCAGCATTCCTGCCTTCTAAAACCTCAGCACATACTCGCCTTCCTTCTGCAGATGCAGGCGGTCACGGGCGGCCATTTCGAGGTAGGCGTTGTCGTTTTTGATCCACTCCATGCGGCGCAGGAGCTTGTCGCGGTCGGATTGCAGCACATCGCGCTGCTCTTTGAGCATTTCCAGCTTCACGCGCATCGCGTTCTGCGTGTCGATGGGGTTGTCACACAGGACATACACCACGGGCACAATGAGCAGCAGCAGGACGAAGCGGGCGAGCTTGAGGAATGCGCGCACCCAGCCTTCCCAGCGGGACTGGGGTTCGGATGCGCGCACTTCTCGGTAGTTCATCGGGTCTTGGTCTTAGACTTTCATGCGACCGCCAAAGACGGCGTTCTCACCCAGTTCCTGCTCGATGCGCAGAAGCTGGTTGTACTTCGCGATACGATCGCTGCGGCTCATGGAGCCGGTCTTGATCTGGCCGCAGTTTGTGGCGACGGCGAGGTCGGCGATGGTGTAGTCTTCGGTTTCACCGGAGCGATGGCTCATGACGGCGGTGTAGCCGTGGCGGTGGGCCAGTTCGACGGCGTCGAGGGTCTCGGTGAGGGAGCCGATCTGGTTCACCTTCACGAGGATGGAGTTTGCCACCTTCTGGTCGATGCCCTTCTGGAGGAATTCAACGTTGGTCACGAAGAGATCGTCGCCCACGAGCTGGGTGTTATGACCCATTTCCTTGGTGATGGTGCTCCAGCCAGCCCAGTCGTTTTCGGCGCAGCCGTCTTCGATGGAGATGATCGGGAACTTCTTCTGCAGCTCGGCGTAGTAGGCCACGAGTTCGGCGGCGGTGCGCTCGGACTTGTCGGACTTCTTGAAGACGTACTTGTTCTTGGCCTTGTCGTAGAATTCGGAGGAGGCCACGTCCAGGGCGATGCAGATGTCTTCACCGAGCTTGTAGCCGGCCTTGTCGATCGCCTGGGCGATGACTTCGAGGGCGTGGTCCGCGCTCTTCAGCGTCGGGGCAAAGCCACCTTCGTCACCGACGGCAGTGCTCAGGCCCAGATCGTGCAGGATCTTCTTCAGGGCGTGGAAGACTTCGGAGCCGTAGCGCAGCGACTCGGAGAAAGTCGGGGCGCCCTTGGGCATGATCATGAATTCCTGGAAATCGATCGGGGCATCGGAATGCGCGCCGCCGTTGATGATGTTCATCATCGGCACCGGGAGCACCTTGGCGTTCGGGCCGCCGATGTACTTGTAGAGGGGCTGGCCCAGCGTGGCGGCAGCCGCCTTGGCCACGGCGAGGGAGACGCCGAGGATGGCGTTCGCACCGCACTTGGCCTTGGTCTTGGTGCCGTCGATTTCGCGCATCGCGTTGTCGATGCCGACTTGGTCGAGGGCGTCCGCGCCGATGAGGGCGTCAGCGAGTTCATTGTTCACAGCGTCGACGGCCTTGAGCACGCCCTTGCCGGAGAAACGCTTCTTGTCGCCGTCGCGCAGTTCCAGCGCTTCGTGTTCGCCGGTGCTGGCTCCGGAGGGGACTGCTGCACGGCCCATGGCACCACCTTCGATGTAAACATCCACTTCAACAGTGGGGTTGCCGCGTGAGTCAATGATTTCGCGTCCGACGATGCGTGCGATGTTGAGTTCGTCCATGAGGATAGATTATTTAAGTTTTGCTAATAATTAGGATTTTTCAAGAAGGTTTCTCGAAATCTCCGGGGGACAGGCTTCATACACGGGCAGAGCGGGCGCTCAAATGGTAGTTTTTTGACGATGAAGCAAGATGTGGGCCTGAATGGCCTTTGTCAGGGGAGGGGAAATCCTCTCAGGACTGGAGGAACCTCCATGGGGAAGTCCTAAAATGTTTTCCACTACGGGTTTGGTGCAGGCATTTTGTGGCCGGTTTGTGCAATGGTATTAGGTCCAGTCGGAGAGCTCCATTATCGCTGCGAGTTCGAGCGGATGGCGTGCTTGCAGAAGAAACTCAGAATCCGCGGGCAGACCGGGAATGGTCAAAACCAAAGAAGGATCGGCGGAGCCCGCTTCCTGGCGAATGGTGTAGGAATGAAAGCCGACGAGCGAAGACGCAGGGTGGCCGCCTGGAAAGATCGGGTCCTGGAAGCGGGTCTCGATGTGAAGGATGCGAAAAGTGTTTGTCTCAGGGCACGCATGCCAGCGGAAGGTGTCGAAGCGATACAGCCACCAGCCGTTGTAAACGAACCGCCCACGCCCGCCCGTTGCGAAGATGAACCAAAAATCATGCGAACCTCCACCATGACCATTGGCATGACCATTGACCCAGGCGCCGATGATTTCATTCATGTGGGAGTGTGCAGCAACGCTGAAGATCTCACGGCAGCACTCTGAGTGCAATCACAAACAGGGAGCTTGAACCAGCTCTCGCCCTCCCGCTCAGCCAAACAACTGCGTGATCGGCTTCCCTTTGTCCGCCACCGTGAAGGGGCGCTTGCTCGGGCTGTAGAGCACCTGATCCAGCGGAATGCCGAGGCCGTAGGCGATGGTGGCGTTGAAATCGGGAATCGTCACCGGATTCACGGCGGCTTCCAGACCGCTGTCATCCGTGGCACCATAGACCTGGCCGCCGCGAATGCCGCCGCCGGCCATGAGGCAGGAGAAGCCACGCGCGTGGTGGTCGCGGCCGTCGTTGGCATTGATCTCCGGGGTCCGGCCAAATTCGGTGGCCAGCACGACCATGGTATCTTGCAGCAGGCCGTGGGATTCCAGATCCTGCAGCAGGGTGCTGAGTGCTGAGTCGAGTTCATCGCACAATTCTGGGACGCGGGTGAAGTTGGCATTGTGGGTGTCCCAGCTTCCGAAGGAGACTTCCACGAAGCGCACCCCATGCTCCACCAGCCGGCGGGCGAGCAGGCAGCCCTGGCCGAAGCGGTCGCTGCCGTATTTGTTGCGCAGCGCTTCAGGCTCCGCGCTGAGGTCAAAGGCGGCGAGCTCCTCACTCTTCATCATCTTGAGCGCATCGTCGTACATGTCGGCATAGGCGCGCACGTTTTTGACGTTGTAGGTCTCGGCAAACTGGCGGTCGAGCTGTTTGGCGACGCTTAGGCGGCTGTTGAAGCGCTCTTCGGTGAACCACTGGTTAGTCTTCACGTTGTTGATGCCGCTTTCAGGGTCGTTGATCATCAGCGGGGCAAAGCGGCTCTCAAAGAATCCGGCGCCGGGATGGCGGCTGTCATTGCCGATCATCACGCTGCCCGGCAGGGTGGGATTGCCCCGGTCCTGAAACTTCTGCAGCCACGCACCCATGGAGGGGTGGCGGATGCTGCTGCGCATGGTGTAGCTGGTGTGCTGGTAGTAGTTGCCCTGCTCATGCGCGCCCTGCGTCGTCATCATGCTGCGGATCACGGCCAGCTTGTCCATCTGCCGGGCGATCAGCGGGATGTTTTCCGCGACGCGGATGCCATCCACGTTGGTGTTGATGACCTTGGTCAGGCCCATGATTTCCTTCTTCTCCGGCTTCGGATCAAAGGTGTCCAGGTGGCTCATGCCGCCATTCATGTAGAGATAGATGACATTGCGCGCCGTGGCGGCCTGCTTCAGCGGTGAAGCTCCCTGCCCGGGGGCGGCCAGAATGCGGGAGCCGAAGTGGGCTGCCGTGCTGACGCCAAGAAAGGTTTTGGCGGCACCGGAGACAAAAGCGCGGCGGCTGAGATCGTTGCGAAGGGGATTCATGGAAAGGACAGGGCAGGGGGATGCGCCCTTTAACGCGGGCAGGCGGCGGACTTATCACGAGAATTCGCAAACCCCTGCTGCAGCTGCTACCCCGGCGCTCTCCGCCCAAACTTCCGCTCCAGCTCGCTGGTGGAAATCTGCACCAGCGTGGGCCGGCCATGCGGACAGCAGTAGGGCATCTCGCAGGCGAAGAGGTCTTTCAGCAGCGCCTGCATCTCGGGGATGGAGAGCACGTCGTTGCTTTTCACCGAGGCGCGGCAGGCGATGGTGGCGATGGCGTCCTCGCTCAGGCGCAGGCTGGAGGATTTCGAACTCAGGCTGCTGAGCTCCTCGATCACCTGATCCAGCCAGGCGGCGGGATCGTCCGTCTTCAAAAACGAGGGCAGGGTTTCCACCTTGAAGATGTTCGGGCCGAAGGGCTCGATCTCGATGCCCAGACGGTTGAGCGAGGGCAGATTCTGCCGCAGCAAATCGGCATCTCTGGGTGTGGTTTGCAGCGTGACGGGAAGCAGCAGCCGCTGGCAGGGGACGCCGCCGGACTCGATGGCACGGCGGAATTTTTCGAAGTTCACCCGCTCATGCGCGGCGTGCTGGTCCATGAGCACGAGGCCCTCTTTGCCCTCCATAAGGACGTAGAGTTTTTGCAGCACGCCGATGATGCGGTACTCCGGCAGCTCAGCTTTGGTGGGTGCTGGCGCTTCCTCCGGCACTTCCTCTTCCTGCGTTTCTGGGGCTGCCGCTGTTTCCTGGGCCTGGGGTTGAAGGGCTGGGGTGCTGCGCGCGGCGGCTATTCTCTCCAGCACGTCTGCCACGCGGTGGGAGACGGCGGGTGCGGCTGGCTGCGGTGCAGGCGTGGACGCCGGTATGGGGGCGATGTTGCGCAGTGGTGCTGACGAAGCCGCCACCGGCATGGCAAACTGCTCCTGACGGCTGTCTGGCACCAGCGGCACTCGCGCTGCCACAGGGGGGGGGCGTGCAGCGGCATGCCCCGTGGGCAGTTTGGCGGCGTTCTCCAGAGAGTGGCTCACGCAGCGGGAGATGGCATCCCTCACGCTGTGGCCATCATGAAAGCGCACCTCTTTTTTGGCCGGATGCACGTTCACATCAAACGCATGCGGGTCCATCTGGATGAAGAGGAAGGTGACCGGATACTGCCCCTTCATCAGCGCGGTGTGGTAGCCTTCGCGCAGGCCGTAGGAGATGCTGGCGCTCTCGATCGGGCGGCCGTTCAGATACGTGGTCTGCATCTGCCTGTTGGAGCGGCTCATGCCCGGCCCGCCGATATAGCCGGAAACCGTCACGCCCTGCACGGTGGTTTCCTCCACCTTCAGCAGACGGGAGGCCAACTCATCCCCCACCAGGCCGCGAATGCGCTCCAGCATGTCGCGCGTGGCCGGCAGGTGCAGCACCAGCTCGCCATTATGCGTCAGGGTGAAGGCCGTCTGCGGATTGGCGATGGCATGCAGCCGCAGCTGCTGCTCCACGTGGGCAAACTCCGTGTTCTCCGTGCGCAGAAATTTGCGGCGCGCAGGCACATTGAAGAACAACGAGCGGGCCTCGATCACCGTGCCCGGGGCGCCACCGTGGTCGCGCACTCCTACCAGCTTGCCGCCATTCACTTCGATCTCCGTGCCCACCAGCGCGGTTTTCTCACGCGTGGCAAGCCGGAAGCGCGACACGCTGGCGATGCTGGGCAGCGCCTCGCCACGAAAGCCAAAGGTGTGGATCGCGCCGAGGTCCTCCTTGGTCCGTATCTTGCTGGTGGCATGGCGCTCCAGACACAGCATGGCGTCCTCCCGGTCCATCCCGCTTCCATCATCCACAATGCGAATCATCGCGATGCCGCCGCGCTGGGCATGCACCTCGATGTGGTGGGCTCCAGCGTCCAGGCTGTTCTCCACCAGTTCGCGCACCAAGGCGGCCGGGCGCTCCACGACCTCCCCTGCCGCCACCTGGCTGGCGAGTGCGTCTGGAAGAATGCGTATTTTTGCCATGTATTTCGATAAAGTGCGGGATGGGAGGCGTAGCCTGTACCACAACCCAGAAATGTTATCTTGGATGCCAGATGGGGATTTGCAATCTCCGTGCTTCTCGGCCATCAGACACACGCCCGCCATTGCCTGCCCTCCCATGATTTCACTCACCTCCAGCGCCGTAGAACATCTCAAATCCCTCATCGCGGAAAAGAACGCCGATGCGGGCACCGGGCTGCGCCTGCGGGTGGAAAAGGGCGGCTGCGCTGGCATGCAGTATGTCATGGGCCTAGATCAGGCCAAAACCGGCGATGAAGTGCAGTCGCAGGAGGGGGTCTCGATTATCATTGATCAGGACAGTCTCGGCTACCTGCGCGGCTGCCAGATCGATTACGTCGATTCCCTGGCGGACGCCGGCTTCAAGCTCACCAACCCCAACGCCGCCCGCAGCTGCGGCTGCGGCACTTCTTTTGAACCGCAGACTGCCTGAATCTCCACCTCTGATTCTGGTCATTATTGAAGCAATCTTGTTGCCAACTTATTCACAAAATTCCCTTTTCAAATTCAGTCGATATTGTAGAATTTGAACATTCCTGATTTATAAATACTAAAATTTTCGCAAAATTGTCATGCAAATTCGATTTTTGAGCGACGGCAATGAATACCGTTCTTACGGTGGCGGGAGCTTTTCCAAGAAGAAAGACTCCGGCGGCATTTTTTGGTGGACCATTCTCATCACGTTGCTGATGGGCTTCGCCACTTTCTGCTGGTTCTTCAGCATCATGGTCTTCGCGCACCCTGAAAAACCATTTAATTACCGCGTGCTTGCGCGTTTCGACAAGCTCGACCCGCTGCGCAAGTTCACCAACTACACCGTGCCGCAGGGCAAGTTTCTTCCTGCGCGTGACATGCTGGCCGAGTTCTATGCCTTCAACAGCGAGCAGCTTGCCGTGAAGAATGATCTCCTCAAGCGTTCCTACATTCGCAACTACAAGCAGGAGCAGCCGCTCTATGTGAAGGGCACCTTCCAGGTGATCAACGCCCGTCCGCTTACCGCCAAGGATGTCATCACCGAAGGCTGGGTGGTGCGCGCTCGTTCTGTTGACATTGAGGACGTGGACATTGAAATTGTTCTTCCTGGCAACAAGGGCAAGGCTGACCCTTATCAGGTGGGGGATTCCTTGGTCCTCGATCAGAAGAGCACCTTCGCCGCAGCGCTGCACGTGCAGAAGTTTGATCAGGAGCGCGTCTGCATCACCCTCATGCCTCTTGCCTACCAGGGCTTTGCCACCAAGGCCGGTGAGCAGTTCAAGATGGCCCCGCCCGCCAAGCTCAACATGGACGCCTACTGGCCTCTCACACGTGATCCCGGTGCCGCCGTTCTGGAAAGCACCGCTGACAAGGTCGTGTCGAAACAGGGCTGAGCCTCATCTTCATCATCTCTCAAAAGCGGAAGGCGATCCCTTCCGCTTTTTTGTTTTCGGAGGGGGCTTCCGATGACATGGGAGGATATATCGGGGTAGGTAAGAATGGAATCTGGTATGCTGGGTGCGCTCGCATGCCCGGGACAGCTGGGGCTGGCTGTCCTCAGCCAGCCGCCGTCGACGTGTCCTGCGTGGCTTTGGCGAATAAGGAAGCCCATGATCCTCGGTCAAGAAACGGCACGCTAAGTGGAAATGAGTTTTGCGAACCGCGCTCCGCTTGGAATCAAGGAAGAAAAAAGCACCGAACAAACAACGAGAATTTGACGGCCTCACCGCCGCTCTGCCCCAGCCTCACGATCCTTTGAATTTCCACCCTCTCCCACCTTGCATCCGCCACGCTTCGCGCCAATAGCAAAGCATGCCCGATGACTACACACCCGCCACCATCGCCGATGTCCGGCGGCTGCGTGACACCCTGGATCAGCAGGGGAAAAAGCTGGTCTTCACCAATGGCTGCTTCGATCTCCTGCACGCAGGCCATGTGCGCTACCTTGAGCAGGCCCGTGCGCTCGGAGACGCCATGGTGGTCGCCTTGAATTCAGATCAATCCGTGCGCCAGTTGAAGGGCCCGGATCGTCCGCTCAATCCCGAGCATGATCGTGCGGAAGTGATGTCCGCCCTGCGTGCCGTGGATGCCGTCGTCGTGTTTGATGACGAACGCGCCACCTCGCTCATCGAAGCCATCCGCCCGCATGTGTATGCCAAAGGCGGTGACTACACCGTGGAGTCGCTCAATCGTGAAGAACGCACTGCGCTTGAAGCCGCAGGCACGCAGATCTGCATCCTGCCGCTGGTGCCCGGGCGCTCCACCACGAAGACCATCAACAAGATGCAGGCGGGTGATGCTGGTGCGAAAAACAGCGGGCTGCTGCGCCTCGCCGTGCTGGGCTCCGGTGCAGGGTCCAATCTGCGAGCCATCATCGCTGCCATCACGGACAAAAAGCTGAAGGCTGAGATCGCCATCGCCCTCACCGATCAGGCAGAGTCCGGTTTTCGTGAGATCGCCCGCGCCGCCGGCGTGCCCGCGCTGTTTGTGGATGGCGGTGATAATCCGCGCCGCCTCAGTGATGCGGCGCAGAAGGAGATCTTTGAGCATCTGGAGCGCGCGCGCATTGACGTCGTCGTGCTTGCGGGATTCATGCGCATTCTCAAGGAGCCGGTGATCAGCGCGTATGCCGGCCGCATTGTGAACGTGCATCCATCGCTGTTGCCGAAGTTCAAAGGGGCCAATGCGCCGCAGCTTGCCATTGATGCAGGCGAGCTTGAAACCGGCTGCACCGTGCACCTCGTCACTGCAGAGATCGATGCCGGACGCATTCTGGCGCAGGCCAGGGTGCCGGTGAAAAACGGCGACACCGCCGAGACGCTGCATGCGCGGATCAAGGTGGAGGAACACAAGCTCCTGCCCCGGGTGCTGAATGAATGGCGTGAACTGGGTCTGCCCGTACGAGGTGAGGGTGCATCATGAGCGGCTTTACTGGAACACTCAACGCACAGCAGCGCGAGGCCGCCACCCACATTCACGGCCCCCTGCTTATTCTCGCGGGTGCAGGCACCGGCAAGACGCGCGTGCTCACCGCTCGCATCAGTTTCATGGTGAATGAAGGCATCAACCCGAAGAACATCCTTTCGGTGACCTTCACCAACAAAGCCGCCAACGAAATGCGCGAGCGTATCAAAGGCATGGTGCGCGACGGCCTCGGCAAGAAAGTCGTGGTGGGCACCTTCCATGCCTTCTGCGTGCGCCTGCTGCGCGAGTTTGCCGAGCACGTGGGCTACAAGAACAACTTCGCGATTTACAGCCAGGGCGAGCAGGAGACGCTCATCAAGCGCGTGCTGCAGACCCTGCTGGTGAAGGACGAGACGCTGGACCCCAGCATGGCGCTCTCCCGCATCAGCAAGGCCAAGAACGCTGGTGAAGGCCTGGGAGATCCGAAAGAAAGCCTCGATGCCGCCGTCATGGAAAAGTACATGGACGAGATGCGCGGGCTGAACGTCATGGACTTCGATGACCTCATCATCCTCGGCGTGCGGCTGCTGGAAGAAAACGCCCAGGTGCGTGCGACGGTGCAGAGCCGCCACCACTACGTGATGGTGGACGAATTCCAGGACACCAACTCCCTGCAGATGCGCCTGCTGCGTGCTCTGGTGCCCGCACCGTACAATGTCTGCGTGGTGGGAGATGACGACCAGTCCATCTACGGCTGGCGCGGTGCGGAGATCACCAACATCACCGAGTTCGAAAACTTCTTCCCGAATCCGCACGTGGTGAAGCTGGAGGAAAACTACCGCAGCACCACGCCCATCCTGCACACGGCGAACAGCCTCATCAAAAACAACGTGGGCCGCCGCCCCAAGTCCCTGTGGAGCCGCAACAACGGCAGCGATCTCGTGCGCCTCATTGCCAACGAGGATGACAAGGAGGAGGCGGACATGATTGCGAAGGAAGTGGAAACCGCGCACTTCGCGAACAAGCAGCCGCTGGAAGAATTCGCCGTGCTTTTCCGCACCAATGATCAGTCGCGCGTGCTGGAGCAGGCCTTCCGCCAGCGCAAGATCGCCTACCGGGTGGTGGGTGCCCGCAGCTTCTTTGACCGGCGTGAGGTGAAGGACATCGTGAGCTACCTCAGCGTGTTGCACAATCCGCACGATGACATGGCGCTGCTGCGCATCCTCAACACCCCCACGCGAGGCATCGGCAGCGCCACCGCCGAGCTCGCTCGCGAGCGCAGCATGGAGAAGCATCACAGCATCTGGGTGGCGCTGTGCGACGAGGAATTCCTGCGCCAGATCCCCGAGAAGGGGCGCAATGCCATTCGTCTTTTCACCGCGCTCATCGTCAAATACTCAGGACCGGCCAGCACCCCCGGCACCAATCTCGTGGACATGACGCAGGCCCTGATTCTTGAAATTGGCTACATGGAGCATCTCAAGAAAGCCGCCAAAGAACCGGAAGATTTTGCAGGATGGGAGAACGGCATCAATGAACTGCTCAAAAGCATGACGGCGCACGCCGAGCGCGATCGCGCCAGCGGCCTGGCCGGATTTTTGGATGAAGTCAGCCTCAATGATGAGCGTGAGGAAAAGGACGACATCGAAAAGAAGAAAGGCGTGTGCTTGATCACCATGCACGCCTCCAAGGGGCTCGAGTTTCCGGTCGTGTTTCTGCCGGGGATGGAGCAGGGGATCCTGCCGCACAAACGCAGTTTTGACGAAGGCCGTGTGGATGAAGAGCGCCGCCTCTTCTACGTGGGCATCACCCGGGCAAAGCAGAAGCTCACGCTCAGCCACACGCGCACGCGCATGAAGTGGGGCAAGAAGCAGAGCAACATGCCCAGCACCTTTCTCAAGGAGCTGGACCGCAAGTACGTGGAGGAACTCGACTACACCAAGCACATGAACGAAACCACGACGCAGGAGGAAAACACCAACTTCTTCTCCGGCTTGCGGGCCATGCTTGCGGATCCAAAGTAATCACGCTTCCCAGTGACCAGTGATGCGGGCACTCTTGCCCGCAACAAAACCGCCGCCCTCGCCCAAGCGCCCCGCATGTCGCCCTCCCGTCTCAATTTCCAGCTCGATGCCCAGGCCGGCGATTCCCGCGCCCGCGCCACCACGTTTCATACGCTGCACGGCACCATTCAGTCGCCGCTGTTCATGCCCGTGGGCACGCAGGCCACGGTGAAGGCGCAGACGCAGGAGACGCTGCACACCTCCGGCTCGCAGATCCTTCTCGCCAACACCTACCACCTCCTGCTGCGTCCAGGCCCCGATGTCTTCACCAGGCTCGGCGGCATCCACAAATTCATGAACTGGCCCGGCTCCGTGCTCACGGACTCCGGCGGTTATCAGATCTTCTCGCTCCCCCACTCGCGCTCCATGACGGAGAAGGGGGCCGTGTTTCAAAGCTACGTGGACGGCCAGCGCATCCTGCTCAGCCCGGAGCTCAGCATTCAAACCCAGCGCGCCATCGGCAGCGACATCATGATGGTGCTGGACCAGTGCATCCCATCCACGGCCGATGAAAAAACAACCCGCGCCGCCCTGCAGATCACCCAGCGCTGGGCCTTGCGCAGCCTCGCCGCGCGCGAGGACTCCCCGCAGTCCATGTTTGGCATCGTGCAGGGTGCACTCTATCCGCATCTCCGTCGCGAGAGCGCCGAGGGCCTGACGCAGATCGACTTCGACGGCTTCGCCATCGGCGGACTCGCCGTAGGGGAAGAAAAAAATGAGCGCGAAGACGTGTGCGAGCTCACCGCCGCCCTGCTCCCCGCAGACCGCCCACGCTACCTCATGGGCGTCGGCACGCCGGTGGATGTTCTGGAGGCCGTGCACCGTGGCGTGGACATGTTTGATTGCATCATCCCCACACAGGTGGCCAAGCGCGGCACCGCCTTCACCTCCCGCGGCATCGTCGAGCTCCGCCGCTCCGTGTACAAATTCAGCGAGGACCGCCTCGATCCCGCCTGCACCTGCCCGGTGTGCGCCACCCACAGCCGCGCTTATCTGCACCACCTTACCAAAACGCAGGAGCCGCTGGGCTGGACTCTCGTCGGCCAGCACAACATCCACTTCTACCACCAGCTCATGCGCGAGATTCGCCAGAGCATTCTGGAAGATCGCTTCCTCGCGCTCTACCGCGAACGCCGCGAGATTCTCCCCATCGAAGACGTCGACCATCCCGTCACGCATCCGAAGCGCACCTCCACCAAAGTGCACCATGAAGGAGACTATGAGCTGCATGGCCATCCTCCTTCCATCCTGCACACGCCTTCGCTCCGCATCATTTCCACCACCCCGCAGCTGAATCCTGCCACCGAGACCCAGCTCATCCAGCTTCTTCGCCAGCCCGCAGATTCACCGCCGCTCATCGTCTGGGACAAGCACCTCGATGCTGCCGCTACCGCCATCGCCGTCATCCTCCTCTACGAAGCCGAAGCCGCCAAAGGCCCTCTCCGCCCGCTGCATCTCATCAGCTTCAGCGAAGACCTCGCCCCCCTGCGTCTCGCGCTCCATCACAAGCGCCACTTTCCTTACCTCCGCCACGGCGCCGCAGACACCCTCATCCGCCGCGCTGCCTGGGAATCCCGCTACTGCCCCGGCCTGAAGTGGATCCTAGTGCACAGCACCACTCCCCAAGCAGACACGCCTGCGGCGGATGTGGTGGTGGAAAGTACTCACGAGCTTTAGCCTCCGTCAGGAGAGGGATCATCCTGATCCCTCAAAGCGCCGCTCTAACCCAGCACTCCGTGCTATCCAGCGCCTCGTGCGTTGCATCACTTGCTGACATCAATGTCATGCGTCTTCGGCTCAGCCTTGCCCTCCGGTCCCTTGCGCCGGAGAAAATGCCCAAGATCCACGCCGAAGTAGGCCAGGCAGTTAATAAAGAGCGCCGTCGCTGCTGCTTCATCCAGATTGCCAAAGATGGGAATGTTGTCCGGAATGAACTCCGCCACTCCGAAGCTGATGTTCAGCAGATAAAGCGCGGACAAAATACCCGAGCAGAGCACAAGGAGATCACGGATCAGTTTCATGGGGAAGGGGATGACGAATGCTGCCACAGTCTGACAGCACTTGCACCCCCACGCTAAAACATCCTTGGGCGAAAATTGGAATGGCATGGACGGCGGGACTCCTTTTGGCCTCGTGCCTCGCCCACCCGAAGGGGGGGGCTGTTGAGTTACAGCCCGGAAATTTCATGGCGTTTTTCGAGCCTTGGGACAGCGTTGATTACGACACTTGAATCCAGATTCTGGTCACCTGACATTTAGACGACAAAGCTGGCCGCTCGGCACACGGTTGGCTAAATAATTGACGCCTTTTGATCGCATCGTTCTATTTGGACTTAAAACAGCTTCATGCCTATCAACATCTATTCCCGAGAGACTCAATCGCCTGAGAAGGTTGCCTGGCTGTGTGAAGGCAATTGGCGTCTTCCTGATCAGGCTGCGGCGCTCGAAGCCTGGCTCATCGAGCATCATGCCACACTCCCGCCTGGATCCTACGTCGCGGATATCGGTTTCATGCCGCGAGAGGACGCCTTGGGTGGCGGAGCAGCTATTTCACCTGAGATGATGCGCTTGATGGCAAACCTTGGGATGTCGCTTTTTTTATCAGAGTATCCGAGTGATCGTGACGAGCCATGATGATGCAGACCTACTTCTTCACCCACCCATCCTTCAGCGTCACCGTCCGGTTAAACACCGGCGCACCGGGCTTTGAATCAATCGGATCAGCGTAGAAATAGGCGACTCGTTCAAACTGCCAGTGCGTGCCGGGAGCGGCTTCCTTCAAGCTCGGCTCCAGCTTCGCTGTCACCACCTCGCACGAAGCGGGATTCAAAAACTTCGCAAAGTCACCGTCTTCGCCCGCATCCGCATCCGGCGTTTCCACCGTGAAGAGGCGGTCATAAAGACGCACCGTCGCGTCGATGGCATGCCGCGCGCTCACCCAGTGGATGATGCCCTTGGGCTTCGTGCGCCCTTCCGGCTTCTTGCCATGGCGCGTGGCGTCGTCATATGTGCAGCGCAGTTCCACGATGTTTCCAGCGTCGTCCTTGATGACCTCCTGGCAGATGATGCAGAAGGCAAACTTCAGGCGCACCTCGCCACCGGGCTTCAGACGGTGGAAGCCCTCGGAAGGGAACTCCATGAAGTCGTCAGACTCGATGTAAAGCTCGCGGCAGAGCGGCACCTGACGCGTGCCCGCAGCCGGATCTTCAGGGTGGTTCGGCGCTTCGAAGTGCTCGACCTGATCCTCCGGGTAGTTCGTGATCACCACCTTGATCGGACGCACCACGCCATACGCGCGATGCGAAATCTTGTTCAAGTCCTCGCGAATCGAATGCTCCAGCAGGGCGATTTCCGTGAGCGAGTTGAATTTGGTCAGGCCGATCGTTTTGCAGAAGCTGCGAATCGCAGCCGCCGTGATGCCACGGCGGCGCATGCCAGAAATCGTCGGCATCCGCGGATCATCCCAGCCATTCACCAGATCTTCCTTCACCAGACGCAGCAGCTTGCGCTTGCTCATCACCGTGTAGGTGAGGTTTAGGCGTGCGAATTCGCGCTGATACGGTGCACCGGGCAGGCCATCGACATTTGCGATGAGCCACTCATACAGCGGGCGGTGGTGCTCAAACTCCAGCGTGCAGAGGCTGTGGGTGATGCTCTCCAGCGCATCGCTCAGCGGATGCGCGTAGTCATACATCGGGTAGATGCACCACGCATCGCCGGTGCGGTGGTGGTGCGCATGCAGGATGCGGTAGAGGGCCGGATCGCGCAGGTTCATGTTCGGCGATGCCATGTCGATCTTCGCCCGCAGCACTTTTTCGCCTTCCTTGAATTCGCCCTTCCGCATGCGGCGGA
>NZ_JBGANL010000050.1:0-39652 GCF_044222345.1 Prosthecobacter sp.
ATCAAGATTCAGCAGCACGCGGGCCACCAGCGTATGTGAGTCGATCTCACCGGCTTTCGGCTGGTGTCGTTTGAGCATGTCCACCAGCACGCTCGTCTCTTTCTTCGTCGGCTGCCTTCCGGTGCAAAGCTGAAACCCATAGGCGATGTGCGCGGCATCATCGCTGCCGCCCTCCTTCCACATGCGTTCGCCCAGCGCTTTGGCCGCCGCCATGCTCATCGTTTCATTCAGCGTCATCAGCGCCTGCAGCGGCGTGTTGCTCTTCGAGCGGCGGATGCACGCGCTCTCGCCATTGGGCACGTCAAAGGTGCTCAAAAACGGATACGGCGTGCTGCGGCGGCGGAAGACATAGATGCTGCGGCGGAACTGGTTCTCACCTTCATCCACCTTCCATGGGAAGGGCGCATAACTCGCAGGCTTCTCAAACAGATACGCCGGTGCAGGCGGCATGACGGGCCGCCCGCCAATGGCGGGATTGAGCAGACCGCTCGCGGCGAGCTGAATGTCGCGCACCACCTCGCCCTCCACACGGAATCTCGGACCGCGCGCCAGCAGGCGGTTGTACGGGTCACGCTCCAAAAGCCGGGGCGTCACCTTGCTGGACTGCTGATAAGTCTCGCTGCTGGTGATCAGGCGCAGCAGATGCTTCGTGCTCCAGCCATGCTCCATGAAATCAACCGCAAGCCAGTCGAGCAGTGCAGGATGGCTGGGCGGCGCACCCTGCGTCCCGAAGTCCTCCGCCGTCTCCACCAATCCCGTGCCAAAGCAGGCCTGCCACACGCGGTTCACATAAGCACGCGCAGCGGTGGGCGATTTTTTGTCCACCAGCCATTTGGCAAAAGTAAGACGCGAGCCATCCGCATCCTTGGGCAGCGGGTTCAGCACCGCAGGCACCCCTGCCGTGACCCGGTTGTCGGGCTTGAGGAAATCACCGCGCTTCAGCACCGCGGTCATGCGCGGCTCCGCACGCGCGTCCAGCGTCAGAGTGGTGGTTCCTTCAGGGTGCTGCTTCCAGAGCGCTTCGATCTCGTCATTCACCGGCTGCCACTCCGCCACGGTGGTGCGGAAGACGCTGAACTCCGCTTTCTTGCCATACAGCGGATCCGCCGCCGCATCCGGCGCATCCGTGACGCTGATGCGATACCTCCCCAGGTTCATCGTCTGCAGGTCGTCGCTGTTCCAGCCGCCATGCTTCATGCTCAGCGTCACGCTCAGTTCGCTGTCGGCTTTCAGCTCCACGGGCTTCTCCAAAACGAAGACTGCATTGCGCGGCACATTGCGCCGTCCAGGCCCGGCATTGATACCCCAGGCGGTCTCCGCCTTGCCGTCAATCGCATACGCGATGGGGCCCGTGACACGCTTGTCCTTCTTCACATCCTGATCGCGGGCAAAAGGGGCGAGCGGTGTGTTTTCCGGTTCGCCATAGTCGGCGGTGGCTTTGACAAACTTCAACTTCGTCATCTTGCCGTCGATCTTCATTTCCGCGCTGAACTCCGTCAGCGCCGCCGTCCCCTTCTGCGAACGGCCCGGACCATACGCAGGCAGATTGGGGTCATTCATCAACTCCAGTCGAAAGGCGTTGATGGTTCGTGGCGCAGCAGGGTCGCTGGCCTCATGAAATCCCTTCACCGCAAACTTCACATCACTCTTCGTCGGCGCATACCCTTGCGCGAGGATGCTCCCATCCGGCTGACGCAGGGCCTTCTCTCCCCCTGAAGGATCATCCTCAAACGCCAGCGTATGCCACTGCGGTTGCGCGGCTTTCACACCTGCCACCCACGTCTTCATCCGCTGCTGCCAGTCAGGGTGGTCATGCTTCAGCTTGGCTTCCAGTTCAGCCGTGCGCGTCAGCACCTGCGCACGCTGCATCTGCTCGCTGGCGGTGTACACCACGCGCCACGGCTCGTTGTCATTGTTCAGGTAGGCAAACATGCGGTAGTACTCCTCCTGCGAGATGGGGTCGTACTTGTGGTTGTGGCACTGCGTGCAGCCGATCGTGAGCCCGAGGACGCTTTTGCCGATCGTGTCCATGCGGTCAAACATCGACTCCATGCGGAACTGCTCCGGGTCCACGCCACCCTCCTCATTCACCATCGTGTTGCGCAAAAATCCGGTGGCCACGATCTGATCCTGCGTGGCCTGGGGCAGCTCATCACCGGCAAGCTGCTGGATGATGAACTGATCATACGGCAGGTCGCGATTGTAGGAGCTGATCACCCAGTCGCGGTAAAACCAGATGAAGCGCATCGGGTCCTTCTCATAGCCGTTGCTGTCCGCGTAGTGCGCCGCATCCAGCCAGTGCCGCGCCCAGCGCTCGCCAAAGTGCTGGCTGGCCAGCAGGTTGGAGGTCAGCCGTTGCACGCTCCCTGCGCGATCCTTTTCGCAGGCCGTGACAAATCCCGCCGTTTCCTGCGGCGTCGGCGGCAGCCCGGTGAGATCCAGATGCAGGCGGCGCAGCAGCGTTTCTGGAGCTGCGGGTGCCGAGGGCTGCAGGCCTTCTTTAGCTAGGCGCTCGCGGATGAATGCATCGATGGGATGCTTCGCCCCCGCAGGCACAGGTGGCTTCACCGGCGGCTTGAAGGCCCAGTGGTCGGTTTTCCGCTCAAGGCTCACACTGGCGCTGTCCGGCCACACCGCCCCCTCATCGATCCACTCCTTCAGCTTGCCGATCTCCTCAACGCTCAGCGGATCACCCTTGCGCGGCATGCGCATTTTCGGATTCGTGCCCAGCACCGCGTGCATCAGGCGGCTGTCATCCGCTTTGCCGGGCACAATCGCCACACCAAAGTCACCGCCCTTCAGCGCGCTCGGTTTGTGGTCCAGCCGAAAGGCCGCCTCCTGCTTGTGCCCGCCATGGCACTTGTAGCAGTGCTCGCTGAAGATCGGCTGGATGTCCCGAACGAAATCCACCGCCGCAGAGGCAGGTGCGGTGAGGAGCAGCAGGAGAAGGGCAGGGGAGCTTTTCACGAGAGGAGTACGCACATCCTGCATGCGAAATCACCGCCTGCCGCATGGAGAATGCTGTCGGGCAGGAGCCCTGACACTCAGCGAAGATCGGCGCTTGTCTTGGCTGGTACAGTATTCGTGGCGGCCGCCTGCTGGCTGACTGTCGTGATTGATGCGGAGGCGACAGCAGGAATTTTTTCGCTGCTCATGGCGGCGGGCGGGTAAAGGACAGGGATGAATTTCTGCATGACGGACCACACGAAAAATCCGATCACGCTCAGCGCGGCGATCTTGAGCAGCGCGGTGGCCAGGGCACGGCTGCGGGACGGTTTTTTGGGGACGGCTGCCAGGGGCAGAGTAGCGGCAGCAGGCGCTGACGCAGCTTTGGTCAATACCGGCCGGGATTTCAGCGCCTTGGAGCCGAGCTGTGTGGTCTTGGCACCCGGTGCCATCACGGGGGGCTGCTTGGCCTGGTAGGAGCTGCCGGCAGGCATGCTCTGCATCAGCACTTTCAGCGCCTGTGACACCGACTTTGGGCGTTGCTGTGGCAGCACGCTCAGCAGCCAGGCCAGCCAGTCGCGCAGCGGCTGGTCGAGGTCCGGCCGCAGATGATCCAGCAATTCGCAGGCGTCAAAGGCCTGCCAGTCCTGCTGGATTTCCTCTGCCGTTGTCCCTAGTGTCGGGGAGGTGTTTGTAGCGATGCAGAACAGGCTGCCTGCGGCCGTGAACAGATCGCTCTGCATCGTTGGTGGGCCGCCCGCGTGCAGCTCGGGTGCACGAAACCACAGCGTTTCCGGCGGTTGTTTCTCTCGGGCTAAAGAGAGGCCCCAGTCCTGCACTTGGAGAAACAAACCGCCGCTCGGATGGTCGGCGATGATGAGATTGCTCGGCTTTGGATCGCCGTGCGGCTGGCGCAGGTTTTCACCCACCTGCAGCGCATGCATGAGCTGCACCGCCAGCATTCTCACATCACTGGGTGAAGGTCTGTGCTCTGCATCAAAGGCCCGGCCGTTCATTCCGGGCGTGAATTCAGACACGAAGGCAAGCTCATCCTCCATGGGCAGCAGTGTGATGAGGCGCGCAATGTGCGGATGCCGCATCTGCATGAGCGAGGGCGCCAGCTGCTGGACACGGTCACGATCCAGCGGACACACGGTTTCGTCATCCTGCAGCACGGCTTTGATCAGCACTTTTCGTCCCGTCGCTGTCTCCACTCCCCGATAGACTTTGGCGGAGGGCCCTGCGGCGAGGATCTTTTCCGGCTGAAACTGGTCACAGTGCATTTGTAGCGGTTATTTTTAGTATCATCGCAAAATCCGGGGGCCAAACGCAAGACAAGATTGGCGTACTTGCACGCCGCCACATCTGCCCCAAAGTCGTCCCATGATGAAACTCGGACTCATTGGCTGTGGAAAAATGGGCGGCGCACTCCTGCGCGGCGTGGAGCAGGCGCTTGGCAAAACCAGCCTGAATGTGGCGCTCAGCGATGTGATGCCCGAAGCCGTGAACTCCCTGCGCAAATGCCTCGCCTGCAAGACCATCACCGGCACTCCGGCGGAAGTCGCTGCAGCATCAGACGTCATCATTCTCGCCGTCAAACCCGGGGACATGAAAGCGCTGTGCGAATCCCTCTCCCAGGTCAAAGGCTCCCGCCTCTACCTCAGCATCGCCGCCGGAGTCTCCCTGGCCAATCTCGAAACCTGGCTCGGTACCAGGCAGCGCGTGATCCGCAGCATGCCCAACACCCCCGCCCTCGTCGGCAAAGGGGCCGCAGCTTTCTCACGCGGCAGCAAGGCAAACGCCAAGGACGCCGCCCTCGCCTCCAGGATCCTCGGCGCCGTCGGCACCGCCGATGAAGTCTCCGAAAAGCTCCTTGATGCCGTCACCGGCCTCTCCGGCAGCGGCCCCGCCTACGTTTACACCGTCATCGAAGCCCTCGCCGACGGCGGCGTCCTCATGGGCTTGCCCCGTGCCGCCGCCCTGCGCCTCGCCGCCCAAACCGTCGCCGGTGCCGCCGAAATGGTCCTTACCACCGGTAAACACCCCGCCTCCCTCCGCGATGAAGTCACCAGCCCCGGTGGCACCACCATCGCCGGACTCGAAAAACTCGAGCAGCACGGCCTCCGCAACGCCATGATCCAAGCTGTCCGTGCCGCCACGGAGAAGAGCAAAGCGTTGGGCGCGTGATCTACGCCAATGGGCGTCAGCTTAGAGCGTAAATCCAGTTTTGTAGGTGTAGCCAATGAAGGCGAGCGCTGCGCCCACGATGGCAGCGATCAGCACCACCAGCGGCGCGGCGATCACCCGGCGCTTCGCCAGCACCGGCAGGAATCCCAGCACCAGCCACAGGCCGATCTTGATCCAGGCCCACACCGGCATCGTACCCATGATGCCCAGCTTCGCCAGCATCCCAAAGCCTGAGACAAGGCTGATCACCAGACCGATGCCATGCCACATCATGGCCTTCTTGGCACCTTCACTGGAGAACAGGCCGCCAAAGCCGATGAAAACAAGGATCAGGCCGATGAGATGCAGGTAATGATAAAACGGGAGAGACATAGCCGGAGTCTGTGGCCCAGAGAAACGCCTCACACAAGTACGGGGATGTTCAGATTTCCGGATCTCTGAACACAAAAAAGGCGGTCCGCTCATCACGGACCGCCTCAGAAATGACGCTTTTGGGAGGATCAGCCCTCTTCCGCAGCCTTGGCACCCGCCAGCTTCGCAGCGCGCTCAGCCAGCTCAATGTGGAACTGCTCCGGCGTCGGCGCTTCACCCGTGGTGCGGGTGCGGGCAAACCAATCGGCGAAGATTTCGCCGTCCTTGCGCTCGGCCTTGAAGGCCTCCAGGAAGCCACGCACCTTGGCAGGAACGTCTTCGCCAAGCACGGTCTTGAACTCCAAGCCCGCGAGGCGATTGCCGCGAATGCTGCCACCCACAAACATGGCGTACTTGTTCGGCGAGCGACCCACAAAGCCGAAGTCGGCGTTATAGGGGCGGCCGCAGCCGTTCGGGCAGCCCGTCATGCGGAACAGGATCGGCTCGTCTTCGAGGCCCAGTTCACGCAGCGCCTCGTCGATCTTGTCCATGAATCCCGGCAGCACACGCTCGGATTCGCTCAGTGCCAGACCGCAGGTCGGCAGGGCCACGCAGGCGTGGGCCACCTTGCGGGCGCGGGTCATGCCATCGGCATGCACGACACCATGCTTCGCCAGGATGGCATCCACGGCGTCCTTCTGCTCAGGCGCCACGTCCGCAATGATCATGTTCGTGTTCGGCGTCACGATCAGTGGCAGGTCCAGCGTCTTGCACAGGTCCACGAAAGCACTGCGGTAGTGCGGGCCGTTTTCACGGTCCACAATGCGGCCCATGCTCACATGCACGGCGCAGTAGAGCTTGCCGTCGCCCTGCTCGTGCCAGCCGAGCTTGTCTTCCACGCTGTCAAAGTTGAGCTCTTTCGGCGGGAACGTCTCGATGCCCGGCAGGCGGCGCACCACTTCGGCGCGGAAGCCGTCCAGACCCATCGTCTGCACGGTGTACTTGAGGCGGGCGTTCTTGCGCTCCGTGCGGTTGCCGTGGTCACGCTGGGTGGTGACGATGGCCTCGATGGCATCCACCACGTTCGCACGCTTCGCATACAGCAGCGGCTGGCCCAGGAAGGGGCGGGTGGTCAGCTGGCCGTGGCTCATGCCAAAGCCGCCGCCCACCGTGATCGTGTAGCCTTCGACGGCACCGTCCACCACGTGCGGCACCAAGCCCACGTCCTGGGAGAAGATGTCCGCGTCGTTGCAGGGCTGGATGGCCACGCCGATCTTGAATTTACGCGGCAGATAGACCTTCCCGTAGATCGGGTCGTCACCTTCCGGGGCCTTCGTCGCCTCACGCACGGCAGGATTCACCTCCGGGTCGTGGATCCAGTTGGGCTCCAGCTTCTCGCCGTCCAGCCAGATGTCGGCATACGCGCTGGAGCGCCACAGGAAGCGCTGGCTGATTTCTTCCGTAAGCTTCTGAGTATCAGCGTGTACGGCGTCCTTGATCGGTGCCGCAGGCCCCATCGTGTTGCGCACCACGTCACCGCAGGCACCCATGGTGCTGAGGCCGCTGTGGCACACATTGGAAATGACCTCTTTCAGTCCACCTTTGAGCACGCCATGGAGCTGGATGCCCTGGCGGTTGGTCAGGCGCATGTTGCCGAATGCCTTCGTGCACAGATCGTCATGGATCATCCACTGCTTCGCGGTGATGCGGCCGCCGGGCATCTTGCTGCGGATCATGAAGCTCCAGGCTTTGTCCAGCTTGGCCTTGGTGCGTTCGGCGCGCACATCGCGGTCATCCTGCTGGTAGGAACCGTGGTGCTTGAGCAGGATGTTGGAGTCCTCCGGGATGTTCGGGGTGCTGGTATCAGCGAAATTCTCGGCCAGCTGGCCACGGAGGCCGGCTGAGGCGAGTTTAAGGTCTTCGACGGAGGCTTTGCTCATAAATGGAGGATTTGGGGGGCTGGCAGTTTCGGCTAGGATGGCTTGAATGCAAGTGCTTGAGGCCTGGGCGTCATTCTGAAAATCTTGGCAGGGGATGCGTGACAATCTTGCACGGACAGGGTTACACTCTCCTTGGAAATGAGCAGGCACCCCATACGCACTCTTTCAGTGACAGCCGCCGCGCTGTTGCTGCTGGGCGGCTGTGTCAAAAAAAGCGAGTATGATGTCCTGCAGATCGAGAATCAGGCCCTGCAGACCCGTGTCGATGAGACCAACCATCTCCTTGAGCAATCACAAGCAGATTTGTCCGCGCTGCAGATACAGATGCAGCAATTTGCGGCAGTACAGACCCAGCTGCAAAAGACTCAGCAGGAGCTCACCCAGTCGCAGGCTCAATTCAAGGCCTTGAAAGCCCAGTTCGACCATTTCCGCACCCAGCGCCGCAGCGCCATGGTGGGCAGGAAATTTCCCGTACTGAATCTCGATGACGGCAAAGTCCTGCGCGAGGCGGAGATCACCGCCGTCACCGCCGAGGATCTCTCCATCCGGCACGCCGATGGCCTGGCCAGAGTCGCCTTCGCGAAAACCACCCCGGACCTGCGCTGGGAGGCCTGCTATGATCCGCAGGAGGCCAGGGAAAAGTCACGCGAGGCCATGCTGGCCAAAGTCCGCGAGCAGGGCGGTCTCCCCCAGACTGCCGTCCCGGCTCCACCATCAGGCCCGCCGGCCAGCAACGTGGTGGATGTCCTGCGCGCGCAGCTTGCTGCCCAGCGTCAGGCCTTGAACACAGACTACCAGGCGCTCGCCGCCAAAAATTCCGCCGCCCTGCGCGGCGTGGCGTGGAATTACTCCCAGCCCGAGGCCAGTCCCTTGCTCAATTCCCTCTCCGGCAGCCGTGCCATCCTCGGCGTCAGCCGCCTGCAATCCCAGCGCAGCGCCATCCTGGCCACCCTGCAGCAGCTTCGCCAGCTCGACCCCGCCGCTCGCTGAACGCACGGAATCCATAAATTAATCTAGGCAAACCGCCCGTTTGATCGTTCCATGTCGCACTCAACCATGAAATTCAGCCTTCTCTTCGCTCTTGTCCTGACCACCACCGCTGCTTCTGCGGTCGATTACAAAACGCAGATCGCCCCCATCTTCCGCACCAAGTGCTACGCCTGCCACAGCACCACGAAGAAGGTCAAAGGCAAGCTCGCCCTCGATGACGACAAGCTGCCCGAGCAGATCGGCGCCGGCAAAAACATCATCCCCGGCGAGGCCATGAAGAGCACGATGTTCATCAACTGCACACTGCCAGATGACGATGCCGACGTGATGCCTCCGGAAGGCAAGAACAAGCTCACCGCTGCCGAACTCGACCTCTTCAAAGCATGGATCACCGAAGGCGCCAGCCTCACCGGGGGTGGCGCTGCCCCTGCCGCCTCACCCGCTGCCGCCATGCCCGTCGCTGCCGGCGGCGCACTGAAATGGACCAACACCGAAGGCAAAACCATCGAGGCCGAATTCATGGGACTGCAAGGCGACAGCGTCCTTCTCAAAATTCCCTCCACCGGAACCACCCACATTCTGCCATTGAGCAAACTCTCTCCCGAAAGCCAGGCCCAGGCCAAAGCCGCGGTGAAATGACGATGAAGCGCGCACGTGCCATCGCAGCGTTCAGCCTGTTGTTGTTCAGCAGCGCCGCGGTGGCGGAGATGCGTGTCTGGACGAATACCAGCGGCCAGCTCATCGAGGCCGAGCTTGTTGGCGTGAACGCCGCCAAGCGTGCCGTCAATGTCCGCCTGAAAAACGGCGCGGAATTCGAGATCGCCATCGACACTCTCAGCCCGCCTGACAAGGCCTACGCCAAAGAGCACTGGCAGGCGCTGCAGAATGCTCCGGCGAGCGCCGCCCCAGGTGGAATCACGGAAGCTTCTCTCAAAAACCTTCCCGAATCATTCCACCCTCGTTTCACTCCCGCAACTCGTCTGGAGGCCATCCGCCGGGGTGGCGGTACTCCAGAGATCGAGGCCGCAGTGGCAGCTTCCCTGGATCTGTTTAAAACCAGCCAGAACCCCGACGGCTCCTGGGGCCGCGCTAACAAAGGCGCGATGACCGGCTTTGTGCTCCAGTGTTTCCTCGGCCATGGCGAGACACCGGATTCTCCCGAGTATGGAGACGCCATCGTGAAGGGACTTCTTTACTTGATCGAGCTCGGCAGGAAGAACCCGCATGGCATTTTTTCCGAAAGGTGGGTGGGAAACGGCGGCGGTGCTGGAACTTATGAGCACGCCATTGCCACCACCGCAGTCTGCGAGGCTTATCTCTTGGCCCGCCTAAACTCTAGGAGTCTTCCGGGGCTCCGTGAGAGCTTTGAAACCGCCATCAAGACGATCATCAGCCAGCAGACGAGCAAGGGGTCCTGGGCTTATGGCGGCGAGACGATCGTGTACAATCCAGGTGGTGGCTCCGACCTTTCATTGGCCAACTGGCATTTCCAGGCGCTCAACGTCGCCAGGGCCACCGGCTTGAAAATCGACGGCCTCGAGTCCTGCATCAAAAAAGCGCTGTCTTACATCGACTCTGTTCAAACCAAGGACGGCGGATTCGGCGGTGCCAGCCGCGAAGCTCACTACAACCAGTGGAGCCTCAGTGGTGGCGCCACGGCAGGCCACTTCATGCTGACTGGGAAAAGCACACCTGCGGCTAAAAAGGGCGTCAAATTCATCTCCGGCTTCCTCCAGGCCGAGCCACCGGACTGGGACAAAAACTGCAATCTCTACTGCTGGCATGGCTACAGCAATGCGCTCTTCCTCAACGGCGGGGCGGAGTGGACGACCTTCGCCACCCAGGTCATGCCGCAAATCCTCGCTGCCCAGCAGCCGGACGGCTCCTTCAAACGCGGCCGTCCCAACTGGCCTGCAGGGGATGCCGCAGATGCCACCTATCGTCAGGCGCTCTGCACCTTGATCCTCGAAACCTTTTACCGCTGAGCCCGCGGCACGGCTCACGCTAGGACAAACACCGTCTCCGCCACCCGCTGCCCGTTCACCTGCAGCTCCACGCGGTGCCTGCCTGCGTAATGTTTACGCGTGGTAAAATCACGCACCACCTGCGATTTGACGAGCTCGATTTCAGCATGCGCCGGCAGGTCGATCTCCGTCCACTTAAACACCTTCTCCGCGCTCCCTCCGCTCGCTTTGACATAATGCACCACGTAGTCGATCGCGAGGCGCTGCGCACGGCCAGAGGTGGAAGTCAGCGCAGCCGTCAACGTGAGCCGCTGCCCCAGTTCCAGGCGTGATGGAGAAGCTTCCAGCTTCGCCGTGACCTCCGCCTTCTTGCCAAAGCCAAACAGCTTCAGCGCCCCCGGATGCCCGCGTTTGATCAGCGTGCGGCACGCATGCTTGGCGATCCACCGCAGGTGCTCCCTTTGCAGGTCCCACGCCTCCAGCCGCTGCAAAACAGAGTCATGATGATCCTTCGTGATGTCGTTGAGATGATTCGCCACCGAACGGCGCACAAACAGGGACTCATCATCCTTCAGCGCCTCCAGGATCTTCGCCGTCGGCTCGGGGTCGCGCACCAGCGCCTGCAGTCGCATGCCCCAGGGCAGGCGCGGCCGTGATCCCTCGCTGGCCAGACGGCGCACCTTCTCATCCGGGTCGGCAGTCCACGCGTGCATCATTTGCAAAGCACGTTTTTGATCCGCCAGAATGAACGGTCGCACCGCAAACTCCGCCGAGCCAAAGACTGTGAAAAACTTCAGCGCCTCCATCGAAAAATCGAAATCATCCAGGCCGTACGTCGCCACGAAATCGCCCAGGAAAATGGTCACAAACTCATGCCCGATGCGCGGCGCCAGCTTTTGCAGCACCCGCACCTTCTGCTGATACGTTCCCGGCAGCGCCACCTCCACGGCCACCGCGCACTGATGCACGCGCTGCATCAGGCTGCGCTCCTCCAGCCCATCCAGCACCGACTTCATGAAATCATCGCTGCGAAACTTCGGCGCGATGCTGGCCAGTTCCTTGGCGATGCCCCGATAGCGGGTGGCATCAAACCAGTCTTTAAGTTGGGGCGGAGGGGAAGGTTCAGGAGGCATGATCAGCGGCGCAGCATGTGGGGCAGATTGGTTGGTTGCACGTTCGCGGCTTCTCGCCCAAATCGCAAGGATGCCTGCAACTTCCCGCCGCCTCCACGCCTTCACCGAATCCGTCATTCGCTCCATGACGCGCCTCTCCAATCAGCATGGCGCGATCAATCTCTCCCAGGGCTTTCCCGACTTCAATCCGCCGGAGGAACTGCTCACCGCGCTCGAGCGCGCCACCCGTGGCCCCTTCCATCAATACGCCGTCACCTGGGGCGCGCCGCGCTTCCGCCAGGCCCTCGCCAGAAAGATCACTCATTTCTCCGGCACCCCGGTGGATCCGGATCAAAACCTCGTCGTCACCTGCGGCAGCACGGAGGCCATGATGTGCGCCATGATGACCTGCTGCGAGCCCGGAGACAAAGTCATCGTCTTCTCACCCTTCTACGAAAACTACGCCGCAGACGCCATCCTCTCCGGGGCCGAGCCCATCTACGTCCCGCTGCGTCCACCCCAGTTCGGCTTTGATCCCGATGAACTCGCGCGCGCCTTTGCTCAGGGGGCCAAGGCCATCATCGTCTGCAATCCCTCCAACCCTACCGGCAAGGTCTTCACCCGTGCCGAGCTGCAACTCATCCTCGATCTCGCCGAAAAGCACGATGCCTTCGTCATCACCGACGAGCCCTACGAGCATATCGTCTACGCACCGCACGAGCACGTCTACATGCACTCGCTCCCCGGCGCATCGGAGCGCGTCATTGTGTGCAATTCACTCTCCAAAACCTATTCCATCACCGGCTGGCGTCTCGGCTACGTGCAGGCCGCCCCGCACATCATCGCCCAGGCGCGCAAAGTACACGACTTCCTCACCGTCGGTGCCGCCGCACCCCTTCAAGAGGCCGCCGTCGCCGGTTTGGAACTGCCTGACAGCTACTACCACGGCCTGCGCGATCTCTACACCGAGAAGCGAGACGTCTTCCTCAATCACCTCCGCGCCACCGGCCTCCCATTCACCGAACCCCACGGCGCTTACTACGTCCTCATGGACATCTCCTCCCTCGGCTTCCCCACCGACACCGAAGCCGCCGAATGGTTCGTCAAAGAAATCGGCGTCGCCGGCGTCCCCGGCTCCAGCTTCTTCCGCGAACCCGAACACCGCTTCATCCGCTTCCACTACGCCAAGCAGCTCGAGACGCTCAACGCGGCAGGGGAGAAACTGCTGAGGGTGAGGCAGGGAAGGTGACTCTGGTGCGTATCAGGCTGCTTGGAGTTTGGCTTTGGTGCCGAGTTTGTCTTGGACAATCGTGCGGATTGCTTGGAGGTCTGATGCTGTAGCTGCTGCCTTCGGGATGAAGTGCGCCCACCGAGTGGAGACATAGAGCAAGATAAACTCCTTCGTCTCGATTGCCTTGAGAAACGCATCCCACTTGAGGGTTGTATCGAACAAGCTTCCCTTAATGGTGTAGCCCTCGGGAGCGATTGTATAAGTCTGGATGCCGCCGACTGAGGGATTGCGGCGACGCATGCTTGAGATGTTAAGGCACTGTATCAAAGGAATGAAGACGAGCATAAACAGCAAGCCACCCACCAGAATGGCCCAAGTGGGCAATCCATAAACGCCCGGAACGAAGATATCCTCGCCGAGACAAAGCATCACGAGAACGAGCAGTAACGGAACGCCGACGAAAAAGCCCCATGCAATGTACGTGGTCGACAAACGGTTCACTATCGCACGGGTCGCGCGATAGTGGGTCCAAAAGCTGACAGTGGAAGAAAGGGTTATCGGCTGCGATTCCATGAGATACGTCTAGTGGTCTAATATGCCCGGTTGGGAACATTTGTCAGTTTTCTGCTGGCCCTCTCGCTGGGCTCAGAAATAACTTGTGAACCGGGCTAGGGCGAAGATCGCTACAAGTTCGCCGCATACGCCTGCAGCTCCCGATACTCCACCAAAATCCGCTTCACCGCCGCCACCGTCGCTTTCACCTGCGCATCCATCGGCGCCAGCGCAGGCGTCTCAAACACAATCTCCAGCGCATGCGGCCGCTGCTCCGGCGGAGCGCTGAGAATGCCAAGATAGCCTTCCTTGATGATGCCGCGTGAGGCCAGAAATCCATCAATCACATGCTGCTCGTTACGCGGCAAAAACTCCGCCGCAGCCTGCAGCGCAGGTTCCAGCAGATGCTCGCTCAGCAGCGCACCGCTGACGAAGCCATAGCAGCCGTCCGAGGTGTCATCCGAATGCAGCGAGATGATGCCATCATAGCGCTCACGGCGCAGCTCGGCTTCCAGGAAAACAACTTCGGGTTCGATGGAGCCGCACCAGAATTCCCGGTTCAGATCCAGCCCGCTGTGGCTGTGCCGGGTGCCCAGATGGCATCCCGTGGGATTGCACACGGGAAAGAAATGCAGCTCATAGTCATGCAGCTCCTCTGGCCTCTCCGCAGCCCAGCTGATGAGCTCATGCGTGGCCAGCGTGCCCGCTTCCTCATCCCCATGAATGCCGGCGAAGATGCCGATCTTGATGCCATGACCCGTCTTCACGGGCTTGCTGACACTCTTCGGGATGAAGCTGCCTGGTGCTGGGGAATCCGTTTCAATCATCAAGTCTTCGGGAAGGCCGCCACGCCGGGTGGCTGCTCTGAATCTGCAATTGGAATGGAAGAGCCATGCTTTCAAGTTCTGTCTTTGACTCTTCCTCCTGCACTGGGGAAAGCACGCTGCCCGCCCATCAAGGTGCGTTAAAAAATTTGCAAACCGCGCCGCTGGCTGCGTTTCTTTCTTCCAGTTTTTACCCATCCATGAGACTCCTCTCACTTACCACCCTCCTCGCCGCGCTGGCATGCACTGCCCGCGCTGAACTCAAACTCCCCGCCATCATTGGCGACAACATGGTCCTGCAGCAAAAGCAGACCAATCCCCTCTGGGGCTGGGATGCTCCCGGCACCGAAGTGACCGTGAAATTTGGCGATCAAACCAAGACCGCCAAGGCCGGTGCCGATGGCAAATGGACCGTGAAACTCGATCCCGTGCCTGCCAACGCGAAACCCGCGACGATTTCGATCAAAGGCACCACTTCCAAAGACCTTAAAAACGTGCTCGTCGGCGAGGTCTGGATCTGCTCCGGCCAGTCCAACATGCAGTGGAACGTCGGCTCCAGCTGGGATGCCGATCTGGAAATCGCCACCGCGAAGTACCCGAACATCCGCCTCATCACCGTGCCCAACGTGGGCACTCAGGAGCCTCAGCAGGACTTCAAAGGCGAGTGGAAAGAGTGCTCGCCTGCAACAGTCGGCGGTTTCAGCGCCATCGGCTTCTTCTATGGCCGCGTCCTCCACAACATGCTCGACGTGCCGGTGGGTCTGATCAACAACGCCTGGGGCGGCAGCGCTGCCGAAGCCTGGGTGAATCGCGGCGAACTCGAAAAAGATCCACGCTTCAAGCTGCTGATGGCCAACACAAAAAAGAATGAGGCCTTCCTCACTTCTCCTGCCGCGAAGACCAAGTATGACGCCGATCTCGCCAACTGGAAGAAGCAGGCGGATGAAGCCAAGAAAGCAGGCAAACCCTTCACCGTCCGCGCACCTGCGGCACCCGATGCCTGGCTGCGCGGCAACGCCCGCCCCGGCAACATCTACAACGGCGCCCTGCTGCCCACCATCGGCTACGGCATCAAAGGAGCCATCTGGTATCAGGGTGAATCCAACGCCGGACGTGCCTATGAATACGCCAGCCTCTTCCCCTTCATGATCCAGAACTGGCGCAACGAATGGAAGCAGGGAGATTTCCCCTTCTACTGGGTGCAGCTGGCTGATTTCATGGCCGAAAAATCCGACGCCGCGCAGGCCACCGCCAGCTCCTGGGCCGAACTGCGCGAAAGCCAGACGAAAACCCAGAACGCCATCAAAAACGGCGGCCAGGCCGTCATCATCGACCTCGGTGAAGCCAATGACATCCATCCGAAGAACAAGCGTGACGTCGCCGAACGCCTCGCCCGCTGGGCGCTCGTGAAGGACTACGGCATGAAGCTGCCCTATCGCAGCCCCGAGTTCAAAGCCGCCGAGTTCGCGGGAGACAAAGCCATCGTCACCCTCGACACCTTCGGCAGCAGCCTCCGCACGGTGGATGTCACGGAAGTGAAAGGTTTTGTGGTCTGCGGTGAAGACAAAAAGTGGACCTGGGCCGAGGCCAAAATCACCGGCAAGGACAAGCTCGAAGTCAGCGCCAAGGGCGTCGCAAAACCCGTGGCCGTCCGCTACGCCTGGTCCGACAATCCTGTCTGCAATCTCTACAGCATCGACGGCCTGCCAGTGACACCCTTCCGCAGCGACGACTTCGAGATGCTCACCAAGCCAAAGCCGTAACAGGCACGCTTCACCCGGCGCGAGGTAGGGAGGCTGGTCCTCCAGCCTCCGCCGAACGTCTCCACGCTCGCTTTCCGTAAATCAGGAACGGAACACGCTGTCACAGGATTCACCGAGTCCCCCGGCCTCACCGCCGGGGGATTTTCATATCACACACAGTTGAAAACGAGTCCTGAAGTTAAACCGCCCTGCGCGAGAAGAGGTGGGTATGATGACGTAGGACGGTCGTGGCGAAGCCCGCCCGTCTGTGAGCGTATGGCAACGCACCCCGGCGTGCGAACGTCCTCGCAGTCGGGCGGTTTGGCGCAGGGGACGGTAGTCGATGGACACGCGCTCGACGCCAAACACGACCGACCTTCGCCCTGAGCCCGCTGCGCCCAGCACACAGACCTGTTTTTGCCCAACCACTCCGCGGCTCACCAGCCCCAAAGGGGCTGCGTAATTTAGCCCTGGGTTCTGCCAGCCAGTACGGAAAGCAAACCCATCGCCTTCTTCGTGTGCCGCGCTCTCCAGCAGCGTCTCTCCGCCATTCCACCCAGCCGCGACTCCCTTCCCACCCCTGTTCCACATGAATCATGGGATGTTCAAGATTCCTTGGCCTGCAGGAATAAAGCCCCGTTTTCTATCGCCCGTGGTATTATTTTCGGGCAATGGCAGACCATGCCGCACGGAACGGCCAGGAGATCACCGCAAAGACAGCCCCGACCAGACCCGAAATCAATCGCGCAGGCAGCAGCAGCAGGCGCATCCCCGGGCGCAGCACGCCTTTGACCACGGCGTTTTTCTCATACGCCAGGTGCACCAGCATGATGCCGATGATGCCGGCGAATTTAACCGCCTTCGCAATGTGGTAGTGCCCGCCCGCCTCGCTGATGAGGCTGACGCCGCCGATTTCGACGACCTGTTTGACGACCTGGTCCCAAAAGAGTTCCAGCCCCAGCAGCAGGCCCACGAACCCCACCAGCAGAAACGCCGTGTGCTCCAGCCATGGCTGCCGTGCCAGCAGCTTGATGCAATAACCGGCCACCAGGCGCAGCGTGATGATGCCAAGCGTCACGCCAACATACACCAGCACCTTGCTGTCTCGTGCGAAGGCCACGGCGGCCACGACATTGTCAAAGCTCAGGCTCAGGTCGAGAAATGCGATCATCGCAATTGTTTTGGCAAAGCTGTGCTGCGCTGCCTTCACCGTCCCTTCCTCCTCACCTTCCTCCTGCTCCGCAAAATGGGCGCACATCAGCCAGACAAGATAAAGCGCACCCACCAGCATCAGCCAGTGGTTGTCCATGATGATGCTGGCGGTGAGCAACGCCACGATGCGAAAGCCATAGGCCCCGATGTAGCCGATGTTCATCGCCGTCTTGCGCTGCTTTTCATCCAGGTGGGAGGCCATCGCGGCGATCGCCAGCGCGTTGTCCACGGAGAGCAGCCCCTCGATCAGAATCAGGGCGAGCACGACGGGTGCACCGTCTTTAACTGTGGTCCAGACGTCAGTGGCGGCGAGAAATTCGAATATCATCAGCCTGCAAGATGGCGGACGTGCCCCCGCTTTCCAGTACCATTTGGGGGCAAACAAAAAACACCCCGTTTCGGAATGCGAAACGGGGTGTCAGCAGGGGAGACCTGAAAAATCGGTTACGAGTAGGAGGACTCCACCCGGTGTGCCACATCCCGGTAGCCGTAGTCGGTGTTGTAGATTTCCTTCAGCGCGTCCAGGCTGCCCGCCTTGTCGCCCATTTTTTCCAGCACATTGGCCAGTTCGTAGAGCACTTCTTTCTTGGTGGCGTCCATCACGAGCAGTTCTTTGGAGGCCTCCAGCAGGGAGGTTTTGGCCAGATCGTTCATGTTTTTGCGCTCAAAGCAGCGTCCCAGCATGAGGATCGCCTTGATGCGCATGTTGGGGTTCGACTTCGCCTGCTGCAACTCGGGCAGCGCCTCGCCGTACATGCCTGCGTTGAAGTAGGCCTGACCCAGTTCATATCGCAGCGCCTTGTCGGTCGGGTTGCGGTCCACCCGGGTCTTGGCCTCGCTGATCACCACACTGGCACGCTGGCGGCGGATTTCGGCCAGTTGCGCGCGTTTGTCATCAATGTCGGGCGCATCCGGATCGTTTTCGATCTCGCGCTCATAATCCGCGATCTTCTGTTCCTGCACCTTGTCGCGCAGGATTTCCACCTTGCGCTGCAGCGCCACGTCACCCGCGTTCAGAGTGAGGGCGTAATCGTAGAACATCAGCGCCGTGTCGAGCTGGCCCAGGCGCTCGTAGAGATCCGACATGCGTTTGACGATGACGATGTTCCCCTGGTCCGCGTTGTATTGCTCGATGGTTTCCGCAAGAAACTGCTCCATCTGCTCCTGCGTCATGCCCTGGCGGCTGAGCATTTCCAGCTTGGCGGCCTCGCCGGAATCCTTCATCGCATCCTTGAAGTTGGCGGAGCCCCAGCCCTGGTTCTTGATGGAACTTTGCGCTGCGGCGTTCTTTTCCCCCTGCATGGCCTCCATGTCACGCGGATTGACCTTCAAAATCGCATTGTAGGTGGACGCCGCTTTTTCCGGCTGCTGGTTGGACATGTAGAACTGCGCCAGCTTGTGCATGTTCTTGGTGTTCTCAGGATGGCCCGCACGGATGGTCTCCAGCGCAAAGGCCGCCAGGTCCGGGAACTGCATCTTCACCGCGATGTCAAAAAGCTGCTCGTTCGCGTTCAGGTTGAAGGGATCCTTGCGGAACACGTTTTCCTCCATGTCGGCGATGGTCTCCACCGGGTCTTTTTTGGAGCTGGGCTTGAGGCCGCCCAGGCCAAAGCTGAACTTCTTGGCACCGCCATTGACTTCACCCTCGGCGCTCCGCAGCATTTTGCGCCCGTCCAGAAATCCGACGTTGGCCGTCACGATGGGCAGCACCTGGTCGATGACGTATTCCCAATTTTTCCGTTCGGCGGAGATGAGGGCTTTTTTCCAAAGGGCTTGATACTTGGGGTCGAGTTCTGCTTCCTGAACGATCATAATGCTGGGGGTTCTTGACGTGTTTGAATGTAAGTGGGCGGCGGCTATTTCTTCCCGCCGCCAAACCATGCGGCGATGCCACGCAGCTCCGCTCCCGTTCCTTCCGTCAGGCCCTTCATGCTGAATCCGTGCTCAAAGAGCACCATCCAGACAAAAGTGGCGACGAGGAAAGCGAGGGTCCAGAGGACTTTGGAGAGAATGCGCATGCCAGAATATTGAATACTCTATGAAGAAAAGGGGGGAATCGTCCAGCACGGAGTTACGCAGACGAAAAATGGCAGGCGGCTTCATTCCTTCTCAAACAACAGCCGCAGACTGTTCAAACACACCACCACCGTGCTGCCCTCATGGGTCAAAACACCCAGCGTGAGGGGCACGATGCCAAACAAGGACGCCACCGCCATCACGATCACACTGCCCAGGGAAATGATCAGATTCTGCTGAATGATGCGCCGCGCTCGCTGGCTGATGCGCCGTGCCGAGAGCAGTTTTTCGATTTTGTCCTGCATCAGCACCACGTCGCTCTGCTCCAGCGCGGCGTCGCTGCCTCGCGCCCCCATCGCCACGGACACGTAGGCTGCCGCCAGGCTCGGCGCGTCGTTCACGCCATCCCCGATCATCGCCACCTTGTGGCCGGCCAGCGTCAGTTCGCGGATCGCGGCCACCTTGTCCTCCGGGTGCAATCCGGCGCGCACTTCGGCGATGCCGAGTTTCTCCCCCACCTCGATCGCCGCCGCACGGCGGTCTCCCGTCAGCATGATCGTGCGCACCCCTTCGGCGGCCAGTTTTTCCATCACCACCCGGCTGCCGGCCCGGATCTCATCCTTCAGCAGCACCCGTCCCACGATCTGCTCATGCACCACCCAGACCTCGCTGAAGCCCAGCGGTGCGTCCGGCACCCCCGCCAGCACATCCCCCAGGGCGCTGTCTTTGACGAGCTCCCTCCGCCCCACATAGCTCAGCCCTGCGGCGGTACGTCCTCGCAGCCCCTGGCCGGTGATCGACTGAAACTCCGCCAGTTTCTCCACCACGATGCCCTGCGCCTCGGCATATTGCGTGACCGCACGCGCGATGGGATGATTCGAATTCGCCTCCAGGCTCGCGGCGATCCGCAGCACGTCCTGCTCCCGGCCGGCGGGAAAGCTTTCGATCTTCGTCACCTTCAGCTCGCCCTCCGTCAGCGTCCCCGTCTTGTCCATGGCGATGACGTTCACCTCGGCCAGCTTTTCAATCGCAGCACCACCCCGGAACAGCACGCCGCGCCGCGCACCCCAGGCGATCGCCGCCAGAATCGCCGAAGGAATCGAAAGCACCAGCGCGCAGGGGCTCATCACCACCAGCAGTGTCATGGCGCGGTAAAACGATGACTTCGATGCCGTGGTGTTTTCCAGCGGCGGAATGCCAAAGCCCAGCCACCACACGAAAAACATCAGCGCCACCACCCCCAGCGTGAGCAGGGTGTAGCGCGTGCCAAAGCGGTCCGTGAACCGCTGGCTCGGCGCGCGCAGATGCTGCGCGGTCTGGATCATCGTGATGATTTTCGCCAGCGCGCTCTGCGTGGCCGGGCGGTCCACGCGCACCTGCACCAGCCCCCATTGGTTCAAGGTGCCGCCGTAGATGGGCGCACCCTTCTCCTTCGCAATCGGCACCGCTTCGCCCGTCAGCGTCGATTCATCCGCAGCCGTCGTTCCCTCAATGACCGTGCCATCCACCGCGAAAAGCTCATCCGGCTTCACCACGATCACATCGCCCACCTGCAGCGTCTGCACGCCACGGTCAGCCGTCGTCCCATCCGGTTGCAGCACATGCGCAAATTTGGGGGCCGCCTTCGTCAGCGCATTGATCTCCCGGTGCGTGCGGAACATCACAAAATGCTCCAGCGCACCCGAGGTCGAAAACAGGAACAGCAGCAGCGCGCCCTCCTCCCATGCACCGATCGACACCGCACCCGTGGCCACCGCCAGCATCAGGAAATGCACATCGAGCCGCCGTTCACGCAGGTTTTCCCAGGCGTCCTTCGCCGCGTCCCATCCGCCGGAAATCAGCGAGATGGCGAACAAGCTTTTCGGCAGCCAGGCTGGTGCGGAAAAGAAACGTTCGGTGAGGTAGCCCGCCACCAGCGTCACGGCACACAGCCCCGCCTGCAGCGCCAGCACGCGCCACTCATTGTCGCTCTCCTGCTCCAGCTCATCCGGCTCCGGCCACGCAAAGTCGCGCCATTTCCAGAACTTTGGTGCCGTCGGGCAGGACGGTTTTTCGATGACATAGGCGCCGTCCGCCTTCTGCTGCACATCCAGCATCCCGCTGCTCGGCGGCACCTGCCCGTTTTGCTTCAGCCACCGGGCGTCCACCGCCCGCAGCACCTCGGAGAGCTTCGCCTGCAGCAGTTCCCCGTCCACCCGCCCCAGGGTGGCCATCTCGACTCGTTTCGACTCTGGATTCAACCGGATCGACTCGATGGCGGGCTCCTCCATCAGGAACTCGGCCAGCGCTGTCATCCAGGTGGATGAGTCAGGAGGTGTGGGGGTGGAATTCAACATGCGGGTGAAAGTGAATCACTACGAACAAGCATGCCGCGTGACAACATCTACTTCTTCGCACATCATCTGCACATGATTCGCAGTCTCATTGCCGGAACGCTGCGTGTGTTCTCCGGTTCCGTCGCCCGCTGGCAGGGTTGCGCGCCGGAGTTGGTTCAGCGGGTTTACTTCGCCAATCACACCAGCAATCTCGACGGTCCCGTGCTCTGGGCCTCGCTGCCACCACCCGTGCGTGCGGTCACCCGCATGGTCGGTGCCAGAGACTACTGGTCGGTCGGCCGCGTGCGTCCCTTCCTGGCCTGCCACGTGTTCAATGCCGTTCTCATCGAGCGCAAAAAACCCACCCCCGAGGCCAATCCCCTCATCGAAATGGTACAGGCCATGGGAGACCGCCACTCCCTCATCCTCTTTCCCGAAGGCGGCCGCCAGAACGCCCCAGAGCCTCAGCCCTTCAAGCCCGGCCTCTTCCACCTCGCCAAAAAGCGCCCCGACGTGCAGCTCGTTCCCGTGTGGATGGAGAACCTCAATCGCATCCTCCCCAAAGGCGAAATCCTCCCCGTCCCCGTTCTTGGCAGCGTCACCTTTGGCGAGTCCATCCGGCTGGAAGAAGACGAATCAAAAGTGGATTTCCTCGTCCGCGCCCGCGAGGCAGTGCTGAAACTGCGGCAGCAGTAATTTCGTGGATGCCAAAAGCCTGCGCCAGCTCCACAACCCACCTCGCAGCACCCCCCGGCTTCTGGAGCGCTCGATGACCGCCCCCGCTTGGCGTTCACTCACTCCTCAAACTTCCACACCTTCCGCTTCGCCGGCTTGAGGTCCGTGCGCCCATGCTTCTTCCGGAACACATCAAACACGATGTCGGACCCATCCGCCTTCATCTGGTGCACCATCTGCAGCAGCGCCTCCAGCCGCCCCTTCGGAAACCCCGCCTTGTTCGCAAACCACCCCAGATACTCTGCCGGGATGTCATAGATCGGCACCCCGTTCGGCGGAAAATGCTGCGGCCCATATTTCCCAAACGGCATGCACGTCCGCCCGATCTCCTCAAAATCGGCGCGCATCCGTGCAGCTAGGTCGTCCATGTCCAGACGATACGCTTGCCTGGGAATGACGAAACCAGAATTCAGCCTCCCTCACTTCAGCCCCGCATGCGCCTCTCGCAGCAGCGTCTCCGTCATCTCCCAGTCAATGCACGCATCCGTGATCGACTGCCCGCGCACCAGCTTGTCCAGCGGCTGCGGAAACTTCTGGTTCCCGCCCACCAGGTTGCTCTCCAGCATCGCGCCAATGATGGCCTTCTGCCCCGCCACACGCTGCCTCACGATTTCCCGAAACACATCCGGCATCCGGCGGTGGTCCTTCGCGCAGTTCCCATGGCTCGCGTCGATCATGATCGCTGCCTTGAGCTTCGCGGACTCCAGCCCGTCGATCGTCTCCCGCACATCATCCGCCCCATAGTTTGGGCCGTCTTCACCGCCACGCAAAATGATGTGGCAGTCCGGGTTCCCGCTCGTCGTCACCGCAGAGGCCACGCCATCCTCGCTCACCCCCAGAAACGTCTGCGGCTGCATCGCCGCCTTGATCGCATTGATCGCCGGCGTGATGTGCCCAAACGTCCCGTTCTTGAATCCCAGCGGCATCGACAAACCCGACGCCATCTGCCGGTGCGTCTGCGATTCCGTCGTGCGCGCGCCGATCGCGCTCCAGCTGATCAAATCCGCAATGTACTGCGGCGTGATCGGGTCCAGCAGCTCCGTCGCCGTCGGCATGCCGAGATCCAGCACATCGCGCAGAATCTTCCGCGCCAGCCGCAGTCCCGCCGGGATGTCACAGCTCCCATCCAGATGCGGGTCCATGATCAGCCCCTTCCAGCCCACCGTCGTGCGCGGCTTTTCAAAATACACCCGCATCACCAGGCAAAGCCGGTCCTTCAGTTCCTCCGCCAGCGCCGCCAGCTTCCGTGCATACTCCAGCCCCGCCTCGGGATCATGAATTGAGCACGGCCCCAGCACGACGAGAAAGCGCGAATCACGGCCAAACAGAATGTCTCGAATTTCCTGCCGTGATTTCGCCATGAAGGCGGTTTGCGCGTCAGTCGGCGCGATCTCGCTCATCAGGCTGCGCGGTGACGGCAGCGGAACGTTGGAGGCGATGTGAAGGTTGGCAGTCTGGCTCATGATGGGGGCCGCTTCATAACACCATGAAGCCCGCTCCTCACCCAATTTCGCACCGCAAAAGCTCATCACCCATGGCACCTTTCCCGCCTTCAGCCCTGAAGGGGCTGTGTAATGCAGCCCAGGGCCGCCGAGCCTAAGCGAGGCCGCCCTGGGTTTTCGCAGCAACGCCGGGAAGCAAAGCCATCGCTCCGCCACACCCCGCGTCCACCAAGAGCCCCGCCACACGCTTGCCGCGAGACCTCCCTCTCGCCCTCAATCTTCCTGCACCACCGGATTCTTCGGCTTCAGCACCGCGTACAGCACCACGCTGATCACTATGATCCCTCCCGCGATCAGCGGCGCGATGTGCATGGAGGCGTCAGGACTTGTGATCGCGCTGTGAATTCGGGTGAAGATCAGCGAGGCACAGGTCAGCGCACCGAGCACCGGCACGAACATGGGTGGCTCAAATCCCCCCTTGGGTTCTCCCGGGCGGCGCTTCAGCACCACCAGCGCGATGTTCACCACGGTAAAGACCGCCAGCAGCAGCAGCACCGTGGATTCGGCCATTTGTTTCACACCGCCGCTCAGGATCAGCACAGACACGATGCCAAAGAGCACAAACACCGCCACATGCGGCGTGTGCCGCTTCGGATGGACGCGCCCCAGCACCGCAGGCAGCAGCCCCTGCCGACTCATGCCATAAAGCAGGCGCGAACCCATGATGTAGTTCAGCAGCGCCGTGTTGCCGATCGCGAAAATCGTGATGCCCAGGTACAGCTTGTCGATGCCTCCCAGCCAGGGCGCGGCCCGATGCGCCACATCCATCAGCGGCGTTTTGCTTGCGGCCAGTTCACGCCATGGCACCACCGAAACCGCCGTGATCGCCACCGCCATGTAAATGAGCGTCGCCAAAATCATCGCGCCGATCAGGCCAAACGGCACGTTCTTCCGCGGATTTTTGACCTCCTCGCTCACATTCAGAATGTCCTCAAAGCCGATGAAGGAGAAAAACGTCAGCACCGCCCCCTGCATCACCAGCGCCAGCGTGATGCCGGAGCCTGCCCCGCCAGCCACCGTGTCTTTGGCCGTTTCCAGATAGTTCACGCCGCCCCAGTATCGGGCACCCACGGCGATGATAAACAGCAGGCCCGAAGCTTCCACCACCGTGCAGAGCACATTCAGCCACATGCTCTCACGCAGGCCGCGGTAAATCACACACCCCACCAGAAACACGATCCCGATGGCCACCAGCTTGATGTCCAGCGCAAACCCAAATGCCTTCTCCAGCTGCTCCGCAATCGCCTGCGATCCAGTCGCCATGCTGGTGAGCCCGCTCATCATCACCGCAATGCCCACCACGTAGCTCAGCAGCGGTTTGCGCAGGCCATGCTGCGTCACATAGGACGCTCCCCCGGCTCTTGCATAACGGCTGCCCACACACGCATAAGACAGCCCCGTGAGCATCGCGGCGATCATTGCCGCCAAAAACGCCAGCCACACCGCATTCCCCAGCGAGTCCGCCGCTCGTCCGATCAGCGCATAAATGCCCGCCCCCAGCATGGACCCCAGCCCATAAAACATCACCTGCCAGCCACCGATGGTTTGCTGCAGTGTGGGCGGGGAGTCAGTCTTCGTAGAAAGCGCGGCGGGTTCCATCCCTGCTACTAGCCGAGATCATGCCGCGCTGGAAGATAAAAAACAGCCGCCCCCATCGCGTCTTTGAGCGATGAGGGCGGCGCAGGGGGGCACACACAGATCAGTTACAGCACCGGAATCTGGCGCGGCTTCGCCACTTCCTTGAGCGGCAGGCGCAGCGTCAGCACGCCGTCTTCCAGCTTCGCCGTCATCTGGTCCTCGCTCACGGGTGCGTTGAGACGCAGTCGGAGCAGGTAGCTGAGCGGCGACAGCTCGCGATGAAGCGCCTTCATGCCTTCCGGCACGGTCGTGCTGCGTTCGCCGCGCACCGTGAGGATGTTTTCCTCAAGGTCCAGCTTCACGTTGCTCTTCGGCACGCCGGGCAGTTCGACGCGTATTTCAAACGCTTCGGCGTTGCCATTGACGTTGTAGAGCGGCTTGCGCAGGGATTCAGTGACGCCGGAGGTGGCCGGAGCGTTGGAGCGGGGGGAGCAGGTAGTGTTCATGATTTGTTAAGAATGGATTTTTGGATGGGGGTTGATCAGATCAGTTCAGGGTGATGGTGCGCGGCTTGCTGCGTTCCTGCTTCGGCAGCGTCACCGTCAGGATGCCGTCTTCCAGCTTCGCGACGATGGCTTCAGCGTTGACGATTTCTGGCACGGACACCGAGCGGGTGAGGCTGTAGGAACTTTCCTTCTCGCCGTCCTTCTCACGCTTTTCAGCAGAGACGGTCAGCATGCCGTTGTTCAGTTCGATTTTGACATCCTCTTTCTTCACGCCCGGCACTTCAAAGCTGGCGAAGTAGTTGTCTTTGTCTTCATGCACATCCACGGCCAGCTTGTCACCGGTCACACCGGGGAAAACCTCGCCGAGGTTGTTGATGAAGCTGCTCAAGGATGGCAGTCCGGCCAGTGGATGGCGGAACCATTCATCGAAGTCGGAGACGCGGTTGAGGCTGAAGGGGTTGGTTCGGATGAGTTTCATAGCTTGAGTGGTTTGGTTTGAGTTTTTGGTCGGAAGATTTTTTCCGCTTCATACTCCTGCATCACCTGTGCCAGACGCTCATAAATCTATTTATGTCATTGAAATTCAATGATATGTGAGAATCTCCCATGCCGCCTCCCGTCCTCAAGGTGTGCCAAAAAAGGCACGTCCTGTCTCTTCAGTGAGACATTTTTGCCACTTCACGCCAGCTCTCACCATGACAGTCCAGAATGGCGCTTATTTGGACCGTTCATGCACTTTGGCCACTCAGCGCACCGTTCCCATGCGCCATGAGTTTTTCTCTCGGGAAAACTCATGTCCGCTTGGGCCGGCATGCAGAGGTGGAATTCATCCTCGGCTCCCTCTGCATCTCTGCTCCCGCCCCTCCAGATCCCGAAAGTCCGCCCGCCTCGTCTCGTTCATACACCAGCATGCTCCGCCTCGTTTTCATCACGCTGCTCATCACAGTCACTGCCCACGCCGCAGGCACCGACTTCGCCCGCGATGTCTACCCCGTCCTCCAGCGTGCCTGCTTCGAATGCCACGGCCCCGAAAAACACAAGGCCGACCTCCGCCTCGACACCGCCTCTCCGCAACACCTCAAAATCGGCCCCGACATCCTCCGCCGCATCGCCCTGCCCAAGGAAGACAAGGACGCCATGCCCAAACGCGGCGACCGCCTCACCGCCGCCGAAATCGACCATCTCCGCGATTGGATCAAAGCCGGAGCCCGCTGGCCCGCTAAACTCGAAACCCGCCAGCACTGGAGCTACATCCCGCCCCAGCGCCCCGCTCTTCCCACCGTCAAAAACCAGGCATGGCCGCAAAACGAAATAGACCGCTTCATCCTCGCCAAACTCGAAGCCTGCAACCTCGCCCCCTCTCCCGCCGCCCCCCCTGAAATCCTCATCCGCCGCCTCTCCCTCGACCTCACCGGCCTCCCTCCCACCCCCGCCGAAGTCGATTCCTTCGTCAACGAATGCCGCTCCGGTTCGTCATTCGTCATTCAGCATTCGTCATTGGAAAAGCTCGTGGATCGCCTCCTCGCCTCGAACCAGTTCGGCGTCCGCTGGGCTCGCCCCTGGCTCGATCTCGCCCGCTACGCCGACTCCCACGGCTTCCAGCGCGATGACCTCCGCGAAGTCTGGGCCTGGCGCGACTGGGTGGTGAACGCGCTCAATGCCAACATGCCCTTCGATCAGTTCACCCTCGAACAAATTGCCGGCGACTTGCTGCCCAACGCCACGCCCGATCAAATCATCGCCACCGGCTTCCACCGCTGCACCCCCACCAATGTCGAAGCCGGTACCGAGCCCGAAGAAAGCCGCATCAATCAGGTCATTGACCGCGTCAACACCACCGGGGCCGTCTGGCTCGGTACCACGCTCGAATGCGCCCAGTGCCACAATCACAAATACGATCCCTTCAGCCAGCGCGACTACTACTCACTCCTCGCCTACTACAACAACACCGAGAAAGAAGCAGAGCGCACCAGTCCCACCACCCCCGGCTCCATTCAGTTCCAAGGCTCGCCCTTTAAAATCAGCGACCCCAGTGGCGAGGCACAGCGCCAGCAGCTCGCCGCCCAGATGCAGACGCTGAATGCTCAGATCGCCGCTTATCAAAAGCAGGCCACCGGCAAACCCTCCGGCAACAGCGTCTCCTCAAACGCCCTCAAATCCCTCAGGCCCACCGCCTTCATCACCGAGAGCGATGCCGAGTCCGAACTCCAGCCCGACGGCAGCGTTCTTCTCACCGGCCCCGTCCCCGACAAAGACACCTACATCTTCGAGACCGACCTCAGTGCTGGTGAGCTCAGCGGCCTCATGCTTGAAGCCCTCACCCACACCTCCATCCCCGGCGATGGGCCGGGAAGGGGAGGAGTCAATCGCCCCAATTTCGTCCTCCACTCCTTCGACTGCACCCTCACCACGCCCGATGGCAAAACGCAGCCGCTGACCTTCAAGACCGCCTACGCCGACTACTCGCAGAAAGGTTACGATGTCACCAGCCTCGTCACCAAGACCGGCAAATCCGCCTGGGCCATCGGCCAGCGCTTCCACGAACCTCACTGGGCCGCCTTTGAACTCCAGCAGCCCATGACCATCTCTCCCGGCACCAAGCTCAGCATCCGCATGGCCCAGAATTTCGGCAACGGCCTCGTCATCGGCTGCCTGCGCATCTCCAGCATCGCCGGCAGTGTCGCCGCCTGCCTCCCCGAAGTGGCGGATCCCGCGCCCGTCGCTCAAACGGGGCGCAAAGGCAAAGCCTCACCCGCACCGCTTTCCAAAGACCCCGGACTCGCCACGCTCGAAAAGCAGAAGGCCGCCCTGCAAAAGCAGATCACCGCCCTCGCCCCCACCACCACCGAGGTCATGCGCGAGCTGCCCCAGCCGCGCATGAGCGCCATTTTCAAACGCGGTGTTTACACTGATCCCGCCGACCCCGTCACCGCCGCAGTCCCCGCTGTCTTCAACACCTCACTCAAGGGCCCGCCGAATCGCATCACTCTCGCCAGATGGCTCGTCAGTCGCGACAACCCCCTCGTCGCCCGCGTCACCGTCAACCGCTGGTGGGCCGAGCTGATGGGGCAGGGGATCGTCTCCTCCCTCGAAGACTTCGGCATCAAAGGCGCGCCTCCTTCCCATCCCGAACTCCTCGACTGGCTCGCCACCGAGTTCATCGACCACCACTGGGACATGAAGCACCTCCTCAAGAAAATCGTCCTCAGCGCCACCTACCAGCAAAGCAGCTCCATCCACGCCTTGGCCACGCAGCCGCCCTCTCAGGAAATCATAAATCATAAATCAAAAATCATAAATCCTCCCTCTCTCAACCCCGCCATCTCTCTCGATCCCCAAAACACCCTCCTCTGGCACTCGCCTCGCTTCCGCCTCGATGCCGAAGCCATCCGTGACAACGCCCTCGCCGTCTCCGGCCTCCTCAATCTCAAGCAGGGCGGCACGCCCATTCGCCCACCCCAGCCCGAGGGCCTCTGGAAGAAAGTCGGCGGCCAGCAGTACAACTACGTCGTCAGTCCCGGAGCCGAGCAGTACCGCCGTGGCCTCTATGTCGTCCTCAAGCGCGGCTCGCCCTATCCCAGCTTCATGAATTTTGACGCCAGCGCCCGCATGGCCTGCGTCGTGCGCCGCTCCCGCAGCAACACCCCGCTCCAAGCCCTCACCCTGCTCAACGATCCCGTTTACGTGGAGGCCACCCGGGCCTTCGCCAAACGCATCGTCGCCGAATCGCCCGCCACCGACCTCGACTCCCGCCTCCAGCACGCCTTCCGCCTCGCTCTCGCGCGCGCACCGAAACCTCGGGAACTCAGCGTCCTCAAAGTCCTCTGGGAAACCCAGTTCGCATCCGCCAAAGCCGACCCCAAAGCCACCCAGGAACTCAGCGCCGGCGTGGAACTGCCCAAAACTCTCCCCCCCGCCGAATTCGCCGCTTGGTACGCCGTCGCCAGCACCATCCTCAATCTCGACGAGTGCATCACCAAAGGCTGACGCTCACCTCGTAGGTTGGATGTGTTTGGCGTCCAGGTCAGTCCCGTGCTCCATCGCCTCTTCGCCAAACCATCCGACCACCAGCGCGTTCGTATGTCCTCATGCAGTCGCGTGTCGAAAGCCCGTCCACCGCGGCCCACGCTCCTCCACCCATTCGGCGTTTTGCAAAACGGGTTTTCCGAACTGCTCCAGGGCTGGTAGGGACGCGTTGCGCGCGTCCCACTTTTCGGGTCTGCTCCACTCGCAGGCGATCCAAAAGGTGCGCCGTCCTTGCAGCCCTCGCCAGCACGATGCCCGCGGGATGGAAAAGGACGCTGCGCTAGTGGAGCGCTCGGAGTGATGCGAAACGCAGCGGCAAGAGACAGCGCTGGGACGAAAAAATTCCAGCGTCGCCAAACAGCGGCTCCCTCTCCCCGCCCCTGGCAGACCTGCTACAAAATGTCCTTCGGGGAGAGGGGTGGGGTGAGGGGCGGCTCACAGTCTTCAAAAGGACCTGTCGCCCAGCCCTCGTTGCCGGGCCATGGCACACCTTTCGCCAAGAATAGTCTGGCGATGGCGTTGTTTGTGGGGCTACCTTGTCACTGCGATGCTTCCCAACGCACCTACACCCTGCCCGCACTGCTCCTCGCACGCGGCGCCGCCTGCCGTCGCTGTGAAGGAAAGCCTGCCACCCGCCGCCTACATCTGCCCGATGTGCGAAGGCGTCCGTTCCGACAAGCCTGGCGCCTGCCCGATCTGTGGCATGGCTCTGGAAAAAAATCCGCTCGCCCAACGCAACGAGCCCGAATGCTGCGGCGACGGCGGTGACGATGAAGTCAACGATCTCTGGCGGCGCGTCCGCTGGAGCGCCGCCATGACCGCCCCGGTGGTCCTCCTTGCCATGGGCATGGACCTGCCGCTCATCCGCGACATCCCCCACGAAGCCTCCGGTTGGATGCAGTTCGTCTGGGCCACTCCCGTCGTCTTCTGGGTCGGCTGGCCTCTGCTCGTGCGTTTTGCCAGTTCACTGCGCACCCTGCGCTTCAACATGTTCACGCTCATCGGCCTCGGCGTCCTCGCCGCATGGCTCTACAGCACCGTCGCACTTGCGGCTCCGAACATGCTTCCTCACGCTGCTACCCACGGCGGCATGGTGCTCTACTTTGAAAGCGCCGCCGTCATCACCGTCCTCGTGCTGATCGGCCAGCTCCTCGAGCTCCGCGCCCGCAGCGCCACCGGCTCCGCCATTCGCGCCTTGATGAATCTCGCGCCCAAAACCGCGCTGCTCATTCGCGATGGCCAGGAAATCGAAACCCCCGTCGATGAAATCCAAATCGGCGACATCCTCCGTCTCAAACCCGGCTCACGCATCCCCGTGGATGGCATCCTCACCGAAGGCAGCTCCACCGTGGATGAGTCCATGCTCACCGGCGAATCCATGCCGCAGAAAAAAGAAGCCGGCGCATCAGTCACCGGCGGCACCGTGAATGGCAGCGGCACCTTCCTCATGCGTGCCGACCGCGTCGGCGCGAATACCATGCTCAGTCAGATCGTGGAAATGACCGCCAAGGCCCAGGCCAGCCGCGCCCCAGTGCAGCGCCTGGCAGATCGCGTCTCTGCCTGGTTCGTGCCCGCCGTCGTCGGCGTCGCCGTCCTCACTTTCCTGCTCTGGTGGCAGTTCGGTCCTCAGCCCTCCTTCGCCTTTGCCGTCGTCAATGCCGTCGCGGTCCTCATCATCGCCTGCCCCTGCGCACTCGGTCTCGCCACGCCCATGGCCGTCACCGTCGGCCTCGGTCGCGGCGCTCAGCTCGGCGTCCTCATCAAAAACGCCGAAACCCTCGAACGCCTGCACGCCATCGACATCGTCATGCTCGACAAAACCGGTACCCTCACCGAGGGCAAACCGTCCGTCACCGAAGTCTTCCCACTCCCCGGCTTCTCCGCCCACGATCTCCTCGCCTGCGCCGCCGCCGTCGAATCCATGAGCGAGCACCCCCTTGCCACAGCGATTGTAAACGCCGCCAAAGAGCGCAGCATCCCCATCGCCGCCGTCACCGATTTCCAGTCAGTCACCGGCGGCGGCGTGCTTGGAAAAGTCGGTGAAAACGAAGTCTTCATCGGCCACGAGGCCTTCTTGAAAAAGAACGGCGTCGTCATCACCGCCGAATGCCACGCTCACTCGGTCAAAATGCAGGAGGAAGGCTGCACCGTCGTCGTCGTGGTGCTCAACGACAAGCCCCTCGGACTCATCGCCATCAAAGACAAAATCAAAGAGTCCGCGCCAGCGGCCATTGCAGTGTTGCACGCGCTCGGTCTGAAGCTCCAGATGATCACCGGAGACGCGCTCGCCACCGCGCAGCGCGTCGCCAAAGATCTCAGCATCGACGAAGTCGCCGCCGAAGTCTCGCCCAAGGAGAAACTCCTTCACGTCTATCAGGCACGCGGCAAAGACCGCCACGTCGCCTTCGCCGGAGACGGCATCAATGACGCTCCCGCACTTGCCGCCGCCGATGTCGGCATTGCCATGGGCTCCGGCACCGAAGTCGCCATTCAAAGCGCCGCCGTCACCCTCGTGAAGGGAGACCTCCGCGCCCTCCATCAGGCCTTCGCCCTCAGCCGCGCCACGATGAAGATCATCCGTCAGAATCTGCTGTTCGCTTTTTTATACAACGGCCTCGGCATCCCCCTCGCCGCCGGCATTCTCTATCCCTTCACCGGCTGGCTGCTCAATCCCATGATCGCCAGTGTCGCCATGTCCTTGAGCAGCGTGTCAGTGATTCTCAACAGCCTGCGCCTGCGGCAGTTCAAGTGAGAATAACTGTTTTAGTTTTCTGCCTTGCTGGTATCACAAGGCTTGCCCGTATCGTCGTTCTCTGAAACAGTACCTCCGTATTTCCTCTCCACCCCGTGAACCCTGATCCGGCCCAGCCTGCTCCCCCCTCTTCCTCAAACGAGGATGCCAAGTTCATGCCCCCCGCTGAGGCACCGACAGGAATGATCACTCTCGGTCCGGAGGACGTGACCATCGCGATCCCCAATCTCAAGCCAGTGACCCCGCCGGTCACGCCCAAGCCTCACGCTCCCGAGCCTCCCACCGGCAATATAACCCTGGGCCCCGAGGACCAGACCATCGCCATCCCCAATCCCAGCCGCAGCCTGCCTGCGGCCACCATGGGGAGCGGATCGAATCCAAAGTTTTCACCCCCTCTGGACACCGGCAACATCACGCTCGGCCCCGAGGACCAGACGATTGCCATTCACACCGGCAAGCCGGGTACGCTGCCCGGTGCCGCCACGCTTCCAGGCGCGTCCACCATGCCCAGCCACGGCGGCCTCCCTGCCGCCACCGCCGGTTCCATGGCCTCCATGGGCAGCACCTCCAGACCGCGCTCCCACATGGAGTCCCTCACCGGCAACGACGGCTGGATCGGCGATCGCTACCGCCTCCTCGACAAACTGGGCGAAGGCGGCTTCGGCGTCGTTTATCGCGCCGAGCAGGTGAAGCCCATCCACCGCATCGTCGCCATCAAGATCGTCAAGGCCGGCGTCACCTCCTCAGACATCCTCGGCCGCTTCGCCATCGAGCAGCGCACGCTCGCCATCATGGAGCATCCCAACATCGCCCGCATTCTCGATGCCGGCGAAACGGACATCGGCGCGCCCTTCTTCGTCATGGAGATGGTCAAAGGCCGCTCCATCACCAGCTACTGCAAGCAAAACGACCTCGATCTCCGCCAGCGCCTCGCCCTCTTCATCCCCGTCTGCCGCGCCGTCAATCACGCCCACCAGAAGGGCATCATCCACCGCGACATCAAGCCCGGCAACATCATGGTCATGGACGAAGCCGGCAAGGCCGTCCCCAAGGTCATCGACTTCGGCATCGCCAAGGTCCTCGAAGGCGAAGGCTCCGGCCACACCATCGCCACCGGCGTCGATCAGCTCGTCGGCACCCCCGGCTACATCAGCCCGGAGCAGATCGAAAACGGCAGTTCCCATGTCGATACCCGCTCAGATGTCTATGCCCTCGGCGGCGTCTTCTTTGAACTCGTTTGCGGCCGCGCTCTCATCACCCCTTCAGACATCGCCGCCAAGCCCATCCACGTCCTGCTGCGCGATCTCGCCGAAAAAGATCCCCCCAAGCCCTCCTCCATCGAGCCCTCCGTCCAGGGAGACCTCGACTGGATCGCCCTCAAGGCCCTCGAGCGCGACCCCAACCGCCGCTACGGCAGCGCCGACGATCTCGCAGACGACATCACCCGCTACCTCAGCTTCCAGCCCATCACCGCACGTCCGCCCAGCAGAAGCTACCTCATCACCAAGTTCGTCCGCCGTCATCGTGTCGGCGTCGCCGCCGCCATCGCCATCTCCCTCGCAGTCCTCATCGGCGGCATCACCAGCACCGCGATGTACTTCAAGGCGGAGCGCAACCGCATCGAAGCCGAACTCGGTCGCGAAAACCTCAAAAAATCCTTCAGCCGTTCCGACGAGCAGATGGCCCGTCAGTTCAACGAGCGCGGTCAGTACAACGAGGCCGTCGCCTATCTCACGCGCTCGCTGCGCACCGATCCCACGAACGAACTCTCCTCCACCAATCTCCTCTCGCTCCTGGCCAACGTGCACCTCATTCGTCCGGACACCGCACCGCTCGCGCTCCCCGAAGGCACCGTGGAGGCCGCCAAGGTCGCCGTCAGTCGTGAGACAAACAAAGTCGTCGCCGCCTCCTTCATCAAGCCCAAAGCCGTCCCCGGCCAGCCCCCCGTCACTGCCCCCCGCCGCGAGATCATCTCCATCTGGGACATGAAAACCGGGGAGCGCACCGATCACCCCGTCCCCCCCGGCATGGAGATCACCTGCCTCGATGTCACCCCGGACGGCCAGCAGGTCATCGTCGCTCGTGATGACGGCAACGTCGAGCTCTGGACCCTCAAAGACGGCAAGCGTCGCACCCTCCAGCCCCGCCTCCCCGTTCTCGTCACCTGCATCGCCTTCTCTGGCAATGGCACCAAGCTCCTCGCCGGCAGCGAAGCCGATGCCGCCGGCATGGGTTCTATCCACCTCTGGGACCTCCGCCAGCCGCAGGCCCCCGCCGTCGTCATGAAGCAAAAAGGCGCCGTCAGCGAGATCGCCGTGGACAACGACGGCGTCTTCGCCGCCTCCATTTTCAGCGGCAGTCTCATCGACCCCTCCGGCCCCGACGGTGCCGCCACCACCTGGGACCTCCGCCTCGGCCAGCCCGTCGGCGATCCCATCGAGGTGGACAAAGGCCTCCTCCACGTCGCCATCGAGCCCGTGCACGAGCTCATCGCCCTCGGCATGAACAAAGGCGAAGTCTTCGTCGGCAATTTCCGCAATGGCGGAGAGGTCATCCCTCCCCTCATGCACCCCTCCTCCGTCACCTCCCTCGCCTTCAGCGCCGATGGCCAGTCCGTCGTCGTCGGCGACGGCGGCGGCTACGTCCACATCTGGAATCTCAGCGACGGCCAGCTCCGCTTCCCCACCCGCAAGCATGACGGCGAAATCATCAAAGCCATGCCCGCCACGGACACCAGCCTCATCACCACCGTCTCCAGGCATGGCGATGTCAGCGTCTTCGACATCCAAACCGGTGCCCACTTCTCCTCCCACATCGACCACGTCGTCAAGGACGCCAAATTCACCCGCGACGGCTCCCTCCTCGTCCTCGCCCCCGGCGGCGTTCCCTTCGTCCAGGCCTGGGATGTCCACGAGCGCATGTCCGGCCGCAAATTCGTCGACATCCTCGACAAAAATCTGATCACCCGCATCAAAGGCCCGGACAATTCCCCCGATCAGCTCCGCTACTCCAAAGCCGGCGGCACCAACCGCAAAAAGTCCATGTACGCCGCCGCAGACCCGGACGGCACCGTCTTCATCTACGACGCCAAAACCCTCAAGCCCATCGGCAAGCCCTTCCGTCATCCCCCCGCCGTCGGCGCCGTCACCCTCACTCAGGACGAAAAATTCCTCATCACCTCCGGTCGCGATCGCGCCGTCCGCGTCTGGGACATCGCCACCCGCCAGAACATCGTCACCATGCAGCACCATTCCTATGTCCCGGTGCTCGCCCTCAGCCCTGACGATCAGCGCCTCGTCACCGTCACCGATGAAGGCGAGCTCCGCGTCTGGCAGCTCCGCACCGGGGACCCCCTCACCCCCGCCATCCGCGATACCCCGCGCAGCAGCGCAGACGAAGAAGGCATCGTCGTCGCCCGCGTCTCAGATGACGGCAGCAGCGTCCTCTTCCGCGTCTCCGGCCACGGCTTCTTCAGCGCCGCCATGCCCCCCAAAGCCACCACCTTGCCCGAGTGGTTCCTCAAGCTCGCCGAAGGCCTCGCCCGCCTCCATCTCAGCCCCTCAGGCCACATGGAAGACCTCTCGCTGGACGACTACGAAGCCGCCGTCGCCGCCATCCCCAAAATCCCCGCCAAAGGCGAAGAAACCGCCCACACCTGGGCCCGCTGGCTCCTCGCCACCGCCTCCACCCGCCCCCTCTCCCCCTTCGAAAAACAGTCCTTCGACGACTACCTCGCCTCCCTCAAGCAGCAGGGCTCCCCCGCCGCCGCCCGCGAGCTCCTCCGCTTCCGCCCCAAAGACCGCGACGCCGCCGACCGCGCCAAACTCCTCATCCCCTCCCTGCCGAAATAAAGCAGCCAGTCGCAAAGTAGCCCAGTTGCGCCGCAGCCAGCCAGTACGACAGGCACTCTTGTATGAGTGGAGTTGTCCTGATTCTGGGCTGAGATTGAACTCAAGCTTGGAACTCAGACTGGGTGGTGACGGCCAACCAGCCTGAGCGCGTGTGGGACAGACCGGAGGCACTCTTGATCCTTTGAGATCGTCAGGCAGCCAGTCGCTCACACGCCAGGACAAGCTCGAACTCGAACAGTTGACTGAGCCTGCCACAGGCCATGCCTGCAGCGGAAGCTCGCATCACAAGGAAGAAGTCGAACACTCAAACTCATCCTATCCATGAACACCCATTCTACCTCTGCTGCTGAGGTTGTCCATGTTGGCGTCGATGTCTGCGCCGAATGGCTCGACATCCACGGCATTCCAAGCAAAAAGAAGGCCTTCAGGCTGGCCAACACCACCGCCGGCCACCGCAAGCTCATCGCCATGCTGCCGCCTGGCGAACACGTCATCCTTGAGGCCACCGGCGGCTACGAGCAGGCCCTTTGGCTGGCCCTGCTGCGCGCAGGCAAAGCCGTAAGCAAGCTCAACTCCGCCCGCGTGCGCCACTTCGCCAAGGCCAGCATGAAGCTGGCGAAGACCGATGCCATCGACGCCGCCGTGCTCGCCGCCTTCGGTGCCGCGCTCAAGCCGCAGCCCGACACCCTGCCTCCTGACTGGGAGCTCGAACTCTCCAGCCTGGTCGGCCGCCGCGAGCAGCTGGTCACCGCACGCGCCATCCAGAAGACCCAGCTTTTGCAGCTGAGCCACCCGCAGATCATCACGCAGGCCAAGGTCCTGATTAAAGCTTTGAGCAGGCAGATCGCGCAGCTCGACAAGCTCATCAAGACCGCACTGGACCATCAGGACGCACGGGAGAAGGCCGCGCGGCTCCAGCAGATGAACGGCATTGCCCAGGTGGCCGCAGCCACTCTGATGGCCGAGCTGCCCGAACTCGGCAGCCTCGACGACTCGCGCATCGCCTCCCTCGCAGGTCTCGCCCCGCATCCCTATGACAGCGGGCCGATGCGCGGCCAGCGCCACATCCAGGGCGGACGCAAAAAGGTGCGACGAGTTCTCTACATGGCCGCAGTGCGTTGCGTGAGCATCAACCCCATCCTCAAAACCTTTTATCAGGGGCTGCTCAAACGCGGCAAGCCCTTCAAAGTCGCCATCACCGCAGTCATGCGCAAAATGCTCTGCGTCCTCAATCGCTTGATCGCCGATCCAAAATTCCAGCTTGCCAACTGACACAGTTGCTGCCTGTCGGTCAGCGTCCCCGCCACCTCCCACACCAGCCGTCCTACCCACCCCAAAGAAAGGAAGTTCATCCGGTTCCCGCCTTTTTTGCTCCCCCTCCTTGCGGCCACCTCATCCCCACCGCCGCTCCCTTACTCCACGACCTCCCAAACCCAGCGCCCGTCGTGCAGTCCCGCCTATAGGCGGTTCCGGTCGAATAGAATCTTTTTTGCGCCTCTTTGCGGCCACCTCAGCCGCCTTCAGGCGGCTCAGTCATCCGTCATTCGGACTTACTCATTCGTCATTCTTAGCTACCCCGCAATCACCGCCGCCCGCGCATTCTCCTCCGCCCCCGTCTTCTGCAGGTAGTAGTCATAGTCCCCTGAGTACGCCTGCACCTTCCCCTCGGTAATGTGCAGCACCTTCGTCGCCAGAGATCGGATAAAGTGCACGTCATGGCTGATGAACACCAGCGTCCCCTCAAACTTCTGCAGCGCCAGGATCAGCCCCTCGATCGCCCAGATGTCCAGATGCGTCGTCGGCTCGTCCATCAGCAGCAGGTTCGGCGGATCCACCAGAAACTTCACCAAGTTCACCCGGCTCTTCTCACCACCGCTCAGCACCCGGCACTTCTTGTGCACATCCTCACGCTTAAACAGGAACGATCCCAGGATGCTCCGCGCCTCATCCTCACGCAGCTCCGGCGCCACACGCTTCAGCTCCTCCAGCACACTGCAGTCCGGGTCCAAAGTGTCCGCCCGGTGCTGGGAGAAATACCCCAGCTTCACATTCGTCCCCAGCCTCCGCTCACCCTTCTGAAACGGCACGTCGCCCGCCAGAATCTCGATCAGCGTGCTCTTGCCCGCTCCGTTCGGCCCCACCAGCACCGTCCGCTCACCGCGCTCCACCTCCAGGTCCAGGCCCTTGTACACCTGCTTCGTCCCATATGCCTGGTGGATGTCCGTCAGCGCAATCAGCCGCTGACCGCTCCGCTGCGGCTGCGAAGGTCAAGCGGAAACCACTTTCGCAACGACACGCGGCCTTAACTTCTCCATCTTCGCCAGCTGCTTCTCACGGCTCTGCGCCTGAGATGCCTTCGGCCTCCTGCGACGGAACCGGTCAATAAAGTCCTGGATCTGCTCGATCTCCTTCTGCTGGTTCTTGTACGCCTGCATCGCCCGCTCGTAGTTCTCCTCCCGCTGCTTCGGGTAGTCACTGTAGTTCCCCTGGTACGAAAGCAGCTTGCTCTCCTCGATCTCATACACCTGCTGCACCAGCTCATCCATGAAGTCACGGTCATACGAGATGATCAGCAGCGGCCCCGGATAGTTTTTCAGGTAATTCCGGAACCACATCAGCGATAGCAGGTCCAGGTGGTTCGTCGGCTCATCCAGCAGCAGCAGATCCGGTTCCATCACCAGCAGCCGCGTCATATGCGCACGCATCACCCAGCCACCGCTGAATTCCCGCGCCGGTCTGGAAAAATCCTCCTCCTTGTAGCCCAGTCCCTTCAGAATGCGCTTCGCCTTCGCCTCCGTCTGCGGGTCCTGCAGCGCATCATGCTTCGCATGCGCCTCGAAATACTCCGGGCTCGAAACATCCCCCGCCGCCTCAAACGCGCTCAGCGCCTTCTCCAGCGCCTCAATTTCCCCCGCCTTCCCGGTCGCCACTTCCAGCACCGTCTCATCCCCCACCGGCTCGCTTTCCTGCGGCAGGAATCCCACCGTCGTCCACTCATCCCGGATCACCTCACCGGAGTCCGGCGTATCCGTCTTCAATCAGCGAAAACAGCATCGATTTCCCCGACCCATTCGGCCCCACCAGCGCCACCCGCTCCCCTCAGTTGATGGTCATCGAGGCCGCGCTAAACAGCGTCCGGGCATTAAAAGTCTTGGTAACGTCGCGAAGGTAAGCGCGCTTGAAAAAGAGGGAAGGGGGAGCGAATCAGCTACCCCACCCCACGCCACTTGCAAGGCCAAGCATGCCCCAGTCCCGTTCCGTACTGGGAGCGCCGATTTTTAATCGGCTCTGGCCTGCCACCCCGCCACACCCCCCACTTC
>NZ_JBGANL010000117.1:0-5347 GCF_044222345.1 Prosthecobacter sp.
AATCAGCCCAGGCCGCAAGGTCTGGGCTTTTCGTTTACCAAACGGGCATCGGCTCCCGCTTGCTGGCACCGCCTCAATTTACCTCTTAGGTAGCTGATTTACCTTGTCTCTCCGCCGCCTTTCTGGCAGAAGGACGGAAGCATTCCAGCCATGACTCCCACCCGCATCGTTTTCATCATCATCCTCACCGGGGTCTTTGCTCTGGTCGGCGCGAGCCTCGGAACCTGGCAGCGGACGGTCCAGATTGTACAGCGCCCCCAGGAGTTCCGCTCCATAGCAAAGCTTGTCGCAGGCGGTCAGCGCGTCGCCAATGACGCCGTTCAATGGCGCGAGCAGCAGGAGGATTTCTACGGCACCATCACTGAGACCTTGGAAAGCGGGGAAATGAAACGCCGGGCCCTGGACCGTGTGCGTGCCCTGAATCCCGACCTCAGCGACTGCGATGTGGACATCAAGGTCACCCGCACCAAGGGCAGCGCCATCTTCACCATCCTCGCGACAGGAACCGAACCCAAATACACGAAGGTTTTCCTCGATGCCCTGATTGATGAATTCATCGCCTTTCGGCAAAACATCCGTGAGCAGGCGCAGGGCAGCGGGCTCCAGCGGTTTCTTCAGGAAGTCGTCACGCAGCAGAAGAACATGGAGGACTCCATTGAGGCCCTGGCGAAAGTGCAGGCCAAGGCAGATTCCATCAGCGCCAAATCTGATCTGGACCGCCTCGTCATGCGCCTGAACACCCTCAGAAATCGGCGCGACGACCTGCGCCTGGAAATCAAATCCCTGGATGCCAAGGATGCGGGCCGACAGCCTCTGGAAGCGAAGATGGGTCCCCTGGAAGAGGAAATCAAAGGCATCGAAGCGGAGCTGGATCGTCATGAAGCAGACCTCGCTGAAGTTCGGACTGCCACCGAAAAAGCGGAGCGCAGCAAAGCACTCTACGATAAAATGTTCGCACAAGTCGAGACAATCCAGTCCGCCTTCGACACCAGCGCCGACTACGTGGCGGTCCAGGAGCGCGCCTGTCCCGCCTTTGAAAACGTGGAAGACTGGAAGCAGCCCCTCGCCATCGGGGCCGGTGCCGGCGGACTGGTGGGCGGTCTCATTGGCCTGCTGATCAGCCTCGTTATCGCCTGGCCTCGGGGGCAGGAGTCTCCTGCGCCGAACTGACCGGGCGGCAGAGCAGACCGGTCCCACCGACCCCATCGACGACTGGGGCGCACGCCTGTCGTTCTCGCAGCCACATCGTCGGCTCATCGCGCCGCACAATCCATCCATTCAACAAATCAATTCGCACCGGCTCATTCTCTCGCACAGGCTGGGTGCCGTACCACTTTCTGCGATGAACACCTCCCACCAACGCTGGCTCCTCGAACAACTCCCGCAGTGGGAACGTGAGGGGCTCCTCACCGCTGACGCGGCGCGCACCTTGCGCGAACGGAACGCGGTGGATGACTCGCAGCCCGGAGTGGCGCAGATCATCATGGGTTCGCTCGGCGCTTTGCTCATCGGCACCGGCTTGATCACGGTGATCGGTTACAACTGGGATGACTTCTCGCGGCCCGTGCGGCTGTTCTTCGCCTTTCTGCCGCTGCTGATCTCGCAGTGCTTCAGCTTCCGCGAGTTGCTGCGTGGTGAGGCCTCCACGGCCTGGGTACGTGAAACGGCCGCGCTGCTGCAGGCGCTCGCCACTGGCGCTTGCATTGCCATCGTGTCGCAGATTTACAATCTCGGCGGCGACTGGCCGGAGTTCCTGTTCTGGTGGCTCCTGCTGAGCCTCCCGCTCGTCTGGGTGCTGCGCTCGCAGGCCGTGGCCATTTTCTATCTGATCGGCATCGCAGTGTGGAGCGTGAATCAGGCGGAGAACTGGGATGCGTGGTATCACAGCGCCTTGTTGTATCCAGTGCTGCTGCTGGGCCTCGCACCCTTCTGGCCGGGGTGGCCACCGTGCTGGCAGTTGGGGAGATCGCTGCAGTGGGTGGCCACACTCAGCCTTTGCGTGGGATTAGCTGCGGCGGCTGGCAGCTCCGTGTCGTTGCGGATGCACTCGAGCTATGTCGCTTTCGGTTCTCTGCTGTGGCTGTGGAGCCTGACGGCTTCTGCGCTGCTGCTGCTGCCGTTCAAAGCTGCTGCTGGCAGTGATAAACGTCGCCAACACCCCCATGTGACCGTCAGTGGCTTCTTTCTCCTGGTGCTCAGTTTCGCAGCCTCCTTCAGCGATTTTTCCAGTGGTACGCTGTCGAAGTTGGAGATGGCACTGACCATGCCTTGGGCCTGGGGCTGCCTCATCCTTGTGGGACTGTTTGCGCTGCCAGCCATTCGTCAGCAGCGCTGGGCTCTGCTGGGTGTCAGTTCACTTTCTCTTTCGCCCATGCTGGCATTGCTGGCGGGTTCTCGGGCGGAGCCCATGCTGCCATGGCTCATGACGCAGCATCTTCTTGGGCTTGGCATCATGCTCATCGTTCTCGAACTGGCAGGCAGGCGTGGCGCCCCACGTCTTGGCGCAACACTGATCTGCGTCTTGATCATTGCCCGCATATTTGAAAGCGAGTTTTCGCTTCTGATCAAAGGACTCGTCTTCATCGCTGTGGGCGTCGCCTTCCTGGCCTTCAACCTCCTCATTAGCCGTCAGCTCAAAAAGAAACAAGCCGCAGCCGTATGAAAACTCTTCCCTTCATCATCTTTGGCATCGCGGTGCTGGCACAGTGGGCCGCACCTTTGTCGCAAATTTGGACGCATGAAAGGGTGCTCACCCAAGGCACGCTCATCAAACTCAAATGCACCGCCCCTGATCCCTACGATCCGCTCCGGGGCCGCTACCTCGCCGTGCGTCCAAGCCAGACCGAAGCTCCCGTGCCGGCCGGTATGGAACTGAAGCAAGACACGCAAGTCTATGCCGTCCTCACCCGAGGAGCGGATGGGTTTGCCACCATCTCCCGCCTTTCCCTCACACCACCCGAAAGTGGTGATTACGTTCGTGTCAAATCACGCTACGTGTTCAACGAAAAGGCCGTCATCGACTGGCCCTTCGACCGCTTCTACGTCAACGAAAAGCTCGCACCTGAAGCCGACAAGTGGTTCGCCGAAAACCTCCGCAGCGCCCAAGGTATCACAGCCGAGGTTCGCCTGCTCAATGGCCGTGCCGTGCTCGAAGACCTCAGCCTTGATGGCAAACCCTTCCGCGAGATCCTCAAGGAACGCGTGAAGTAAAATCATGCGCGGCCAGCCAGCCCGTTCAGCTCTGCCACCACATCGTCACTTGCATCCCGCCGCCGCGTGCTTCATTCGCGGCGCTTGCAACCGCTCCACTTCATCGACGCCATCGGCCCCTTCTTTCGCGGGCATGACGTGCGTACGATCAACTGGTCCAAGATCCCCTGGCACCACCTGCCCAAGGAGGCCGGGCCGGAGGCGGAGGCATGGTGGGCGCTGGTGCGCCAAGACCTCATGCGCTTCGCCGATCAAGCCTCGGCCTGGGGCTTCAACGCCGTCTCGCTTGATGACGTGACCCATCTGGCGGATCACGCCTGGCTCGAGCCGGAATTGCGCGCGCGCATCGCCCTCTACCGCGAGGAATTCGCCCGCTGCTTTGAGATCTTCACTTCACGCGGCCTGCAGATCCATCTGACGATGGACGTGATGACCTACACGCCCGAACTGCGGCGGCGCATGGTGGAAGCGAAGCGCGCGGTAAACAACTACCTCGCCGAATTGCTCGACGGCTTCTTTGCCAGCTTCCCACAGGTGGCAGGCATCATCATCCGCATCGGTGAATCCGACGGCAATGGCGTGCACGATGAATTCCGCAGCGAGCTCGTGATTCAAAAGCCTGCGCAGGCGCGCCAGCTTCTCTGCGATCTGCTGCCGGTGTGCGAGAAGCACGCGCGCCGCCTCATCTTCCGCACCTGGACCGTGGGCGCGTACCGCATCGGCGATCTCATGTGGCACCGCCGCACCTTCACCCGCGTGTTTGAGGGGCTGACCAGTCCGGCGCTGGTCATCTCCATGAAATACGGCGAGTCCGATTTCTTCCGCTACCTGCCGCTCAATTCCAATTTCTTCCGCACGGATGTGGCGAAGATCGTGGAGTTGCAGACGCGGCGCGAGTACGAAGGCTGCGGTGAGTACCCCAGCTTCACCGGCTGGGAGTACGAACGCTACGCACAGGAGCTCAAGCACGCGAAGAACGTCATCGGCTGCATGGTCTGGTGCCAGACCGGCGGTTGGGTGCCCTTCCGCCGCATCGCATTGATCGATCCCGAAGCCGTCTGGACGGACCTGAACACCTTCGTCACCATCCGTGTCATGAAGGACGGCATGCCCGTGGAGGACGCCGTGCGCGACTTCGCCAAAGAACGTGCGCTAGGCGATGCCGAGGCCCTCATCGAACTGCTGCGCTACTCCGACGAGGTCATTCGCGAGCTGCTGTACGTGGAAGAATTCGCACAGCAAAAACTCTTCTTCCGCCGCGTGCGCATCCCGCCGCTGCTGCAGGTCTATTGGGGCAACATCTTCATCAATCACAGCGTCAAAAAGCTGCTGCTCCACTTTGTGCAGGAGTCCGGTGCCGCCCTGCTCAGCGCCGCCCGCTGCATGGACCGGCTGGAGCAGATGATCGCCCTCGCCCCGCGTGCGGGCGTGCCTGTGGCCGATCTCGAGTACATGCGCGACACCTTCCGCCTGCTGGCCCTGGCACGTGAGTACTACTTCACCGAGTTCACTCCCGAGATGGAGACCCGACTGCGCGAAGCCAAGCGCGCCTACAAGGCCAAATACCCCAAGCGCGGCCTGCGCGCGCGCTACCGCATCAAGACCGACTTCAAGCCCTTCTGGGTCAAGCGCCGCTACCTCGGCTGGGCCGTGGAGCTCCTCATGCGCCGCCGCCGCGGCTACCGCCTCATCGACCGCCTGCTCATCCTGCACGTGCTGTCCATGATCTACCGCTTCATCGCCGTACGGAAGCCGCACTGGATTCCCGGCTTCGCGAAGGAGAGCGCGATGGGCGTGGACGTGGTGTTCCGGTAGTACGACAGACACTCCTGTCTGTCGATCAGCGCTTTCAACTGCTCCGGTGTTCCCGATTCACAAGAAGGCGGCGTCCAGGTGTGCATGCGTGACGGTGCCGTTCTTCCATGCCTTTGCCGTAGCAGCATGGTAGCTTCGTTTGGGAATCGTGGGGTTTGTTGTGAACGCTGATCGACGGGCAGGAGTGCCAATAGTGTTCGGCACAGTGTTTGAGGGGGCGCAATGTGTCAAAAACGTTGCTGTACCTTTGAGCGAAGGGTGGCATGAAGTTGCTGATGGCTGCAGCCCGAGTCCCCGCATCCAAGATTGAAGCCGCCCAACT
>NZ_JBGANL010000118.1:0-5239 GCF_044222345.1 Prosthecobacter sp.
ACTGAGGACGGGAAACTTCGGTAGCGAGGACTCGCTCACGCCGGTGAGTTTCATGACCACATCGGACAGCTGCTGCACGCGTTCGGCTTTGATCGCCTCAAACCCGTGGCCCAGCACCGCGTGGTTGGCGGCGTCGAAAAGCGGTTTCATTTTTGGCCAATCACGAAGAAACGCCTGTCCCATCTGATCGCCCAGACCGGCCAGGGCCCTGAACTGGCTCTGCAACGGAAGCTTGTACTTGCCGTCCACATCGTCCAGATAACAGGTGCGGCAGGTGTCTCGCATCGCGTCGGGCAATTGCTCCGGCTGCACATCCCAGGTCTTAATCTTGTACTGTTTGAAGAGTTGCCGCTGGGCGCAGGCTTCCATCGCACGCACGAGCGCCACCATGGCCCGCTCATAATCATGATCCACGTGGGCGCGACGATGGGCATGCGCGAGCAGATCGAGCACCACCCCTTCCTTCACGTCGGCGGGATCGAGCACCAGCTTTTCCAGGAATCCGTTATTGGCCTTGATGAACGGCAGGAGCGCCTTTAACCCGGGCGGCCCACCCCAGAGCGACGCCATGTCGAGCGCCTTCAACGAGGTCTTCAGTTTGTCCCATGCCTGGCGATAGTGAAACTGCTCCCACAACCCATACCCCGATGCCAATTCGCCGAGGGCACGATAGAGGGGCTTTTGTCCCCCACTCACGCGAGCTTCCAGCGTATGAAACAGCGTGGCGGCGGCTCTGAATGAACCATGATTAAAGGCGTCGCTGGCCTCACGGCGCACCACGACCGCCGACTCATCCCAGGGATTGCCCTGCAGCCAATACTTGGACAACCCGCCGATCGCGATCGCCTCCCCCTCTTCGCGACCCTCCGCATCGACCAGACTGATGACTCGCGACGTCCAGGGCTGGCTCACCGTCGCCAGCGCCGCGGCCATAGCAGGAGTGGCACCGGTCAAATCGACCACGACCTCACCCACCTGCACGGCCCAGTTTCTGAAGAGGTCGTGAATAGATCGTGACAGGGCCTGATGACAGGCGATGACGTCGGCCGGATCGGGCGTCACCACCCAATCCCAGCGCTTGGGCATCTGCTGCACCAGCGGTTGTACCGCCTCCTCTACCTGCGCCTTCGCCGATTCCGGCACGAAAAAGCAGAGCAATTCCGGCTGCAGCCGGTTGATCACATAGGCGGCGAGCGACGGCGCGTCGGTAAAGGCCAGGATGAGCGCTTTGACAGGAGTATCCGCAGGCATGACCGCGGACTATACCACTGCACTCCGGTTGCTTCAATGAACGACGCTTCTTGCACAATCCTTGACGCTCCGGGCAAAGGCGCATAGACTTCCGCGTGAATCATGAGACAGCACCGCTGATCGCGACGGCTGAGGAGGTGCAATGACCTGGTGGCTCTGGGCCTTTCTGGGACTGTTTCTGCTCGGCAGCGAAATCGTCACCCCCGGCGGGTTTTACATGTTGTTCTTCGGGATCGGGGCGCTGGTTGTCGGCGCGCTGGTCGGCCTGGGCATGATTCAGAGTGAATGGATGTCCTGGCTCCTGTTTTCGGTCTTCTCCGTCGCTTCCCTCGTCATCCTTCGTCCTCCGCTCCGCCGTCTCATGACGGCCGAGCGGGACGACGTCTCACCGGTCGATACCATGGGCGGCGAAACGGCCATCGTTCTGGACGACGTTCCTCCCGGCGCCACGGGCAAGGCGGAATGCCGAGGCAGCACCTGGAATGCGCACAACGCCGGCGACAAGCCGCTGCTCAAAGGACAACGCAGCCGCGTCGAGCGCGTGGACGGCATCACCCTGTGGATCAAACCTGAATGAGGTCGCACCATCATGGAGGATAGCGGAATGCCAGGCGGACTCTGGGTTGTTATTTTCCTTGCAGGCCTCGTCCTGCTCGTTATCTCAAAAACCGCGCGTGTGGTGCCGCAGCAGAGCGCCTACGTCGTCGAGCGGCTGGGCCGGTACTCACGGACACTCGGCGCGGGGTTCCACATCCTGTGGCCGTTCCTCGACAGTGTGCAGTACAAACACTCCCTGAAAGAAACCGCCATTGATATCCCCGAACAGATCTGCATCACACGCGATAACGTGCAGGTCGGCGTCGATGGGATTTTGTATTCGAAGGTGTTGGACCCGCAGCGTGCCTCCTACGGCATCAGCGACTACCGCTTCGCCATCACGCAGCTCGCTCAGACCGCGCTCCGCAGCGAGATCGGCAAAATCGAACTCGACCGCACCTTCGAAGAACGCACCAACATCAACAGCCAGGTTGTGAATGAGCTGGACAAGGCCACGGAACCATGGGGCGTGAAGGTGCTTCGGTACGAGATCAAGAACATCACGCCACCGAAAGACGTGCTGGCCGCGATGGAAAAGCAGATGCGGGCCGAACGGGAAAAACGCGCGGTGATTCTGACCTCCGAGGGCGAACGCGACGCCGCCATCAACCAGGCGGAAGGCGAGAAGCAACAGGTCATCAAGGCGTCCGAGGCGAAGAAACAACAGCAGATCAACGAGGCCGAGGGCGCAGCCTCCGCGATTATGGCCATCGCGAGCGCCACGGCAGACGGACTCCGCAAAGTCGCCGAATCCACGCAAATTCCCGGCGGCTACGAAGCCGTGCAGCTGCGCGTCGCCGAGCAGTACATCACCAAGTTCGGGGAACTGGCCAAAGCCAGCAATACCCTTGTGCTCCCCGCCAACGTCTCCGACGTCGGCTCGATGCTGACGCTGGCGATGAACATGATCACGAAACGGTCTTCGCCCACATCTCCGGGAAAGTAAGAGACGTCTGCGGTCGTTTGACAGTGACTCGGGGCTTCCCTACAATTCCGGACGATGAAAGAATTTGCCATCAAGGCCTTCGACGACAGCGCCGAGATCAAGCGGCGCTTCGCGCGGGACCATGCCGACCGAATCGTGCTCTTGCTCTTCGGCAACGGCGGCAGCTCCACCGATGCCGCGCACATCGCCGCCGAGTTTGTCGGCCGCTATAAGCGCGAACGTGCCCCGTTGCCGGCCATTGCCCTCGCCACGGACATTGCCGCCATCACCTGCATCGCCAACGACTACGGCTTCGAGGAGCTGTTCGCCCGTCAAGTTCGCGCACACGGGCAGCGTGGAGATGTGGCGATCGCGATCAGCACCAGCGGCAACTCCCCCAACGTGTTGAAAGGGGTCGAGGCGGCCAAAGCCCTGGGCCTCACCACGATCGCCTGGACCGGCGGAACCGGCGGCAAACTGGCAGGCATGGTGGACTACGCCTTCGTCGTGCCTTCCACGCTGACCGCCCGCATTCAGGAAAGTCACATCACGCTGGGCCATGTGCTCTGCGAACTCATTGAGGATCACGTTCTTGCCAACCCGGCGTAAGCGCCCCACTGCAGCATCGACGCCCCCCGCGATCATCCGGCCGATCGATGCGTCGCGCCTGAAGACCTATCCGCTCCAGCGCCGACACAGCAAGGTGCAGGTCTCCAACTTTGCCAAGGTCTGGACGAAGGGTCGCTCGTTCGCGCGGTTTCTGGACTCACTCCCCGATATCCTGGCGGTCAAAACGTTGCGCGAAGTGGCGCAGGCCATTGCCAAAGCCCATCGCAACGGCCGGCCGGTGATCGTTGGCATGGGCGCCCACGTCGTGAAGGTCGGGCTCGGCCCGCTCCTCGTGGACCTGATGGAACGCGGCATCGTCACCGCTCTCGCCATGAACGGAGCGGTCATCATCCATGACTTCGAACTCGCGTTTATGGGGCACACGTCCGAAGAAGTGGACGCGGAGATCGACTCCGGCCGATTCGGCATGGCGGAAGAAACCGGCCGCATGCTGAATGAAGCCATCACCCTGGGCATGAAAGAAGGTCAGGGGCTTGGCGAATCGCTCGGCAGTTATATTCATCGACGGAAACAACTGTTCCCACATCGCGCCACCAGCCTGCTGGCCACCGGATTCCGGCTGGGCCTTCCCGTCACCGTGCACGTGGCCGTCGGAACCGACATCATTCACATGCATCCGTCCGCAGACGGCGCCGCGATCGGGGCGGGTTCGCTGCTCGATTTTCGCCGCCTGGCCGCAGTTGTCTCCGAAATGGAAGGCGGGGTCTATCTCAATCTGGGGTCAGCCGTGATCCTGCCGGAGGTCTTCCTGAAAGCCGTCTCGCTCGGACGCAACCTTGGTCATCCGTTGACGAACATCACCACGGTCAATATGGACTTCCTCTCGCACTATCGCCCCATGACCAATGTCGTGCGCAGACCCACCCAGAAGGGCGGCAAGGGATACGCATTGACCGGCCACCACGAGATCATGGTGCCATTGCTGGCCGCCGCGGTCATTGAAGAGTTGTCCGGCCGCTGATTCCGGCCTTGCAGCTTTCACTCGACTGTTCGACATCACGATCATGTTGTGAGTACCATGTCACCCTCTCCGGAACCGCTGCTCACAATCTGGACCGATCTCAACCGCCGCTACTTTCAGGGCGGCTTACCTCCGATTCCCATTGAATGGAGCCGCCGACTGACCTCCTCAGCCGGGATGTTCGTCTGCCGGATCGGGCCACGACAGCCGCTTGCGCGCACTCTCGAAGAACCGACCAGACGGCGTTGTATCAGACTGTCGGCGGTGCTACTTCAATCCAATTACCCGGAGCCGAGCCACGAAACCGTCATGACCCTGGCGCACGAAATGATTCACCAGTGGCAATACGATATCTTGAAGCGTCGCCCGAATCATGGTGCCGATTTTCGTCGCATGATGGACCAGATGAATCGCGACGGCCTGGGCATCACGATCTATCACTCGCTCGGAAAAGAAGTGGCTGCCTTGGCCAAATATGCCTGGCGTTGCCAGCACTGCGGCTGCCTCTATCAACGACAACGCCGGACTATTCAACCGCGACGCCACTTCTGCGGCGCCTGTCGGGGGCCGCTCCGCGAGCTTCCTGCCGTGGCACTCGTCACCACCACGGAACCGGCCCACACATCTGCCGCAGGTCCTCAGCTCGGCCTTCCCTTCACCCCCGTGTAGGACATCGATGTCCGGACGATGGCCCCGACAAATTCTCTTCGGCGACATCGACGCCATGTTTGCCTCTGCCGCGGTGCTCGCAGATCCATCGCTGAAAGGGAAACCGGTTGCCGTGGGCGGCCCTCCGCCACGCGGCATTGTGGCAGCGGCGAGTTATGAGGTGCGTCGCTTCGGGGTGCGATCGGCGATGCCGACCATTCAGGCCA
>NZ_JBGANL010000119.1:0-5231 GCF_044222345.1 Prosthecobacter sp.
CTGGTCTCCCCCTATTTCCTCTTCAAAGCCGAGACGCTGCCCATGGCCAACGCTGCCCCCGGTGATGTGAAGCTCAATGCCTTCGAACTCGCCTCCCGCCTCAGCTATTTTCTCTGGGCCTCCCAGCCCGACTGGGAGCTGCGCAAGACCGCAGACGACGGCAGCCTCTTGAAGCCCGAAGTCCTCGCCGCTCAGACGAAACGCATGCTGCGTGATCCCAAGGCGAATGCCCTCGCCAAGGAGTTCGCCGGCCAGTGGCTGAAGTTCAACGGCTTCGATGAGAAGAGCACCGTCGATGAGAAAAAGTACCCTGAGTTCACCACCGAACTCCGCAACGACATGCAGCGTGAGACCATCGAGTTCTTCGCTCACCTGGTGCGCGATGATCGCAGCGTCGGCGACATCATCGGTGGCGACTATTCCTTCCTCAACGAGCGCCTCGCCAAGTTCTACGGCGTTCCAGGTGTCACCGGCGGTGAGTTCCGCGAGGTGAAAGTCGGGCAGCAGCATCGCGGCGGTCTGCTTGGCATGGGTGCCATTTTGACCAAGACCTCCCGCCCGAATCGCACCAGCCCTGTGGTCCGCGGGGACTACCTCTATCAGGTCGTGCTCGGCTTCAGTTCACCGCCGCCCCCGCCGAATGTGCCAAAGCTTCCCGACAGCGCCGTGAAGCCCGCCTCCTTGCGTGAAGCCCTCATGATTCATCGCACCGATGCCGCCTGCGCCGTCTGCCATGAACGCATCGATCCCCTCGGCTTCGCCCTGGAAAGCTTCGATCCCATCGGCCGCTTCCGCGTTGCAGATGAGACCGGTGGCAAGATCGACGACACCGGCGAGCTCAAGGACGGCACCAAATTCCAAGGTCTCGCCGGTCTGCGCGACTACCTCAAGAAGAACGAAACCAACTTCAACGCCCAGTTCTGCCGCAAGCTCCTCGGCTACGCTCTGGGCCGTCAGACGATGCCCAGCGACAAAGCACTGCTTCGGCAGATGCAGGCCGCGCTCAAGCAGAACAACGGCAAGTTCTCAGCCGCCGTGCTCGACGTCGTCAACAGCCGCCAGTTCCTCAACCGCCGCAGCGAGCCCGCCGTGGCTGCCAATCAATAAAACAACCGCCTCCTTCCTATGAACCTTTCCCGTCGCAAATTTCTCCGTGGCACCGGTGTCGCCCTTGGCCTGCCGTGGTTTGAATCCATCAGCTCCTTCGGAGCCGAAGCGGTCAAAAATAACACCGCACCCCGCCGTCTCGCCGTGTGCTTCACCGGCAATGGCGTCAATCCACACCACTGGGGCGCCACGCAGGGCCCTGCTGGCATGGAGTTCATGAAATCGCTCTCGCCGCTGGAGCCGCTGAAGAAGCACATCAGCGTCTTCAAAGGCCTGTGGAATCCGACCACCGTCGAAGGTGAAGGCGGCCACTATCCGAAGATGAACGTGCTCTGCGGCCTCAAGGTGAAGAAAACCACCACCGACGTCGAAGTCGGCACCACCATGGACCAGCTTGTCGCGGCACAAACCGGCAAGTTCACCCCCATGCCAAGCGTCGTGCTCGGCACGGAACGCCCCAGCTACAGCACCGATTCCGGCTTCACCTCCATCTACTCCGCCTACATCTCCTGGAGCACGCCCACGACACCGGCTCCCAAGGAAATCTTCCCGCAGCAGGCTTTCGATCAGCTCTTCGACGACGGCAGCAAGCGCAAGCGCGACAAGAGCATCCTCGACCTCGTGCTCGAAGACGCCGGCGCGCTGAAGCCCAAGCTCAGCCAGCGCGACAAACAGAAGCTCGACGAATACCTCACCTCCGTGCGTGAGATCGAGCAGCGCGTCGCACTGGCCGAAAAAATCAGCCAGGCCGAAACGAATGGCAGCGGCTGGCAGCCCACCGTCAAGGTGCCAACCATGCAGCGCCCCGGCGCCGGCATCCCCACCAGCTCGGAAGATCATCTGCGCCTCATGTTCGACATCATGCTTCTCGCCTTCCAGATGGACCGCACCCGCGTGGCCACCTTCATGATGAACAATGACCTCTCCAACATGCGCTTCCCCAGCCTGGAAGGCATCAGCGGCGGCATCCATGAACTCTCGCATCACGCCAATGACGAGCACCGCCTCGACATGTATCAGCGTGTGAACCAGCACCAGGTGAAGCTCTGGGGCGAGTTCCTCGGCAAAATGCAGGCCACCAACGAAGGCGAGCGAACCCTGCTGGAAAACAGCATGATCATGCTCACCAGCAGCCTTTTCGACGGCAACGCACATGATTCCCGCCAGCTCCCCGTCGTCCTCGCCGGCGGCGGTGGCGGCACCATTCAGGGCGGCCGCTTCCATGACCACAGCGCCGATCCCAACCGCAAACTCTGCCGCCTCCACATCGCCCTCATGGACCGCATGGGCCTCCACGTCGGCCACTTTGGCGATGCCGAGAACGCGCTCGCGATTTGAAGTAAATAAATAAAATCGCCAAGTCCGTGCGTCGTTTGCCAGACTGACCACGGATGCCGCCAGACGAAGCCACGCTCACCCGCCTCCATGCTGATCATGCGGTCAGCGTGTATCGCTTTGCGTGGTCGGTGACGAAGGATGAATCGCTGGCGCAGGAGGTGGTGCAGGAGCTGTTTCTCAAGCTCGCCCGGGACGCTGCGGTCATCACCACTGCGCAGTCCGAGCGCGCTGTCATCTTCACGCTCACGCGCAATCTCGCGTTGGATGCTCTGCGTCGTCGGTCCACCCGTGAAGACGCAATGCAGCGCTTTGCCGATGAACTGCCCGCCTGGTTTCTTCCCTGCGCTGACGTTGAGAACGAAGAAACCCGCATGCAAATCACCGCCGCGCTCACAGCCCTCCCCGAGGAGCAGCGCACCGTCATCCACCTGCATGTTTGGGAAGACCTCAGCTTCCGCGAAATAGGCGGTCTCCTCGATCTCCCCACTCAAACCGTCGCCAGCCGCTACCGCTACGGCCTCGAAAAACTGCGCGCCCAGAAACACACCCTTGTATGAAGAATGATCTCGAATCCACCCTCCGTGCCCAGCGCTGGCGCGATCCACCGCCGCAGTTTTTTGAGGGCGTTTTACGCACGGCACTCGAGGCCTCGCGCCAGCGTCCTGGAGTGCTCCAGCCCTCTGGAGCTTTTCGCGAACCAGAGAACGCTCAAAAGCGCCAAAGGCCCGGCACACTCCAAAACACTACCACGCCGAAGTTCTTCCCACGCCTGCTCTCCTCCATTCCGCGCCCCCTCCGCCTGCCACTCGCAGCATGCTGGCTGCTGGCCTTCTTTTTCCGCATCACCACCCCCGAGCCCGTCCCTCAATCCACGCTCGAAAACTACGCTAAACTTCCGCCGCTGACACCCGCGCAGCTTCTGGCCAATCTCAAACAAATCGAACAGCTCGCCGATGAACTCCTCCACCCCCAGCACCAAGGCCCCATCCCGCCTCTATAGCGTCCGCATCGCACGCTGGCTGGCCCGCCTTGTGTGGAATCGCCGCACCGCCTGGACACTCGTCTGTCTCATCTCTCTCACCACTGTTCTGTGGCAATGGGAAAACTGGCGCAGCGCCCGTGAACTGAGAGCAGTGCATCGTCGCTTGGTGGAGCGCTTGGGGACGGATGATCCGCTGGCGCTCATGCCGGCAAAGGTTGCCGATGAAGAGAACTACTTTGCCAATCCAGTGTTCGAAAGCTGGCTGCATGTGAAGAAGCCGGGCACGCTGAGCCTGAGATACGTTCCTCTCCAAAACGCACTGCTGCCGAAGGACTTCATTCGCCCGGAGATCGCCGAATCCAAGGATGGCGAAGGCGATAGGCTCGATCTGGTCACCTGGATCAAAAACCGGGGTATCAATGCTCCTGAGCCCCCCGCCACGGTCCTTGCCCGTGAATTGGGAGACGGCAACGGCCTGCTGCCAAAGTTGGCAGAAGGTCTGAACAAACCCTTTTCCATCATCAAACCGGGACAGCGAGAAGCCTTGGAGGCCGTCGGAGACAATCCATGGCAGGCCTCTTTTCCCGACTTCCTCGGATTGGATGATTTCCAACGCCAGCTAGGCCTTCACCTGCGCAGCGCCGCCCTTGCCGGAGATGCTGCAAAGACCGTAAGTACTGCCTTGATCATGCTGCGCATCAGCGAGGGAACGGCACTTGGTGGTATCATCGGCTGCCTCGTTCCGTCAGCCTTGCATGAGGTCACGTTTGACGCTTTGCATGAGGCCTTGAGTCATCCAGCCTGGACAGAAGAGTCACTGGGGCGGTTGCAGGTGCGTCTGGGCCAGTTTGATGATTTGCAGCAGTACCAGTCCGCCCATGGCCAGGAGATCCTCGGCATGTTTTTCCAGCTCGAGTATTTGAGAAAGCACCGCCACTTGCTGCATGACATAACCAACCGATCCTTAAAGACGCCATTCTTGGAGCGAGTGGTAGAGGATGCATTTTATTATGTCCTCATCAATGGCCCCATCGGCTGGCACGAAGCGAACGTCGCCTTTTACGCCGATTGCATGCTCGATCAGCTTGGACCACCTGGCCCCGAAGCCTGGCTCACGTCAGGTTCCAGAGCAGAAATCGTGCAGCTTCGGAGCAAAGCGGAAAACTCCTGGCCCAATCCGCGTCGCATCCTCGGAGCCATTGCCATTCCGCAAATCGGCGATATCACGCAAGCTGCCGCCGAGAGGCTCTTCCACCGCCGCTGCCTCATCATCGCCTGCTCCTTGGAGAAGCATCGCATGAAGCACGGCAGCTTTCCTGCATCGCTCGATCTGGTGAAGGACGACCTCAAGCTCTTCCAAGTCACCGATCCCGCTCGCCCCACACTTCCGTTGGGCTATCGTCTCGAAACAAACGGCTACCTCCTCTGGTCTGCCGGGCCGGACACGAAGGACGACGGCGGAGCCAAGGAAAAAGACTGGCTCTGGCGCATGAAGCGTGATCTTTGAGTCTCATGCCACGATCTATCGAAAACAGGTCGGTTCTTTCTTGCCCAACCACTCCGCTACTCACCAGCCCCAAAGGGGCTGCGTAATTCAGCCCAGGGTCAGCCGAGCCTAGGCGAGGAGACCCTGGGTTCTGCCAGTCAGCACGGAAAGCAAATCCATCGCCTTCTTCGTGTGCCGCGCTCTCCAGCAGCGTCTCTCCGCCATGCCACCCAGCCGTGACTCCCTTCCCACCCCTGTTCCACATGAATAATGGGATGTTCAAGATTCCTTGGCCAGCAGGAATAAAGACCGTTTTCT
>NZ_JBGANL010000051.1:0-37387 GCF_044222345.1 Prosthecobacter sp.
AACGAGGCTGTCGAGGGCGTGAGGGATATGGGAGGTCATGGACATATGGATGTTTAGCCGGTTGTTAAATTGAAAGCTGCCCGCCATCAGTTGAGGGTCACTATGCCGTCTGCACTCACCGTGAATGCCACTGGCGGGATGCAGTCAGCGTCCGCGATGAAATCGGCGCGTGTCTTTCCAATAATTTGAGCACAGCGGTCGATGTGATCGAGGTTCTCGGAGGCAAAGGCAAAGATCAACCCCGCCTTCGTCCCCAACGCCGCCAGCACCGCTGCCGGTGTCGCCCCAGGGCGCTCGTTTTTCCAGATCGTATTCCAGCAAATTTGATGCACCGCCACGCGGTGAAGGATCTCTGCATTGACGGCATCGACCACACTCTGCGCGGCCAGTTCCGCCGCCGTGGGCTCCGGCTTGGGGGTATCAATGAGCTGAGCTTTGGTCGTCAGGGTGAATGCGGCCATCGCCGCGAGGATGAGGTGTGCGAGGTGCTGTTTCATGTCGTTGGAGTTGAGGTTAAAAATCAATGGATGATCCAGTTCGTGCCGTCGCTGATGACCAGCACCTTATTGCTGCCACCACCCGCCACGGTGCTGTAGGCCGTCGTCGCCGTGGCATCGGTCACAAAGGCCATGCTGCCAGCGCCACATGTCGATGCGGAAGGCAGGCCGCTGACGATGTAGCTCTTCAGCTTCACCGGCTGCTCATTCGAGTTCGTGTTTGCGTCAATGGTTGCCTTCACAGTGCCTCCGCGAATGAGCTGCATATCCCGCGCCGTGCCGCCACCACTTCCCACATCGGTGCCAAGTCGCAGCGTGTTCGCCGTCGTCTGCCAGTCAATAACGAAAGCCTCCCAGTTCGTCATAGATGACCACGTGTTATACACTCTATATGCCATCGCAGCAGTGTCATTTCTCTGGCCAAGAGCACCCGCCCCGTCACGATACAGACCTACATCCCGCGTGCCATACCAATACGTGGTGCCAGCCCAGCGCAGAGCAGATGCTGACCCGAGCACGATGCCAGTGTCGGCACTAGTTCCCAAGGCAACACTTTGACCAGCGCCACCGCCAACGTAGTTGGGATAAACAAAGGTGTCTCCGTTGATGTATCCTGCCTCAGCAGAGCCATCATACGTGATGCTCAGAACCTTCCCATACCCCTGCAACACCAGATTTTCCGTGCCCGATCCGGGCGATGTAACGGCGATTTTCACCTGCCCATTCACGCTTTGATTCGCACTCCAAGTGTTCGCCGCATTCAGCAGAGGAAGCTTCGAGCCACTGGTTCCGATCATGCCATATGTTAGCAGTCCGCCGCTGGCATCTACTGCATTCCCCAGAGCCGTCGCCACACCGGTGCCAAGAGTCTGCTCAGCGATGGTGGCACCACTCATCAAGAGTCTGCCGCTGGTGCCGCCCGAGATGGCTGTAGACCCGATGGTGATGCCGCTGTTGGTGATAGTCTGGTTAGGCCAGGTCCCAGTGATGGAAATACCGGAGCCCGCGACGATCCCTGGTGTGCTGGTTCCTGTGCCGCCATTGGCCTTGGGAAGAATACCGGTAATACTTGCGAACCCAGCCAGCCCCAGTGTTCCTGTGGATTCCTGATAAATCGTGGTATCCACAATCAGCGTGCCATTCCCACTGCTGGTTTTCACGAAGCCATTGGTGGTGAAGTTAGTGGCACGGCTCAATGGCTGAACTCCATTCACCGTCACCGTTCCCAATGTGTTCGTGAGCCCGGTGCTCCAAGTGATAACATCCTGCTTGGTGTTCCATCCTTGGATATAACTGTTACTAATGCTGGAACCCTGCCAGGTCCCCGTGGAGATAACCCCGAGAGTGTTAATATTGGAACTGCCACCCCATGTCGAAAGCTTTGTATTTTCGACATTGCCCAAACCGACAGCGGATGCATTCAGCGTCTGCCATGATTTGTCTCCGCGCCAATATTGAGCAGTGGTGCCAGCGGTGATGATAGGCTCATAGGTGCCGGCGGCGGAGGCACTGGTGAGATAGGCGGCGAGATCACTGGAGATGAGGGGTGTGATTGCTGCGGGGACGCCGGCCATTTGTCCGATAGCCTGGCCATTGGCGAGGGTGACGCCGTAGGAGGTGTAGCCGGTGGTGCCGCGTTTGCGGATCTCGTATTGGCCCACGCTCTGCGCACAGAGGGAGGTGGTGAGGAGAAGCAGGCAAATCAGGGGATGGTATCTCATGCGATGAAAAACTAGGCGGGTGGCTCTCCGGTGTTGAGGCCGACGTTGTAAACGGTGCCGTCTGGGAGGACGAGGCGGAGGTATCCGGCGGCATCGATGCTGGCCTGGAAGGGGGCGAAATCGGGCGCGGTGTCGCTGATTCTGGCGAAGGAATTGGTGATGCTGCAGGGGATCTGCACGCTTTCGCGCACGCCGTCGATGACCCAGACGATTTGCAGCACGACGGGCACGCTGGCGTTTTTCCCGAGCAGCGCGGCAAGAGGGACGGAGTCGATGTAATTCCACTCAAAGGTGTAGCCGGTGGTGCCGGTGGCCGTCGCGGCGGTGAGCTGCAGCAGCACGGCGCTTTCGGGATCGGTGGCGTCCTTGAAGCAGACCACGAACGAAGGAGAGCCATCGAGCAGCGCGGCGTCTGAACCTTCCGCGAAAAAGGAGACATTCAGCGCCAGGTGCATCTGATAAATGGGCGCCACGGTGGGCACGCCGATCCCCGTGATGGCGGCACGGGCCTGTTTGCGCGTTGTATTGACGAAAATGTCGAATTCCACGACTGCGCCCGCGTGTCAAACCGGCAATTAGACGTGGAAGGGGCAGAACCAGAAGCGGACGTTCTGGATGCGGATGGCTTTGCTGGCGGTCAGGGGCAGCTCGACTTCTTCGGAGGGATTGCCTGTATTAAGATTGATGACGTTGTCGGTGCTTACGGCGGCGCTGTCGGTGACGTTGTAGAGGTCGTATTTGATCTTCACGGGGAGCTGGGGACCGGCGAGGGAGAAGCGGAATTTGATCTTCTTCACGCTGGCATAGCTGATCGTGTCCGGACCGGAGTAAATGGCGTATTCGGTGCTTCCATAGTCGAAGGTCGTGTTGGTAGCCTGGTAATCGACCGCGTTGGATGCCGGTTGGGCAAAAACTTCTGCCGCAATCAGGCGTGGCTGCCAGGAGCCATAGGTGGCATTGGCTGCGGCGTAGCTGACTAGATCGGTGCCATAGACGGGGTTGGAATACTCATTGCGAGAAGGGCCTGTGGAAGTGCCGTAATTGAACCCAGGATCATAGTCTGTCGTTTCGACTTCAGTGGGGCAGGACGCGCCGGAATTGATGCTGATGTCGGTGCTGGCATCCAACTGCACCCAGTAGTTGCCATTCGTGTTGTAGCTGGTGGTTTTCAGCGTGCCAAACACGCGGTCATTATGACCAGAGCCAGACGGGACATACGTGCCGCTGATGTCGTAATACCCGGCGTTGTCGGTCTGATACGCGCAGGCCACGGCGGTGACCAGCGGGCTCACCGCGTATTCCACCTTCACCGCACCGACGTAGCATTCGCAGCTCATGCGCTGGCCCAGGTGAGGTTGAGGTTGGCCTTGGCCTCGGCTTTGAGGTTGTCGCATATTTCAGCGGTGATGGGGCCGTGGCCGTTTTGCAACGTTTTCACACCATCGACGAAGGTGGCGAGGAGGAATTTAAAAGTGCCGGAGGCCACGTTGTGCGTGCCCGCATAGCCGGGATCAGTGGTGTCAACGGCGATGGTGACTGTGGGCGTGCCGCTGTAGGTCGGCAGGACAAAGGTGCTCGCCTTGAGATCAAAGGTGCCCGCGACCGTGACCACGATGTATTTGGTGCCACTGCTGGCAATGGTGAGCGTCGGCGCAGGCACGGTGTCCAGAGTGGTTCCGCCAATGGTGGGCATGATCCCCATGATCGTTGCCGCGACAACAGTGCCATCGTTGCCGACATCGAGGCCCTGGGTTGCAGCCGCCCCGCCAGTGCCGACCTTGAAACGCAGGGAGCCGTCTGCCAGCAGGCTGCTGGATTCTGCGCCGTCAATTTGCACGGATACTCCGGCGGCAGCGGCGATGCGGCGCAAGGAGGCCGCCACCCAGCGCTTGAATGATCCCAGGCCACGAGGGATCGGCGGGAGATGCACGGTGGGCTTTTTGGCGGAGCTGAGCATGGCGTGTTAGCGTGGCAGCGTAGGCCATTTGTAACGGTAAACCTTGGTGTAGATGGTCAAAGGAATGCCACTGTTGAGGGTCTCGACGTTTTGCGTGGCGATCAAGGACCAGCCATTGGGCCACTGGTAAACGAGCTCGTCATCGGTGCCGGTGATGCTGAGGCTGCGCAGCGAGGGCGGATTGGGCGGAGTGCCGCCAGTTTCGCTATGGGAAGAAGGAATGTAAGCGGTGGGCAGCGCATCGGTGTCTACGTAGGTATCGGTGATGACGATCTCGGGGAGATCGACAGCGCGGTAGCGCAGGGAGGAATCGCCATCGACGAGGCCGGAGAGCGCTACCTTTTCGCTGCTGTTGATCTGCTGATCATTGACGATGATGACGCGGTGGTAGGGTTTATCCCACATCTTGCCGGCATAAACGCAGTCCGCTTCGCGCCACGGCGTGAGGGAGTCCGAGAGACGGCACTCGGTGAGATACATGTTCGGCCAGTCCGGGTGCGGTGTGCCTGGGCAGAATTCGGCTACCATGAAATAGCCTGCGGTGATATCTGTGGTGAAGTCCACCGCGCTGCCGCCGCTGGTGGCGGAAACTTTGAAGGTGGTGGAGGTGGCATCACGCACCCAGTAAACTGGAGCGAGCTGGGTCAAGCTCTGAGAGGTGAGTCCGCTGCCGCCGGTAAGGCTAAGCAAGCAAATGCGTGCGCCATCGGAAAGGCCATGCGCTGAAGCGGTGGAAATGACATCGGTGCTGGCGACTCCGGTGATGGCCTGGCGGGCTGTGAGCCAGGATACCTTGCGCTCCTGGAAGCTTTCAAAGGAAGCACCGATGCTGCGGCTTTCGCTACGCTGCAGCGTCTTGGTGGGGAGCGTGTTGTCGAGGCTGCCCTCCGCCTGGATGCCGTAGGCGATGGAGACGCCGGTGTCGATGGGATCGAGATCCATGATGATCATGCCGGGATAACCAGGCACCGCATCGCCGGGATTGAGCACCGTGGTGCGATCGGTGTAATAAGTGCCGCTGAGAGAATCAATGGCGCTGAGCCGTTTGCGCAGAAGAATGGGGTGCCTCCAGACGGGGAGTGTGCCTGCTTTAAAATAGGGGCTCATACCAGCGCCTCCTTAATGTCTGCAAGAAGCTCATTACTTTTTCGTGTTTCTGCCACGACAGAGCCACCACCGCTGGCGGCTTCATTTTTATCGCGGGCATTTTTGTAGGTTTCAGTCTGGCTGTAGGAGCGGGTGCCTGCTTTTTCTCCGCCCATGTAGCGCCCGGTTCGCTGGGCGCTTGTGAGGGGCGCGGAATCACGGCCAAAGGCATCGTATTTGGGGCGCGGCATACCACGCTTGTATCCCGGACGTGCGGGATCGGTGGTCTCGTATTCCTTCTCCTGGTTGCGATTGAACTGATCGAGTCCGCTGCCCATCATGGTTTTTTTGGTGACGCCGCCAATGTGGGAAGCTTTGCCGCTGCGGCGGGCTTCGATCTTGTCTTCAAGGCGGATGGTTTCTTCAGCCTGCTTTCTCGCAAATTCTTCGGAGGCTCCCATGCCCCGATAGGATTTGGCGATGTCTTCGATGCGCTTTTCTTTGAGGAGTTTGTCAGCACCTTTGTCATTGCCACGGGCGCGGAGGCGGAGCTCTTCGAGGCTGCGCATGCTGTCGTTGCGGGAAGTGTCGAGATCCTTCTGGCGGCGCTGGCGGTCTTCGTGGTCCTTGAGGGATTGCTTTTCGTGGTCTTGTTGTTTGCGGGCGGCGGCGTCGGCTTCGTCGGCGGCGCGTTTGGTTTCGCTGGTCTGCTCTTTGAGCAAACGGTTGAGCTCCATCTGCAGCTTGACCTTTTCTTCTTCGGCCTGGATCTGCTGCTCTTTGTCCTTGGTGGCATCGACGGGGGCTTCAAGGCGCTTTTTCACATCGGCGATGCGCTCCGCCGTGGTCATTTCTTCTTCGGCGGCTTTCTGGCGGGTCTCGTTGAGCTTGAGCTGCGCGGCGGCGATGCGTTTGAGTTCCTCCTCCTTTTTCTTGGCGGCGGCTTTCTCGGTTTCGGCGGTTTTCTTTTGCGCTGAGGCGGTGGCTTCGGCATCGCGCTTTTCTTGGTTCTTGGCTTCGGCTTCGGCTTTGGCGGCGGCGGCTTTGGAGCCATCGTGATCGACCTGGGGCTTTTCGATGCCGAGATCAAACATGCCGGTGGCTTTGCCGAGGTCATTGACCAATCCGGCGGCACCTTGAGCGGTGGCGAGAGCCAGTGCTTTGGCGACATGGGAAATTTTGCCAGCCATCACATCCCACTTGTCATTGAGTTCATCAGCTCCGGCGACGGCGGAGTCGCTCATCACCACGGCTTCATCCATGAAGCGTTTTAGTTCGCCACGACCGGCACTGAGAAGGGGGATGAGTTCGGCGAAGCCTTTGCCCATGGCTTCAGTGAGCAGCGGGAGGGCGCGGCCATCGGCGGAGGCTTTTTCAAAGGCATCTGCCAAGGTGAGCATTTGCGCATCGGCATCGAGGCGGAGGAAGTCCTGGGCTTTGATGCCGATTTCTTCAAGGCCTCGGGCCATGTCTCCGGTGGGATCATCGATGAGCTGGCGGCGCAGTTTGAGGATGCCTTTGGAAAGCGTTTCGAGATCGGTGTTGCCAAGGATCTCCGCAGCGGCACCGAGACGCTGGAGGGTTTCGGCGGAAGTGTTGAGCTTTTTGGATTCGCTGGCGACTTGATCGTAAGTTTCCAGCGTGGCTTTGCCATAAGCGACAATAGCGGTGACACCGACTGCGGCGGCGGCAGAAGTGAGGCTGAAGGCGGACTCGATGCCGCGATTGAGCCCCTTCCCCATGCGGTTCCAGGTGCTTTCGATCTTGGAAGCGTGCTGGGTGAACTGGCGCTCTTGCGCGGCCATCCCGGCGTTGAGCGCCTTGCCATCGTAGCCAAATTTTACGGTTGCGTCGTCACCCATGGAAATCGTCAGAAGTTAATGGTGAGGGTGTGTCAATACGGTCAGAGCACCCACTCACTGAGCATGCCACGGCGGGCGCGGGCTTTGATCTGATAATACAAAGCCTGGTGATAAGGGAGATTGAGGAGGGTGTCTTGATCCCACCCGAGGAAGCTGGCAAGGTCTCCGAGGAGGTCGCATTCCTCAGGCGGGCTGGCTAGTTTCCCATGCCGTCGATTTCATCCTCCTCGGTTTCCAAAGGCTTGGTCATGGCGCGGGTGATGGCATTGTTGATTTCAACACCCAATTCTGAGGCTTCAATGAGCTCATGGAAGGCGATGTTTTTCCCCACCCAGGCATGGTAGCGCTCGATTTGTTTTTCATGCGGCAGCAACTGCAGGGCGCTGATGTCTTTGGGGGTGAGAGATGAGCAATAAAGCACGCGAGATCCTTCCGGGGTGAAGTCTCCGACGTTTCTGTAAGTGTGGAGAGAGGGTGCATTCATGTGCGTGCGGAGCTCCCGGTAATAAAACTCGCTGGCGACGCTGTAACGGAGCTCCTGGCCATGCCAAAAGAAGCGTTTGTTGAAGTCTTCGGCGCGTTGTTTGGCAGTGACAGGCGGCGGGGTATCGATGAGGTTTCCGTCTGGAATGGCGGTGGAGCTGGGCGGTGGCGGTGCGGGGATGTCTGCGGGGAGGTTCATATCTGATAATCAGTGGGGTTTTCGGGATTGGCGGCGGTGATGTCGCGGTAGAAACGGTGGAGGCGGTAGCTCCATTCACGGAGATGGGAGAGGCCGAGGTGGACGGTGCGGAAGCGATGGGAGTTGTGCGGGATCTGGAGATCGACGTGGTCATTGCCGATGTAGTGGACGGCCCGGAATTTGGTGTCGTGCAGGTCGTGATCGGTGACGACGGTGAAGAGGGCATCGCTGCGCTGGGTCATGGCTCGGGATGCTTATTCGATTTTTTTGCCGAGGACGCGCTGGACGCGGGCTTTGTCTTCGGAACTGGCTTTTTCATTCACGGCGGCTCCTTTGTGGAAAGGGGTGCGGTGATTGATGATGATGAAGCGGCTGGTGTATTGGTTTTTGCGGAGTTCGCGCAGGCAATGGAGGGCGTGGAGCTGGCGGCCAAAGTGGGTTTCGGCATGGGCGGGAAAGACGCCCTGCATGCGGTGGAGAATGGACCAGGTGCCGTTGTCGGCGCGGGGTGTGGTGGGGAGGAGTTTGGACTGAAGGGAAAGGCGGGTGAGGCGGTAAATGTGGCTGCCTTTGGGACCGGTGATCTGGATGATGGCGGAGCCGAGGCCGATGAGGGCGATGGCGCGGTCTTGATCGACGGTTTCGATGTAATCGCCGATGAGGTCGGAGGGAACGGCGTGGCCGGGTTCGAGAATCCAGGAGCCGGGGGCGGCCTCGATGCTGCGCATGCTGCGGCCATTCTGCGCGTCGATGAGGAGACTGCGGTTGTGCATGGCACGAAGTGCCAGAAGGTAGGGATGAAGGGTTTCTGTGGCGAGAAGGCCCTTGGGATTTCCAGCATTGAATGACTGGCGGAGTTCGCTGGTGTTGTAGCGGCCGTCTTCGCTGGCGGGCTGCAGATTCCAGTCGGTGATGTCATGGGCATCGCTTTGGTTGCGGCGCATGGTGACGGGCCGAACGCCGATCTTGAGGGAATTGAGCGCGGCGGCTTCGTAGGTGTTGCGGGTGGTTTGCCAGGCTAGGTCCATAGGGAATTGAAAAAACAAAAACGCGTGATCGTGGGGGACGATCACGCGTTCGTGAAGAGGGGTGATCGTCAGGGGATGGGAGTGGCGGGGCCACCTGGACTGCTTACATGTAGGGGCAGTGCATCAGATTGAAGGTGAACTCGCGGCCTTTGCCGGTGCGGGATTTTTTGAATTCGGGATCGCGGCTCTGGATGGTGCCCATGGAGAGCTGGATGCCGAAGACTTCGTCGTCGATGAGGTTGCCGAGACTGGTGACGACATCGGCATCTTCGAGTGCGGCGAGTCCCTGGAATGCACCGCCGGAGGTGGGGATGGGCATGCCGGTGAATTTGATTTCAACGCGGGAGTTCCAGCCTTCGGCGTAGAGGGACTGGGGGACTTCACCGGCATTGCGGACGCCGATGACGTCCATGTAATCGCGTTTCGGCGATACGGTGAAGTCGTCCATGAGGAAGAGGCCGCTCTCGGAGATGAGGGAGCCGGGACGGGTTCCGGCGGTGTAGTGTTCATTCATGGCGTGGGAATTGAGGGATCAGGGATTGCCTTGGTGATGATTGCGGGATGTCAAAGGCGGCTCAATTGTTCCAGAAGCTGGAGACGGTGTAGGGGGCGGTGAGGGTGAGAACGTTGGTGTCTTTGTTGAGGTCGCTTTCGGTTTTTTCAGGCATGATCTGCTGGACGAACCATCCGGCCTTGTCGGCATCGCTAAGGGTGGAGATCCAGATGTCCCAGGCGTTCCAGGCATCGATGCCTTGACCGAGGAGGGCGCGGAAGGCTTTGAGCCATTGCTCGGACTGGGCGGCGGTGGTCTGGCCGGTTTCGGTGCCGAGCTGGACGGTGAGGGACAGCTTGACGGTGAGCATCAAAAGCTCATCGGTGCTTTCGGGGTTGGCTTCGCATTCGACGAGAAGATTGGGATTGATGATGGCTCCTTCACTGGTGAGGTGCCTGCGCTGGACGGTGGCGAGAGCGGGCGCACCGTAGGTGATGGCGGCGGCGCTGGAGAGGAAGTCGTGGAAGACTTTGGAAAAGTGGGCGGCGGGGGCGAGGGAGGGCATGGCGGCAGCGGGTTAAAATGAAAGCGCCGGTGCCGTGGAGAGACGGACACCGGCGCTGCATGGGGCGGGGCGAGGAGACAGGGGAAATCAATCAGGCGGCGATAGGTGCGCCGGAAGCGAGGGGCTTGAAGTTGACCTTGGTGGTGGATTTGGCGACGCCGAGAACGGTGACATACATGCCGGCCACAGCGTCGGCCGCTGGAGCGATGGCTCCGGGGGTGGCGGAGAGGATGAGGATGTCTCCAATGGCAGTGGTGATGCCAAGCGTGGCGTCGTCGTCTTCGCTGATGAGATTGACTTTCTGGCCGGGAGCGCCGCCCTGCTCAAAGTAACCAGCCACGACGGCTTTGGCCAAAACATTGGCATCAGCGAGACCAGCAGTGCCGGAGGTGGTGAGATAGCCGGGCTGGCCTGCGGTGACGGCTTCAGCGAGCGTCACAGTTTTGCGCCTGGCATTGGAGCCTGGAATGACGGCGGTGGCGGTTTGGGATTTGTCTGCCATAAAAGAAAGCGGTGGAGGATGAGGAGGATCAGAAGGCGATGGCCTGTGATGGAGCGTGCGGTGTCAAACTTAGTCGGTGAGTTTGTTTTTGCGGAGTGCGACGCGGATCTCGGCGCGGATGCGGTGGGCGAGGCGCTTTTTGCGTTTGTCGGATTGGAGGACGAAGCGGATGCGGCGGGGGAGATCGTTCTTGTTGCCGTAGGGGACGCTGTTGCGGATGGTGATGGAGTAGCTGCCGAGGGAGCGCTGGATGTTGACGGCTCCGCGTCCGGTGCCGTGGCGTTTGATCCAAACTGGGAGGGGCACACCGAGCTTTTGGGCGGCGGCATTGAAACCGGCGGCGAGCATGCCGACGCGCTGAATGATCCACTTGCGGTAACGATTCCAGGCGCTGGCAGAGACGATCATTTGATCGATGAATTTCCAGCGTCCGACATCACGGGTGCGGCCGCCAGCTTCTGAGACACGGCCGCTTTTGAGGCGTTTGCTTTGGTGGTAAGCAAACATTTCATCGACGGTGGCATACGGTTTAAAGAAGCGGGTGTCGCAGCCGTAGACTTTGCCGTCTTTGGTGGCGAAGAGGCGGACGTTTTGAGAGCCGATGGTGGCTTTGTTAACGACTTCATCGGCCATGACGACGAAGACTCCGCCGGTGCGGCGTCCTCCACCGCTGCGCGTGCCCAAGAGATCGTGAATGATGGCATTCTCTCCGCGGCGCTGGGATTCTTTGTTGGCCTTGCCCATGGAGGGCGGGGTGATGGCGACGATGTCTTTGAGGAAGCCTTTGGCATCGGTGTCGATGGCGGTTTCGATGATGCGCTGCGCATCACGCGGCACCTGGCGCAGGCGTTTGAGCAGGGTGCCGAGGTGGACTTGGCAGGTGGTCATGGTCTGCTATTGAGCGGTGGGCTGGGCGGCTTCGAGGGTCCAGTAGACGCCGTGGGGGGAGAGATCGACGCCGCCGGTGTCGATGCGGTATTGGGTGCTGGTTTCGAGGTGGGTGATGAGCTGGGGGCGGGTCTCTCCGGTGGAGGTGAGGACGTGGGCTTTGGGGAGGTGGGCGCAGAGGATGATGGCGCTGAGTTTGCGGTGCTGGATCTTGCCGCCGAGGTCGGTGTAGTTGGTGCCGCGCTCGGTGAAGATGCGGGCGGGGCAGCGGATGCCGTCGATGAGGAGGGTGCCGGGTGCGCCGATGCTTCGGGCCTGGAGCTTTTCGGCGGCGATGAAGTGGGCGGTGGCGGACATGCGGGAAGCGCGGTGTCAAAGCATGAAAAAACACGCCGCTCCCCCAACCAAAAGGAACGGCGTGTGGCTTTGCTGTGCTATACTGCCCAATGAAGCCGGTGCTTGACCGGTGATTTGTTAGCCGATGATCGTGGCGAGATGCTCTGGCTTCATGACTGCGACACCCCAGGCGATGCTGACATGGTAGGTGACCATGCGATAGCCGGGATAGCAGCTGAGCTCAAAGGAAAGGCCGGTGCGGGGATCGGTGATGATCTGGTGATCGGTGGCCATGTCACCTTCTGCTGGCAGCGCTGGAAGGCGGGTGCCGAGGAGGATGGCATTGCGGGCGAAGACCAGATTGCGGGCGGAGGCGGTAAAGACGGTGATGGCGCGGGTGGCGGCACCTTGTGCTTTGCGCAGACCGGGGGCGGCCAGAGTGATGGAGTCGCCGGAGGCTGGGTTTGCGCCAGCAAAGGAGACGGATGCCACGACGTATTTGTTTGTGTCATTGGCGAAGGTGATGATGTCACCTGCTGCCACAACACCGGTGCCGGCCGTGGCGAGAGGGATCACCGTCTGGCCCACCGTGAAAGCGGCAGAAGTGGAGGTAGCGGATGCCATGGTGCCTGCAGCGGGGGTCTGGATCTGAGCGGATTCGCGGATGTCCATCCCGTAGAGATTCCCGAGAATGCCCTGGCGGAGAAGAGTCTCGTCGCCGGATTCATTCACCTTGAAGAGATTTGAGGTGCCGCGCAGAGCAACGCCTGCAGTGGTATCGATCACGGCATGGCGGTCGGACATGGGAGCGCCGTTGTCATCGAGAATCTTTTTGGCGTTGGCAAAGTCTGCCAGAACCGGGGCTGTGCCAGCGGTGGTGCCGTAAGCGCGGGATGCGCCGAGGTAGCCGTAGGTGGCGATGTCGGTTTCCATTTCATTCACGAGGGCGCGGATGGCCTGGGCGATCTGATCCTGCTGGATGGTGAGATAGCCGGGGCCGGTCTGCACATTGCCCTGTTCTTCACCGGTCCAGGAGAAGGGCATGAAGCGGGACTTTTGAATGGTGAAGGTTTTGTTGCCGATGGTCTGGTAGGCTGCCGTAGGCAGAGCCATGGCGGGAGTGACGTCTCCGCCAGCCGTATTGGCCGGAGCAACAGAGCTGCGCATGGTGGCATTCAGAGCGCAGCGATCGGCGCGGGGATCGCGCTGAACGGCGGGAATAAAGCCGGTGAGCTCACGGCTGACAACATCCAGCGCGGCGTAGACGTCGGGGATGAGGTTGGTCAGCGTGTTGAGGCAGAGATGGCCGGAGGCTTTCATCTGCGGGCTGTTGATGCCGTGAAGAATCAGCGATACGGCGGCGGTGGAAAGCAGCGCATGGGCGAGATGGCCGGTGGCGGCCATGGCAACGATGGCCAGGGCGGTGATGATGGTGATGAGGGCGTTGAAGAGTTTCATGGAATGATGTGGGATGAAGTGGAGATGTGAAGGGTTTGCTGCGTGGTGATCAGTCGGTGAGTTTGCCGCCGTCCTTGAAGAACTGAGCGCGGGCTGCGGCGCTGAGGGCGTTGAACTCGGCGCGGGTTTTGGTTTTGGCGGCATCGGCTCCGGCGCCGCCTGCGCCTGCGATGGGGGGATTGCCTCCGGCGGAGCCTGCGGCGCCGTTTTTAATGAGGGCGTTGAGGCGGGTGTTTTCGGCTTCAACGGCGGTGATTTTGTCGGTGAGAGTTTTGGTCTCGGCGGTGATGAAGTTTTTGAAGGCGGTCTTCACGGCTTCGTCTTCGAAGTCGATGACGACGTTTTTGTCTTTGGGTTTGTGGGCGTCCAAAGCGGCTTCGAATTGGGCTTCGGTGGCATCAGCCGGGATTCCGGTGACACCGAGGAGGGCGGCGAGTTTGATGAGGTTTTTCATGGAGATGCGCGGTGGCGTAGCTGGAGATGGGGTGTCAAAGAGGGCGGCGGGGAGCATGCGGAACTTGTTGGCCCACTTGGGCTGGAAGGCTTTGGCCTTGGCTCCGGTGATGATGCTGTCGGCGAAGCCGGCATCGACGGCTTCCTGGCCGAAGAACCAGGTGCCGAGCTCGGCTTTCATTAGATCGCGGATGGCGGTTTCGTCTTTGCCGGTGCGGGAGACGTAGAGGGAGACGATGCGGTCTTCGAACTGCTTGGTGATGGAGGCGGCGGCGGCGAGATCGTCGGTGTTGCCAACGGCTCCGCCGGTGACGCGGTGGATCATGACGCGGCCGTTTTCGGCGATGCGGATGGTGTTTCCGGCGAGCATGATGACGCTGGCCATGGAGGCGGCGAGGCCGGTGATGTTGACGGTGATCTGCGCGCCGGAGTTTTTGAGGGCGTCGTAGATGGTGAAGCCGTCATTGCAGTCGCCACCGGGGCAGTCGAGATTCAGCGTGATGTTTTGGATGCCGCTGACGGTTTTGAGCTGCGCGACGAAGTCTTTGGCGGTGACGCCCCAGTAACCGATTTCATCGTGGATGTCGATGGTGATGGAGTCGGCGGAGGCCGCATTGCGGGCGATGTTGAACCATGTGTTTTTCACATGGGTTCTGGTATGTCAAAGCGGGAGCATTAAGCCGCAGGCGCAGAAGCGGCGGCGAGATCGGCGGCGATGGTTTCGGGGCTGAGGGCGGCGACGAGTCCGGAGGCGGCCTGGAGTTTGGGGGATGGGATGGCGAGGATGGTGGCGATGGAGGCGGGGACGTTGACTTGTTTGCCGTAGTCCACCGCGTAGGCGACGAGGTCGATTTTTTCGCGGACGCTGGCTTTGCGGACGGTGTCGGCGTCGTGACCGTAGCGGGCTTCGATGTAATCTGCGGCGGTGAGGAGGTTGGCGTCCATGCGCTCCATGTCGCCTTTGTTGTCGCGGCCGAGATCGACGGAGGGATCGGGATCGGCGATTTGATCGACGGCGGCCCAGTCTTCGACGGTGGCGAACTGCTCCAGTGCGCCGCCTTTCATCATGGCATTGCCGATGACTTTTTCCCAGATCCACTGGAGGAGGGGCTGAAGGAGGAGGCGGAGGTTTTGGTGGGCGCGCCGGACTTGCTCGATGAGTCCCCGGTATTCGGTGCCGCCGACTTTGCCGCGCATGAAGATCCACTCGGGCGGATAGCCAAAGCCGAAGATGAAGGGGTAGAGGAGATCCTGGAGGATGTCGCGGAAGGGAACGGCTTCGGTGTTGGAGGTGAAGAAGTTGAAGGCTTCGTCGCTGGATAGTGGGAGGAAGACGGCACCTTCGCCGATCTCGACAAAGCGGCGGCCGGTGTCGGTGGCGGGGGTGCCGGTTTGCTCTGAGACCATGATGTTTTGCATGGACTTGAGGGTTTTGCCATCACGGGTGGTGGTGGCTCCCATGAGGGTGGAGCGGACTTTGGCGGAGTGCTTTCTGAGCGCCTGGAGATCGAGGTAGTCGAGGAGGTTTTCGTTGCTCTGGAAGACGGCGGGATCGCCGTGGTATTGATTGAAGCGGCGGTCGTTTTTGAGGTGGAAGATGGTCTTCTGGCCGAACTGATTGTAGACCTGGATGTCGGTGAACTGGGTGGGCTGGCTGTAGAGGGGTCCGGTGCTGGTGTTGATGCGGACGGTGGTGAGCTGATCGAGCTGATTGAACTTGAGGCCGTCCATCCAGCGTCCATCGGTCATTTGCGCGGTGGTTTGATTGCCGGAGGTGAGCTGATCGCGAAGGAAGGTCTGGATCTGGATGGCGCGGCGGGAGCGATCATGGAGGGACCACTGCTGGGTGGTTTCGTCTCCCATGACGATTTGCGGGAGGCATTCGCCTTCGCCGAGCATGGCGGAGAGCCAGCGGGGCTGGAGATCGTAGAAGGTTTTTTCTTTGCGGAGATCGACGGCGGGGCTATCTGCCCAGAGGCGGAAGTGGGCGGTGGCGGCTTTGGCGAAGTCGCGATTGGCGGAGACGGACTTCAGAGCGATGCCTTTGCCGGTGGCTTCACGGGGGAGGGACTGGCAGGCGTATTCAAGCTGGGGGATTTTTTCCTGCAGGAAGCGGGAGATCTGCACGCGATCGCGTGACTTCTGCATGCGCTCGATCTCTTTGGAGGACCAGGGCTGATAAATGGGATAGGTGCGGGTGCTGCCGGTGGAGGCGGGCAGGTTTCCGGCGGAGTTTTGGGCGACGGTCCGGGGTGCTTTGGCGGCAGTGGAGCGGGGTGTTTTGAGGCGGGCCATGGGCTTTAGGAAGCGGCGTTGTCGAGGGCGATGGCGGGGGCGGAGGTCCAGCGGATGCCGAAGGGTTTGCGGAAGGATTCGGCGGTGGCTCCGGCGATGAGGTCTTCGAGTTTTTCGATGGCGGCTTTGAGGGCGAGGCGGTGGTCTTCGGGGGTGGCGCTGCGAAACTGGAGGGTGCTGGAGCTGCCTTTGAAGGTGGTGGCGGTGACTTCGGCGTCGCCATTTTCGGCGAACTGCTCATAGAGTTCGTAGAGCCAGAGCTTCTGCGCGGTGTAGTCGGTGGCCGGGTATTTGTTTCTAGCGCGGAAGAGGTAGTCGTCGGTGAGCTCTGAGAGATTGGCAGCCATGGGGGTGGAGGGGTGTCAATGAATCAGGTGTTGATGGTATCTTCCTCAATCATCTCTTTCATTCGCATCAGCGCGCCAATCACTTCGTCGATGTCTTCAACAAGTGATTGGTGGGGGTCATTGCCCGCACGGAGAAGCTTTTTAATCGCGTGCTGCAATGCCGGATGCGTGATGCCGTATTGAAGCAGGATGCGGTATGGGTCTAGTTTTACACCGCCAAATAGCTTGTTGTAGCGTGGTGGCGTGGTGGCGTTGGGTTGGAGTAGTGGGGTAAGGTTTGGCTCATGGAATGAAGCGGTGGCTGATGGGCGCTGCGGTGTAAACGAATTCAAAGAGCTGCTCAAAAATGGTTTCGATGGTATGGGCCAGCGCTTCATCGAAGTAGTCGTGTTGCTCTTCAATCTCTTTGGCCTGGACTGCTTTACTCCTCATGACGTAGCAGGTGACAAAAAAGGAGGCAGCGTGAGTGAGCTCATGAACCATGATGGCGGGGTTCAATGCTTCACCAGCGAAGATGACGTAGCCGAGTTTGGTTTTGTTTTCGCTTTCGTAATCGCACCAGAACGCAGCGCGGGGCGGCCCGCCACCTGCTTCGATGATGTGGGGTGTTGAGGCTCCGGATGATTCGAGTATCTGGTGCATCTCCGCCAAAGTGGGGACGATGACGACGCCGATGGAGTGCGGGTGCTGGCCGGGGGCGAAGAGGAGCTCGGTGAGGAAAGGTGGTGTTTTCATGGGTTGGATTAAAACTTCAGGAGACCGGCGGCGCGGGCGATTTGGGAGCCGAGGAGTCCGTATTTGCCGCAGTCGCCGAGGTGGTCCTGGGGGATGCGTTTCCACTGGCCGGTCTGGCGGTCTTTTTGCTGGTTGCTGAGGCCCTCTTTGAGATCGTGGTCGTAGTCGATGGGGATGATGACGCGGGGGCCTTTTTTGCGCTGGATGCGGCGGCCGTAGAATTCGTCTTTGAGCTGGGTGTCAGAATAGGTGTAGAGCTTGAGGTCGGGACGGGAGGCGGCGCGGGTTTCGTTCCAGGTGCCGATGGCTTTGGGCTCGCCTTTGACGGGCCACCAGAAGCCGTCGCTGGCTTCGCAGACGTCGTAGACTTCTTCGGTGTTCCAGGAGGAATCCATGAAGCCTTTCTGGGGCTGGAGCTTTTGATTGGTGCCGGCCAGGTAATACTGGCGGGCCTGCATGAATTCTTTGGAGTTGAGTTCGCGCTCTGCGGTGACGCTGCCCCAGTCGATGTAGTAAAGATCGCCATTGGCCATGACGGCGATGACGGCCCAGTGGGTGGCTTTTTCGCCGGGGTCGGCGGTGAGGAAGATGACGGCGGGCATCGTGGGGACGATGCGGCGTGCGTAGTCTCCTTTGAGTGCCAGAATGTGTTTGTCCGTGATGTTGTAGGCTAGAATGGACCAGGGGAGGGCGAGGTAGCTGTTGTAGAAGTTTTGCAGGCCGGTGGTGATGAGATCGCCTTTTTCGAGGAACTCTTTGGCCATATCTCCAAAGGTCATCTTGGGGGCGTAGAAGGAGGGGACGCGGTAGCTGCGGTCTGAGAGAGGTGCGTTTTTATTGTGATGATCGACTTCGTATTTTTCGATCATGCCGAGCTTGTCGTCGTCGGTGATCTCGCAGCCGTGGTGCGGGCAGATGTAGCGGATGGTGCGGCGGACGATGTCGAGATCCCAAGAGCCATCGGCGCGGTGCGCGGCGGGGGACCAGATGAGGGAGCGGTAGTCATCGGAGACGGCGCGGGTTTGCTCTTCTTCGAGGACGTTCTCGAGTTCGTCGTCGGCGGCTTTTTCGCCACCCCGGCGGACTTCGAATTCAAAGGCGAAGAACTCGCCGCAGTGCGGGCAGGGAATGTGAAAGTGGGACTGGGTGCCGCGCAGGTAGGTCTTCCACGCGAGGTGATTCGGGGTGTTAGGCGTGAAATCCATCATCTGAAGTTCGAGGCCGCGAAATTCTTTGGTGCGCTCGAACGCGAGTTTGATGGGGTGGGCTTCGGGGGTCTGCTCTTTTTCGTGGTGCTGGACTTTGGCGGCTTCGCAGATGTAGACGATGCCCTGGGTGGAGCCGGAGGTGGAGGTGTCCGAATTGATGCCTTCGAAGACGATGTAGCCGCCGGACATTTCCATCGCGAGCTTGCGGAATTTGGAGGAGTCGAAGGGCTTGTGAATGCGCAGGGAGTGATTGGCTTCGATGAGGGCGCCGAGGCGCTTTTCGCTGATTTCAGTTTTGAGCCAGTCTTCGGAGTTGCCGAGGATGAGGCAGGGCATGGGAGAATGCGGGATGCGATAGGCGAGAATGAGGACGCAGCAGGTGGTCTTGCCCCACTGGGAACCGGCGGTGAGGGTGAGGGAGCGGACGCCGCTGGAGGGGTGGCCGCATTCCAAGATCTCGCGCATCATGGGACGGCGGCGTGTGCTGAAGGGCCCGGAGGAGGCGGGGGCCATGCTGGGGGGGAGCACGATGTTTTGCTCGCACCAGTCGGTGACGGGCGGGGCGAGCTCGAACGCGAAGTCTTCGCGGAGGAAGCTGGCGAGGCGGGAGCTCATGCGGCGCGGGCGGAGGGGTGGAGTTTTTCCAACCGCCGAAGAAGCCGGCCATTCAAAAAGTTTCCTGCGATGAGCTGGCCGCAATTCCATTCACTGGCGGCGTTTTGAAGGGCGATGAATTCGGGGTCTGCATCGAGGGTGTCCCACGTTTGAGTGCGACCGGCTGCGGTGATCATTGCGACGCGGCGCTGATTGATTAGATCGAAATGGGTGCTGCCGTGAACAGGGGAACTGAGCGGGATTTTTTTACAGGCTCGCAGATAGGAATTCCAGCGATGGCGGCGTGGATTGCGGATGCTGTCGAGGCAACGTCGAAGGTAGGTGCCAGGCTTCGGCAGCAGGTCGCTGTATTCTGGCCTGTCGAAAATTTCATTCATGCGGCGCGGGCGGAGGGGCAGAGCTGATCGAGGGCGTCGATGGCCTGCTGCAGCTGCGGATTGAAGCGGTTGAGGAGCCAGTTGTTGCCGCCGCGAATGGCGGTGGCCTGATCCTGGGGGTTCATGAGGGGCGCGGCTTCGGCTGGCATGTTTTGCATGAGATTGCGCAGGGGGATGAGGAAGCCGGAGCGGAAGGTGGCGAACTCATTGGCGGGGATGAGGCGGCGGGTGTCGATGAGCCACTGGGTGTGCTTTTGCAGCGCCTTCTCGTAGTCGGCGCGAAGCTTGATGAGCATGTTGGCGTGGACGCAGGCCATGGCCTGGTCTGGGGGGATGGTGGCGCCGAGCTTGTCGACGCCGCCGAGGCAGCGGAGCCACATTTCGAAGTGCTGGCTCCAAAGCATCCAGGAGGCTTTGAGCATGCGCTCGGGCTCGGCGAGCTGGGAGTCGGGGACGCGGAGCTCGGTGGGGAGATCGGGCGGGGCGAGCGGGGAGGCGGAGGCCATGACGCCGACTTGGGCCTGGCTCATGGGCTGTGTGACTGGCTGCGACACTGCCGCGATCATGGTGACCTGATTGAAGCGCTGCCAGTCGGGGTGATTGGCGGCAACGTGTCGCTGGGCGGTGCGCACGTCTTTGCCGATGCTCAGGGCATAGGCCCGGACCACCGCTGCCATCGCCCTGGATTTCGTTGCTGCCATGTCGCGTTTTACGACGGAGCGACAGTGTCAAAGCGAGAACGACACAGCTGGCGGCTAATTTGTCGCATCATGTCGCGTCGCGACATCTCCCAAAAACCTCAAGAGACATATAACCCGATTAAGGGGCGGGGTTGATTAAAAGATTCCTTCCCCCACCCCCGCCTGCGAAGCCCATAGGCACCACCACACCCACCACCTGACTCCCCCAACCCCCATCCTGACGGCATGCCCGTCAGCCCGCAGGCGTTACAAATCAATGCCCCCAGCTTCTCCTGACGGACTGACTACCTTCTATCCTCTCTTCTTCACCAAATCTCTATCCATAACAGCACACCACCCCACACCCATCCAGAAACGCCGCTTGTGCATACCAAGCCGCTCCTTCACCACGTCAGCCCGTCAGCATCACGTTCCACGGCCACAGTTTAGGCGTTCCACGCTGACGGACTGACTTTACTCGGTGCGTCAGCACCAGTCATCAAGCCGCATTTCCCTCACGCGCCGAATCGTGCGGCGCGCACCTCATTCCATCACACCGTCGGCGGCGCGATCACCCAGCCCTTCCAGTGCTCGGTATTCTTCCTGTCAATCCGCGTATCCCTCATCGCCTCATCATCATAGAGCCTGCCCAGCAGCACTCCGCACTTGCTCGAGTGCTGGAAAAGCTTCTTCGCCATCGTCGCCACACTGCACGTCCACCGCTTGTCATCGTTACACAGCAGCATCTGCAGCGTCTCCGCCCTGCCCCACCACAGCCGCAGCCGCGCCCCATTTGGGCCTGTCGCCACCTTGTCGCCATCCAGATCCCACAGCGACAAATCACGCCCCTCATCCGCATCATCACCCCCACCCCAGCTCCCCACACCCACCGACGTAAATCTCGCCATGTCCACCAGCCGCAGCAGCTCCGCATGCGGCGTATCATCAAACAGCCCCTCCTTAATGATCGGCGCATGATACTCCCGAAAGCCAAAGCGCGTCGCACTCCGCCCGTCCCCATAGCTAAGCATCTCCTCTGGAATCACGAACTCATTGAGCAGCCAGTCCAGGTAGCACGGCAGCTCCTCCGCCATCACCTCACGAAACCGCTTCTGGCTCTCGATGCTATCCCGCTCGATGATCGGCAGCGGCTTCTTCGCGCAGTGAAAAATCAAGACCTTGTCACCAAAGTCCCCCGTGATCAGCGGCAAACTCCGCAGCTTGTCCTTGTCATCATTCACCGAGATCGTCAGCCGCCAAAACGGACTCACCGAACAAGGCTCCGTCCGCATCAAACGCATCCGCTGCGCCGGATTTGCCACCACCTGCTTGATCTTCTCCGCCAGGCTCGTCCGGTCCATCGTCCTCTGACTCGGCAGCGGGATCTCCGACAGCATCAAGTGCTCCGCCGCAAACACATCCCCGTTGAACTCATCGCTCTCAAACAGAAACTTCGCCGGGTCCGCAAAGCGCCCGTAGCCACCCAGCAGCGGCGTGATGATCTGCTCCTGCAGCCGGTTCTTCCCGCACCCGGCCGGCCCCGTCAAAATCATCGCATGCCCCGCCCTCCAGTGCCCAGGCTCACCCTCACGGATCGCCCGCGCCGCCACCTGACACCACGCATGGAAATACACCGCCTGGTCCTTCCCACCCTCTCCAGACCGGTCCAGCAGGTTATCAATCAACAGCTTCACATTCTCCCACGTCCCCTTCACCGGCTCCACCATCACCGGCTCATGCTTCACCAGCACCTTCTCCCCCGAGTCCAGAGTGTGAATCCCGCTCCCATACCCCGGCAGCGACGGAATCACCCCATCCAGCGCCCGGTGCTGTCTCGCATGCATCAGCACCATCTTGCTCTCCGAAAGCATCTCCCCATCCCGCGCCTTGATCGCGATCATCCGACCCGGCAGCGACCGCATCGCATCCACCACAGCGTCCTTCGTCCACTGCGCCCATCGCCCATCCGGACCCCGCAGCAGGAACGCATCCCCACGCTCATGATTCCACCACAGCTTCAGCTCCTCACAAACCGCTGCCGCCTCAAAAAATTTCGGCGCCGCCGCACCACCACCGCTCTCAAAAGCCGCCTTCCCATCCGCCCCCGCCGCCATCTTCCCCCGGCGCGGATTCCCCCCAGCCTTCGCCGCCTTTTTCTCCTTCTTCACAGCACGCGCCTTCACCGGCTTCGCCACCGGCGCTTCGGGCTCCTCCGTCACATAGTCAGACTCATCACTCATGCCAGGGCCTCCTTCTCAGCCAGAAAAGCCGCACGTCTCACACGGTGCGCCTGTCGGATCGAAACATTCAGCGGCATCGCCACCATCTCCGGCGCAGCATCACACCCCAGAATCTTCTTCAAGATCAGCGCCCTTCCCTTCTCATCCAAAGCAGGCACCTCCAGCTGCAGCTCAAACCGCCGCACAATCGCCGGGTCCAGATCATCCAGACAATTCGTCGTCGCGATCACCGGCACCTCTGCCCCCTCAAGAATCCGCATCAAAGCAATCGTAATGTTCCGCCTCTCAGTATCAGCCCCACCATGCGAAGAAACCCGCCGGTCAATCCCCAGCGCATCGATCTCCTCAATCACCAGCATCGCCCTATGATGCTCCGCCAGATGAAACGCTTTCGACAAATTCCCCGCCGTCTCCCCCAGGTGTGAGGCGATCACATTGTGAGATTCCAAAATGCACCCCTGAAAGCCCTCCATGTATTTCAGCACCGCCCGCGCCAGACTCGTCTTGCCCGTCCCCGTCGGACCATGCAGCAGCAGCGCCCCCGGCGGCGGCAGTTCTGTCTCCCGCAGTTCCTCCGCATACTTCCAGCCCAGAATCCATTCCTGAATCTGCGCCCAAAGCACCTTCGGCAAAATCGGCAGCGGCCCCGGCTTCAGCTCCGTCAAAACAGAGCCCGTCATCCAGGCACAAGCATCCACATCTCCATCAGTCTTAGTCGGTAGTCTCTTCAAAATCGTCTCTCCTTCAAAGTTGGTTGGTTCAGTTCCGTTTTTTGTTCCCCTTTTTGCGCCTCTTGGCGGCCAATGATCCCCGCCGTCAAAAATCCCAGGCCCGCACCGCCGCCCGCACCTCCTCCAGCTCCAGCAGGCCCGGACATCGGACCAGGTCATTCACATCCTTGATCCCCTGCCCCTCACGGTCCTTCAGCCCCGGCTCCGCAATGCGCACCCGCTCAGCCGGCAGATCCCCCGCATACCATTGCTCCATGTCTTCTGGCACATAGATCGGCCCCACAACGAAGCACTCCACCGCCGCCCCCGCCTCCTGCAGCTGCGTCTGCCATCTCAGCGCCGCCTCCATGCCCGGCACCTTCCGCTTCCCCGCGTTCGCATCATCCTTCAGCGGGTCCGCATCCACCATGATCCGCACCCGACACCCCGCAAAGCACTCCAGCGCGTCCATCCGCATGCGGTTCCCCGCACCCAGCATGCACACCACCGCCACGCTCTCAAGCATCTGGAATCGCATGATCAAATCATAAGCCGCCAGCATGTCCGGCCCGCCCTCCACCAGCAGCACCCGTTTCCGCCCGTTCAAAGACGCCGCCCCCAAAGGCCAGCTCTTCCCCCGCGTGCTCCAGCTCTTGATCTCCCCGCCGTCCTGCTTCGGATACCGCCCATTGTCCAGCCGCCGAAACTCCGCGCAGTTCCGCGTCTCATCGGTCGCACACCAGCTCGGCCAGGTTCCCACATTCCGCCCGCGCCATTCCCCATCGCGGCCCCGCCACAGCGGCCACTCCGAAAACGCCGCCCGCCGCTGCACCCGCGCCGCATACCACACCGCCTCCGGATCAATCCCCCGCGCAGCCCCCAGCACCGCACACTCCTCCCGCTTTAAATGCCGCAGCCTCGGCAGCTCCGGCTTCACCGCAGCCACCTCCACCACCGGCTCCACCGCCCGCACCCTCCGCACCTCCGGCCGCGTCCACTCCACATTCTCACCCACATGCACCCCCGCCAGCGAAGCCAGGTCCATCAGCGCCGTCTTAAAATCACAGCCGCGAAGCTGCATCCAAAACGCAAAAACATCCCCATCCCAGCCACAGCCAAAGCAGTGCCCCCGATGCTCAAAGCCCTGCCGGCCGCCGATGTTAAACGAAGCCGACTTCTCCGCATGAAACGGGCAGTTAATCACCCACACATTAGCCCCTGCCTTCCTCATCGGCAGTCCGCACCACTCCACCACCCGCACCATCGGCGCCCGCGCAATAACCTCCAGTTTGATGTCTTCCCAGTCTCTCATATTGCGAGGCGTCTTTGGGGTCTCCTCAAATCTTCATCAACTCTGCCACTAGTGCCTGCATCTCCCCACGCATTTCAACATGCACATACCGCCAACCAGCAGCAGCATCAGCAGCAGCATCAGCAGCAGCAGCAGCAGCATCAGCAGCATCAGCAGCAGCATCAGCAGCAGCATCAGCAGCATCAGCAGCAGCATCAGCAGCATCAGCAGCAGCAGCAGCAGCAGCAGCAGCATCAGCAGCAGCAGCAGCAGCAGCAGCAGCAGCAGCATCAGCAGCAGCAGCAGCAGCAGCAGCAGCAGCAGCATCAGCAGCAGCATCAGCATACCACCGAAAATAATTGCCCCACAGCCCCTTGCCGATTTCATTTACCACGTCGCGTGCCGCCAGTGATGTTTCTTTATCGATAATAACAGCCAGCGCCTCCACCCGCTTCGCGTCCCCCTCTTTTTCAAAGGCCCGGAGCCGGACGGGGAGAATTGTCCTCACCGACCAGTCCGCCACCCGATACATCCGCTGCATCGTCTTGGCTTCATCCGCCGTGCCCAAAAGCTTCGGCACCAGTGGCAGCAGAGCTGCAGTGCGTTCCTTCCCTCCACCAGGCCACCAATTACCATCATTCAGCCGGATGGCCAGGCGGCGCAGCACGGGGCACACACATTCCAGTTCATCCGTCGCTGACCCGAGTTCCTCACCGTGACGGAACCGCCACAGCGCGACTGAGCATGCCATCACACAAGCCTGTCCCTTGCCGTAATCTCCAATGGCACCTCCCATCGTAAAGCGGCCCAAAAGTTCCTGTTCCTGATCGTTCAATCCTTCGATTTGTTGCATATTTAAGGCCGTCTCTCCGGCTGTCTGTTGAGTTAAAAAAACTTACTTCCCCGCCGCCGCCTCCGCCGCCAGGTCCAGCTTCTTCCCATCCAGCCCCAAAACCCCCGCCACCTCGCGGATCACCTTCTGCGGCTGATCACTCGCGTCACTCTCCGCGCACAGCAGCAGCAAGATCGCCAGCCGCAGTGGAGCCCGGTTCTTCGTATCACTCGCGATGAACTCAAGCGCCTCAGTGCTCGACGTAATGCCCCGCCAAGCGAGGAGCGCCTCTGAGTCTCGGTCTGTCGTGATCCGCGCCAGAAACGATTGCAGCGGCCTCCAAGGCCCACTCGTCATCGCATCCGTCGGCTTGGATACCAGGTGCTCATAGATCGCCCCCAGCCAAGTCTTGAGCCACACTCTCAGCCGCTCCGCTTCGTTCTCATCGACCAGCGAAACCGACGGCTGCTCTGAAGCATCCACAGGTGCTCCACCTTCATCAGGTTCAGACTCCGTTTTTGCGCCCGTTTTTGCGTCACTTTGCGGCAATTCCTCATCATCCTCATCCTCCCCACTCCCCACCGGAGCCGGCCGCACCGTCAGCGCATCCCGCATCATCGCGGCATTCACCAGCGTCACAAACCCCTCCGCATGCCGTGGCGCCGCGCACACATACACCGGCACCTGCAGACCCACCGCCACCGCCTCCCAGCTCCGGCCATCCGGGTCTTTCGGATAATACGACTCCCCCAGCTCAAACTCCGGCTGGGGCTGGCCCGAATCGCCGAGGACAAAATCCAGGCGGTCCTTCCACTCCACATAATTAAAACCGTCCACCACCTTCTTCTTCTTCCGCAGCTTCGCCTCCAGCTCCAGCCAGTCCTTGTGCCACTTCTCCGGCAGCACATAGCGCGCCTGAATGAACGCCTTCGCCTGACCATGCGCCATCGGCTCCCCCGTCTCCGGATCATTCAAAATCAAAGACGCAGCCTCGCGCCGCTTTTTCGGGTCCGCAATCGCCAGCAGCAGCTCCGCCGTGTTCACACTCAGCTCCCCCTTCGCCAGCGCACTCCGCGCCCCCGACGGCAGCAGTTCCCCCAGGTCAAACCAAAGCTGCGCCCGCTCCTCCGTCACCCCCATCATCGGCGCCAGATCCGCCGTCGTCATCCCCAGCCTCACGCCCGTCTCGATCGCCACGATCTTCTCCTCCGCATCCAGCGGCACCGTATGCCCGTGATCCTCCAGCAGAAACGCAAACGCCTCCCGCTCATCTTCAAAATGATGCACCACCTGCAGACATTCCGTCCAGCCCAGCTCCTTCATCCCCCGCGTGCGCCGGTGCCCTTTGAGAAGATAGTCCGCATCCGTGCGCTCCCACACATGGATCGCATCCTGCAGCCCCTCACGCCGCAGCGAATCCTTCAGCTCCTCCATCCCCCGATACACCCCCCTCCGCGGATTGATTTCCCATTCCATCACCCGCGCCAAAGAGCGCACCACCGGCAGTTTGATTTCGTTCATGATCGTCAGTTTTTGTGTTCGTTTTTTCCTGTCAAAAGTTTCCAAACTGTTGCTGCCAAGAATGGATTTTGGCCGTTCCCAATGGCCTTAAGTCGGTCCATGCCATCGGCCACATCATGAGGATTTCGTTTGAGGCTGGCGTAATCATCTTGTGAAAGCATCTCGCCGATTGCTCTTGAATATTGCCGTCTGCATGATTCCTCCGAATAAGCGACGAGAGGTTCCGAAAGGTCCAAGCCTTCCAGCATTGGGCAGTCGGGCGAAGCAGCGACAATCCACATGCGCTCTCCGTTTGAACACCCTCCCACGGAGAATCCGCCCAGACAGCAGTTGCGTCCCATGTAGCCCATCGAGGCCAAGTCTCCAATAACTCGAAGCCCCCCCCCGAAAAGCGAGAGCTGGTGAGTTTTCCACGAAGACGTAACTGGGTCGAACTTCGCCAATGATTCTTCGCATTTCCGACCAGAGGCCAGAGCGTTCACCTTCAAGCCCTGCCCCTTTACCACAGATACTGATGTCTTGGCACGGGAAGCCGCCAGAGACGCAATCCACCACGCCACGCCATGGGCGGCCGTCAAATGTTCGGATGTCGTCCCAGACTGGGAAGGGCGGCAAACATCCGTCGTCTTGCCGCGCAAGTAAGACGTTCCTCGGGTATTCCTCGATCTCGACTGCACAGACAGTTTTCCAGCCGAGGAGTTTGCCTCCGAGTATGCCTCCACCAGCGCCCGCGAAAAGAGCCAGCTCATTCATGGACCCTCCCCTCTTCACCCACCGCAGAAGCCGCCAGAGCATCCAGCCGTCTTCTCAGCCCCTGCGGACTCAGCCCGCGAAACTCCGCCTTCACCGGCACGCCATGGATCAGCTCCCGCACCTCCTCCGCCTTGGTTCCCGTCCCACCCAGCCGGTTCGCATTCCCCAGCTGCGCCTCCGCGTAGTTCGCCTTTGCCTCCGCCGACTTCTCAAACCAAAACTTAAAACTCCGCATCGTCCGGTGCTCCCGCAGCCAGCCACTCCGCAGGATCTCCGCCTTCAGCTTCACCAGCGCCGCGCACACCGCGCTCCGTTTGTTCTCCGCGCTCAGCTCCCACAGATCCCCGATCGACTCCATCGAAGGAAACACCCGTAAAATCACAAAGCCCCGGTTAAACGCATACGCCATCAGGCTCAGCCTCCGCCCCAGATACCACGGCTTCACAATGCCCCCGCGCAGAAACTCAAACACACACGCCGCCTCCTCACAGCGCGGCAGCCACAGCGACCCATTGCAGCACGCAATCACCGCCCGCATCTCCCGCCTCTCATTCGCATTCATCGGCACCGGCACCCCCGCCCTCGAAGCCATCGCACAAAAGCGCATACCAGCTTCCACCAGCGAAGGCCGCCCCTCAAAACACTGCGTCGTGATCGCCATCATGAGTTCATCCCGACCCACCTTCACATCCGGAGCCTGCTCCCTTCTGGAAGCCCACACCTCAAACGGCACATCCGCCAGCATCTCATCCGGCGCCGCCACATGCAGCGCATCGATTCCGATCCCGCTGCTCTCATGCAAAGCCGCCACATCATGATGCTCGTTGCTCATTGTGCCGCACCCTCCCGCTTCAAATAAAATTCCCGCATCTGCAGGACGCGTTTCTCCTCCTCGGTTGCCTGGTGCCACTGGTTCGCCGCATTCGTCAGCCACAGAATCTGCATCCGAAGTTCAAACTCAAAGGCCTCCGCGCTCAGATCCCGGCGCTCATGCAAGTCCGCCAGAATCCGCAGACTTTCACGCAGTTGGGACCGCACTATTTCCTTCCGCTCCTCCGGCATTAGTCCCATCGTGTTCATGCTCATGTCAGTTTCACCTCCGAAGCCTTCACATGTTTGCGCGACACCACACACAGCGCTCCCGCGTAGCGGCAGATCAGGTGCTTCCACTGGTCGATCACCCGCTTCACCATCACCAGATCCGGCGGATAGATCGAAACCCATCGTCCATCGATGTCCCGCGCCGCATCAAACACCCACTCCGGCGCCAGCACCTCGTCATTGACGATGGCATACTGCCCCGGCGAAGTGATGTGCATCAGCTTCCCCACCTCCGTTATTGCTTCCGGACCACTCATGCCGCGCTCCTCTCCATCTGCGTCTTCACGCTCTCAAACACCAGCTCCACCGCGCTGCGCAGCGTCAGCATCCCCAGGCTGCCCACCATGTCCTTCGCATTCGCTGCCGCGATCTCCGCCGCCAGCTCCTCCACACTCATGAACGCAGCGCCGCTGGCCCGCTGCGAAAGCCAGCCATGCAGACCATGCAGCGTGATCTTGTCCACCGGCCGTTTCGCGCAGGGGATGGACACCACGGGCAGCCCGTCTTCCTCAATCATCCGCGCCACTTCCTGCGGCCGGCATTCCAAATAGTTCGCCACCTGGGCCTTCGTGTAAAGCCCCTGGCTCATGCCGCCACCTCCTGCACGTCAGAGATCTTCACAAAAAAGCAGCGCGCATTCAGCTTTACGAGCGGCGGTTGCTCCTCGGGGTTCTTCATCAGCCAGCACCGCATGCTGTGCACACTGATCCCCCCGCGCTTCTTGCGCTCAGACTCCAGCCATTCCTTGTAGGGAATGCAGCCCGGAGGCACCGCCATGCGCCAGCCTTTTTTCTGGCCGCGCTTCGGCTCTGGCGGCGGCGGCAGTGTGCCCGTGGTGAAATCATTCAGGCACTGCTCCACGCGCTCCAGCACCGCCTTCTGAGGAAAACCCGTGCCTTCCCGCAGAAACTTCGACATCTGGGAATAGCCCACCCCCGCCGCTTTCGCGATTGTCGGGATGGCCGCCACATGCAAAGCCCGCGCTTCACACAGCCGCAGCCGCAGCGCCGCCCGCCATTGCAGTTCTTCCGCGCTCCGCTCCAGCGGTTTGTTCAGCGGCCCCTCATACTTGCGCGAAGGCTTGCGGCCCATGCTGCCAAAGCGCTTCTGCTCACGGCTCACCAGCCGTGGCCTCGGCTTGCGGCGCACTCCGTCCACGATCTCCACAATGCCATCCTTCGCCAGCACATCGCATTGCTTCTCGTCCTCCACATCCAGCCGCCCCACCCTGAACAGGTAAAAATTCATCTTCTTGTCATCCTCATGCTGTCCCGGCATTTCATACCAGAAGTAGCCATTGAAAGACATCTCCCAAGGTTTCATCCTCATACCAGCGCCCTCCCCGTCTGCTGTTGCTTTTGCAGCGCTTTCTTCAGCTCCGGCAGGCAGTCATTCACCGGCTGCAGATCCCGCAGCGCCATGCGCAGCATATCCTCCTGCTCATGCCGGCAGAGCGTCTTGCTCGCACTCTCCACCCACATCGCCGCACCTTCCGTCTGCTTGATGAGCGCGTCCGTGATGCGGATCATGCTCGCCAGATCGATCCCCATAAATGGCAGATCCAGCGGGTCCTTAGCAATCTGAAACGCAGGAGCAGGCGGCGTATTCGTAGGCCTAACACGTCCGCTACCAGGCCGGCAAGGAGGGGGACTTGCCAAGTCCCATTGCCCCTCATCCTCCGAATAAGCCACCGACCAGCGGTCAAGCGCCTTATCATCACGTCTCTTGATCCACAAAGCCACCTTGAACAGCACCACGACTAACCCGAAGGTGCAGAGACCCAAGACAGCACCCTTCATCCAGGGTGGCGTCTCCCCATGCATCTGGCATCCACTCATCAGCCAAAGCACCAGCGCCGCCAGCAGCACCATCAAAGCCGGACGCTCCCAGCGTCTTCTCGGTTCATACCGTGTGATGCCAGAGGAAAATCTTTGTTCAATCGGTTTCATCACTCAGCGCCCTCCTCGCGGCTTTTGGAAGAAAGCCTCTTGTTGAGTTCACTGATGAACTTCTCACGGCCATAAGCAGACTGTGGCCAATCAAGAGCCTCAATGGCTGCATGCAGGACATCATTCCTCAAATCAGGCTCTGCAAGAAGAGGTGAAAGCTCTTGGATAACCTGCGGTTTAAACCTGAAATTCTGATCTTCGTCGGACTGGTGCTCCCGCACTAAGGATAAGATCAAGTCTGCAAAATAGCCGCAGGGCGTTTGCACCGCGCAGCGCTCAATCAGTTCAATCAGTTTATCCCGCAGCTTAGCATCTGAAGCTTTGCGAATAGGTTCAATAGATGGCGTTGGTTCCATAAGATTCAGTCAGTTTCAGAAATTCAGCGCTGCCGGTTTCCGGTAGTGGGCTATTTTGAAAGCAGGGTTTCCAGCAGCCTAACTTCACGCACTTCTAAATTCTCATGGGAAAACGCTTCGAGATAGGGTCCATAAAGCCTCATCAAATCCTCGAACGACAACGGATCATGCCCGCTATCCATTCCCCGGTCTCTTCTCCACAGCATAGTCTTCCGCTTATCGTTGCCATGAAGAACGTTGGCAAGCCGATGATCCACAAGGGAATAGCCACTCTCGAAAGCAGAAGCCGGAGAAATCGACGTGTAGCCATCCTCATACTGAACCCAGTAACAACCATCCACCGGCTCATGCTTCCGGTAAAAATCGGCATCAAAGGCAATTGGATTAAACCTCGAGTCCTCTGGCATAAGAAACCCACCGGCAAATTCAACGGGCGGATTCGATCCGGTAGGATCATGAAGTTGAACGGCTTTGATTTTTAGTGCCCATACCTTTTTGTGGCACTGATATTGAGGCAATTGTGCTTGTGTATTATTCATAAAATATTTCCAAACTGACCCACTACCCGGTTTCCCGGCAGCGCGTTGTCAGCGTGTGGTGCTGCGTCCCTCGGGATTCTCGGCCCCGTCCCATGCGCGTTCCGTGTGCGAACGCTGCGTCTCCACCCCGCTCCAGGCTGGCGGGCCGCCTTTCTGCCTCAGAGCGGTTTCCCGCTCCGAAGCCAAACTTTCCGCGCCCAGGGATTCGCGAAGTCCGGAATGCCCCGCGGCAGATTCACCGGCTTCGGCACCCGCAGCGCTCGGGTCCGCTCCGCCGCCGCACTCAGTTCCCCGTGCAGCAGCAGCTCCCGCAGGCCCCGGCCCAGCGCCGGTCTTCTTCTCACCTGCAGATCCTCGATCAATGCTTTCGCGTGTTTCACGTTCTCTCCTCCGTGGTTTGGTGTTTGTTTTTTTGCTCTCAGCCCCGGCCATGCGGACCGGTTCAGAAATTCTTATTCATTACTGGGAGCGCCGGGTTGTAACCGGCTCTGGCTCTCATCAGCACTGCGCGTATGCTCGATCGCTTTACCCGCAGGAGCTGTCCGCCAGTCCGGCCATGTGCGGTTTTCGTTTTTGGTCAGCTTTGCCTCAATAGCCTGGGCAATTTCCCAAGGCTTGGCTCCAATGCGCCATGCTCCATCAAAGGCCAAAAGTATGACATCGACCCACTCTTCCAAGTCCATCGGGTCAGCATCAATTTCAGCGAGCTCTTTGCGGATGTGATCCAGAATGCCAAAGGTCCGGCAGCCGGGTCCGAAAGTCTTTTCAGAGAATTTAACTTGGCGCTCCAAGTGTGCAATCAGGTCATAAGGTGTATTCATATCAGTTCGTGGTCGTTTGTGGTTCCAAAACTCAGGCGGCCAGCGCCACTTTCGCGGGGGCCAGCTGCAGGCGCTCAAAGCGGTCGCGGCAGACGGGCACGGCGTAGAAGTTGTGGGTGCGGCAGCGCTGGAACCCGGCGCGGTGGAGCAGGCTCTTCGTCTTCGCCGTGCACTGCACATTCACCGTCTTCGGCGTCACACTGGCCGGCACAGCGGCCCAGTATTCCAGGATGGAGGCGTCTGAGGCTCCGTTATAGCCGTCTTGCAGGGAGGGGGATTCAGCCGTGGTCGGGTTCATCACAGTTTCAGGTTTTAGGTTTCAGGCGTTCTGCGGTTTATTTCCGCCTTGCTCCGCAGGTCCGGCTTGTGCTTCACTGCCGGCATGGTTCGCATCACTCTCGACATTCAGGCCACCGCGCCGCATCAGCGGAAGATCATCGGCGGCGTTACCGACATCATTGATCCCCTTCCGGGCGAGGAGGAACTGGCGGGTATAATCCGCCAGCTTCTCACGGAATTTCTGCCGGCCGCCTTCGCTGATCAGGGCATCCACATGTCCTTTGATTTCGATCCGAACTTCCCAGAATAAATCTGGCCTCATCAGCCGCCAAGGCAGGCATGAGCCATAGATCGCCAAAGTGGTGCAGGTGTTCATATCAGTAGGTGGCAGTTTGTGGTTGGGAATTTCAGTTTCAGGCAGCCTTCTTCTCGGACTCTTCAGACTCGATGATCTGCTCCGACTTCTTCAGCAGCACTCTTCTCACGAGCACATTGACGGACACGCCAAGTCTCAGCGCCTCACGGGAAAGCGCGGCACATCTGTCATCAGGCAGGTTCAAGTCTTCAGTGATCGTTGTGGTGGCCGTTTTCATGTTTCGTGAAGAATAATTTCACATTATGGGAAATTGGCAAGCCTAAATTTGACTTTTCGTTAAATTAGTTTTACTTCCGCACCATGACCCCCGCAAAAATCGACGCCTGGCTCACCAGCATGGGCAAAGACCGCCAATGGCTCGCCGACAAACTCGGCATCCGAATGGGCACCCTTTACAATGGATTCTCCAAAGGCTTCAGCCCCCGCTCCATCAAAGCCATCAGCGACATCATGGCCGCTGAAGCCAGTGCTGCTAACCATTTCGAGGTCAACTTCACCGCGCAGGAATTCGAGCAGATCGAACGCGCCCGTAAACTCCTCGGCATTTCAACCCGCAAACTCTTCTACGAAGAAGCCATCACCGGCTTCGCAGACGAAGTCATCGCCCGCGAAGCCCAGGAGCTTGCCGAAAGCACCAAAGCCACCCACTTCCCAGAGCGCTCCAATCTAATCGCCATGGTGGCCGAAGAACCGCCTAGCGGCACCACGGCAGATCCTTACCGGGCAGCAGCGAAGCAGTTTTATGCGGAGAATTCCCCTGCATCGCCGCCATCCTCTCAAGGCACCGGCACATCACCGTCTCATCGTCGTTCGCCTGCGCCTCCAGCGCCAAAGCGAGGAGGCAGTTGATTAGATACCTTTCTATGAGTGAGTTGGTTGCAGGCATGCGCCCTTTTAGGATAAACATTAATTTGGTAAAGAAATATTTTCCCACACCTTAAACTTTTCTCTGTCAGGATAAATAAACATTTAGTATCTACTCTGCACCAAAACCCACAAAAAAGCCGCTCAACCCGAGCGGCTTTTTTTATGTTCACTCCGTATCGAGCTGCTCACCCTTTGGCGTGAGGATCGAGGTGAACTCCCCGTCGGCATCAAAGGTGAAAAGCCAGGTCTCCCGCACCGGCCCACCCAGGCCATTGAGCGCCGTGAAGTCCAGCGCCGCATGCGCCTTGCCATCTTTGCCCCACACTTTCTGGCCGTTCCACTTGATCGTGGAAGGATCACGCACCACCGCCCGCACCGCACGTTTGCATTTGGCCACAAGCATCTCTCCATCCAGGTATTCCCCATCGTCTGCAGCCCGCCTATCCGGCAGCGGTTTCACCCCTGCAAACTTCAACACCGCCACACCCCAGGGCGAACTCAAAAAAACGAGCACAGGGATGCAGGCCAGCAGAGTCCAGAACAGATTTTTCATCCCCTCAAGAAACCCATTAGGCAGAATCCGTCAAGTCACAGCCTGATCTCAAACCACCGGTCCCCGTCCTCCTTCCGCAGCGGCCTGCGGTAGCTTTTGCGGATCTCGCTCTCCGAATTCCCCGCCCACTCCGCCACCTGGCCGCGCCCATGCCCCTGCGCGAGTCGGTAGGAAATGTAGCTGTGACGCATCACATCCTGCGGCCATTCCGTGATGAGTCCCTTCGCCCTCAGCAGCTTCGCCACAAAGGCCTGATCATCCGCCCGCACGATGTGTTTGGCGATGCGCCTTCCCTGCGGTGAATTCGCTCCCCAGTAGCGCACCGGCGCCGTCATGCGCTCGTAGAGCAGCTCGCGCACATTGGGCGGGATCGGCACAAAGCGCTGCTGCATCGTCTTCATCGCCACCTCCGCCCCCACATTGAGATACCCCTGCTCCCAGTCCCACATCGACGCCGTCACCCGCTTCATCTCAAACGGCCGCAGCCCCATCCAGCAGCCCGTCACCAGGTAATTGAGCGATTCATTCTCCTCCGCCGCCACCGTTTTTAAAATCCGCGCCCCTTGATCGATGCCCCAGATCTCCGGCACCCGGTCCGCTTCCTTGCGCCGCTTGATCACCTCCCCCGCGTGCGCTTCTTCCCGCAAAAGCATGCCCCATTGCCTGCAGCGATTGAGAAACGTCTTCCACGTCGCCAGCCGGTTGTTAAAATACCGCGCACCAGGCTCCGTGCCGTCCTCATTCAGCCGCGAAACAAACGCCTCCAGCATATCCGCGTCCACATCACACACCGACACCGTCCCAAAGCGCCCCACACCCGCCTCCAGCTCCTTGCGCATCCCGCCGCGATACAATACCGCCGACTTCTCATGCCCCGCCAGGAATCGAGCCACAGCCACCGCCACGCTGGTGCGGTCCAGCTTCCCATGCCCCGCTTTGATGTAATTCTCACAAGCCCGCACCACATGCCCAAAGCCACCCATGCGCGCAACCAGATCCTTCAACTGGTCCACCACCGCCGTCATCGATCGCTCCCCCGCCAAACCCCGCAGGCCATCCACCGCCTCCGCCTCCAGCACCGACACCGACCGCGTCCCCGCCATCCCTGCCAGCTCCCGCACTTTCTTCCGCGCAAATGCCAGCGCCCCCCTCTCACCCTCCAGCCGCATCTTCGTTGTCGTCACCGCCTTCCGGGCCTCCCGCCAATACACCTTGAAGAGCCCGTCGCTCCGCTCATAAATCTTCACTTCAGCCCCGCCAAAGCGGACCAATTCAACAGGTAATTTCCCAGCAGCCATTACCCACCTTTAACCACCAAACAGAGCCAGAAAAGGCCAAAAAAAGCCATTTTAAGCTAGGTATCCATTCCCACCTGCCACCCATTCCACTTCTTCATTTTCAATGATTTACACCCAAAATAAAGAAGTGGAGGCGAGGGGAGTTGAAGGGTTACTGTTTCCCAGTGAGCGGGCTGGCTTTGGGTGGATTACCCATCTTTTAACCATTGTGAGGTAAAAGTACCAGCTTGTTTTAAGCTTCATGCGAAGAAGTCGCGGCCGTCAGCTTTACGGCGGCGGAGTTCGGTGAGCATGGTTGATTCGGGCATGCCTTGGGCCCAGGCGGGCCGGAGCTGGTAGTGCGGTTGATCTTGGATCGTTTTCCAATTCCCGCCCCATTCGAGGCCGAGATCGATGCCCATGGGGGCGATGGCTTTGTATTTGGGGCTGTCTTCGAGGTATTTTACGCCTTCAAAAACGCCGATGTCGAAGGCGAGGCCGAAGTTGTGATTGCTGTAGCCGGCGGCGGCATTTGTGACTTTGGAGCCAGGCGCTGTGCGGCCCTTGGCGTAGAGCGCGGTCTGCTCTGCATAGGTGCGCAGGCCGGAGATGACCTTAATGGTGATGCCGGCGGCGGCCGCTTTGAGAACCAGGTTGCGAGCATAGGGCTGCACGCGAGGATGGAGGGTGGCGATGTTTTTCTCACTGCGAGGATCGACAACTGCGGCGGCAATGATTTCGCTGGCTGTTTTCCCTGATGGAGTCCGGCCAGTATCCTTCCCACAGATTTTTTCATGAATAGCCGTCCATGTGAGAATACCATCTTTACCATCTACTTTGAGGTCAAGACGGGCTTGCACGTCGCGTTTAAGAGTGTCGAGGGACATGAGAGCGGAGATGTGTCAAAGCTCTCCAGATGGCGAAAAAAACACCCCGGCTCCTTTCGGGGCCGGGGTGCTGTGAGTGCAGACGCTGCTTCGGGAGGCTAGTCACATAGCCTATCGCATGTTGTGGGGTAATGTGGTCACTTGCCTTCAGGCCGCTTATCGAGGCCCTTTTCCGCCAGGATTGCGGCGAGGTCGTCGATGTGCAGGCAGTCTCACATGCATGCGCCAGATACACCGGGAAGGATTGGAGCGATTTGCCCGTTGCAGTAATCATTGCCGGGGATGGCATCGTGAAGAATGCCGACAGCGCTGATTACAGGATGGCCATGGGTGCCCAGTTGAATGATCTTGTCGCCGTTTTTTGCTTCGCGTCCGTTTCTGTAATGCATAAAATGTAGATAGGGATTGGAGGTGGATGGATTATTTGCCGCTCGTGACCTCGACCGCCGGCGGATTGGTTGGCACAGCGAGCGCGCCGATGTCACGGATGTCGGCAGCTTCAGCTGGCGTCACGTAGCCCATGCGGGTGCCGATGGTGAGGAGCTTGTCGCCGATGGCTTCGTAGCGCTGGCGCTTGGCGGCCTCAGCGGCGGTTTTGGGAGTGTCGCAGCTGATGAGGGTGAGTGAGGTGAGGGCGGAGAGGATGAGGAGTGCTTTCATGACATCCCTGGTCGGGTGTCAATCTGCCGGTGGTTTATCCAGTCCGGGAATGCGCGCCTCGGTGTGGTCAGCAAGCTCCTTGGCCACTCTTTCTGCACGGCCAAAAGCCTGCTCTGTCACTGCGCGGATGAGGATGAAAAAGATACCGCTGATCAATGACCCTACGGCTACCAGAAAGATAGGCTTGACGTTGTAAGCGGCGAGCGATGGCATAAACATCGCCACCAGTGAGGGTGCGAGCGATCCGCCGAGCAACGAGAAAATAGCACGACCGATGGTGATTCTTCTCGTTTCGGCCTGAGGATTGAGCATGATGAGCCCGCCGCTCACGATCATCGCGCCAATCAGCGGCAGGAGAAGCACCATCAGGTCCAGCCTTTCGACGGTGGATTGTGGGGCTTCGGTAAGGATGACAGATGAAGCTGCGACTGTGATGGATGTGATGGCAACAACGAGGCTGTCGAGGGCGTGAGGGATATGGGAGGTCATGGACATATGGATGTTTAGCCGGTTGTTAAATTGAAAGCTGCCCGCCATCAGTTGAGGGTCACTATGCCGTCTGCACTCACCGTGAATGCCACTGGCGGGAT
>NZ_JBGANL010000120.1:0-5086 GCF_044222345.1 Prosthecobacter sp.
TCATCCAGGCATGGCGGCAGCATCTGCACTTCGCTGCGATCAGTTCCTCGAAGGTGGCTCATGCTCATCTTGTTGCTCATGAACATGCCACCGGTCAAACCGGTGAAATAGTTTTCACACAGCCTGTGTCCTCAGCCAGCCGCCGTCGAAGCCCATGATCATCGATCAAGAAACAGCCTGCTAAACGGAAATGAGTTTTGCGAACCGCTATAACGGCACAGGGCGTGGTGCCGCCCTCTTAGCGCCCTGCCCCAAGCGCCATCAGCAGTCCCATCACACTGCCGTAGATGGCTCCACGCCACCAAGTCGAGGTAAGCGGGCAGGTGCCAGAACTGCATTGGCCGAAGTAGCCCAGAGCCGAGCCAATGGCGGCACCTACGGCGATGGGAATGAGGAAGTGTGACATGGAAATATGAATGGTAGAACTCAGCAGCACTTGCCGCCTCCGCAGCAGCCGCCGCCTTTGCCATTGCCACCTTTGCCGCAGGTGCTGATGCCGAAGGGGGCATAGAGGGGGCAGAAGCGAACAAAGGCGGTGAGCAGCGGCACGGCGCCGATGGCTCCGAGCCAGGTGTGATTGACAATGCCGTAGGCGATGATGCCGAGGCCAACGATGATGCGCAGCGCGCGGTCCACGGTTCCAATGTTGGGTTTCATAATGTCTTAGGGCTTGGGTTCAGGATGGGAATGCTTGTTGGCCATGAAGTAGAGCACCGGCACGGCCATGCGGCTGATAAAGAGGCTGGCGATCTCCCCGGCCATGAGGGCGATGGCGAGGCCCTGGAAGATGGGATCGGCCAGGATCACCGCCGCACCGACGACCACGGCCATGGCGGTCAGCAGCATGGGGCGGAAGCGCACGGCGCCCGCATCGATCACAGCCTCGCTCAGCGGCATGCCTTCCTGAATTCTCAGCTCGATGAAATCGACAAGGATGATGGAATTTCGCACCACGATACCACCTCCTGCCATGAAGCCGATCATGCTGGTGGCGGTGAAGAAGGCATCCATCAAACCATGCGCGGGCAGAATACCGACCAGTGAGAATGGAATGGCGATCATCACGATGGCAGGCGTGATGAAGCTGCGGAACCAGCCGACCATGAGCACGTAGATCAGGATCAGACACGCGCCGAAGGCCGCGCCGAGATCGCGGAAGACCTCGATGGTGATGTGCCACTCGCCATCCCATTTCAGCGCAGGTTCGGCGTCGCTAAATGGCATGGAAGCATTGAGGATCTGAAGTTCCGCACCGCTGCCGCCGAACTCGCGTGTGTCGAGTTTTTTGAGCGCCTCGTTCATCTTGAAAATGGCATACACGGGGCTTTCGACCACGCCGGCCACATCGCCGATGACATAGGTCACAGGCATCAGGTTCTTGTGGTAGCGGCTCTTCTCCACGGTGACATGCTCCACTTTCACCAGTTCGCGCAGGGGCACCAGCGGCGAGCCGGAGGCACCGGGTTCGGGCAGCGCATTGGCATCTCCAGAGCGCACGCGCAGCGCGAGCAGTTCCTCGGGCGTAGTCTTCGCGGAGCGCGGCAGTTCCAGGCGGATGTTCACATCCTCCTTCTCCTCGGGCTGATGCAGCAGATCGACCGTCTCGCCATCCACGGCGATTTTGAGCGTCTGTGAAATCGTGGCGGCGCTGATGCCATGGAGAGCGGCCTTTTCCTTGTCGATGACGAAGCGCGCCTTCTGCTGGTCGGCCTCGATGTACCAATCGACATCGACCACGCCGGGCGTGGACTTGAAAATGTTCTTCACCTTTTCAGCGAGTTTCAGGCGGTCCGCTTCATTCGGCCCGTAAATCTCAGCGACGAGGGTTTGCAGCACCGGCGGTCCTGGCGGCACTTCGGCAATGGCGACCCGTGCGCCGTAGCGTGCCGCGATGGCCGCGACGGCAGGGCGCACACGTTTGGCGATGTCATGACTCTGCGCCTTGCGCTCATGTTTGCCCACGAGGTTCACCTGGATGTCCGCCACGCTGGCACCACGGCGCATGAAGTAGTGGCGTACCAGGCCGTTGAAATTGTAGGGCGAGGCGACACCGGCATAGATCTGGTAGTCGGTGACTTCAGGCTCGGTGCGGATCGCTGCGGCCATTTCACGCGCCACGGCAGTCGTCTGCTCCAGCGAAGTGCCTTCCGGCATGTTCAGGATGACCTGAAACTCGCTCTTGTTGTCAAACGGCAGCATCTTCACCTTCACCCAGCCGAGGCCGACCGTCGCCATGGCTCCGAGCAGCAGCACGGTGATGCCGACGAGGAACATCCAGCGCCAGCCGGTGTGATGAATCAGCGGGCCCATCATGCGGCGGTACAGCTTGGTGAAGAAGTCCTCGGCGTGCTCAGACGCGAGATGCTTGTGGCCGTCATCCCCCGCGACGCCTTCCGTGAGTTTGGAATACTTGCCGCCCCAGCGCAGAATTCGAATCGAAGCCCAGGGCGTGACGATGAATGCGATGAGCAGCGACCAGAACATCGCCGCGCTCGCGCCGATCGGGATCGGGCGCATGTAGGGCCCCATGAGCCCCCCCACAAAGGCCATCGGCAGCACGGCGGCGATCACGGCAAAGGTGGCCAGGATGGTGGGATTCCCCACTTCACCCACGGCTTCGACGGCGATCTTTGACCAGTCCCGTCCCTTGTTCTGCGGCAGATGGAAATGACGCACGATGTTTTCCACCACAACGATCGCATCATCCACCAGGATGCCGATGCTGAAGATGAGCGCGAAGAGGGTGATGCGGTTCAGCGTGAAGCCGTAGAGATAAAAGATGAGCAGTGTGAGCGCCAGCGTCGCCGGAATGGCCACGGCGACGATGCCACTCTCCCGCCAGCCGAGCGTCAGCCAGATCAGGATGGCAACGCTGAACACCGCGATACCCATGTGCAGCAGCAACTCGTTCGACTTCTCCGCTGCGGTCTCGCCGTAGTTGCGCGTGACGCTCACTGAGACATCGGCGGGAATGATCGAGCCTTTGAGCAGGTCCACCTTGCGGATTACTTCGTCCGCCACGGAGATTGCATTCGCACCGGGACGTTTGGCGATACTGAGCGTGACGGCTGGTTCTTCATCCGACTTGGTGCCATGGAGGACGTACTGCACAGCCTCTTCGCCACCATCTTGGATCTCGGCCACTTCGTGCAGATACACCGGCCTGCCCCCGAACACGCCGACGACCACGTCGCCCACTTCATGCGCAGTTTTCAGGAAGGCCCCGGTTTCCACCAGCACCTCGTTGTTTCCGGTGGTGAGGCCGCCCGCACGAAACTGCCGGTTGGCCTGCTGCAGCATCGGCACCAGACCTGCAGGGCTGAGATTGCGCGAGGCAAGCTTCACAGGATCAAGCATCACCCGCACCGCACGGCGTGCGCCTCCCAGCAGATTCGTTTCCGCCACGAGCGGCACCTGTTTGACGGATTCCTCCACCTGGGCCGCCAGCCGGCGCAGCGTGAGGTGATCGTAGCGTGCGCTGTGGAAGGTGAGCGCGAGGATCGGCACATCATCAATGCTTTTCGGTTTGATCAACGGCGGAGTGACTCCCATCGGGATGCGGTCAAAGTTTGAGCGCAGTTTCTCCGTGATTTTCACCAGGCTGCGCTCGGGGTCTTCGCCCACCTTGAAGCGCACGATAACCAGGCTCTCGCTGTCGCGTGAGGTGCTGTAGAGGTATTCCACACCGGCCACCTCCCACAGCAGCTTTTCCATGGGCCGCGTGGCGCGTTCTTCGATCTCCTTCGCAGAGGAGCCGGGCATGGACACCATGACATCGACCATCGGCACCTTGATCTGCGGCTCCTCCTCACGTGGCAGCAGCACCACGGCCGCAGCACCGAGAATGACGGAGGCGATGATGACCAGCGGGGTCAGTTTGGAATCAATGAACATCGCGGCGATGCGGCCGGCGATGCCCAAATTTTCAGAATGATGGGATGGTTCGCTCATGGCTGGATCGTCACGGGTTGGCCATCGGCGAGTTTGCTGACATCACTGATCACGACCTGCTCGCCTTCTTCCAGGCCGGAAAGCACTTCGATGCTGCCATTGATCACCTTGCCCGTTTTCACCAGGCGCAGGTTGGCATGCCCTTCTTTGACGACGAAAATCAGCTCCATCTGTCCGCGCTTGATCACACTGGCCCGGGGAACCATCAGCAGTTGCATTTCCGCCATCGGCACAGCCACACGGCCAAACTGGCCGGTGCGCAGCCCCTCCTCCGCCGGCAGATCCAGCTTCACCTGAAACGTGCGGCTCACAGGGTCGGCCACTGGAGCGATCTCGCTCACGGCAGCATCAAGCGGCTTCGCCACCGAGGCGATCTTCACCTGCATCTTCGCCCCCATGGTGATGCGGTCCAGAATGGCTTCGGGAAGATCGGCCTCAAAGCGCAGCGTGGTCGGCGCTTCCATTTCGAGCAGGTGCTTGCCCGGCATGGCCAGATCTCCCACATCAGCTAGCTTGCGGGTCACCACACCATCAAAGGGCGCAGTCACGCGAGCGTAGCCCATCATCGTTTCGGCTTCACGCACCCCCGCAGTGGCCACTTTGACCCGGGCATCGGCAGCATCAAAATCCTGCCGCGTCGTCGCGTTTGCGGCGACGAGCTCCTTCTGCCTCGCAAAGTCGCGCTGCGCCTGATCGAGCAGCGCCTTGGCCTGGTCCACCCTGGCCTGAATCTCCTGGTTTTCCAGGAGGGCGAGCATGTCCCCCGCCTTCACCGCTGCGCCGGGCGTAGCGGTGAATTCCAGCACACGTCCACTGATCTTGGCTTCCACCTGGGCACGCAGCTTGGAGCGCACCGTCCCCACGACCTCTTCAGCCGCCACATGGGGTTGCAGCCGGGCCACCTGCACTTTCACGGCGGCGCTAGGCATAGAGGCAGTGGTTGGATGCGCGGCCTCATGCCTGCCACAGGCGGCAAGGGCGAGCAGTGCACCGAAGGGGAGAAAACGTTTCATGATGGTCATAAAAAGCGGGGCTGGTCTTGATCATGCTAACAGAAGCAGGCTGTACAGCGCTCCTCTTATTTAGCGTTTTCCGCAGCAGGAACCGCCGACACCCAGTTTCTTAAGGATCGTTT
>NZ_JBGANL010000052.1:0-36660 GCF_044222345.1 Prosthecobacter sp.
ATGTCGCGAACCTTGTCTGCAAAGACATCGAGATTCTCGGGAATGCTGAAGGAGCGACAGCCGGGCGGTGTGTGCTGCACGGGCAAACCCAGTTTTGATTCGGCGTACGCCTTCAGCGGCCTCCCGGTCTGATGGCCGATGATGTCGTGCCGCAGCAGGTTCAGCGCCAGGCCTGCGGTGCGCGGCAGCACTTCTGGCAGCACGGCTTGATTCAGCACCGCCAGCGTCTGCGCCGGATCTTCTCCATAGTAGGGGACAAACGGGGCCTCAGTGACGAGTTCGCCATTCGAAACACGCAGCACCTGGCGCGTGGCCGAGGTGCCGTGGGCGATGCGAAAAGGCTCGCTGAGATGAAGGGTTTTGATCTCGAAGTGCAAGGATCCCAGTCAAAGGTCAAGAGCCCCGCTGGTCAAGGAGTCCTGTCTCGATCTTGGCCGGTTTTCCCTTTGCGTATCACTGCGGCTTCGGGTCGCGGCTGAACATCCGCTGGAAAAAATTCTTCTTCTTGGCTGGAACTTCGACAGGCTCCGGCGCGGGTGGCGGCGGCACTTGCGGAAACCGCTGGGCCGCCTGGGCACCGGAGGTGGTGCGGATGTCTTCGCTCAGGGAGGTCTCACGCACGCTCTCGGTGTCCGTCACCACCTGCGGCTGGATGAAGACGATCAGTTCCTTGCGGGTGACGCTGTTGTTGTCCGTGCGGAAGAGCTTGCCCAGGCCGGGGATCTTGCCCAGCACGGGAATGCCGTTTTGAGAAAGGTTTTTTTCCTCGGAGATCAGGCCCCCGAGCACGATGGTGTTGCGGTCCGGGATGGTGACGGAGGTGACGAGCTGCTCGGTCCCGATGATGGGCACAAGATTGGGTGTGATGAGCTGGGTGCCGATGAGAGTGTCGTTGATTTGAGAAATCGTGAGCGTCACTTCGCCATCGGTGTTGATCAGCGGCACGACTTCGAGCTTCAACACCACATCAAGATAGCTGGTGGTGGAAGTCACCGTCCCGTTGAGGTTCGAGGCATTGGTCACCGTGCTCGCAGGGTAGGGAACCTTGCGGCCGGAGGAAATGACGGCCTTCTTGTTGTTCAGCGCGAAAATCGAGGGCCTGGAGAGAACTTTGAAATTGCTGTTGGCCTGCAGCGCGTTGAGAAACACGCCCAGACCGCTGCCGGCGGCTCCATACAAGTTCAGGCCGGAGGTGGGGCCGAAAGGCGCGGTGATGGCATTGGTGCGCAGGTCATTGATGGCGCGCCCCGCGCCGCCTGTCGAACCCAGAATGTCCGTGCGGCTGGTGATGCTGCTGGCGCTGAAGTTCTTGTTCGTGAGGGAAGAGATGTAATCCACCCCGGTGACCATCGTGTCGGTCAGGGTGAGTTCACCGATGACGGTGGCGAGGTACACCTGGGAGGGCTTGCGGTCGAGTTTGTCGAGCAGCGCATCGACTTTGGTAATCTCCTCCTGCCGGCCGATGACAATGATGGTGTTCGACATCGGATCGGCCACGATGCGGCTCTTGCCCACCAGCACGGAGACCGGCGCATTGTTTTCCGTGGGGCCGGAGACGACGTCAGCGCGTGATCCGCCCGTGCTGCCAGTCGTCGTGGCGCCGGTGGTTCCTGTTGTTGCACTGGCCGTGTCAGAGCCGGCTGCGGAGGAGGCGGTGTTGCCCACCACGCCGCCTCGGGTGCCCTGCGTGGTTCTGCCGCCGAGGAGCTGGCTGCTGTTCGTGGCCAGCACCTGCTGCCGCTGCTGCTGGATGCTGCCCCCGCCGGGCAGCTGCGTGGTGCCGGCATTCACTTCCTGCAGCCGGTCCACCAGCGCACTCAGGACATCCAGCGCGGCGGCGTACTTGAGCTTGCGCTCATACGGCTCCGTGCTGTCCAGCGGCTTGTCAAATTCAGCAATGAGGCTGGCGACGTAGGTGTAGTCCAGCGGCGAAGCGACGACAAGAATCTGGTTCAAGCGCGTGTCCGCCACCACCTGCGTGCTGGGCTGGGGATTCAGCGCATTTTGATTCAATGACACAGACAAACTGTTTGGCGCTGAGGAGGGCGGCTTGGGGGCGTTGTTATCACGGCCATCACTGGCGGCAGCACCACGGATGGTGTTCACGCCCTTTGTTTCCTTTTCCTGCGCCTGCGCATTCAAGGTGGCTTGAATGATCTGGGCGATCACGGCCGCGTCGGCAAATTTGATGGGAATGAATTTCGTGACCAGCGTGGAGCCGGTGTCGCCGAGATCAATGGCTTCGCGGATGCCGATGAGCTGCTTCACGATCGTGGCGCTCTCCGTGATCAGCAGACCCGGAGGCGAGGTCACGGGTGTGATGCGACCGTAAGCCCCCAGGCCGACATGACCTGAGAACATCGTGGCCGCTTCCTCGGGATCGAGGAAATCGAGCTTCATGAAGTAGGACACGATGCTTTCTCCCTCCGGGATCTCCTTGGCGCTCGTGTAAAACCTCACCCCGTGGGAGAACTGCACGGCATTCGCGCTTTGATTGCGCGCGGGCAGGATCTTCGCGCTGTTGCTGCCCGGCTCTGCGACGATGGCGTAGCCATTCGCAAGAAGTGAGGCTTCGATGAGCTTGATCGCTTCAGCCTTGGGCACCTGCTTGGGGGTGACGAGGCTGATGGTGGCTCCTTCAAAAATGTTGGTGTCCTTGATCAGCGTGTAGCCCGTGAGCTTCTCATAGATCGCCAGCAGGTCGGCCACCGGATTGTTGGCAAACTGCATCATGACGTTGTCACCGGTGATCTGGAAAGACTCGGCCTCTCCTGATGTACCACCAGCGCCGTCAGCACCCATGCCGCCAGGCCCGCCAAAGCCGCCACCCGGTGCACCGAAGCCGCTACGGCGGCCAAATCCACCGCGTCCGCCGCTAGGGAAGCCGCCGCCAGGAGGTCCGCCGCCGGGTGGGCGCATACCATCGGGGGGGGCGGGTGCGGTGCCGTCGGCTGCGGGGACCACGGGCGCTGGCGTTGCCACGGGCGCGGGAAGGGGAGGGGGCGGTGTGGTGGCCGTGGGGGGCGGCGTCGTGGCCGCAGGCGTTTCCGTCGCGGCTGCCGCAGGAGCTGCCGCAGGTGTCGGCGGCGGGGCTGGTGGGACGATGCTCTGCCCGCGCACAACGGCGGAGATGGCAAACAGAAGCGTGGTGAGGGCAGGAAGACAACGATGCATGCGAAAGGGATAGGGCGTGAGTGGCAGGTGGGGGGCTTCAGCGGGGCGCGTTATTTGCCCCCGCCGTCTTCTTTTTGGATCTTCTCAAACATGGTGCGTATGGCATTGCGGCGCTCCTCCTCAGGGGCGTTGCGGAACTTTTCATCGCTGAACTTTTCGCGCATGGCGTTGCGGAATTTATCCTTGGCCTTCTCAGAGAGGCTTTCGTATTTTTTCCTGTCTTCCTCGCTGGGGCCTCGGCTGCCTCGGCTGAGCCGGTCTCCGCTGGAGGAGTCAGGGCGCGGGCCTTTGTCGCCCTTGTCACTTTTGCCCTTGGTCAGGTCGTTCTTGTCCAGCACGCTGTGCCGGATGCTGAAGGTCTCTCCGCCGATGGCAATCTTGGCCTGGGCCCGTTCAATGTTGGTGGTGGGCAGCGCTTCAATCAGTTTCCAGCCTTTGAGATTGGGTTCTTCGCTGACGACCAGGGACTGCTTCTCGTTCTTGTCAAAGATGGTCACCACGGGCTTGCCGTTCACGTAGGCCATCCCTGTCAGCACCAGAGAGTCAGAGATGCTCACGATGCGGGTGAACGGGGAGTTCTGAATGATTGCGCTCAAAGACGTCGCATCAAACGGCTGTGGCAGGTCGGGGTCCACCGGACCGGCGGGTGCGGCGGGGGCCGCAGGCGCGGCCATGGGTTGCTGCGGCTCCAGAATTTAGTCACCGGGCAGGGCCAGCAGATCCGAAGTCGAGATCGGTGCGTCCGCTGGCGCTGCGGGTACGATGGACTGGGCGTGCAGGCTCAGTCCCGCGCCCAGCATCAGCAGAGTGGTGAAAAGCATTTTCATGGCTGGAATCCGTTTTCGGGTTTGAACCAGCGCGCCAGGACGAGGTTGCACAAGGCCTGGGGTGTCTTTTCTTTAGCCTTGGCGTCGATCTCCAGCTCAAGCTGCTTGATGGCTTGAAACTTCTCCGGCGACTGCAAGGTGGCCAGCCAGCCCAGCAGCGTGGTTTGATCCCCACGCAGTCGCACTTCCACGGCCACCTCACGGTACACGGAGGCGTTCGCCTTGCTGTCCGCCGCATCCGGCAGCAGCTGCTGCTTCTGCACCTGCAGCTGGTAATCGAGCGCCACATTTTGAATCTCTTCCAGCAGTTTGGCCTGCGCCGTGCCCAGGCTCTCGGTCGTCGGCATGCGCTGCTCCATCCAAGCCGAGCGCTTGTCCCAGAACTCCCGGTCGGCCATCCAGTGGCTGTTCTCCTTCTTCTCATTCTCCAGCGAGGTGATGCGCGCCAGCACCGCCGTGCGGCGGTCCAGAAACTGCTTCAGCATGATGAACGTCGCCATCAGCACCAGGGCGCCGATGCAGGCTCCGAGCAGTTTCTTTTCACGTTGGGTGAGGGCGAGGGCCATGGAATTTTGAAAACGGGTGCGTTACGGCAGTTTGCCCTGAGCACGGAAGGAGGCCGTGGTGCCTTTGACTTCAGGCCGGGGATTCGTCCATTCATAGCGGCTCAGGACGCGGTTCTTTTTAAAGTCTTCGATGAACTGAAACGCCAGCTGCGCATCCCGTGCTTCACCACGGATGTCGATCTCCTTGCCCTTCACTTCAAACTTGCGGATGACGATGCCGCTGCCCGGCATGATGCGGTTGATCTCACCCAGCAGAAACAGCGGATACCGCTGCGGCTCGATGGCCGGTGCCAGCACTTTCCAGCGTTCGTTCGCCTTGCGCACCGCAGCCGCCGGCTCGCTCGTCACCTCCACTTCCTCGGCCAGTGTCTCAGCGCGCTTCTCCTGAAAATGCAGATACGCAAAGCCCAGGAATGCCAGCGAGGCATACAGCATGCCACCCAGCACCAGCGCACGGATGAGCTTGGAGCGCTGGGTGCTGGTGCTGATCGCCGTCCGCACCCCTGAGGGCAGCATCTTCGTCCAATGACGCGTTTCCAGAGCGCCATTCGGCGGCAGGTCCGCGAGGACACGCACCGGCAGTTCCAGAACGGAGCTCAGCCGTGTGGTGAGCCCCTTGTCAAAATTCGCGCCCACCAGCGCCACTCCGCTGATCGTGTCCGGTCCGAGTTCGGACTCCAAGGTCAGCCTTGCCAGCGTGATCTCCAGCGTCAGCGCCTCTTCAGCCGCCGGGGCCTTGGCAAAAATGTGGCTGTGGTAAAGCTTGCCCTGATGACTGGCCGCCAGCACCAGATCTCCCTGTTCTTCAATGATGACAATGTGGCCGGCAGGCAGCTGCGCCAGCCTCAGCGCGGCGGTGTAGTCGCTGGCGTGGGAGGCGGCAAGTGCTTCCGGGAACGGCTCGGCCAGGATGTCCACACTCACGATGGCCAGCCCGCCGTTCTGGCCCAGCAGCTGCCAGCGGTAGTTCCTGCCCACGGCATCCTGCTCCAGCTTGAAGCCGCGCCTTTCCAGTTGCGTCGTAATGATCTGCTCCAGCAGCTCCGCATCCGTCTGCGGCAGGATCAGCCCGATCGTCCGGCACGCGGACGCGGGCAGTCCGATCAGCAGCGGTTTGCTCACATGTTTCGCCTCGGCCGGGCTTTCCACCGTCTCTGCGCTTGTGGTCGCACGCGGCTTCCACACACGCCAGGAGGCATCAGGGGCGGGGAGGAGCAGGGTGGTGGCGGCGAGTGACATTCGTGAAAAGGCTTGGTAGAACGCGCGATGGCGTGGGAAGTTGCGTTATTGAATGACGATTATCGAATGTCGGGTGATGCGCTGGTTGTCGAGTCCGTTTTACTCCTCAATCCGTCCGAGATAGGTCACCGCTCCCGTCGTCTGATCGCGCCGGGTGACGAGGATGATTTTTGAGCGCTTCGTCCCCACCCAGCCGATGCTGGTGATGCGGCGCAGCGTCGTGTCGCTGTCATTGACGATGCCGCTCACGGCGTTCAGCCGGTCCCCATTGAGACCGAGTATCTGGTAAGCCTCCGTCGCACGGATTCGGCGGTCATCCTCTGTCCCCGGAATGCCATCCCCGCCATCGCGTTCGCTGATGAAGCGCTGCACATCGTTTTCAGATGCCCCGGTGATCGCCAGCAGCACATCCTTGAAAACCGTGCGCAGGTCGATCTGGCCTTCGCCGTAGATGCTGAAAAAGTTGCGCCAGTCCGGCTTCTTGCGGTCCACGGCATCCATGCCGCGCACCAGAATCATTTCTTCCACGCGTATGAAGCCCCGGTTGCGTGGCGCATCATAGATCCCCAGGCTCTTGTAATACTCGGCCTCGGCACCGTTGGCGCGCTGCGTGCTGTCATTGTCCACCCAGTCCGCCAGTGAATCCGCCGCCACTCCGGCGTCTTCCGCATTGAGCTGCCAGTAGATGAAAAGATTGTAGATCGCCTCGCGCAGCCGCTCGTCCGTGATGTAGTTGATCGGAAGGCGAGCGCCTTCGTAGTTGATCACCACATCAAAGCCGCTGTCCGGCCCCACCTTCTGCTTCATCACAATGTCACCCCGCCGCGTGCTGGGGTGCAGACCCACGGCGATGCCGCTCTCCGCGAGGTGCAAGGCGCGAAAATCATACGCCGCCTGTTTGGATTCCTCCGCACTGTAGCTGATGTACTCCACCACCCCCATGACCGTGACGGACATGAGCAGGATGGCCCAGATCATCAGCATGAGCGCGGAGCCCCGTGCCGAAGCCGGACGTGCGGGGCAAAATGTTGCGAGAGAGTGTGTCTTCATGGCCCGGCACCTCCTCCGCCACCGGGGGGGGCACCTCCGCCGCCGCCACCGGGAGGTCCACCCCCACCGCCTCCTCCGGGGCCACCGCCTGGCCCACCAGGGCCTCCGCCGCCTGGGCCACCGCGGCCACCACCACCGCCCGGGCCGCCTCCAGGACCGCCGCCCGGGCCACCACGTCCGCCACCCTGACCGCCTTGGCCGTTGTTGCCACCGGCTACAGCCGGCCCGCCCTGCTGATTGTTATTATTGGTGTTGTTATTGTTGCCGTTGTTCGTCGGGGCTCTGCCAGCGACCAAGGTCAGCACCGGCAGGCTGAAAACCATGCGCACCGGCAGCGTCCGGTTCTTCATCACCAACTGGCCTTCGATCAAGTCCGGCCAGTTCGACTTGCTCCACTCTTCATACCACGTCTCCTCTTTCTCCACATAGAAGCGCCATTTGAACGACACCACATCCGGCAGCAGCGGCATCCAGTACCGCCCCTCCGTGTCGGGCGCATAGATTCCCGTCGTGGACTGCTGGATGCCCGACTTCATGTCCCCGGTCTGCGGGATCAAATCCTCCCGTGAGAGGCTCAGGTAGTTCAGCGGTTTTTGGTTGTCGTCCACCACCGCCTCCGGGTAGGGCCGCAGGCTCAGGATGGTGTCCTTGGAAGTGATGGGATTGCTGCCAAAAGGAAAGCAGTCTGGCGAGCCGGTGATGGTCAGTTCTTGAATCACCGGGTCCGTGCCTTGCACTAGTTTGAGAGCCAGCGTGGCCGTGCTCGGCAGCGTGGCAAACGTGCGCCGACACAGTTCAATGTACCGGTTCATGGAGTCGCTCTCGCGCTGGATGTGCTCGATCTCCGAAGCCCCGCGCACCGAGCCGCGGATGATCGCAAACAGCGTCGCCGTGATCATCGAGAGAATCGTGATGCCGATCACCACCTCGATCAGTGTGAAGCCGGAATGCCGTCTACTGCTGGGCGGGTTTATAGACATAGACGTTCAGGGTGTCCTCCTGCGGTACCCCGTCAAAAGACGAGGTCGCGTGGATGGTGAGTTTGTACATGTCGCTCAAGATGCCGCCGCTGGTGGTCTTCAGCGACAGCGCCTCCGTGCTGGTCGTATAGGTGATCCCGTAGGTCGTGTCCGAGATGGTGGTGCTCATCTTGGCCAGCGGCTTGTTCCGCAGCTCTTCAAACACATTGCGCATCCCGATGCGGATGATCTGGTCTCGCTTCAGCAGGTTCGCCGTCTCCAGCGCCTGGTTCAGCGACTTCGCCAGACCCAGCACTGCCAAGGCAAAAATCGTCAGCGCCAGAACCAGTTCGAAAAGGATGTAGCCGCGCGAGGCCCGGCGATGGAATGTCGCTTTCATCGCAAGTCCACGGTCTCCTTCACAATGTCTGCCGTCAGTGCCGCAAACTCCACATCAAATGTCGAGGACGCGCCCTCCACATGAATCTTCAGCGGCTGGCAGACGCCGCTGGGCTGAAACACCCACAGCTTCACCATCTCACCCTCGATCGGCGTCGGCTCGGCATCATACCAGTGCTGGATCTGGTACTTCACCTCTTTTGGCAGCTCGTATTTTTCAGACCAGTATTCGTCATACTTTGGCGCGGGCGGGGCCAGCGGCAGTTCGGTGGTCTTGTTGGAGCGGCCGCCATTGTCGATATCCGTTTTATCACCTTCCTCGATCGTGCTCTCCACAGCAGGTGCTGCTTCGCCTGCCGCAAGAAACTCATTCAGCTCTGTGAGCTGCAGGTACGGATTGAAATAGCGGGACGCCGTGAATCCCGTGGCATGGAAAGCCACCTGGTAGGGCCGCTTCTCCTGCATCGCGCGCATCCGCGCCTCACGCGCCAGTTTGAGCAGCGCCGTGACCGGCTCCCGTGCCAGCCGCTCATCCTGGAATCCTTTCAGCATCGGCACCGTCGCCGCCGCCAGCACCGCGACGATGGTCAAAGCGATGACGATTTCTATTAGCGTGAAAGCACGTGCGCGAGATACTGGCGAATGCCGAATGAAGAAGCCGTGACGGGTGGTGAGAGGCTCACTCGCGTCATGGCTGGTCTTCGTGCTTCGGCATGCGAGGTTCATGGATTATTTGGCTGCCGTGCTCTTCCAATTTCCGACGTCATCGCCGCCGCCATTGTCATCAATGCCATTGGGGCCGATGGACCAGAGATCGAAAGCTTTTTTGGATTTTTGAGAAGGGAAGCGATACTTGTATTCCTGTCCCCACGGATCTTTTGGCACGTCTTCAAGGAGGCCGTCTTTATAGCTGTCTGGGATGGGCTCGATGGTTGGTTTTTCGACGAGTGCCTTCAATCCTTGTTCAGTCGTGGGCATGCGCAGGGCTCGAGATTCGTAAACCTGCAGTGCGACACTGATGGTGCCGAAATCGCTTTGAACCCGGCTTTCTTTGGCGGCTTCAGGCAAACCTTTCAGCATGTAGATGGTGCCCCCGGCCAGAATGGCAATGATGGTCATCGTGATCACGATTTCGATGAGCGTGAAGGCGGCGGTGAGGTGTACTTGGGAGTGCTGTGGGCGGATTTTCATGATGGGACGATTGAATAGGATTTATGAGGGTATGAACAAAAAGAAATGAGGTTGGTTTCGCCGCTTTAACCGCCACCACGGATGCCGGTGACGCTTTGGGCGATGGCTGCGACGATGGAAAAGGCAACGGTGCCAACCATGACTGCCATGAAAATGAGGATGACCGGTGTAATCATCGTCGTCATGCGTTTGATACGCTTGTCGAGTTCCTTATCATAACGCGTTGCACATTTTTCCATCGATTTACCGAGCTGGCCGGTCTGCTCGCCCACGGCGATCATGTCTGCCAGCAGCAGGGGGAAGCTGCCGACTTTGCGCAGGGTGTTGGAAAGCGGCGCACCTTCGGAGACCATGCTTGTGACCTTGGCGAGCAGCGCCTGGATGAAGACATTGGCGGAAATTTTGGAAACGAGGCGGATGCTGTTGAGCAGTGGCACGCCGTTGTTCACCAGATTGCCCAGCGAGTGGGCGAACTGCGCGTAGAAGCGCATGCTCATGATTGGGCCGAAGAGAGGGAGCTTGAGCTTGGCCTCGTCCCACCACATGCGGCCTGCCGGGCTGGAGATGTAGCCGCGGAAGGTCAGAACGGCGACAGTGATGAAAATGCCGAAGACCCACCACCACTGGCCCATGAATTGATTGAAGCTGATGAGCAGCTCGGTGACCGCCGGGAGTTTCTGGCCGTTTTTGCCCATCAAATCCATGATCTGCGGAACCATCACGGTCATGAATACGATCATGAGGACTACGCAGGCACCGATCAGGAACGCCGGGTAGATCATCGCCTGCGTCACCTTGGCCTGCAGGTCCGCCATCACGGCGAGATTGTTGGCCAGGCGGCGCAAAATGCTGGGCAGGGAACCGCTCACCTCGCCGGCGGCGGCCAGATTGCAGTAGAGATCGTCAAAGCTTGGGGAAGCCTTCCTCAGTGCCTTGGCCACCGAGGAGCCCTCTCGCAGCTCATTGCGCATGGTTGCGGCGATCTGCCGCAGCGCCCCGGTCTCCTGCCGCTCCTGCATCACCCGAAACGCCTGGTCAATCTGCAGCCCGCCATCCAGCAGATCCGCGAGTTCTTCGGTAAACAAAATGAGCTGCGCGCGCTTCAATTTCACCGGCCCACCCGTTGCCGCCGCGATCTTCGCTTTCGCCGCATCAGACTTTTCATCCTGCGTCACCTTCACCGGCGTCAGCGCCTGCGCCTCAATTTTTCGAAATGCCTCCGCACGCGAACCGACCGTGACAGATCCCGTGACAGTCTGTCCGGTGGTTGTGAGGGCGGTGTAGGTGAATGCGGGCATGGGGTTCAGCGCTTGCGAAGAATTTTGCGGATGAGTTTGGGATCGCGGCGGCTGTCGAGGATGGCGGCTATTTGTACGGTGTCGCCTTCGATCCGGTAATAGATCCCGTGCGGAAAACGCTTGGAAGCATAAAAGTGAAGGCCGAAGCGCTGCCGATGCACGCCACCAAACCCACCGAGGGTCTGAAGCTCTGCCTGCATTTTGTCGAGGAAATACCAGCCGGCTCCAGGTTCGTCCTCCTCGTAAAAGTGAAAGCTCTCGCGCAGGTCTTGTTTGGCATCATCTTCGAGAATCACATTCATGCCAGCTCTTTGCGCAGGTCATCGAAAGCCTGGTCTAGATCATGCCAGACAGCCTTGCCGCTTTGGATCTTTTCGAGACGCTTGCGCAGGATTTCTTCATGCCATGCCGGTGGCTCAATTTCTTCCTGATGATCTTCGACCACCTCCTTCCAGAGAAACTGGAAGGCCTGCCATTTCTGATCAGCCGTGAGCTGTTCGAGCATCAATGCAACGGGTGGATTGTCTTCGAGTATCATGGGGTGAGATTACTTATTCAAAGGTGGCTTTGCAACACTACTCAGTCGCCGCCGTCACCGTCATCACTTCCTCAATGGTCGTCACCCCTTGGGAAGCCTTGCGGAAGCCATACTGCCGCATGGGCACCATGCCGTCTTTCAGCGCCTGCGCCTTGAGTTCCATGGTGTTGGCGCGTTTGTTGATCTTGTCCTGCAAGGCTTCCGTCATGAGGCAGATTTCCATGATCGCCAGACGTCCGGTGAAACCCGTGTTGCGGCAGGCGCGGCAGCCCACGGGATTGAACAGCTTGTCCTTCCACTCCAGCGGGAAGCCAATGCTGCGCAGGTGGCTTTCTTCATGGTGCGCCGGCTGCTTGCACAATCCGCACAGCGTTCGCACCAGCCGCTGCGCCTGGAAGGCGCGCACCGAAGACGAAATCATGAACGGCTCGATGCCCATGTCGATGAGACGGGAGATGCCGCTGACGGCGTCGTTGGTGTGGAGCGTGGAGAAAACTAGGTGACCGGTCAAAGCACCTCGAATGGCGATCTCGACGGTCTCCTGATCGCGCATTTCCCCCACCATGATCACATTGGGGTCACCACGCAGAATGCTCCGCAGCCCGGCGGCAAAGGTGAGGTCGATCTCCGGCTTCACCGCGATCTGGATGATGCCGTCCAGCTTGTTTTCCACCGGGTCTTCGATGGTCACGATGCGGCGCTCCTTCGTGTTCAGCTCCTTGAGGAAGGTGTACAGCGTGGACGACTTGCCGGACCCCGTCGGACCGGTGACGAGGATGATGCCGTTCGGTGCCGCCAGCAGCTTGCGGATCGTTGCCTCCGTCGCCGGGTCGAGCCCGATGGCCTGCAGGTCGAATTTTTTGCGCGTCAGCAAACGAAGCGCGACGGATTCACCGTTCACGCTTGGGATGGTGGCCACACGCACGTCGATGGGCTCGCCATCCAGTTCCAGATTGATACGACCATCCTGAGGCAGGCGGCGCTCGGCGATGTCCAGATGCGCCATGATTTTCAGGCGGGAAATCAGCGATGCCTGCAGCAGCCGCATGTTCGGCGGCACCGGCACTTCCAGCAGCTTGCCGTCCACGCGGTAGCGGATGCGCAGATCGCGCTCCAGCGGCTCCACATGAATGTCCGTGGCACGCTCCTTCAGCGCCTCGCGGAAGATCTGGTTCACAAAGTTCAGCACCGTGGCCTCTTCGTCCGCCTCGTCCAGCACCGTGGTTTCCTGCTTCAGGTCATCGTGCTCGTCGCCGCCCTCGCGGCCTTCCAGCAGCTCTTCGAAATTTTCAGCCCCCACGCCGTAGCCTTGGTGCAGGGCTTCGAGGATGCGGTGGCGCGGGGCGATCTGCCAGTGCACGCGTTTGCGCAGTTCCTGCCCCACCGCCTGCCGTGCGCCGAGGTCGAAGGGATTGTAGGTGAGAATCGTCGCCTCGCCGCTGGCCACGTGCAGCGGGCAGATGCGATGGCGCAGCGCCAGCTTCGCGGGGAAGTTGTTGCGCAGACCTTCGGCGGCCTCACCCGCGCCCTCCTCTGCATACGGCATGCCCAGGCTGGTCGCCAGCTGGGCAAAAAAGCGGTCTTCATCCACCATCGTGCTGTCCACCACCGCATCCATGAGCGGCTGGCGGTTGTCGGAGGCCACTTCCAGGGCGTGGCGCAGCCGGGTGGGCTCCTCGCATCCGGCGCTGGCGGCGGTACGTACGAGGACGTCGATCAAAGTAGGGGTGGGCATGTGGGGCGATACAACGCCGAAACGAGGATGAAGTTTCGCACTCTCTGCAAGCTTATCATCCATAAAGAAAAACGTGGAGCGAGGGCAATCATGTGCTACATGCGCAGCCTCTATGTATTCCCCCCTCTCCATCCTTCGCGGTTCCCTCAAGGCACTTGTCTTTGCCGGGATCGCGCTCGCTCTGAGCAACTGCGCCGTCGCCAAGAAAGGCAGTTATTCCCTCAACTTTGATCCGCCCACCAAGCCGGTGAAAAACCCAGCGAATGTCCGGGTGAAAATGAGCACCGGCGCCCAGCGTGTTTACGTGATGGAAGGCAACGAGGTCCTTCTCGCCACCCCATGCTCCGTCGGGACCGCCAGCACCCCCACCCCAAAGGGCAATTTCACCATCTACAGCAAGGTGGCCAACCGCCGTCGTGTCAGCAGCCCCGGCGCTGGTTATCCGATGACCTTCTGGATGGAGTTCCAGTCTGCCTACGGCATGCACTGGGGCTGGGTGAAGCCCTATCCCTGCACCCACGGCTGCGTCCGCCTGCCGATCAAGTCCGCGCAAAAAATCTTCAGCATGGTCCGCACCGGCACCCCGCTCAACATCGCCGCTTCTCAGCCCGAAGACGCCACCATCGGCAAAACCCTGCCAGTTCTTGATGACAGCAGTCTCGCCGACCCGCCAGATTCGTATATGATGAGCAACAAGGTCTTCGAAGATGCCGCCAAGGGCAAAATGTATTACTAAAGCCTCCTGAATCCTCTCATGTCTGCACCCGCTCCAGCCGCCCGCCGTGTGAATGTTCGCACCCCGGAGGTGATGGAGCGTGTGCAGGCCGAGGTGGAAACCCACTACCGCAGCCACATTGTCGAGCAGATCCGCGCCAAAGGCAGCGTGATCCAGATCGGCAGCACCACGGTGCGCCTCGCCCGTGACTTCGGTTTCTGCTACGGCGTCGAGCGCGCCATCGATCTCGCCTACGCAGCCCGCAAAGTCTTTGCTGATCGTCGTGTTTTTCTGCTGGGTGAGATCATCCACAATCAGGAAGTGAACCGCCAGCTCACCGAAATGGGCGTGGTCAGCATCCCCAATGTCGATCATGAGTCCATGGTCGCCACCATGACCCCGGAAGACGTGGTCATTGTCCCCGCCTTCGGCGCGGAGACCCGCCTCATGAAGCTCATCGCCGCCCGCGGCTGCATGGTGGTGGACACCACCTGCGGAGATGTCATGAGCGTCTGGAAGCGCGTCCGCCAGTACGCCAAAACGGGCTTCACCTCCATCATTCACGGCAAGGCCAGCCACGAAGAAACCCGCGCCACCTCTTCCCGTGCCATGGGTGATGACGGCATGGGCAACTACCTTGTGGTGCTCACCCTGGCCGATGTCGATTACGTCTGTGACTACATCCGCAACGGCGGTGACAAGGAAGCCTTCATGAAGCGCTTCCCGGCCACTGCTCATTCTGACGGCTTTGACCCGGACCTGCACCTCACCCGCATCGGCGTCGCCAACCAGACCACCATGCTCAAATCAGAGACCGAGGAAGTCCAGCGCCGCCTCCGTCAGGCCGTCCTCGACCGCCACGGCCCCGAAGCCGGCGTTGCCAATTTCCAAGTCTTCGACACCATCTGCGGAGCCACCCAGGAGCGGCAGGACTCCCTCTTCGGCCTTTTGAAGCAGCCCCTTGACGTCCTCCTCGTCGTCGGCGGCTACAATAGCTCCAACACCACCCATCTCGTCGAAATCGGTGAGCAGCAGCTCCCCACCTTCTTCATCCGCACCGCCGGCTGCCTCAAATCCCTCGAGCAGATCGTCCACTTCGATCTTCACCTCAAGGCTGAGAAAGAAAGCTACTCCACCAAGCTCGCCGGAGACGGCCCCGTCACCGTCGGCATCACCGCCGGTGCCTCCTGCCCCAACAATCTCATCGAAGACACCGTCCTGCGCGTGTTTGGGCTGCGGGGTGTCGATGAAGCCGCTGTACGTGCCGCTTTGGATTTGAACTGACATGCAGGAAACACCGACCATTGAAACCCGCGAAGAAGTCATGTTCTTCGACACTGACTGCGGAGGCGTCGTCCACAACATCGCCTACCTCCGGATGATCGAGACCGCGCGCACCCGCCTCGCCGGTCTCATGGGCATGAAGCTGAGGGAAATGGCCCACACCCATCTTTTCCCCGTCGTCGTCCGCACCGAGATCGACTACAAAAAGCCCGCCAGGCTCGGCGACGAACTCATCATCCACGGCCGCCTTGAAACCGTCGAGCGCGTCCGCTTCTGGTGCGCCTTTGAAATGCGCCGCGCTGAAGACAACGCTCTTCTCATCACCTGCCGCCAGTCCCTGGCGCTGGTTCAAATGCCCGAAGGCAGGCCAGCCCGTCTCCCCGAAGACTGGAAGACGAAATACGCGCACCTGGCAAAAAACAAGTAGCCCAGTTGCGCTGCAACTGGGCTGACGGGAGCGGGGATCATCTTGATTCCTCTACGCTCCGCCTCGCTCATCGTTTCCAAATAGGGGATCAAGATGATCCCCATCCTATTTGCCGGCCAAGCTTCAGCGCCCGCTCACGCCCGCCGGCTTCTTCGCCTTCTTCTCGGCCTTCGGTTTCGCTTCACGCGGTGGGAACTCCCAGCCCATGATGCGTTTCTCTCCCGGCGTGCAGACCAGGAAGGTGCTGAACGGACGGCCCCGTTTGGAAATCATGCCCGTGATCAGCGAGGTCTTGCCATCGACGAAGAACTCACGCGCATTTTCCGGCGTGATGTCCTTCTGGCACAGCTTCTTGGGCAGCCGCGCATTGCACTTGCTCGTCTCGGTGGCATTGATTTTGCACTGATACGCATCCGGCGTTTCGTAGATCTTCTCGCCCTTGCGGCCCTTCTTCGCGCATACCGGGCAGTCGGCGATCACCGGGCACTCGTCCCAGTTGATGCTGTCAGGATCTGAGCCGTCACCAAAGACAAAGGCGATCTTCATGTCGTCCTTGATCTGCAGCGCCGCGCTGAACTCCTTGCCCTTCTTGCTGCGGAAGCCTTCAAGCGGCCCGAGGAACCTTGTTTCGATCAGCGTACGGATTTCATCCTCGCTGAGTGCGCGGCTGGCCACGGTCTTGAAAACGCGCACCTTGCACTTCGGATTTTTGCAGCCGTAGAATTCCTCGGTCTGCTTGTAGCCTTCCTTGCTGCCGCACACGCCGCAGGTGGCCGGGAAGTCAGGGAACACCTTGTCCTTGGCGGCTTTGGAGTAGGCCTTGGTTTTTTCCACCACCTGCTTGGTCAGGTGACGGATGTCCCGCATGAAGCTGGCACGGTCCAGCTCGCGGTGTTCCATCTGGCGCAGCTTGTACTCCCACTGGCCGGTCATTTCCGGTGAACTCAGCGCATCAATGCCGATGGCGCTGATCTGCTCAATCAGGGCCAGTCCCTTGGCAGTTACATGGAAGTCACGCTGCACGCGCTCAATGTACCGGTCCATGATCAGGCCTTCGATGATCGCCGCACGTGTCGCAGGCGTTCCGAGACCACGTTCGCTCATCGCCTCGGCGAGTTCTTCGTCCTCCACCAGTTTCCCGGCGCCTTCCATCATGGAAAGAATCGTGGCTTCTGTGAAGCGCGGCGGCGGCTTGGTCTGGTGCTCGTTCACCTCGACATCCAGAGTCTCGGCCTTGTCGCCGGGATTCGCAGCCACCAGCAGTTTGGCAGCATCCTCGCCACCTTCAGCAGCTTCTTCAGCGGCCTTCTTGCCATACACACCCAGCCAGCCCGGCTCCTTGAGCACCTTGCCGTTGCTCTGGAAGGCGTCCTGGCCCACCCGCGTGATGCGTGTGGTCACTTCAAACTCGGCCGCAGGGAAAAACACCGCCACGAAACGACGGGCCACCATGTCGAACAGCTTCTGCTCGGCTTCGGGAAGTTCCTTCGGCGGAATCTGCCCCGTGGGGATGATGGCAAAGTGGTCGCTGACCTTGCTGCTGTCGAAGATGCGCTTGTTGGGCTTCACCCACTTCTTGTCCAGCGCCGTGGCAGCATGCGTGCCCAGCTCATGTGGCAGGGCGTCCTGCTTGCGGCTGTCGTGGCTGGCAAAAGTTTTGAGCGTGTCCGTCACCGTGCCAAGATAATCTTCCGGTAGGTGGCGTGAATCGGTACGAGGATAGGTCAGCACCTTGAACTTTTCATACAGCGCCTGCGCGATCTGCAGCGTGCGCCGGGCCGAGAAGCCGAAGCGGTTGCTCGCTTCACGCTGCAGGCTGGTCAGATCGTAGAGCAGGGGAGGAGCCTGACGCGTCGGCTTGGTGACCTGCTCGATGATGCCGGGCTTGCCTTTGCAGCGATCGGCGATCGCCTGCGCGGTGCCCTCGTCCCAGATGCGCTCGGCTTTCTTGTGCTCGTCGGTCTCGTCCTTCTTGAAGCTTTCATTGATCCAGCGGCCTGAATACTGGCCAGCCTTCACTTCAAACAGCGCGATGGCTTCAAAATACGTGCGCGGCACAAAGGCGGCGATGTCACGCTCGCGCTGCGCCAGCACGGAGAGCGTCGGCGTCTGCACCCGGCCCACCGGAGTGAGGCGGAAGCCGCCATGGCGGGAATTGAGCGCGGTCAGCGCACGTGTGCCGTTGATGCCCACCAGCCAGTCGCTTTCACTCCGGCACTTCGCCGCATCCGCCAGCGGCAGCATCTGCTCGTTGCTGCGCAAATGCTTGTAGGCATCGAGAATGGAGCCTTGGGTCATGGATTGCATCCACAGGCGCTGCACCGGCTTCTTGCAGCCGCTGGCGTCCATGATGTAGCGGAAAATCAGCTCACCCTCACGCCCGGCATCGCAGGCATTGATTACACTGTCCACATCCTTGCGCTTCAGCAGCTTGGTCAGCAGCTTATAGCGGTCCGCGCTTTGCTCGATGGGATTGAGTTCAAACTGCTCCGGCATGATCGGCAGGCTGGTGAAGCCCCAGCCGATTTTCTTACCGTCCACCATCGGCATGCCGAGTTCCAGCAAATGGCCCACGGCCGACGAGATCACGTGCGTGTCATTCTCATACCAGTCCTTCTCTTTGACGAAGGGCTTCATGCCGGGGGCTTTGGCAAGTGCGCGGGCAAGATCGGCTGCGACACTGGGCTTTTCGGCAATGATCAGGGCTTTGGGCATGTGCGTATGAACAGGTTATATCGGAAAAAGGGCGTACTTAGGGCATGCTTTCACCCCGGATGTCAAGGTGCGCGCTCATTAGACCGCAAATGGTTTACGCTGTTCAACACACTTCAGACTGTGATTCATCGGCAAACACACCCACGCGAACCAAGCCTCCCGCCCATCGATTCACCTGATCGCGCCGCCGATTTCGCTCCCGACGCATCGTCCATGGGAGCCAGCGATTCCGACCGCGATGCGTGGAAGCCAGGTCTTTCATCATGCGCAGGTGTTCATGCAGATACCGTTTCTCTGGTGCTGACTGGGCTGTGCATGGGCAGCCCGCAAGATGGAGCCCAAATTGAACGGGTTCTGCGGGGGGCATCCATCAGCGGGGAGCTGCGGGCAGGGGGGGGCGGTCTTTCCTACTCCTTCACCTCAGCAGGCAGCGGTTTGCCTATGCTGTAGACCTTGAAGCCGATTTGACGGAGCTTTGCGTGGTCCAGCAGGCTGCGACCATCAAAAATCCAGGCGGGCTTCACCATGGACTGGTAGATGGCTTCAAAGTCGAGCTGGCGGAATTCATCCCACTCGGTCAGCACCAAAAGGGCGTGTGCACCTGCGGCGGCCTCTGCGGCGCTGGCGGCAAACTCGACACTGGAATGGCTGCTTTCGATTTCGAGATCCTTGCAAATCTGGGCCGAGCCGACTTTTGGATCATAGATGGAGAGCATGGCGCGCTCCTCGATAAGATCCTTGCACACGTGGATGGCGGCGGATTCGCGGGTGTCGTTGGTGTCCTTCTTGAAAGCAAAGCCCAGGACGCCGATGCGTTTGCCGGTGACGGTGTTGAAGAGGGTGCGGAGCACGCGCTCGGCGAAGCGGTGTTTCTGCCAGTCGTTCATGATGATCACCTGATCCCAATAGGCGGCGACTTCTGGCAGTCCGAAATGGCCGCAGAGGTAGACAAGATTGAGGACGTCTTTCTGGAAGCAGGAGCCGCCGAAGCCGACCGAGGCCTTGAGGAATTTAGGACCGATGCGGGAGTCGGAACCAATGGCACGGGCGACTTCATCCACATCTGCGCCGGTCTTTTCGCAAAGGGCTGAGATGCTGTTGATGGAGGAGATGCGCTGGGCGAGGAAAGCGTTGGCGACGAGCTTGGAGAGTTCGGAGGACCAAAGGTTGGTGGTGAGGATGCGCTCACGGGGGACCCAGTTGGCATAGACGCTGACCAGTGTCTCAATAGCGGCCAGGCCACCTTCGGTCTGTTCGCCGCCGATGAGGATTCGGTCAGGACTGGTGAGGTCAACCACCGCGGTGCCTTCCGCGAGGAATTCCGGATTGGAGAGCACCTGATGCTTCAAGCCTTTCGCACTCGAAGCCAAAATGGTCTTGATGGCTTCTGCGGTGCGCACCGGGATGGTGCTTTTTTCGACGATGATTTTTGGTGAGTCCGCCACTTCGGCGATGGTGCGGGCCACAGCCTCAATGAAGCGCAGATCCGCCGCCTTGTGGGCACCGATCCCGAAGGTCTTGGTGGGGGTGTTCACGCTGACAAAGATGATGTCGGCTGCGTGGATGCTGCTTTTGACTTCGGTGGAGAAGAAGAGGTTTTTTCCACGGCAGGCACGCACGAGGTCATCGAGCCCCGGCTCATAGACGGGGAGTTCGTCGGAGTTCCAAGCGGCGATGCGCTCGGCATTGAGATCCACCACATCGACGCGGATGTGAGGGCATTTGGCGGCGATCATCGCCATGGTGGGTCCGCCGACATAGCCGGCGCCGATGCAACAAATTCTCATAAGCTTTTTAGATCGGGTAAATCAGTTCAGAGTCAATTTTTTCAGAGGCGCCTTCATCGGCCGCGGCTGTTTTGATGCCGGGCTTGCGAGCAGGTGGGCGAAATAAGCAATGGTGCGGTCGAGTCCCTCAGACAATGGAATTTTAGGCTCCCAGTCGAGACGTGTTTTCGCGAGGGTGATGTCCGGCTGGCGCTGCTTGGGATCATCTGCGGGGAGGGGGCGGAAGACGATCTTGGATTTGCCACCGACTTTGGCCAGGACCTGCTCGGCGAGGGCGAGCATGGTGAATTCACCCGGATTGCCCAGATTGACCGGGCCGGTGAAATCGTCCGTTTCCATGAACTTGATGAAGCCGCTGATGAGATCGTCCACATAGCAGAAGCTGCGCGTCTGCTGGCCATCGCCGTAGATGGTGATGTCATTTCCTTTGAGTGCCTGGACAATGAAATTGGAGACGACGCGGCCGTCATCCGGCAGCATGCGGGGGCCATAGGTGTTGAAGATACGGACGACGCGGATGTCCACGCCGTTCTGGCGGTGGTAGTCGAAGAAGAGGGTCTCGGCGACACGCTTGCCTTCGTCATAGCAGGAACGCGGTCCGATGGTGTTGACGTGGCCCCAGTAGCTTTCCGGCTGAGGATGGACTTCAGGGTCACCGTAAATTTCCGAGGTGGAGGCCTGGAAGACGCGGGCCTGGAGGCGGCGTGCGAGTCCGAGGACATTGATGGCGCCCATGACCGAGGTCTTGATGGTCTTGATGGCGTTGTACTGATAGTGGGGAGGGGAGGCGGGGCAGGCGAGGTTGTAGATTTGGTCCACCTCCACATTGATCGGCTGGGTGATGTCATGGCGCATGAACTCGAAGTTCGGATTGCTCATGAGATGGGCGATGTTCTGCTTGCGGCCCGTGAAGAGATTGTCCGCACAGATGATTTCGTGTTCCTGTTCCAGCAGGCGTTCGCAGAGGTGAGATCCGAGGAAGCCGGCTCCGCCAGTGATGAGGATGCGTTTTTTCATGGTTGAGTGCTGGTGGGGAGGTTTTTGTGTGGGCAAAAAAATTAGCGGGCGGCTGTCATGGCAGAACCTGCATGATCGGCCCTTGTGTTAGCTTAGTCAAAAGACAGCTTTTAGAATCGACGCAGGGGTGCTGCAATGAATAATGAACAAAGCTTCGAAGTCGTTGTAAAGCGTGGTCCGGTTGAAAACCTCGCAATGCCGGGAAAACGACGCCACTGTGGGTACATATGCCGTCCGCTGCAGATTTCTTCGGCTCCCTGATCTTCGGGGCCATCGGCCTGGGAGTCTTGCTCTATGGCAAATCGGTGGGCTCGGTGGTCAAAATGGGCCTGGGGGCGGCGATGCTCGGCTGCTCCTACCTCATCACGGAAAGCTGGCTGCTATGGACCAGCGGTGTTGTGCTGACCCTGCTGCTGCTGAAGTGGAGGGAGTAGGGGGAGCCGCAATGGAGAGGCTTGCCCTTGGGTGAATGCCGGTGCAGATGCCGATGTTTCCCAATGATTTTCGCTGAATTGCGCAAGCCTGAATACACTGCCCGAATTATTGAATGGCATGCCGACAAGGGCTTTGGCTGGCTGCAGTTTGGCGACAAACGGCTGTTTCTGCATCGGCGTGATTTTTCCAGGTTCCACCATGTTCCAAGGGCGGGGGAGGAGATTCGTTTTAACTGGGGGCTGGACGCCCAATGCCGCCCGTGCGCGCAAAATGCGGTGCAGGTGCGCGAAGTCTCCGAGGTGAGTCTGATGGGGCTGCTCCTGCTGGGGGCGCTGCTGGTGCTGCCCGCTTATGCGTGGCAGCAGACGGGCTGGGAGCTCTGGAAACTGGCGGCCTATGTCTGCACCCTGTCACTGATCACGTATGCGATGTATCGAAGTGACAAGCGCAAGGCGCGCCAGGAGGCGTGGCGCACACCTGAGATGCTGCTTCATCTCCTGGAACTCGCGGGCGGCTGGCCGGGCGCCTGGGTGGCCCAGCGCCGGCTGCGGCACAAGTGCTCCAAAACCAGCTACCAGTTCGAGTTCTGGCTGATCATCTGCATCCACCAATTCGCGGCGTTCGACTCGCTTCAACACTGGGAGTATTCCCAGATGTTGAAGCAGGCGCTTTTTGAGGATCACCGCACAGAGCAGCGCGGGCGATACAGGCGGCGATGAACTGGATCAGGACACCTTCAGCCCGAGGTAGGCTTTGGCATTGGGGTAGCAGATGTTCTTCACCATGGTGCCGACGAGGGCGTCGTCGTTGGGGATGAGGCCGGCTTCGACATCGGCACCGAGGAGGTTGCAGAGGGTGCGGCGGAAGTATTCATGGCGGGGGAAGCTCATGAAGCTGCGGCTGTCTGTGAGCATGCCGATGAAGCGGCTGAGGAGGCCGAGATTGCTGAGGGCATTGATCTGCCACTCCATGCCTTCCTTTTGATCGACGAACCACCAGGCGGAGCCGAACTGGACTTTGCCGGGGGTGGTGCCGTCGGCGAAGTTTCCGGCCATGGTGCCGAAGACGTAGTTGGCGTTGGGGTTGACGTTGTAGAGGACGGTCTTGGGCAGGGCGTTTTCGGTGTCCAGACGGTCCAGGAAACGGGAGAGCGTTTCCGCCTGCGGCCAGTCGCCGATGCTGTCGCAGCCGACGTCTGCGCCGATTTCACGGGCAAGGCGGCTGTTGTTGTTGCGCACGGGGCCGAGGTGGAGCTGCATGGTCCAGCCGCGGGAGGCATTGAGGCGACCGACGTGGAGCATGATGTTGCTGGCGAACTGGTCCTGCTCCTGGGCGCTGGCGGCGGTGCCGCTGCGGGCTTTCTGGAAGATGCGCTCGGCCTCGGCTTCGCTGACGAAATTGGCGTGGCAGTAGTTCAGGCCGTGGTCGCTGAGGCGACCGCCGACGCTGTGGAAGAAGTCATGGCGCTGTTTGAGGGCATCCAGCAGGGAGGCGTAGCTTTTCACTTCGATGCCGCTGGCGGCGCTGAGTTTGTCGCACCAGGTGTTCCAAGCTTCGGGCAGGTGGACGGCGAGGGCTTTGTCCGGGCGGAAGGTGGGATACACGCCGACTTCAAAGCCATCGGCGGCGCACTTTTGATGATGAGCGAGGTCGTCGATGGGATCGTCGGTGGTGCAGAGGGCCTTGACTTTCTGCGTGCGCAGGATGCCTCGGGCGCTCATTTCAGGCTGGGCCAGGGCGGCCTCGGTTTGCTCCCAGATGGCGGGGGCGGTCTTTTCATCGAGCAGGGTGTCGATGCCGAAGTAGCGCTTCAGCTCCAGGTGGGTCCAGTGGTAGAGGGGATTGCGCAGGGTGTGGGGGACGGTCTTGGCCCAAGCGAGGAATTTGTCGCGGGGGCTGGCCTTGCCGGTGATGAACTCCTCCGGGACGCCATTGCAGCGCAGGGCACGCCACTTGTAGTGGTCGCCTTCGAGCCAGATTTCGAAGATGTTTTTAAACTGGCGGTTGTCCGCAATGTCCTTGGGCGGCAGGTGGTTGTGGTAGTCCAGGATGGGCTCGTCCTTGGCAAAGGTGTGGTAGAGCCGGCTGGCGGACTTGGTGGACAGCAGAAAATCGTCGTGGATGAAGGACATTGATGTTGGTCGGTTGGAGTGGATGCCCTAAACTGGCAGGATGATTTTAACGCGCAACTGGTTCGCTCTGCTGCCGCTCCTCTGCTTGTGCGCATGCAGTACGGTGCAGTTTTACACCCAGGCGATCAGCGGGCAGACGGAAATCTGGCGCAAATCACGGCCCAATGCGGAGGCGCTGGCGGATCCCAGCGTGGCGGAGCGCGTGAAACAGCGCCTGAAATTGATCGAAGAACTGCGCTCCTTTGCCGCCAGCGACCTGCATCTGCCGACGAAGAGCTTTGGCAAGTACTGCGACCTCAAGCGGCCCTACGTTGTGTGGGTGGTGTATGCTGCGCCGGAGTTTTCCATTGAGAGCAAGAAGTGGTGGTACCCGCTGGTGGGCAGCTTGAAATATCGGGGCTTTTTTGATGAGAAGGATGCCCGGCAGGAAATGGAAAAGCTCAAGAAGAAGGGGTATGATGTGTTCATTGGCGGGGTGGAAGCCTATTCGACCTTGGGCTATCTGGCGGACCCGGTGCTGAACACCTTTCTTCATCGCAACGATGCGGAGCTGGCCGAGCTCATCTTCCATGAGCTGACGCACGCCAAGGTGTTCATTCCCGGAGACACTGATTTCAACGAGGCCTTTGCCACTGCGAATGCCGAAGATGGTGTGCGGCGCTGGCTGAATTCGAAGGGGGATGTGCGTGGGCTGCGGGAATTTGAAGCCAGCTTGAAGAAGAACCGCGAGGTGGTGCGCCTGATGCTGGGCACCCGGGAAAAACTGAAGGCCACCTATGCTGGCACCTATCCCAGCGTGGAGGCGGAGAGGCAGGCCAAGCAGCGGGTGTTTGACGGCATGCTGAGGGAGGCGCGGGCCATCAGCCCGCATGTGCGGTTTCACATCCATCATGCACCGAAGACCTGGAACAATGCACGGCTCAACACGGTGGCGACCTACTACACGATGGTGCCAGGCTTTGAACGGCTGCTGAAGGAAAAAGGAGGCGATCTGGAAGCGTTTCACCACGAAGTTGCCTCGATGAGAAAGCTGAACAACGAGCAGCGCATGAAGATTCTCGGAACTCCTGCCACCCATGACTAACCATTTCCACTCTCACATCCTTTGCTCCATTCTGCTGCTTCTTGGCTGCAACCTCGTCTCCGCGCAGGACACCTCGAGCTGGACGGAGCCGTTTCCGCCGCACAGGATCGCGGGGAATTTGTACTATGTGGGGTCGCGCGATCTGGCCTCCTATCTGATCACGACGCCGCAGGGGCATGTGCTGATCAACAGCAGCCTGGAGGAATCCGTGCCGCTGATCCGTGCGAGCGTGGAGAAGCTGGGATTCAAATTCGCGGACATCCGCATCCTGCTCATCAGCCATGCGCATTCGGACCACTGTGCGGGCAGCGCGGAGATCGTGAAGCAGACCGGCGCGAAGTATTGGGTGATGGAGCAGGACGCGGACGCGGTGGAGAACGGCGGCGCGAAGAAGCCTCGGATCGGGAAAGGGGATTACACGCAGTTTCCGCCGGCGAAGGTGGACCGCCGTTTGAAGGATGGCGAGGAGGTGAAGCTGGGCGGCTCGGTGCTGGTCGCGCGGCTGACGGCTGGACATACGCCAGGATGCACGACGTGGACGATGAAGGTGGAGGAGCAGGGGAAGACGCTGGATGCGGTGATCATCGGCAGCCCGAATGTGAATCCTGGGTATGTGCTGGTGGGGAACAGGAATTACCCGGGCATCGCGACGGATTATGAGAAGACTTTCAAGGTGCTGAAGGCGCTGCCGGTGGATCTGTTTCTGGGGGCGCACGGCGGCTACTACGGCATGGAGGCGAAGCATGCGCAAATAGGCAAGAGCGCGGTGAATCCGTTCATCGATCCGCAGGGCTATCATGCCTATGTGGATGACCGGGAGGGGGCGTTCCGGAAGGAATGGGAGAAGCAGAAGAAGGCGAAGTGACGCGCATCTTTGGCTTGAATTTATATAGCTAGAACGATGGACAGGAGTGTCAGTCGGCCAGCGGTTCAGGCTAAAATGCGAGTTGCGATGGACCGCCGATAAGACGGGTGGGAGAGGCATGCCGTTGCTGTGGCGGCATTGCAGGTTTATCTGGGATCATGGGGGCTGGCGGTGGCGCTGACCGACAGACAGGAGTGTCCGTCGTACTTCAGAGCTACTCCTCGACTGCGTCGAAGACATCGGGCACGGGGGCGTGCTGGGCGACCCAGGCGAGGGCTTCTTCTTTGGTCTTGAGAGTTCCTTCGAGCTGCAGGGTTTGCAGGGTGGTGAGGAGCTTGCCGAGGGCTTTGCCGGCGTGCCAGCCCTGGGCGATGAGATCGGCGCCGGTGATGATGCGTGGCGGCAGCATGGGCTCGTTGGCGAGTTCTTCGCGCTTGGCGAGGAGGAACTCGTAGTTGTCCAGCCAGCCGTTGGAGCCGAGGCAGTCGACGCGGTGGAGGGCGAGTTCGTCGTCGAAGGAGGGGCGGGCCATGAAGCGGCGCAGCTTGGCGGTGCGCATCTTTTTGACGTCCTTGAAGACCATGTGGTTTTCCACGGCGATGACGGTGGGCTCGATGACGTCGTTGGGGAATTTCATGCGGCGCATGATCTCGCCGGTCTTTTCCGCACCGAGCTTGTCGTGGCCGTTGAAGCGGATGCGGCCGGTGTCGGCATCGCGTGTTTGCGTGGCGGGCTTGGAGATGTCGTGCAGGAGCACACTCATGACGAGCGGGAGCGAGACTTCGGCGGGAAGCAGGCTGAGCATGAGGCGGGTGTGGATGAAGACATCGCCCTCCGGGTGAAACTGGGGCGGCTGCTCGCAGCCTTGGAGCACGAGGATCTCGGGGAGGAACTGCTCCATGAGACCGCTGTTGACGAGGAGATCGAAACCGCGCACGCGGTTGGGACTGAGCATCGTTTTGACGAACTCCTCGCGGATGCGCTCAATGCTGACGCTTTTGATCTTGGGGGCGAGGCCGCAGATGGACTCCCATGTGGCGTGCTCGATGTCGAAGCCGAGCACGGTGGCGAAGCGCACGGCGCGGAGCATGCGGAGGTGGTCTTCTTCAAAACGGTCTTTGGCCACGCCGATGGCACGCAGCAGGCCCATGCGCAGATCCACCTGGCCGCCGACGTAGTCGATGACCTGCTCTGTGAGGGGATCGAAGAAGAGGCCGTTGATGGTGAAGTCCCGGCGCTGGGCATCGAGCTCCGGCGTGGAGTAGGTGACGCTGTCTGGGCGGCGGCCGTCGCTGTAGCTGCCGTCGCTGCGGAAGGTGGCGACTTCCACATGCACATGGTTCAGGCGCACGATGACGACGCCGAAGTGGGCGCCCACGGTTTGAGCACCCGGGAAGAGCTTCACCACCTGCTCAGGCGTGGCGCTGGTGGCCACGTCGAAGTCTTTGGCTTCGCGACCCAGCAGCATGTCCCGAACGCAGCCTCCCGCCAGGAGGGCCTTGTGACCGGCCTGAGTGAGCTTTTCGATGATCTGGATGGCGGTGCTGCGCATCCTGTCATGTTCGTTGTGCAAGGGGCAAAGTTCAATGTTCATTCTGCTTTCCGCTGTTCAAACGGGCAAGTGGCGCTACAGTCGCAGCCCCTATTATGGACCCGCTCATCGAACTACTGCACAATAACTCCAATCGCTCCCATCAAGAGATGGCCGCAGCCTTGGGCCTCACGGAATCCGAAGTCGCTTCACGGATCGCCGCCGCCGAGGCCGATGGCACGATCCTGGGTTACAGCGCCGTGGTGGACCGCCTCAAGGCGGGGCAGCGTGGTGTGACGGCTTTGATCGAGGTGCGCATTGCACCCGAGCGCGATGGCGGCTTTGACCGCCTGGCACGCCGTATTTCCAAATTTGACCAGGTGCGTGAATGCTTCCTGATGAGCGGCGGGTATGACCTGGCTGTGATCGTCGAGGGCAAGGACCTGCTCGATGTGGCGACCTTTGTGGCTGAAAAGCTCAGCACCCTCGGCGGTGTGCTGTCCACGGCCACGCGCTTTCAGTTGAAGGCGTACAAAGAGGGCGGGTTTCTCGCGAATGCCAGCGGCGATGAAGAGCGCCTGCCTGTGAGTCCATGAACTGAGAGGAACCTGTGGTCATGGAATACGACAACAAAATTTCAAACATCATTCGCGACCTGCCGCGCTCCGGCATCCGCGATTTCTTCGAACTCGTCATCGGTCGCACCGATGTCATTTCGCTCGGCGTCGGTGAACCCGACAAGCCAACTCCCTGGCCGATCCGTGAGGCGGTGATCCGCTCGCTGGAAAAAGGCCAGACAAGCTACACCTCAAACCTCGGTCTCGAATCGCTGCGCATCGGCATCAGCGAGTATGTGACGAAGCATTTCCGCACCACGTATGATCCGAAGACGGAGATTCTGGTGACGGTGGGCGTGTCTGAGGCGCTCGACATCGCCTTCCGTGCGGTGCTGAATCCGGGGGACGAGGTGATCTATCATGAGCCGTGCTATGTGAGCTACTCACCGAGCATCAAGATGGCCTACGGCGTGCCCGTGGTGGTGCAGACGCGTGAGGAGAATGAGTTCGCTCTGATGGCGGAGGATGTGGAGAAGGCGATCACGCCGAGGACGAAGGTCATCGCGCTGAACTTCCCGACGAACCCGACCGGTGGCATCATGCCGCATGAGGAGCTGGCGAAGATCGCCGCGCTGGCGGTGAAGCACGACCTGCTCGTTTTCACGGACGAGATCTACAGCGAACTGCTGTATGACGGACGCAAGCACAAGAGCATTGTGGAGTTTCCCGGCATGCGTGAGCGCACGGTGCTGCTGCACGGTTTCAGCAAGGCGTTTGCGATGACGGGCTGGCGCCTCGGCTATGCCTGCGCTCCGGCTCCGCTGCGCGAGGCGATGATGAAGATTCATCAGTACTGCATGCTTTGCGCTCCGATCATGAGCCAGATGGCCGGCATCGAAGCGCTCAAGATGGGCGAGGCTGCGTATGAAGACATGCGGCAGAGCTACGAACAGCGGCGCAATCTGATTGTAAGCCGGCTCAACGGCATGGGGCTGCATTGCTTCAATCCGGGCGGCGCGTTCTATGTCTTCCCTGAGATCCGCAGCACGGGACTGACGAGCAAGGAGTTCGCCATTCAGCTTCTGGAGAAGAAGAGCGTGGCCGTGGTCCCTGGCAGTGCTTTCAGCAGTGCGGGTGAAGGCTTTGTACGCTGCTGCTATGCGACTGCTCCGGAACTCATCGCGAAGGCGATGGATCTGATGGAGGAGTTTGTGAACGAGGTGCGCGCGAAGAAGTGAAATTCATGCCGGGCGGGAATGCGTTCACATGCGTTCCCGTCTGGCGATTTTCCTAGGGGATGGAGTGCGGGCGCTTTCGTCGATCTGCACCTCCTCTGGGGTGAGGTTGATGTTGAGCTGAGAGGGATTGGTTTCCTTGCGCCGGCGATGGGCTTCCTGAATGACAGCCTCGGGAACTTCCACACGCAGGGCGTGCCAGCCTTGATGGACGAGGCGGGTGTCTTCAGAGCGGTCATAGGCTTCGAACGCCTTGAGTGCTGGAAGGTACATGGCGATCCTGCCGAGGTTCACATTGACCATGCTGGAGTCGCATTTGCCCACGAGAGAACAGACCACGACGGCGCAGCCGAGCTCGATGGCGCGGGCGGAGGCGCAGCGGGTGACGCGCTCGCTGCCGTAGAGGGTTTCCGTGGCGCTGGGGACGAGGAGGAGGTCGATATTGAGCCCGCGCAGACGCGCGCTGAGCTCCGGCACCTCGATGTCGAGGCAGATGACGACGGCGACGCGCAGGCCGGACATTTCGAAGACGAACAGTTCGTGGCCTGCTCTGAACTCGTGCTCCCATGGGGTGAGGAAAAGTTTGTCCTGATGCAGGACCCGCCCGTCACTGAAGATGAGGGCGCGATTGTAGAGGTGCTTGGTCGCCGGATCGAGATAGGGGGCCGTGCCGAGGATGGCGTGCTTGCCCTGGCGGCAGAGGCGCTGCCTGAGCTTGGGCATGAGGTCCACCCAGACGACTTTGGCGATGTCTTCCATGTTTGCGTCCGGAGGCAGCAGAGGCTCCAGGGCGGTCCAGAGGTACTCGGGGAGGAGGACAATGTCCACGCCGCCGGCCCACGCGGTTTCGACGCGGTGCATGACTTCCTCGGCAAAGGCGTCGGTGGTTTTTCCTGCATCGCCGACGTCGAAGGTCCAGGCTTCGACTTTGACATTGGTCTTGCTGGGGTCGGTGTCGGGCATGGCTGGTTCCTAACGGGGACAACGGCCTGAAAGATGCAAGCGGTCAGTGACGGCGCAGGGGACTAGATTGATTTCACGATGTCATCCGGGCTGGGGAAATACTGCGGCACGCATTTCGGACACAGGCCATGCGTGAAAGTGATGCTGGAATGCCGTGAGAAATAGTCTTCGAGAGGATGCCACTCTCCGCCGGAGGTCTGGATGTCTTTGCAGCTTGAGCAGATGGGCATCCACTCGCGCAGCCGGGTCTGGGCGGGCAGTTCGGTGGCATGCAGGGAGAAACCGTGCACCACATCGCCTGCCATATCCGGAGTGCAGGTGACGAGAAAGCGAAGGGTTGTCTGAGAGGATGAGTGGGTGAGATGCTGCTCGAAAATCTGCTTTTCACCGTGCAACGCCCCTCGAATGTGACGCCGGTTGGCTTCGTATGCGGCCGGACCCAGAAGCTCCTGCAAGGAGACACCGGCCATCTCTTCAGGGGGCCTGCTAAACCAAGATTGGAAGGCACGGTTGGAAAAAGTGCATTTTTCGTCGGCATTCCAGCAGGCAACCAAGGCGTGCATTTGGTTGATGATGCTGAATGCCGCCTGGCAGAGATCCATTGACATTGAGTGAAGCAGAAGAGGCTGATGATTGCTGGAGGGCAGCGCACCAGCGCCGCGTCGTCAGGTCATTGACAGCAGGATCTCTAAAACGTTCGCTCGAAGAAGCGGCTGATTCGTAAAAAAAAAGCGGCGTATGGACGGTTCAGACCATGAGGGGGGCAGCGCGGGGAAGAACGGCGCTAAGCGAGCCGGAAGAGCTTGCGGGAGTTTTCGAAGAGGATCTTGCGCTCGACGGCTTTGCTGGGGGCGAGCTTGCGGATGGCGGCGAGGGTCTGGGCGCCCTGGCAGCCGGGGCCGCGGCCGAGGTGGTCGGCGCAGTCGCTGCCGTAGAGGATCTTGTCCTGGTGGCGGTCGAAGAATTTCGTGGTGTGCTCTTCGTCGCGGGTGAGGGCCAGCAGGCCGCTGCCAGCGGACATGTCGGCAAACATGTTGGGATAGTCGGCGAGGTAGCGATCGGTGATGCCGCCGGGGGTGATCTTGCCCTTGGGGTAGTTCACTTTTTGATCGTGCTGTTTGTCGATGTTGCCCCAGAAGGCCTGGGCGTGGCCGATGAAGTTGGTCTTGGGGAACTTCTCCAGCATGGTGTGGAAGCGCTCGTAGCCGAGGTTGTAGGTCTGGTGCTGGAAGTGTAGGAGAATGGGGACCTGGTACTCTGCGGCGAGGGCGTAGAGCTTCTGGCTTTCGGGTGAGTCGCATTGAACCATGAATTTCTGCTCGCCGATCATGCAGGCGCCCTGCTTGAGCCATTTTTCGATCTCGGCGGGCGCGGTGTCGAGGTCGGTGATTTCATTGGCGGCCCAGAGGTAGGCGCCGGGGTGGGCTTTGGCGAAACCCCGCGCGGCCTCGGTGGTGGCGCACTGGGCGGCGAGGCCGTTCGATTTGCCGTTGTGGGTGGAGGGGCGGTCGAGATAGGTACCTGCGGGCAGGATGATGGAGGTGGTGACGCCCATGGCCACCTGATGCGCGAGGAGATGCTCATCCGCGCGCTTGTGGTAGTTCATGTGCTGATGGATGTCGATGACGGGCTCAGCGGCCGGGGGCGTTTGCGACAGGGCGCGGGTGGCGAGGGCGGCGAGACTCGTGGACAGGAAGGTGCGGCGTGTGGGCATGAAACCATTACGCCATGCGCGAGCTGGGCTTATCAGTGCACCCGAGGCGGGGCTGCTGAGTGGGGAGCGGGATCGAGGTGCCGCGTTCCCAAGAGAGGGCGCTACCTTGAGGCGTTTCCCTTTTTCAAGGCTGCATGGACGGCGAACCTTTTTGTGAGCTTGAAAAGGTATAGAGCCATTGAGCATGGTCGAGGAGTTCTTCGGTGGTCATGCTGGCCATGGCGGATAAACGAAAACCCGATTTACGAGGCCGTAAATCGGGTTTTCAAACTTGTTTAGGGGATTTTGAGATCCCCTAAAGCGGCAGGCAGATGCGAGATCAGCTGTTCACTGCGGCGACGATCTTCTGCGCCGCGTCGGTGAGGTCGCTGGCGCTGGTGACCTTCAGGCCGCTGCTGGCGAGGGTGGCCTTGCCGGCTTCGACGTTGTTACCTTCGAGGCGGACGACGAGCGGGATGCTGAGGGACACTTCCTGCGCCGCGGCGATGATGCCGGTGGCGATGATGTTGCAGTCCATGATGCCGCCGAAGATGTTCACCAGGATGCCCTTCACATTCGGATCGCCCAGAATGATTTTGAAGGCTGCGGTGACCTGCTCCTTGGTGGCGCCGCCGCCGACGTCGAGGAAGTTGGCAGGCTCTCCACCGTGGAATTTGATGATGTCCATGGTGGACATGGCAAGGCCGGCGCCGTTGACGAGGCAGGCGATGTTGCCATCGAGACCGATGTAGTTGAGGCCGTATTCGCTGGCGGCGACTTCGCGCGGGTCTTCTTCCGTGGTGTCACGCATGGCGGTGACGTCCTTCTGGCGGTAGAGGGCGTTGTCGTCGAAGTTGAACTTGGCATCCAGAGCCACGACTTGGTCTTCGGTGGTGATGGCCAGGGGGTTGATCTCAACCAGGGAGCAGTCGCTCTTCAGGTAGAGATTCCACAGTGCGGTGAAAAGTTTCACGGCCTGGTTCATGAGTGGGCCGCGCAGATTGAGCGAAGCGGCGATCTTGCGGCACTGGTAGGCCTGGAGGCCGATGGCGGGATTGATGAACTCCTTGGTGATCTTCTCCGGAGTTTTCTCGGCGACTTCTTCAATGTTCATGCCGCCTTCGGTGGAGGCGATGATGGCGTGGCTGCTGGAGACGCGGTCAAACAGGATGGCGAAGTAGTATTCCTTCTTGATGTCCACGGATTTGGCGATGAGCACCTTGCTCACCAGCTTGCCTTCCGGGCCGGTCTGGTGGGTGACGAGGGTCTGGCCGAGCATCTTGCCCGCGATGTCTTCCGCTTCTTCCGGGGTGTTCACGAGATGGACGCCGCCTTTGAAGCCGTTTTTGAAGGTGCCTTTGCCACGACCGCCGGCATGCACCTGGGCTTTCACCACGAGTCCTGCCTGACCGATTTCGCGAGCCGCAGCTCCTGCTTCTGCCGCCGTGCTGGCGACGATTCCTTTGGGACTGGCGACGCCGAATTTGTCGAACAGTTGCTTGGCTTGATACTCGTGGATGTTCATGGAGAAAAAATGGGGGAACCCGATAGTAGGAGTGCGGCCCGAAGCGTCAAGGCGCATTCCCGGTGAAGGTGAGAATGCCGGGCTTGCCGTGCCCGCAAGGCTGCGGCATAGCCCCAGAATGCGAATTGATGTGGTGACGCTGTTTCCCGAACTGGTCTCGGTGCCGATGGGCCTGAGCATGATGGGCCGTGCGCAGGAGAAGGGCATTCTGGACCTGCGGGTGCATGATCTGCGTGAGCAGGGGCTGGGGAAGCACCGCCACGTGGACGACACGCCTTACGGGGGAGGGCAGGGGATGGTGATCCGCCCGGAGCCGGTGTTCGAATCGCTGGACCGCATCGACACACCGGAGGCGCGCATCATTTACATGTCACCTGCGGGGAGGCGTTTTGATCAGGCCACGGCGCGGCGGCTGTCCGCTGAGCCGCATTTGATCTTTCTTTCGGGCCATTACGAGGGGATCGACCACCGCATCATTGAGCACTGGGTGGACGAGGAGATCAGCCTGGGAGACTATGTGCTGACGAACGGAGCCATCGCCGCCGTGGTGGTGATGGATGCCATCGTGCGCCTGCTGCCCGGAGTGCTGGGAGATGAAATGAGCGCGGTGGAGGAGAGCTTTGGCGCCAGCGGCCTGCTGGAGGCGCCGCAGTACACCAAGCCGGCGGAATACCGTGGAATGAAGGTGCCGGAGATGCTGCTCAGCGGGAATCACGCGAAGATCGCCGCATGGCGGGAGCAGCAGGCGCTGGAGCGCACGCGGACGAACCGCCCGGATTTAATCGAATGAGATGCGCGCAAGAGTGACATTTCGTTTGACGATGCGCCAGGCTGCACGCTAAATAAGCGCTCCGCTGGCCATCCGGTCGCGGGACAACTATTGGTGAGGTGGCTGAGTGGTCGAAAGCACATCTTTGCTAAAGATGCGTAGCCTTAACAGCTACCGAGGGTTCGAATCCCTCCCTCACCGCCAGTTTTGTCAGATGACCCAGCCGCCAGACAGAGCGGTGCTTTTAGATGGGGGATTTGGGTGTTTCCAAGAGGCACAAAGTTGATGTTCGTTTGAACGCGTGCGCAAAAAGTCTGTTGCATGATGCGCTCTGATACCACATTCTGCCACCACATGAAGATCAATACCAGCATCACCATCGACCCCCGAATTGCCAAGCTGGCGAAGAAATATGCGGCGCTCGACGGTCGCAGCTTTGCCAACTACGTCGAACGCGCCGTCGCCCGCCAAGTGGAGCAGGACCAGAACGCCGAGAGCTCGAGTTCGAGCGCAAGCCCGAAGGCCAAGCCTGCGAAGAAGAAGTAAGCATGACCGCTGATGCGGCAGCCAGGGTGGCGACGAGAGTCGCGCTCCCTGGTTTTTTGTTGTCTCGCAGCGCTGGGATGCGGCCAGCTGGCGAGTGGTGGAGCTAAGGGGATTCGAACCCCTGACCTTCTCATTGCGAACGAGACGCTCTACCAACTGAGCTATAGCCCCAACGTGTTATGATTCAGTGAATTATGGCGATTTTTAGAACTCGCCAAATTTCCCTTGGATACCGTCCTTGTATACTGCAACGTGCGGGCATATGGGAGCCGCCCACGCACAGAAGGGGTCGTTTGAGAAAGTAGGTGAGTGCCTTTATCGGTATTCATCGAACGGCATTTATTATGCTGTGATGCGGCATTCCGGCAAGCTGATTCGTCGCAGCCTGGAAACCTCCGACAAAGCCCATGCCAAGCGCAAGCTGGCTGAGTTCAAGCGCGATGTGGGCCGCACGGCCCCTGGTGCAGGGCGGGTGACCCTGTTGGCTCTCTGTGACCGCTATCTGACGACCTGCAGCAATCAGGCGGCCAAGACCGTCCGTAGAAAACAGGACATCGTGCAGAAAATCAAAGATGACTGGCCGGGTGGGGCTGAGGTGGCTGCTGCCAAAGTGAAACCCTCTGAGGTGGCCGCATGGCTGTCGAGCTACACCTTTGGCTGGGCCTCACAGCATTTGTACTTGGAATGCTTGCGGGCCATTTTTGATCTCGCGGTGGCGGACAAGGTGATCATTGAGAACCCGGCGCGTGCAGACACCATCAAGCGTAAGAAGAAGGAACGACCCATCAGGCTCACTCCGACCTTTGAGGAGTTTGAACGAATCGTGGTGGACATACGCAACCAGCAGTTCAACGCCGAGGCCAAGAATAGTGCTGATTTTGTGCAGTACCTTGGGCTCGCAGGGCAAGGACAGGCCGAAGCAGGTGCGCTGCTCTGGCGGGACATCGATTGGAAGGGGGAGAGTGTGACTTCTTTCCGTCACAAGACCAGATCCCGGTTTTTCTTTCCTCTTTACCCGCAGTTGCGCCCGTTGCTGGAACGGCTGAAGTCAGAGTGTGAAGGGAAGCAGGATCAGGTGGTTTTTGGGATCAAAGATGCCAAGAAGGCACTGGCGGCAGCCTGCAAGCGCCTCGGACTGCCGGCCTACAGCCAGCGAGCCTTGCGCAGAATGTTTGTGACGCGGGCTATTCAAAAGGGGGTAGATGCCAAGACCATCGCAGAATGGCAAGGGCACCAGGATGGTGGCAAGTTGATCTTCGACACCTACAGCCACCTGTTTGCAGCGCATTCCAACAAGATGGCGGAGAAGATGCGCAATGATATAAATTGAACTCGATGGCGGGAAAATGGGCAATGCATGCCTTCCTTGGTGACAAGCTCCTAGTGGCCAGACATGCAATCGGGCTGATTGCCTGCTCGAAGCGCTAGCGCACCCAAATATTTCAGATCAGACTGGCACCGATGAAGCCGACTGATTTTCTAATGGAACGCCTGCCCGAATTACCCCTGCTCAGGCGCGCACTTTTTCACACCTTTGGCATGCTTGTGTTCGAAGATCACTTTGATCTGGCATTGATGGTCGTGGCAAGCTGCCAGAGTCCGGGCTTGATTGCGTCTCGGCCCTCCCTTGTCGCTGACAAGACGGAGGCAGCCTTTGATAAAATGCGGCATGACACCGCTGAAAAAGCATTTGATGAGTTGAGGCGGATTTGTGAACAGGATGGCCCGGTGATGCTCGCAATGTTCGGTTCTTTGGTGAAGAAAATAGAGAAATGCCTCCAAGAACCCGCTAACGCCAAGCGTCTCGCGATTCTTCAATCCCACACGAACCTCAACCTCAAACTAGAGCGGCTTCCGACGATAGAAGAGTTGAGACGAGAGGTGTGGGAGGAAAAGAAGCGCAAGGATATTCAGTCAGGAAAGCGGATGACAAAGGCAGATTGTATTCGCGTGCTGGACAAGCTTTGGCAGGCACAAGACCGAACGAAAGACGGTTCAATTCCACGGAAAGATGATTTCTCTGATGAAGTGAAATTAATGGGGCTGGCTTTCACAGACGGTAAGATATTGCGACGATGCGAAGGGTTGTTTGTCAAACTATCTCAGGCCTTGGGGCGCATCCCCTGCGAGAAGGAATTCACTAATGAAGTCCTTCTGAAGAAGGGCGTGCTTGGCGGATCTCTCGGTGAAGCCAAGTTTGATGAACTCATAGCCGTGCTCAGAGAACCTGTGGCCAATGATCGGCTGCATGCATGGACACGGACAGGTGTTGTGTGCGATGCGTTGAGAGCCGTGTCTTTGAAAAAGAAGAAACCGAAAGTGCAGGTCGATGCCATGACCGCTTTATGCTCCGCCATCTGGAAGCTTGGAGCTGTGGTAGAGCAAATTCTGGATGGTCATCCTG
>NZ_JBGANL010000121.1:0-6292 GCF_044222345.1 Prosthecobacter sp.
TGTAGGCCGATGCGTCCACCGTTTGCTGCATTCTGCGCGATGTTCACCGCCTGCGTGCCGATGCCACTCAGCAGGCTGCCATACCAACCAGCGCGGATCAGGTCAGCTACTTTCAGGCCTTTGGCTAAAGCCAGTTCATCCTGCATCGCCGCCATTGCCTCAGCTACCTCTGCGCTGCCCTTGCGTCCCTCGCGGATGGTGTTAGCGAGAGCGCGCATTTTAGCCATGCGCTCCGGTGTCAGCGTGTCGGGAATATCAAATGCCTCCCGGTAGGCTTTGAGAAACTCAGGATTCGTCAGCACCATGCCGGAGTCGATGGCATCCATCATCTTCTTGATCATGGGCGGCAGCTTCGATCTTGCTTTGCGCGGTGCCTTAGGCTCGAGACTCTTCACCACTTTGGCCGCTGCCTTGTCGCGTGCGGCTGTCTTCACACGACGCGCGCCTTCCTCAGCCAGTCCAGTCAGCCGCACCACATTCGGTTCGGAAATGCCCAGACCTCTCAGCGCATTCTCCAGCCCCACGTCTTCGCCTTTCATCGCGCGTTTCACCAGTGCTTTCACCTGGTTGGCGATCTTTGGCGGCCCATCACGGCCGGAGCTGGTGTCGGTGAATTGCTGCGATATCTGGCGAATGAGAATCTTCGCCTGTCCCTCAGGTGTCATTGCCCGGCCCTTGCGGGCTTGGTCTTCGGCTTCGATGTCTCGCAGCTCAGCCAGCCGGTCGAGTTCCTCTTGCACCCGCCGCTTGATCTCATCTTCCAGCGACTGGGGATCAATGCCAGTTGCCGCCTTTGCGTCGTCGATCTGCGCTTGCTCGATTTTCGCCACCTGTCTGCGCAGCATGAAAAGTGGATCACTCCGCATTAGATAGGCACCCACCTGCGTCACACTCGCCCCACGGTTTAGCCCGTCTTGCACCAGCTCAAAGAGACGAGCGGCCCGGCTCTCCGCTGTGCGTTGCTCGGCGGCCTTGCCTGTCTTCTCCGCTGCCATAGCCTTCTGTTCCCAGCGAAACATCGCCTGTCCTGCCAGCGCCACGTATTCACGGCCGGTGAATCCAATCTCTTCCGGCGATTGCGTCAAAAGCTGATCCGTGAACGTCTCCAGATTTCCTTCGTCCAGCATCTGCGCTGCGATCTGATCCAATTCCGCTTCTGGCGACCTGCGATAAATGAGCCTGTCCGCTGTTTGGAATCGTGTCGGGTCAATGCTCTTCAAAGCCTCACTGGCCTTGTATTCCGTAGCCGCTGCCGCACCAGGGCCGCCTTCGGATTGAAAGGCACCAGTGGCAGGACTTGAACCTGCACCGATTGCCTGCGTCTCGGTCTTATCGGACGCCGCCCGCTCGGACCCACGGATTACACTGGTGGAATTTATTGGCGAAACGCCCGGCGCGCCAGCCGCCACACGCGTCTCAGCAGTCGGGTCACCAACGAAATCAGGAGATCCAGCAGAAACGTCAGCAGTCCCATTTTGCGGCATCTTCGAATCAACGCAGCCAGTCCGTGGTTCGGCCTTCAGTCCATCGGCGATCACACCAGTCTGCGCCGTTGCATCAAAGCTCAGCACGCCAAAGCGCTTCCCATCTTTCAGCGTCACGGTTGTGGAGAAGCCAGCTTCATCGGTCTCCACACGCATCACTTCCACGTCTTCCCCGTCGATGGCCAGCTTGTCGCCTGGCGACATTTGCTGAAAGTCTACAGCCTTGCCTCCATCCTTCACGCTCGCGGTCTGCGCCTTGTCAAACTCCACCGTTCGGCGTTCCTGATCTCGCAAATTTTTCTCCTGCCTGCGCACCTCCATCTTGTAAGTCGTGCGCGCGCCGATGGTGTCTTGCACGGCTTTTATCAGCGCATCTGGTGACGGGTCTGCAATGAGCCCCTCATCAAAGGCACGTTGGGCCACCTGATCCACCTTGCTGCCGCGCTCCGTGCTCACGAGGAACTTCCGGTAATAGCGCGGCATCTCCACCGTCTCCATCCAGTCGTATTCGCCAGCGGTCGTCTTCGTCGCATCCTTGCGCGGCACGTTGATGGGGTTCTCGTTGACGAAATCCAAGATGTCCCGTCCACCATAAGGTGCATCCGGGATCTGCGGTTGCTTTGGTTTGGCTGCATCAGCAGCACGGCGAAGCTGGGCGTTGCGTGTTTCAAACGCCAGCCGGTCTGCATCCACCTGCGCCTGTTGTTCGGGGGTCAAAGGTTCGGTCGGCACAAACCGCGCGGTTTTTGGCATTGCAGGCTCAAAAGCCGGAGCCGGTGCCTTGAACGGGTCAAGATTGCGGAAATCGGGAACATCGGCAGCACCCGGAGCAGGCTCAATCAAATCCGCGTAATCTATCGGACGCAGCACTAGCTAGCCACCTGCGCCCGCCAACGTTGAAGGCACCTTAGCCCTCCACGTCCCCATAAACGTGAATTCACGAAGCTGCATCCGCCGCCAGTGAGTCACTTTTCAGGTAACCAGTTGTTTTAATGATCAACGTCGGTCACGCCACACGGGCCAGCAGCCATCCTGCATTGCCGCAGGCGTTCCCCATCCCCGCTGTACTGTTCTTTCCTCCTTTGCTTCAACACCTGGCCAAATGTCCGCTTCACCGGCGATGTCAGCGCCAGCGTCGCCGTTTTCTAAGCCACCGATGCCGCCAATCATCCCGTGCCCGCTTCGATCGCGCCAAAGGCCGTCATCTGTTTCGCTCCAGCTGTACGATGCCCACCTCCTTGGCCGTGTCGATGCCTTGATTCGCGCCCTGCAAGACCGCTGCCGTCAAAGGCACCGCCGTCATGGCCGCACCGCCTGCACCAGCATTCGCCGCCGCGCCTGTTCAGCAAGCCCATCGCCTGCGTGGCACCGCCCACAACGGCAGCTTGCACGAACAGCCCATGCGGGTAAACCCGCTCAGCCCAGCCTGCACGTCATCCGCGCCTTGACCGATGATGCCAAACAAGCCACCGGACCGCGTGCCGGTAGCTTTAGCGTAACCCATCCGCGCACCCGCGTCCAGCATTTCTGCTGCACCGCCTATCACGCCGGTGCCTAGATCATAACGAACGCCCGCCCTGCCCACCAGCCGATGCCAGGCGGCCCGGCTGCGCATCCATGGGCTCAATCAAATCCGCAAAGTCATTTGGCGTCGGCAGGTTCGATCAAACTGGTCAAATCCCGGCGAGGCCTACCGGCTCGATCAGGTCATCAAAGCAGCACCATGACGGTTACTTCTTCTTGCCTATCAGTTTGCCATCCCGATAGATTTCGGTGCCCACTGGCAGTGCCGCGATCTGCTCGCGCGTCGTTGTGGCTGAAGCCTCAAAGCGTGTCGGCGCACCAGATGGCGGCATGGCTGCTCCACTTGGAGCTTTTCCTTCCACCTTCGCAGGCTTCCAGACATCAGAACCCTTCTCGCGTTCCAAGATGATCGCCTCACCCGTAATCGGGTCCACGCCTTTCATTTGATCGCGTTTCATTTCGGGCAAGGAGCGGTCCGTCTGCGTGATTTCCTTCCATCGCGCCAAAGCTGATTCGCGTTTTTTAACGTCGGGGTCGGTGGTCATCACTGTTTCCAATTGGGAAAGCTGCTGTTCGACAGTCGGGCCTGTGCGCTCGCCCTTGGAAAACTGCATATTCCCTTGGCTGTCCATGCTCGCGATCTCCAGCCCCATTAAGCGCGCCATCTGGGGAGTTACCACGGGCTGTCTGGCCTGCGTTTTCAGCCTGCTAGCGATGCCCTCGGGAGAGGAGTTGAATCTGCGCCAGTCGGTCTTGCGCACGCCTTCAGGGCGTCCGCTGGCGGCATCAGCGGCGGCGCGTCTGGCTTCGTCCTTCTCCCATGGTGCCATGAAGCCGGTGCGGGCCGTGCCGCCGTGGTCGCCATACGGGAAGGGGTTGGCATTGGGCACGGTGATTTCCCCGCGGCCTTTTGGCTTCAGCGCCATCTCGGTGGCAGCATCGCCGAGATCGGCAGCGCGGCGGACCTCCGCGCCTGGCTGCATGGCGCGCGTCTGCGCGGCGATGTCGGCGCGGACGGCGGAGCGATCAAAAGGGAGTGCGTCGGCGGCCCATGGGTTTGACGATGGAATGACGTCATTTACCGGTTTCATTCCCCAGTCTGTAGTGGTCCCGTAGGGGTTCCCGGCTTTCATCGGCTGCATTGTGTAAGTCCCGCCTTTGTTTTCAAACTTCCTGGCGTTCTGCAGCAGCATGTGGGCGTGCTGTAGCCGGTGCCGCAGAATTGGCGAGCGTCATAGCCGCGCCCTGATCGGTATGCCATCCTGCGCGAGCTGGGCATCGCGCGCCTCCTGCTGCCGCTGTGCGTAGCATCGGATCATCGGCATACGGACGGCAAACCTCTTCGCCATCTTCATCACGCGGCCACCGCAGGTAGTCACGGATCACCCATCTCGCTCAGCCTTGTTCGCGCATGTCCGCCATGCCGGGCCTGGTCTTCTCGTCGGCGTCTTCGCCCATCATCGGGCTGACCATTTGGTCGGCCTTTCAGCGCGCCAGTCCTTCATCAGCCTTTTCCAGTTTGTTAAAGGTTTTGAGTCCAGCCATAGCACTGTGCTGGCTTTGTCAACATGCTCCCCGTTGCTCAGTTTGGCCGGAATCTTGTCATCCGTCGGCCCGCCAGGTCCGACGACTGGGCCACCTTCCGCCATGTAAAACGGATTGCGCGAGCCATCGGCCATGAAAGGGTCGGGTTTGCCATACGCATCGGCTCCGCCCTGGAAGGGATCGCCGAATTGATGGCCGAACGGGTCCGCCCCGTGCGGAATGCTGCCGTCAATACTGCGCTGGCTGCGGTCATCTCGCCCCATGCCAAAGGAAAAGTTGGCTCCCGGCGCCGTCATGTTCGGCATCAGGGTTGGTCCGCCGAGTGCGCCGAGACTCTGCGTGCTGCTGCCCACGGTGTGCCCTCCCTTCGGATCGGTGAACACGGGCCGCGTCTTGTCATCCACGGTCATCAGCCCCCAGCGCGGATCTTTCACGGTCTTCTGCGCATATTTGCTCGCATTGCCCGCGCTGAGTGGTCGCACCCGCAACGGCGGCCCCATCTGCTCCTGCACCTGCGCGGCCTGCTGCTTGTCGAGCGGCATCACCGTGCGCTGTTCACCGATGGGCGTCACGAACGGATTGACGAGATTCACGAAAGGGTTGGGGAGCGTTTTCATGTAAAGATCGAGACGGGTTCAGGCTCGGCAGACAGGTATTGCCAACGTTCAGCATTGAGGCGTTGCTGCTCGGTGGTGGCCTTTTCAAAACGGCGGCCCATGCGGCCCTTGCGGATGGCGGAGAGCGTGAGATTCACGCGGCAAATAGGTGTGCTGCGCAAGAGCGGGTGCGTGGTAAAAGACAGCACCATCTTGCCGTGCTCGGCGAGTTCTACCGTGGCCCATACCATCCAGCCTGGAGATGGCACCAGCGCGGAGACGTGCAGCGTTTCAGCTTCGATGGCATCCAGATAGCGTTCGTCGATGACAAACGGCTCCGCAGGATCAACGTGAAAATGGCGGTCGTGAAACCAGATTTCCGTCGCCTCATCACAAAAGAACTTGGTCGGTCCCTGGCGCGTGGTGACGATGGCCGTCTTGTCGCCGGGGTCGCCTTTTGGGCCGGGTTCACCCTGCGGCCCTTGCGGGCCTGTGGCCCCATCGGCTCCGGCTGGTCCTGTTGGGCCTGTGGGTCCGGTTGGCCCTGTCGGTCCGGCTGGTCCCGTGGCTCCATCATCGCCTTTGTCTCCTTTGTCCCCTTTCACCCCAGCGTCTCCGGTCGCTCCGGTGTCGCCTTTATCCCCTTTGTCGCCCTTGTCCCCTTTCTCGCCTGCCGGGCCGGTCGGACCTGGCACGGTAGAATCAGCGCCATTCTCACCATTTTGGCCCGCGCGTCCACGAAAGCCCGCGCGCTTCGGCGTGGTCTGGTGGATCGGGAGCCATGTTTTGAGCGGCGGCATGATTAGCGTAGGAGGATGGCTTTTTCCTTGCTCCAGCCTGCGTATTCATCAGCCGGGCATTCAGCGACAGGCAGGCCGGTGCCAGCCGCAAAGGTGAGGGTGCCACCGATAACGGTCGTGGTGGCGGCCTTGGTGAGCTTGATGGCCCGCTGGCCTGCCGTGATCACGGGCGGATAAACGTCATAGCTGGCCGTGGGTGGTGTGTCGATGATTTCGGCAATCTTGGTGCCTGCCGGGATGCCGCTGCCGGTCACGCCCTGGCCGACGTAAAGGCCTTCCACGTTGATGTTTTGCACCAGCACCGAGCTGGATGTGTCGCCACTACGTTCGACGGCCTCGCCGG
>NZ_JBGANL010000006.1:0-156323 GCF_044222345.1 Prosthecobacter sp.
TCCACCATGGACAGCGTCTTCGCCGCCTTGATCGAAGACCTTGTCTCCAACGGCTTGTTTGAATCCACGATGATCGTCATGGGTTCCGAATTCGGCCGCACACCGGACATCAACGAAAATGATGGCCGCGACCACTACCCGCTTGCTTACTCCACTGTCTTCGCAGGCGGCGGCGTCAAGGGCGGCTTCGTCTATGGTTCCACCGACAAGGAAGGCCGTCGTGTCGCTGACAAGCAGTGCACACCGCAGGACTTCCAGGCCACCATCGGCCATGCCATGGGCCTTCCCGTGGATGAAGTGGTCATGTCCCCCTCCAACCGTCCGTTCACGGTCGGCGACAAGGGCGTTCCTGTCCTCGACATCTTCGCGTAACCAATCGCAGGATCATCTCCTCAATGAGAACACCCGGTCGCAAGACCGGGTGTTTTTTTATGGGGGCTTGTCTTGCATCACCAGCGGCTTACGCACGTCGGCGTGGGACATGCAGCAAAGCGGCCCCTAGGATCAAGAGCAACAGACCGCCAGGCTCAGGCACCGGTATGACGGAAGTGATGGAAAAATTAAAGTCGTCAAAGCTTTGGATGTAGCTCACCGCACCATTGTCCAGACTCCCCCCGCGTAAATCCCACTGCAGGCCGGTGATTGCGCCACTGATTAGCCCAAGACTTTGACTGTTGAGTACGCCAACGCTGCTTCCCAGCATTGCACTTCCGTCATTAAAGGCGCTTATGCCGAGAGTTGCGGTGCTGTTCAGTGTATCCAGCGCCACGGTGATTTCAGACCAGCCCAGCGTGCCCATTTGATAGACCGTCGTCTGCCAGGCGCCGCCAATCATGCGGTACTGCAGGAAATTGTCGCCAGTGTACCCCACTTCAAACACGGGCTGATTGGCAGCATCCAGCAGCGACAGCCCCATCATATTGCCGGTGTCCGGGTCATCCCAGTCGGAGGGCTTGACCCAAAACGACATTTCCACCTGCAGTCCCGCAGTATTTGCGGGAGTAATCCCATCAAAATCGCGCGCATCCATGCTGTATCGGTAGCTGAAGCTTTGATCCGAAGCCATCAGGTTCAGGGTCTGCGCCCCGGAGTGCGGCATTGTATTGCGGTAAGCGACGATCTGATTCCGATCATACTGACTCCCATAGTAGTAGGGAGCCGTGGCATCTTCATACAGCCTGCCTCCAGAAAGCACCTGCCACAGGCCCGTGCCGTCGGCAATGTCCGCCGCCCCGCCCCCCGGGCCAGAATTGTTGGTGCCATACTGACCCGCATTATATCGTGTGACGTCAGGTCCGTTGGTACCGTCCCCCAAAGAGTTGGGGTAGGCTCCCAGCGGCACCACACCCGTGTAGCCATTGGCTGAGGTGTTGTTGAGATAGAACTGGGCATCCCCGGCTACATACGCCGACAAAATTTGCCCGCTCATGGGGATGCGATAGCCATCTTGTTCTTCGAAACTGCCCAAATAGGCAAGCGCGTCGTGGGACCAGAACATGGAACCAACGACGCATGCATAGAGACGAAATCGGCGTTCGAGAATCTTCACGGTCTAAATGTTAATTTATGACAAGTGAATATAAATTCAATAATTATTGCGTTATACCATAACTTGAAGGAGGCTGAGGTGATGGCTTTGCATCGCTTCAACAGGCTCGGAGGTCAAAACCAAGCATATGCCGCTTCACCGAGCATCATTCTGAGTTCCCGCCTCTGCCGTAGGTAGACCAATTGACTTTAATGCACGGCTTTTCCTGCTTGCGACCTCCTATGAAGCCCGGATAATAACCGCCCTTCCGTGCCTCCTTGGCCAGTGATAAACACACATGAGCAAACCCAGCCCCAAGTCCGACGAACCCTCCTTTGAAGACGCCATGCAGCGCTTGGATGAGATCGTGGCAGGCATGGAGGACGGCCAGCTTTCCCTGGAGGAAATGATTTCCAGCTACGAAGACGGGGTACGACTTCTTAAACTCTGTCGTCAGCGCATCGATGGTGCCCGCCGTCGTGTGGATTTGATCAGCGCCGATCTGGAAGGTGGCAAAGCCTCGCTCAGTTCATTTGACGATGCCGCTGATAACGACGAGAGCGCCGAAGACACCGAAAAACTCCGCTCCCCCGCACGCCGCCGTAAAACCGCCGAGCCTGAAGGTGGCGAAATTCGACTTTTTTAGACCTGTGGACACCCAACTGCCTGCCATCAACTCTCCTGCTGACCTCAAAGCCCTGCCGCTGGAGAAACTGCCCGAACTTGCGGAGAAAATTCGCCAGACTCTCATCGAGACCCTCAGCCAGACCGGCGGCCACCTCGGCCCGAATCTCGGTGTCGTGGAACTCAGCATCGCCCTGCATCGGGTTTTCGACACCCCCAAAGACCGCTTTGTTTTCGACGTCGCACACCAAGGCTACGTGCACAAAATGCTCACCGGTCGCTGGGACCGCATTCACACCATCCGCCAGCATGACGGCCTGAACGGTTTCCTCCTTCGGAGCGAAAGTGAACACGACTGCTACGGTGCAGGCCACGCAGGCACAGCCCTCTCCGCCGCCCTTGGCATGGCCACCGGGCGCGATCTCGCCGGTGGCGATGAAAACGTCATCTGCGTGGCTGGAGACGCCGCCTTCACCTGCGGCCCGGTATTCGAAGCGATGAACAACGTTGCTGCGCACACCAAGCGCCTTATCGTCGTGCTCAACGACAACGAGTGGTCCATCGACCGCAACGTCGGTGCCATTGCGAAGTACTTCAATTCCATCGCCACGCATCCAGCGTACGCGAACCTGCATCAGAAAGCCAGCAAACTGCTTGAGTTCGTGCTCGGGGAGGACGCACGCCGCATCGCCAAGAAGGTCGAAGACCATGCCAAAAACATCCTTCTGCCACAAAGCCAGACACCTTCCAACCGCAGCTCCCTGTTCGACGAATTCGGCATCCGCTACTACGGCCCCATTGACGGGCACAACATCCCCCTGCTCATCCAGACCTTCGAGTTCCTCAAGACTCAGGATGAACCGGTGATCCTGCACATCATCACCGAGAAAGGCCGCGGCTATACCCCTGCCCTGAACGATCCCGGCAAATTCCACGGTCTCGGCAAATACACCATCGAGACAGGCGAGACTCCCAGCAGCGACAAGCCCACCTACTCCCAGGTCTTCGCCCGCAGCGTCACCGACTTCGCCAAGGCCGACAAAAGTATCGTGGCCATCACCGGTGCCATGCCCGGTGGCACAGGCCTGAGTGTCTTCAAAAAGGAAATCCCAGAGCGCTATTTCGATGTCGGCATCGCCGAAGAGCATGCCGCTCTCTTTGCCTGCGGCCTCGCCACTCGTGGCCTGAAGCCCTTCCTCACCATTTACTCCACCTTCATGCAGCGCGCGTTCGACATGATCGTGCATGACATGGCCGTCCAAAACCTCCCCGTCCGTCTCTGCATGGATCGTGGCGGTCTCAGCGGGGATGACGGTCCCACGCATCATGGTCTCTTCGACATCGCCTACCTCCGTGGCATCCCGGGCATTGTCCATATGCAGCCGCGCAATGAGGATGAATTTGTGGACATGCTGTGGACCATGGCCTGCTACGAGAGCGGCCCCATCGCCATTCGTTACCCGCGCGGTAACGGCCCCGGCATCATGCCCAAGGACAAGCCCGTCCGCCTCGAGATCGGCAAGGCCGAAGTCATTGCCGATGGCAGCGACGTCGCCCTCATTGCCCTTGGCGATATGTTCCCCATCGCTGAAGCCGCTAAAATTGAGCTCGAAGCCAAAGGCCTCTCCGTCGCCCTCATCAATCCACGCTGGATCAAACCCCTCGACATGGACTGCATCTCATCCTTCGCTAGAAAAGTGAAGGTCGTCTGCACCCTTGAGGACCACGTTCTGCGCAATGGATTCGGTACCGGCGTCATCGAACAGCTGAGTGACGCTGGAATTCATACTCCTGTTGTCCGCATCGGCTGGCCCGACCAGTTCATCGAGCACGGTACTCCGTCAGTCCTCCGCAAAAAACACGGCCTCAGCGTCGAGAACACCGTTGCGAAAGTGCTGGCTCAGTTGGCTTCGAAATAACCTTGTCGCATCTCATGCCATTGTTCGAAGAACATGGCATAAGTCATAAACCTGAGTGGAGTCTTTCCACCTCAGGGCTCAGGTTCATTTATGAATAATAATTCAGGTGAATAAATCGGGTGGAAACCCGAATCTGTCAAAGATGACATTGACGCTTCACCCACCTCTGCATGCCTCCTTGAATGCGGTGGGAAATCTGACTGGTTTTTATGCTGTTGCGCACGTTCACAAAAAGAGGGCGGCAGATTTCTTTCCGAACCAATCCCCTTACTCACCGCCACATCTTCTCAAGATGATGAAAAAGCTTTTTCTGAGCTAAAAATGACAAGCGACATAGAAAGCATAGAAGATAGACCGCGATACATGGGAGTAAAAAAGTTTCCCGCGACTTTCAGGCAGGATGAACTGCCCTCGATAACGAACAGGCCGTTCTACACGCGGCCCTCGGCTCCCAACCAACGGTATCGGCCTGCTCAAAAATGGCTCATAGGAACGGGTTTTTTCATTGCTGTCACTTGCGGCTATCTTCTCGGCCTCAACCGTCCCCCTCCCGGATCTCCGCCCGTTCGAACAACTCGGGCAACTCCGACGGTCCAGACAGTTCCACTCGTTCAGGCAGCTCGGTCAGTTCACACAACTCCCCCCGTTCAGACAGCACCAACAACTGAGCCTTGTCTAGGTGATACACTTGTTGTCCCGGACTTGCCGATCGCAGCGCCCGCATCACCGCCTGACACGAGCCTTGAGACAGAGTTCGTGGCGCTTCAGGGAGGTGAGCACGTCATGGGAGATTCCTTGGATGGATTGAAGGATGCACGGCCTCATCAGGTCAGGCTGGCACCATTCACGATGGCAAAATATGAAACGACTATGAAGCTTTGGGACGAGGTCATGCTTTGGGGGCGGGAACATGGCTATCCAGATCTTCCGGCTGGCAATGGCAAAGCGCAGAACCATCCTGTTTATGGCGTCTCCTGGGGAGACGCTGTAAAGTGGTGCAACGCGCTCAGCGAAAAAGAAGGCCTCACTCCTTGCTACTATACCACCGCCACCAAGCAGAACATCGCACGCAAAGGCAGGGTGGACATCGGCAACCAGCATGTGAACTGGGAGGCCAATGGGTACCGCCTGCCCACGGAGGCCGAGTGGGAGTTTGCAGCCCGGGGTGGTCTTGCAGGCAAACGTTTTCCCTGGGGCAATGACATCACCCATGAGCAAGCCAACTACCATGGCTCATCCCTCGTCGAGTATGACAAATGTCAGCGTGAAGGAACAGCGCCCGCGCTGATGAGCAGCAAACCGTACACCGCTGTTGTCGGCAGTTTTCAGCCCAACGGATTCGGCCTTTATGACATGGCTGGCAACGTGGCCGAGTGGTGCTGGGATTTTTACGATCCAAGTTACGGAACTCAGATGCAGGCGCTGGACAACCCCCATGGTCTCAGCAAGGGCCAAAACTGCATCGTCAGAGGAGGCAGCTGGCGGCACACGGCCGCTGAAGCCCGCTGCGCGAGTCGTTTCAACCTGCCTGGTGAGCTTGCTTCAACATACGTCGGCTTTCGGGTCGTGCGCTGCCGCTGAGACGCCCGTCTTAGGCAACAGGTCACTGCCCATAATCTTCAGGGAACCACCGATGCGAAATTCTGCGTGGCATAGACATGAAATTTCGGACAGGTGCAGGCATGAACGCCGCAGCCTAAAAAGAGAAGATTGCGGTTCAGAATATTCGCCCGGTGGCCCGGAGAGTTCATCCACAACTTCACCATCTCATCTGCAAAGGCGAGGTAAGTGAGGCCGTTCGTGGTGCGCATGGCGATGTTTTCAGCGCGCTCGCCACTTTTCAGCCCCTTGGCCTCCATGCGCTGCCAGGCGGTGCGTTTGGAAGGATCATTCGGATTCTCGTGAGAAAAGAAATTCTCCAAGGCCATGTCTCGCGAGTGCTCATAGGCACTCGCCGTCAGCACTCGCGAAGTTTGGAACATCGGCAGCTTGTGCTTCTCCCGCTCCGTGTTGGTAACAAAGAAAATCGCCGCATTGAGCAGGCCAACATCCATCTCGGCACGATCCATCACCTTCAACACAGGCGGATGCAGGCGAAACGTGGCAGAATTAAATCGCTCATAGTCCGCAAACGTCCAAGGCGCGGACTGCACCGTGTCCGCAGCACCCAGCGGCAGTGTTAAAAAAAACAGGAGCGAGATCAAGCGCATCAAGGCTGAAGAAAGTCAGGAGTGTCCTGAAGGCAACCGGATGAAGCTTTCCAGCCTAGAACCCGGTGAAATTCAAAATACAATACCACCGAGACAGTCACGAGGGATCATCACCGCTCCTCTACCCAGCCCGGAGCCGGATAGCTGCCGAGGATCTTCACCTGAACAGCGATGCCTTCGACTTCAAGAGCGGTGATGGCCTGCTTCAGCGTGGCATCGGAATGATGGCCGCTGATTTCAAGGAAGAAGCGGGCCTGAGCACCGCTGGTGGTAGGACGATTTTCGATCTGGCGGACGTTGACGTTGCGTGAGGCAAAGACCTGCAGGACTTCCATGAGTGCTCCCACGCGATCCTTGGAATGGATCATGAGCATCGTGTTGTCATTGCCTGAGGGCGGACCTGAGCGGCGACCGAGGATGATGAAGCGCGTCTGGGTGGTGTATTCACGCGGCGAAGTGGCGATGACGCGAAGATCGTGCAGTTCAGCGCTCAGCGGGGTGCCCAGAGCAGCCACAGCGGGATTCTGCGCCGCGAGGGTGGCCGCAGCGCTGGAACTGGCTGACTCGATCAGTTGTGCCCCGGGAAAGCTCTGCATGAGCCAGGGGCGGCAATGCACAAGCATCTGCGCCCGGCCATGGATCTCGGTGATGGTGCTGTTCGGCCCCTGCGCCATGACGGCGGCATCGGCCTTCCACAAAATCTCGGCGTAGATCTGCAACGCGCTGTCGGCCAGATGATCCAGCGTGTGATGCACCGCGCCTTCCGTCGAATGCTCAATGGGCAGCACACCATAGTCGGCGGTCTGCGCGGCCACTCGGCCAAAGACACCTTCAGTACTGGCTTCCGCGAGGTATTCCACGCAGTGGCCAAACTTGTTCACTGCGGCCTGATGTGTCCACGAGCCCGTGGGCCCCAGGTAGGCGATTTTGAGGCTGTCTTCCAAAGCGAGCGCTGCGCTCATGATCTCGCGGTAGATGGCACGGATCGCCCGCTCAGTCAGACGACCATTTTGCGCACGGTTGATCTCCGCCAGCTTGCGCAGCAGTTTGTCTTCGCGACCCGGCACATAGATGTCGAGATCATCCTTGCGTTTGATCTCGCCAACGGCATGCACCAATTCGGCGCGCTCGTTGAGCAGACGCAGCAGCTGCTGATCGATGCTGTCGATCTTGTTGCGGACTTCTTCGAGGGACATGAACCGCAGGAGAAAAAAGGTTAAGACTCATCCGCCGCAGGCGTGACGGGAGCCAGGGAGAGCTGACGTTCCTGCGGATGATCGGCAGCCGCCGCACTTTCTTCGGCGGTCGGCAGTTTCACCCGGCGAAGCTCGGAGGCGTTGGGCATGTCGTCGAGACTGCGCACGCCGAAATGATCGAGGAAAGCCTCCGTGGTGCCATACAGGAGCGGACGGCCCGGCAGATCGGCCCGGCCTTCGATTTTCATCAACCCGCGGTCAATGAGTTGCTGCACCATCGCATCCACCGAAACACCGCGCACCGCTTCGATGCCGGCTTTCGTGATCGGCTGGCGGTAGGCCACGATGGCAAGAGTCTCCAGCGCGGGCTGGCTCAGGCGCTGCACTTTTTTGCCGGGATAAAGTGCACGGCACCATTCGGCATACTCGCCACGGGCGGCGATTCGCCAGCCGTTCGCACGCTCGACGAGGGTGAATGCATGCTTCTCCGCTGCATAGCGGGCGATCAGTTCGTCCAAACTCGCACGTACCTGCTCCTCAGTCGTGGCAGCCAATGGGGCAACCCACTCCGGGATCTGGATCTGCCCCCCCTCTGCGACGGACTCACTGGCGGCATCGCAAATATCCTTGGCCGTCTCTTTGACGGCGGCACACATCTGCGGCACACCCAAGGGCTCCTGGGTGGCAAAAAGAAGGGCTTCGACGATCGAGATCAATTCCATGGCGCGGACAGACAACCTCAAGCGAGCCAGAGGGGAGAGTCAAGCTGTGCCTTAGCCTTGACACTCCCGCCAAGCCCGCTCTCTCATGCTCCATGGCCATATGTCTCACCCCTGCCATTATCCGTGGTGAAATCGATAACACCACCCGCGACAACGTGCGTGGCAAGCTGTGGCTGCTCGGTCGGGAAGATCCCGTGATCATCGACCTGAGAGGAAATGCCTGGCGCGACGTCGCTGGCTGCAAAATTACCTTCACCAACCCCAATCCCTCAGCGAGGACTGCCTCCGCCTTACAGCCAAAGCAGAAGGGCCATGTCGGCGATATCACAGCCTGCCACAAAGTGGAGCGCGGGACAGCTCATGCGCTTTACATCGAATGGTTCTCTGAGGAGAACGGACGTGTATTCATTGAGGGCACGGATTTTCAGGTCAGCATCTCCGCTTGGGTCTGGGAAATGGACGAGGCGGAGGAGGAAGCGCAAAAAATGAGCAACCTGCAAGCCATGCGGGAATGGCTGGCCGACATCATCCAGCGCCCCGAGCCGAAGAAGGAGGACGATGAGGAATTCGATGCCAGTGAGGAATCCTGGGAAGACTCACTCAAGCTGTCTGACCGCCTTACAGATGCGAACATGGAGGCAATCGAAAAATACGGTGTCGATGGCCTGCAGGATGACCGCATCGCCTATGTCATGGGCTGGGATCACATGCTGGACGGCAGCCGCGAACTCGAACCTGATGATGATGATTCAGAAGGTGAAGCCTGGAAAGAGGGCCAAGAAGTGCTGCCTGAACTGGACGGAATCGAGAACGAACTCGATGACCAAGCCTTCTCCGACTTCCTGGAAGAAGAGAGCGAGCGTGAAGCCCACCCGCTGCAAACCATGGCCCATGACTTCGTCTTGCGACTTCTGAGCGAGATCAAAGAGGAGCGCGCTGAAAACGCAGCAAAGAGTGATGGCAGCACAGCGCTCGACCGTTTCATCCGCAACTCGATGAACATCAGCGGCAAGCTGGCTGGAGCGCTTGGCACGCAGGATTTTGGCGGTTCCTTCCAAACCGGCCATACGCTCGCGATTCTACGCCGTTGCCTCAACTGGGCTAACGACGCCTTCGCCGCATTGAACGAACTGATGGAGGCACCCGAGTGGAAGGACCGGCAAGATTTGTTCAACGACTTCCGAACCGAACTCTTCGCCATTCGTGACGGCATCAACGATCTGCGCAAACAACTGCGCGCTGAATAGGCGCAGGGCTACTTCCGCAGGGATTTCCAAGGCTCTTCCTCACTGTGATCGACGAGGCCGGGCTCATCCGCCTTGGCCGGGGAAAGAATGGCTAGGAAGACGAGCATTTCGTCTCCCACATTCCAGGTACCGTGAATTTCCCCCATGGGAATAAAAGCCGTGTCACCAGGGCCGAGAATTTTCTTCTGCTGGCCGACCCACTGCTCGGCCTTGCCTGAAAGGATGTAGATCATCTCCTCCCGGGTGGGGTGCGAGTGGAAGGGATGACTGCGCCCCGGCTCCATGTTGGCCCGCACCATCATGAGGTGCTTGTTGTTCACGATGTCGCTGCGGCAGATCCACTCCTCGAGTGTCCAGGGAGATTGGAAGTCGATTTTTTCGGTGGCTGTGACGAAACGGCGGTTGGCGATGGCATCGGACATGGTTCCGAGATCCTAGCGCGATGAAATCCCCACGGCAAGCCGGGCGATCCACCTCCGGCTATCCGTTTTGCCACTCAATACGTGAACAAATCCTTCACGCCCCAGGGGCGCTCGATCTCTATGCCCTTCTGTTTGATGAGGAGATTCAGTGCGTCTGCCATGCGCTGTTTCATGTGCTTGGTCAGGCGGCGGCCTTTGCGGGCGCGCTGCACGGCTTTGTGGGTCATGGGCTCGGTACTGGCCGCCACCAAGGCGTGATTTCCCAGTTCATGCTCGGTCATGATCCCGTCCAGAGGCTGTACGCCCATGTTGCGCTCGATTTCGTCTTGTCCCATGATCACCCTCTCATTCCACAAACCGTCATCTGCAATCTGAATTCCCAGCCATGCGCATCCTTCTCACCACCACCAGCTATCAGGACACCCCCGGCGAACACCACGAGCTGCTCGCCGCTCAGGGCTACGAAGTACACCGTGAGCGCGGCCCCCTCCCCGAAAGCCGCATGCTGGAGCTGGCAGGTGAATTTGACGCCTTCCTCTGCGGCGACGACGAAATCACCCGCGCCGTTTTGGACAAATCCCTGCCTCGCCTGCGGGTGATCTCAAAATACGGCATCGGTTTGGACAAGATCGACGTGGCGGCCTGCACGGAGAAAAAGCTGCCCGTGCTTTTCACCCCCGGCGTGAATCACACCACCGTGGCCGAGCACACCTTCTGCCTGCTGCTCGCCCTGGTGCGTAATCTCGTCGATTCCGCCAACTCCGTGCGCAACGGCCAGTGGAAGCGTGTCACCGGCCATGAAATCTGGAACAAGACCATCGGCATCGTCGGCCTGGGCCGTATCGGTCAGGAAGTGGCCAAACGTGCCGCCGCCTTCGGCATGAAGATTCATGCCATGGACCTGCCACAGTACTGGCCCAAGGCTTTTGCCGACGAGTTCAGCGTCACTCAACATGAAAAGATTGAGACCATGCTGCCGCACTTGGACGTGCTGAGTCTGCACGCCAACCTGAGCGAAAGCACCCGCAACCTCATCAATGCTGAACGTTTGAAGCTCGCAAAGCCCGAGCTGCTCGTCGTTAACACCTCCCGTGCCGAGCTCGTCCATATGGCCGACATGATCGCCGCGCTGGACGCAGGCAAAGTCGGCGGCTACGGCACCGACGTGCTCGACATCGAGCCCCCGCCTGAGGACCACCCGCTGCTCAAGCACCCCAAGGCCCTCATCACGCCTCACATTGGCTCACGCACCTACGAAAGCGTTCCCCGCCAGGCCATGCGTGCCACCCTGAACCTCGTGAATTATCTCAAGGGAGAGAAGGACGTGATTCAGGCGAACAAGTGGTGATCTCAATCAGCAGAGTTACAGCATCCCATGCTCCTTGAAGCTGAAGTAAGGCAGCGGGCGTGATTCAGCAGGGGTACCGATGATGAGGTGGTCCTGGAGAAACAGCCCGGTGGCCTCAGAAGCTTCGCGGAGACGGCGGGTGATGCGTCGGTCAGCCTCACTCGGTGAGGGATCACCGGAGGGATGGTTATGCACCAAGACAAAGGCGAAGGCGTTATGGATGAGCACCTTCCGCAACAGATCGCGCGGATGAGCAACGCATTCGTTCAGGCTGCCCTTGAACGCCTCTTCACTGCGCATGACAGCGAGCTTGGTGTTGAGTAAAATGATGCGTACAGACTCATGACCGAGAGCCTGCATCTCAGGTCCGATGTAGTCGTAGATGCGCTGCGGACGGTCGAGGATGACCTCCGTATGCGATGGCTCCTGCGCAGATCGGCGGCCAAGCTCAAAAGCAGCGGCGAGCAGGGCGGTTTTCGCAGGGCCCAGGGCTTTGATCTTTCTCAAGATGGCAGGTTCCAGACGGGAAAGATCGCGCAGGGATTTGTAGTCACGCAGGATTCGCTGCCCGATCTGCAGGGCGTTTTCTCCCTTCGTGCCGGTGTTGATGAAAAGAGCGAGCAGTTCTGCATCTGACAGAGCCTGAGGGCCGAGGCGAAGCAACCGCTCACGCGGGCGGTCATTTTCCGGAATGTCGTGGATGCGGCTCATGAATCGGTGCTCACTTCACACGACTGTAGAAAAAATCAATGAATCGCCCGGCACTGATCCAGCAGGCTGTGCAAATAACCCACAATGTCTTCGAGCGCCTGTTTGTGCGGCGAAGCCCCAAGGCAGACCAGATCAGAGCGGGCCTCCAGCAGCATGTTTTGTGCGAACTTGACCGCACGCTCCACAGCTCCTTCATAGTCAGCGATGCCGGCGAGAATGGTGGTGTCCATGGGCTCACCTTTGAGCAGCATGCGGTTGAGCTTTTGCTTCTGCGCCTCCGTGGCTCCTTCAAGGAGATACAGGATGGGCAGCGTGAGCTTGCCGCGTGCGAGATCGGTGCGGAGCGTTTTACCAACCGTTTTTTCGTCGCCGACAATGTCGAGGCAATCGTCGTAGATCTGGTAGGCGGTGCCGAGTTTGAGGCCGTAGTCTTTCAATGCCGCCTGCACGGATTCGGGCTGCTGGTTGAGACGGGCGCCCAGTTCACTGGCGGCGGCGAAGAGCGCAGCCGTCTTCATCTCGATCATCTTGAGATAATCGGTGACGGAGAGATTGAAATCAAAGCGGCGCTGGGTTTGCAGGATTTCACCAGTGCAGACATCACGCGAGGCACGGGCGATGGTGCGGCAGACATGCGTGTCTTCAAACTCCGTGGCAAGCTCGAGCGCGTAGGCAAAGAGGCTGTCACCCAGCAGGACGCTGAGACTGCTGCCCCATTTGGCGACGGCGGTGGGCTGGGCGCGGCGAATATCCGCACCATCCATGATGTCATCATGAACCAAGGAGGCGATGTGGACGAGTTCGAGAATGACGGAGAGGCGCGTGTGCCCTTCGTGCGTACCACCCGTGGCGCCGCCGGCGAGCACGGCCAAAGCAGGGCGGATGCGCTTCCCCGAAGTTTTGCAGACGTAGCTCACATAGCCTTCGACACCGGGATCAAATGCACGTGCTTGTTCGAGGATGGCCGTTTCCACACGTTCCAAGTCTGCCCGCACGAGGTGAAACGGGAAAACAGGATTGCTGGCGCTGAGGGCTGGGGCTGACATGGAATCTGGCTCATTCCATCCACCACGGCAGGGGCTTCGTCAAATGCCACTCAGAAGCCTCGCAAAGGTGAACTTTCAAAAGAAATGAAAGCCGGGCTTCACTTCTTGCGCCGGGCGGCCAGGAGTCCGCTTACGATCGCATCTGCAAGCTTCTGCCGGTGAGCAGGATCTGCGCAGCGCAGGGACTCGCGCTTGTTGCTGAGATAACCGCATTCGATGAGCACCGCTGGCATCTGGGTTTCTCGCAGCACTTTATAGCTGGCCTGAAAAACACCGCGAGTTCCACCGGGAATTTTGCTTTTGATCGAACGACTGATGGCTGTGGCGAACCCTTTGCCGCGAGAACTGCGGTAATACACCTCCCCACCCGAGATGATGGTTTTGCGGCTGCCATTGAAATGAATGCTGACAAAGACCGACGAGGGGACGCGATTGGCGATCCGCGCCCGTTGTCCAAGTTCAACAAAGGTGTCCGTGCGCCGCGTCATGACGGTTTTCAGGCCTTTCAATTGCAGCGCCGTTTCGACGCGCTTCGCGACATCTAGGCAGAGCTTTTTTTCGACCAACCCATTCCAGACGGAACCGCCATCTTTGCCCCCATGGCCTGCATCAATCACCACCGTGGAAAAACGCAGCTTCTCCCCTGCCACACCAACCGCCGCACCTCCCACGAACAGCGCCAGGCAGAAAGCAGCGATGCGTGAGGGGTGAGAATACACGACCGCTAGGGAATTTTGAGCGTTCTACCCGCACGGATCTTGTCGGAAGACAGCCCGTTTGCAGCCTTGAGCTTCGCCACAGTCGTGCCATTCCTGCGGGCGATGGCCCCCAGATTGTCACCGCTCTTGATGGTGTATGAACCGCCTTTACGGGAGCTCTTGCTCCCGGAACTCTTGGCGCCGGATTTGGATTTGGAAGAGCTTTTTTTCTTGGAAGCACTGCGGGAGGAAGAACCGCCATGAGAGGAACGCCAGGAAGAGTAGTCCATGCCAGCCCCCTGCCCACCCTCGGCAGCCCAGTCACTTTTGTAATCACCGTTGGCCGCAAATGGATAATCTGCATGCCCCAAACTGTGTGGCGGCGTGTCCGGTGATCCATGCAAATTGATGACCGGCAGGTCTTTGGGCAGCCCCTTGATGTGTGCTGAATTTTCACATGCTGCCAGCAATAGCAGCGGTAAAAACAGACAAGCTTTAAGCATCAATGGCGTGCAAGGGTTCATGCTAGAGTATTATGCGTCACTTTCGCCCCGTTTCGTGCAGGAATCAATTCGCCGCATGAAAACGACTGATGCGCTGTTTGACCCGAGGGATGCCATTCTTGTCCTTCACGAAAACAATGGTGCGCTCATGATAATACCCTGCTCCGCTGGCTGGAAGGCTGTAACGCCAGTTGGCAACATCTGCACCGGGGTCATTGCCCTCCATGGGGTTTCTGATTGTATTGAAAACAGTTCTGCCATCCATGCCGGGTCTCACCAGCGAGAAATTTCTTTCCGAAAATCCCATGGAGTAGCGCGTGCCTGTGGAGCCGATATGGAACACCGCATTGATGGAGTCAGGGACTGAATAACCGTATTTGACGGTGCAAAAAACAACCATCAGCGCCGGGATAAGGATGATCACGGCCGGGGTGAAGAAATACCAGTTCTTTTTAACGAATGCAGAATTCATGAAGCTCTTATGCTGGTGGAAACGATGGCTTCAGGCAAGGTAAAACAGCTGGCAAATCAAGACTGCGCAGAGTGCAGCTTGCGGCAAAAACCACCAGTCTTGTTCTGCGCGAGGATTGAGCCACCGGCCATGTTCGCTACAGGCAGAATCGTGATCTTGATCCTGCTGCTGCGCTTGTTACAGACGCTGGTCTCCTGGTGGAGCGGTCATTGCTGTCGTCGTATACAGCAATTGACCATCTCGCACGCGAAGGTATTTCGCGGCTCCTTGGATGTCTTCATCACTGAGGCCTGGCACCATAAAGACCCGACCACGCATCGCCCCGCGGACAGACATGCCGCCACGCACAATGGCACGCACAGTATCGATCACACTCTCGTCCTGCACAAAATTCACCTCTGCCGCCTGCGCCATCATGCAGGTTGAGCACAGCTCCTGCGCATTGCGGCGGTCACGAGCTGCGTAAGCGGTATCATGGTGGCCCAGCATCGGCACCAACATTCCAACCATCACCCCAATAATGGCGATAAACATCAAGACCTCAAAAAGACTGAACGCCGGACAAGCTCGGCGTTGATTGGATTTGTAGGCGTGGTTTTTCATGGCCGCTTGTATTTATGATGGTAAATTGTGATAATTATTGCAAAGTTGCAACCTTAAATTGTCAATTTTTGATCAAAGCGTCGAATAAGAGTCTCATTTTTGATAGAACCAGGGCATAATGACACTCATTTAAAAACACCCCTTGGTTCACTGCTTGCCAAACCAAGCCAAAAACTCGCGATTGCCTTCCGTTCCTTGGATGGCGGACTCAACCAAGCCCCGCCATTCCAGTTCTGGCTGCGACTTCACAAACTCTTCAATTCGTGAACAGGCTTTGGCATGCAGTTCTGGTTCACGCACAATGCCCCCCTTGCCAATCTCCTCACGTGAGAGCTCAAACTGAGGTTTGATCAAAACCAATGCCTGACCACCCGAACGCAGCGCTTGCAACACCGCAGGCAGGACCAAGGTGAGGGAAATAAAAGAAAGATCGGCCACCAGGATATCCACCTCCTGGCCTATGTCTTCACGGCGCATGTGCCGGAGATTGAACTGTTCCCGTGATACCACTCGTGGATCACTGCGCAGTTTCCAGGCGAGTTGATTGGTGCCGACATCGAAGGCAAAGACTTTCACAGCACCGCGCTGCAACAGACAATCGGTGAATCCCCCTGTGGAGGCACCTACATCCAGCGCGATCATGCCCGTCACATCAATGCCGAAATGGACCAGCGCACCTTCGAGCTTCAAACCACCACGGCTGACAAACCTGGGACGCTCACGAACGACGATCTCCTGGAGATCAGCGACCAGCCAGCCCGGCTGGGTGATGCGCTTGCCCATGACACTGACCTCACCTGCCATGATCAGCCGTTTGGCCTGTTCACGTGAGGGCACGATGCCGAGCTTCAGCAAGGCCAGATCAAGACGTTCACGCGGCATCTGGAGAATCTTTATTTCCGAATCGGCAGAATCAACTCGTCGCCAGCTTCAATGCGAACACCCGGGAGCGAGGCGGTATTGTCAACATCAACGACGGCTTCTGCGGCTTCAATGGTTTCACCCACAATCACACGGCCTACCAGCCCATTGCCGCGTCGCACATCAAATTTCATACCGGCGGTCAGTTGTTTGTCCTTTCCGGCGGAGATCACGGCAAAGCCCTGGTCATTGTGGACTTCAATGACTTTCGCGAAGGCAGGCATGCCCAAAAGCTGCTTTTGCAGATCTGTCAAAGGCGCCGCAGCGGCGGCCGGTGAACCATAGGTGGGCGGGGTTCCTGGCATCAGATCACTGCCGGCCAAAGGCGGCACTCGTGCAGCCGGCACTTCCGGCGGTGGCGGCAAATTGGTCACTGTGTCAGGTTTCGCGGGCATGGCCATTTCATGGGCGGCCTGCTGCCTGCGCACCAGTTCGAGTTCTTTGCGTGCTCCTTTGGCCTCCTCCTGTGCTTCCCAGGCCAGATAACCGGTGATGGCGAGCAGAATGATCGTGAGAGCCAGGGCATAATGTGAAAGACGCATCCTGTATGCTAGACGCAAGCTTAGCTCGGATCAACCCCCTCTCACCTTCAGCGCAGCAGTCCCAGCAGTTCACGCATCCGCAGCTCGATGTTGAGCAGGCTGGCCTGCACGCCGGCCAGCCACTCCATGTCCGCACCTTGAGGATGCTGCTGCACCAGCTTGTCCGTCGCATTCAAAGCCGCTGCAAAGAGGGGGAGACTTTGTTCAAGATCGACCACCAAAAACTGCCATTGATCTTTTTCCGACTGGGCAAACTGACGCAGGACATGGATGAGATGCGCGGCCAGATCCGCCACCGTGGAAAGCAGACGCAGGACCGCCGGGCGGGTGCGCACCTCCTCATTGAAGACGAGCAAGCTTTGAAAGCGTCGCAGTTCCTTGGCCAGGGCAGCAGAGCGCGCCACAGGATTTAGATCACTGCTCCCCTGCGCTTTGCCGGGTGTTTGACGGGGCGGCACGGGATCACGCTTGATTGAGGCGAAAGGATCACTGCCTGGTTTGGCAGGCTGAAAAGGGTCGTCAAAACCGGGGCTGTGCAAAGCATCGACGGATTTTGAATTGCGGCTGGTACCAAGCAGGAAATGCTTCCGCCGGGCACGGTTCTGTCGCAACAAGGCGGCCTCCTCCTCCTTAGTCAGTTGCCAGCGTGGCGACGAGACACGCATCTGCAAATGCCAGGACTGAATCAGAATGCGCTGGTGATCCTGATTGAACCACTCAAAGAAAAGCAGGTTTTTCAGCCCGGGCGGCTCAGGCAAAGTACAGACTGTCCCAGATTGAGATCTTCGGCGTGGGAGTTTCAACACGCGGGAGGAGGCTGTCATCAAACCGCTGTATCCATGCTGCATGGCCGAGATGGCATCCACATGGTCCTCATTGGCATTAGGAAGCGGATTATGAAAATCAACCCGGCAGCCGGCAATATCGCGCAGGAAATTACCCACTAATTCTACTCGAACGGACTGATTCTGACCTGCAAGATGAAACATGCCCGTAACCAAGCCTGGTACTTCGTTGGAAAGGTACCCGCCGAGGATGGATGATTCGAGGCAAATAATCATTAATTGTCATATAAACTAGAGGTCAGTGATGGGTGTCGCAAGCAGACATGCCTTCAATAAAGCAAAAATTACCCTTGGATTGGCCTGCCCCATTTATTGTGGAACTGTGGCAAGATTGCTGCTTGTTCCACAGCTCATGTGATGTTACGGCCCAGTTCCCCAAAACCTAAATACCAATAAAAACATACCATGAAAGACCTCGTCTACCTCAGCCGCGCCTTCGTTGAATTCGGCCCCTTCGCCAAAAAAGAAATCCTCGATTTCCAAAAGCGCGGGATCCTCACTGAAACTGATTACCTCCGCGATGAAGGCAGTGACAGCTGGGTTCACTACCAGGAATGGATGACTGTGGCCCCGACGCCAGCTCCAAAACCGGTCAAGAAGACCGCTGAGAAGGCTCCTGCAGCCAAGGCTCCTGCTGCCAAGGCCCCTGCTGCCAAGAAATCCAAGAAAGCCGCGTGATGCGGGAGCGAGGTGCGCAGCGCCTTGGCTGTTTGCGATCTCTGGTCTGATGAGCGTCCAGCCTCTGTGCTGGACGCGCATCGTTGTTCATGCGAATAGCCCGCGTGAATGAAGCCGATGCCATCACCTCCCGGACCTTGCGCAACGAACTGTGGCGCTCGATCCCCTCAGGGGTCATCGACACCCTGACCGCCACCTTTGGCATGCTCATCGCCGTGAGGGTGTTTCACATGGGCGATGTGGCGAAGTCCGTCTTTCTCAGCGCCACCAGTGGTGGCATGGTGGCCAGCTTGTTTGTGGTTCCACTTCTGCTGCGGGCCAAAAGCACGATCGCGCGCACAGCCGCAAAAGTGCAGTTGCTGGGCGGTGGCTGCATGGCCGTTTCTGCGGCGTTTCCACACAGCCCTGTTCTCTACATTGGCGGTCTGAGCCTGGGCCTGTTCTGCCTGACCATGCAGATCCCTTTGATGACGCAGATCTACCGCATCAATTACCCTGCCGACAAGCGAGGCAAGCTCTATGCGGTCACTGGGGTCACACGGGCGGCGGCAGCCGTGTGCTTCGGCTTTGTGGGCGGCAAACTTCTCGGATGGGACATTGAGAACTATACCTGGCTGTTGTGGTCCTTCGCCGCCAGCAGCTTCATTTCAGGCTTTTGGACCTATGGTCTGCCAGTCACAGCGTGGGAAGCGCCGGAAAATTCCAGCACCAGCCTCTGGAGCTCCATGCGCTGGGTGCGTGAGGACCGCGATTTCCGCACGCTGCTCATCTCCTGGATGATGATGGGCATTGGCAATCTCGCTGCCGCATGCCTGTTCGTCGAATACCTTGCCAATCCGCGCCACGGCATCAACCTGAGCGAATTCAATGTCGCCTGGATCACCGGGGTGGTTCCGGTGCTGGCCCGCGTCGTCTTTTCTTACCCCTGGGGGCTGGTATATGATCGCTTTCACCTCTTCACTGTGCGTGCAGTGCTGAACGTCTTCTTTGCTGCTGGCATCCTGTGTTTCTTCCTTGGACACAGCCTCTTCTGGTGGACCTTCGGCATGGCCTTGTGGGGCATGGCCAATGCGGGAGGAAATGTCACCTGGGCGCTCTGGGTCACCAAGCTTGCTGACAAACATGCCGTCGCCGAGTACATGAGCGTGCACACCTTTCTCACCGGCGTGCGCGGCCTCATTGCCCCTTCCCTGGCTTTCGCCATGATCAAGGTCATGTCGTTTGACACTTTCGCCATCGTCTGCGGTCTTACCATTCTTTCTGCCAGCGGCTTCATCGGCGTTCGCGCCCGTAGCAATTCGGAATCCACTGATCGTCTCCGTCCAGGTGCCCGCAAAGAACGCCTATGAATGTCCACCTCGTCCAAATCAATTCCGTCTGGGAAGACCGCGCTGCCAATCACACCAAGGCGCGCCAGTTGATCGCCAGTGCCTGTCCGCAGCCCGGATCGCTCATCATCCTGCCGGAGACCTTCTCCACCGGCTTCAGCATGAACCTCTCAGCCACCGCCGAGCCAACGAATGGCCCCACTGAGCAATTCCTCCGCGAAATGGCCGCGCAATACCAAAGCTGCGTCATCGGTGGAGTGGTGACCTCCTCCGATGAGGGGCGAGGCATGAACCAAGCACTCGCTATCGCCCCGGACGGCAGCGTCCTTGCCCGCTATACCAAAAATCACCCCTTCAGCCTGGGTGGCGAAGACCGGGCCCACCTTGCAGGCACCGAAGTCAGCCTCTTTGAATGGCAGGGCCTGCGCATCGCTCCGCTCATCTGCTATGATCTTCGTTTTCCCGAACTCGCGCGCAGTGCCATCCGCGCCGGAGCCGAGGTGCTGGTCTTCATCGCCGCCTGGCCGGTGAAACGCATCCAACACTGGATCACGCTTCTTCAGGCACGCGCCATCGAAAACCTCGCCTACGTCGTCGGCGTCAACCGTTGCGGCACCGATCCTGAGTTTACCTACACGGGACGCAGCCTCGTTGTCGATCCCCACGGTCTCATCATCGCTGACGCCGCCGAGCAGGAACGTGTCATCAGTACTCAGATTGATCCAGCCGTCCTCCGCGACTGGCGCAGTCAGTTCCCTGCCCTCAGAGACGCCGGCATCCCGTCATGATCACCACAGGCTGGTCCGCATCCGCCCGGCTTCAAGGATGGCATCAAACCGTCGTGCATCATTTTCCCGCGTACCACTGACGAGCACGTAGCCATATTTGCGCCAGTGCTCCATCTCTGCTGCAGCGTTCTGCATGCGCAGTTCAAACGCCGCCGCGTCCTCCGTGGCACGGCCAGAGAGGCGGTTGCGCAACTCCTCCAAGCTCGGCGGCAGCACGAAAATCTCCAGCAGGCAGCGCTTCACCAGTTCGTCCTCGCAGGCGCGCACCTGCATCGCTCCCTGCACGTCGATGTCCATGATCACATCCACCCCGCGTTGAAGGTTCTCATACACGTAGCTCTTGAGCGTGCCATAGAGCCGGCCATGCACCCGGGCGTATTCAAACAGCTCCCCTCGCTCCACCCGCGCCAGAAAATCAGACTCGGTCAGGAAATAATAGTCCTTCCCGTCCACTTCACCCGCCCTGGGGGCACGTGTGGTGCAGGAAACGGAAAAGACCGCCTCGCCGCGATCGCACACCTTCCGCGCCAGCGTCGTTTTGCCGGTGCCCGACGGCCCCGAAACGATGATCAACTGCCCAAGACGCTGTTTTGAAAAATCCATCCTGCCGAATACCCACGCCGACCCCGAGTGCAAGAGACTTGGCAAATCGACTGTTATGCTCCACCCTCAAATTCCACCCAACACCAACCATGCAAACCGCATCCTCACGCCGTCAGTTCGCCAAATTGGCCGCCGCCTCGGTGGCAGCGCCCTTCATTCTACCTGCACGCCTCTGGTCCCAATCGGCCAACGGCAAGATCCGCATGGGCTTCATCGGCCTCGGAAAGCAGATGGGCGGCCTTATCAACAAATTCCTCCAGTATCCTGACATCGAGGTCGTCGCCGTCTGCGACGTGTATGACGTACGCCGCGATCTTTACAAAAAGAAGGTCGATGACCACTACGCGAAGAAGGGCGGCAGCGCCAAGCCCTGCGAGACCACTGGCGACTTCCGCAAGATCACCGAGCGCACCGATATCGACGCCGTGTGCATCGCCACACCGGACCACTGGCACGCCATCATCACCAACAGCGCCCTCAGCCACGGCAAGGACGTTTACTGTGAGAAGCCGCTCACGCATAACATTCACGAAGCAGTCTCCGTCGTCGAAACCGTCAAACAGCACAACCGCGTGCTCCAGACCGGCTCCATGCAGCGCTCCAGCAAGGAATTCCGCATCGCCTGCGAACTCGTGCGCAACGGAGTCATCGGCAAGGTCGAGCGCGTCACAATCACTATCGGCGATCCCGCCAAGCCGAACGCCTACCCCGAAGAAGCGAAGCCCGCAGGCCTCGACTGGGACATGTGGTGCGGCCCGGCTCCGCTCGTGCCCTTCAACCACGAGCTCTGCCCCATTGGCGAAAGCACAACCTTCCCCAACTGGCGCAAGACCCGCGAATTTGGCGGTGGGATGATCACCGACTGGGGCGCGCATCACATCGACATCGCTCAGTGGGGCCTTGGCATGGATGAAAACGGTCCTGTTGAGGTCAAAGCGCCGGCCGATTACCAAAACGCCAAGCGCGGTGCGCAGCTCATCTACGCCAGCGGTGCGGTGCTCTCTCACGCAGAAGGCAGCCACGGCTGCACCTTCCACGGCACCGAGGGCGAGGTGAACGTCGGACGCGGCAAATTTGCCCTCAGCCTCGGCGGTAAAGAAGTCCACGCCTTCCACGGCAAAGATCAATCCGCAGGCACTTCCGTCGATCGCGAAGTCGCCCTCGCCGAACGTGACTTCCTCAAGGACAAGAAGGTCTCACTCTACGAGAGCAAGGATCAGATCGCCGACTTCGTCGCCTGCATGAAAAGCCGCAAGCAGCCCATCTGTCACGCCGGCGTGGGAGCCAGCAGCGCCATCGCCTGCCACCTCATGAACTTCGGCTACTGGTACGGCGCCAACATCAAGTGGAATCCCACCGAGCACACCTTCGTGAGTGGCGGTGACGCCAAGTGGCTCACCCGCGAATACCGCGCCGGCTGGAAAGTCTAAAAAACAGCCTGTCAGCACTTCCAAGGCGGCCTCGAAAGAGGCCGCTTTTTTATTTCACCTCCGTGCGCTTCACCACGCTGGTGCCATCGCGCACGGTGTCCGGCGGGTGCATCAGCACTTCGTCCCCCTTTTTGAGACCTGCCAAGACCTGTGTAAGTTTACCATCCGTGCGCCCAGCTTTGACCACCACAGCCCTGGCGCTGCCGGCATCAAAAAAAAATGTCTTCCATTCGCTGCCTTCGCGGAACAATGCTCCCGCCGGCACCAGCAGTGTGTCATCGCTGTGCCATACGGCCACACGCACTTCCACGCGGTAGCGGTCTCCCAGTGCTTTCAATGCAGGTGTCTGCTCTGTAAAATCACTCAGGACAAGGACCCGCTGCTCTTCCACACCCAGTGCGGACACCTTGGTGAATGCCGCAGGTTCCACACGGCGCACGCGGGCTTTGGCCGGCTCATCCCCCCCCCACTGCTCCACCGTGACGAGCGCCCCCGGCTTGATCGTCACTGCATCGCGTGAGAGGATTTCTGCCTCGATCTCCAAATCCGTGGGGTCACCGATTTCCAAAATGGGTGCCCCCGGCGCCACGATCGTCGCGCTCTCCTGCTGCACCCGCAACACAACGCCGCTGACCGGAGCACGCACTTCGATGAATGCACCGCCTGCACTCGGTTTGTCGATCTGCTGCAGAGCCGCCTTGGCCTGCACCAGTTCAAAATCAGCCACTTGGAGGGCAAACTCCGCCGAACGAACTTCCCGCATTTTCATTTCTGCCTCACGCTCAAAAGTATCGCGGTCGGTGGCGCTGACGGTTCCCTTGTCCGTGTTGTTCTTGATACGGTCCCAGTTCGCCTGCGCATATTTCAGGCCGGTGCGTGACATCTCAATGTCTTCGTTGGCCCGGCTGCGGGTGGCAGTCGCCGCATCGACACGAGCCTGCGCCTGGGATCGCGCACGCGCGTCCAGCAGCGGCGAGAGAGCAGGCTCGATGCGGGTGAGCACTGTTTCCCCCGCCTTTACCGTATCTCCCGCCTTCAAAGTCACGCGCTGCATGCTGCCCGCCACTGGTGCGGCGACGATGTGGCGGTTGCGGATTCGCGTCTTGCCTTCCTCGGAGACATACACCGTCAGCGGCCCTTGGTGAACCACTCCGGTCTCAACTTCCACCGCCCGCGGCTGCAAGGCGTAGACCATCGCCAGCACCAAAGAGCCAGTCACTGACCAGAAAGCCAGCTTTCGCGACAGGCTGCGTCGCGTGATCGGAACTTTCGTTTCCCAGGGCGGAACGGAGGGTTGCGGTGTTTCGGTTGGAGCTTCAGGCATGGCGTGGGCCCACTATGCGCGAAGTTCGTGCGGCAGCAGGTGATTTTTGCTTGTTGCTTTCACCGATCTCTGTTCACAGTTTGCCGTTCGCGGTCTGACCTGCGAACAGCGAACCATCCAACCGACAACTTCACACTTATGCCCCACGTCGAAACCAACGGAATCAAGATGTTTTACCAAGAACGCGGCAGCGGCGAACCGCTCGTCTGCATCATGGGAGTCACCGCCCCCGGCGGCGTGTGGGACGCGCATGCCCAGGCATGGGAAAAGCACTTCCGCTGCATCCTCGGTGACAACCGCGGCGTGGGCGAAACCGACAAGCCCGCCGGCCCCTATACCACGGCCATGATGGCAGACGACTACGCAGGTCTCATGGACAAGCTCGGCATCAAGCAGGCCCGTGTCGTGGGCTGCTCGCTCGGCTCAGTCATTGCCCAGCAGCTCGCCCTGCGCCACCCCGAGAAGGTGAAGAGCATGATCCTCATGTGCACCTGGGCCAGGCAGGACCGCTTCGGCCTCTACACCTGGCAGCATCTCATGAAGGCAAAAGCGACCATGCGTCCCGAAGACTTCATGCAGTGGATTCAGATGCTCATCTTCACCAAGCCCTGGTTCGACAACGACGACTGCTGGAACAACATGCAGCAGGGACTCAAAGACGCTGCCACCAATGCTGCGCCACAGCCCCTGCACGCCACCGAAGCGCAAAGTGCCGCCGCCATGACGCACAACACCCTCAACGAACTCAAAAACGTGAAGTGCCCCACGCTCGTCATCGGCGGCAAGGACGACACCTTCACCCCTCAGTGGATGGGCAAGGAAGTCGCCGCCGCCATTCCCGGCGCGGAACTGCACCTCTACGACAATGCCGGCCACGCCTTCCACTGGGAACAGCTGGGTGACTTCAATCCGCGCTCGACTGAGTGGCTGCTGAAGCACTGATCCAGTCAGTTTCCCACGCTCATCACGAAACAGGCACGCAGACTCAACTCGCGTGCCTGTTTTTGTAGCGGCTTCGCACTGCTGTTCGCGCACGAATCAGCATCACCGCTTCTTCTTGCCTGGCTCGTAGGGAAAGCGGCAGGTCACGACGACTCCCCGCCGGGGCTTGGCCTTGATCGTCAGCCGCGCTCCGATGAGGTTGGCGCGGTAATCCATCACCCTCACACCGATGCCGTTGTGCTGTCCGCCCTTGGTCTTTTTCAATCCGGCGCCGTCGTCTTCGATTCGCAGCTCGCACTCAGTCTGACTCACGTGTTGGAGGGACAGCTTCACTTTCGAGGGCTTGCCATGACGCAAGGCGTTGTTGACAGCCTCCTGTGCGATGCGGAATAGATGAGCTTCAATGTCGTTGTTTTGAATCGCGATGCTGGCGTCCACCTCACATTGGCAGGGCGTGCGGAAGTTGGTGCGCACGGTTTCGGCCAGCAGTTGCAGCGCGCCGACGAGGCCGCGGTACTTCACGCTGGTGGGAGAGAGACCGTGTGACATGCGGCGGACTTCGGAAACGGACTGGCGCAGGAGTTCATGAATGCGCTGCGCCTGCTGCCGGGGCTCACCATCCAGGTCTGCCTCCAATGCCTCCAGCAATGAGACAATTCCCGTCATGGTCTGGCCCACACCATCATGAAGGTCATGCCCTACACGCGCCTGCTCCTGCTCCACCACCCGCAACACCTCCTGCTGCAGACGATTGCGTTCCGTCATATCCGTGCCCGTGACCACGATGCGGTCCACGGTGCCGTCCGGTTTGCAGGTGGTGGTGCTGCGCAGTTCGACGCTGCGCCACTCCCCATCCTTCGTCCTCAGCCTTGAATCGGTGGGCGGATTCTTCTCCCCCCGCAGCAGACGTGCGAAGCGCTCCTTGGAGAGCGCTGTCTCCGCGGCATCCATGAGACCGATCTCCCAGGGAGTTTTACCGATCACCTGCTTCTGGTTGTATCCCATGGTGTCGCTGAAGGACGCATTGGCATGCACGAAGCGTCCGGCCAGATCCAGCACCACGATGAAGGCGGAGGTGTGGCCCACGAGCGCCTGATTGTAGGCCAGCTCACGGCGATAATCGAGCTCCACACGTTTGCGCTCGGTGATGTCTTCAACAACGGCAACATGGCGCAAGGCGGGCTCGCCGGGAAGCCACATCGGTGCAACGGTCAGATTCACCCACTTCAGGGTGCCGTCTGGCAGCAAATTGCGCTTCTCAAGATTGTAGCTGCGGATCTTTCCTGCCTTCAATTCCTCCATGTGCTGCAATGATTTCGGCAAATCCTCCGGCAAGGTCAGATCACTGAAGGTCAGTTTCAGCATCTCCTCACGTGAGCGTTGATTGATCTCACAAATGCGCTGGTTCACGCTGAGAAAACGTCCCGTGGTGGTGTCCATTTCAGCGACTCCAACTGCTGCCTGTTCAAACACGGCGCGAAACCGCTGCTCGCTGGCCTGCAGCGCATGCTCCGCCTGCTTGCGGTCTGCGATGTCTGAGATGGTGCCGGTCATGCGCACCGCTTCTCCCTGCTCATTCCAATCGGCCTCCCCCCGGGTAAGAAACCAGCGGTATTCGCCTCTCTTGTTGCACAAGCGCAGTTCCACCTGATAAGGCACACGATGTTCAAAGTGCGCTTTTCGTGCCGCTTGAACCCTTGGCCAGTCCTCTGGGTGCAGCCGGGACATGAACGACTCCTGGTCCTTGCCCAGTTGATCGGCTTCTGTAAATCCAAGCATCTGCTTCCAGCGCGGTGAGAGATAGGTTTCCCCCGTCAGGATGTTCCACTCCCACAGGCCGTCTGTCGTGGCACGCATGGCGCGTGCATAGCGCTCCTCGCTGACTTGCAGCGCCAGCTTGCGTTCTTCACGTTCAATGGTCAGCGCGGCAAGACGTGCGGCAGCGGCGATTGCCTGAATTTCCAACTGGTCCGGCGTGTGAATCTCACGGCGGTAGCAGGCGAAGGCCCCGAGCACCTGCCCGGTACCACTCACCACCGGCTCCGACCAACAAGCTAGCAGCCTGGCCTTCTCCGCCAGTTTGTGAAATGTCTCCAGTCGTGGATCAGCCAGCACATCCGCACAAATCACCCTTTTGCCGCTGAAGGTGGCCGCACCACAGATGCCGAGGTCAGGAGCAATGGGTATTCCATCCAGTGCCTTTTTGACATACTCGGGCAGATTGGGGGCGGCCTGCAAACGCAACCTCGTGCCGGTTTCATCAGCGAGCATCACACTGCAGCGCATGCCGGGATGCCCCGCCTCAACGCTGCGTACGATGGCCTCCAGAACGGCGGTGCATGGAGCCCCCTTCACGATCAACTGCAAATTATGCTCCTCGCGTTCCTCGGCAGCCTTGCGGCGGGAGATGTCTTCCAGCGTGCCCGTCATGCGCAAGGCTCGCTTCCGATCATCCCGGCGAATAACCTTGCCCCGACCCATCACCCATTTCCATGAGCCATCCTTGCAACGCATGCGAAACTCCCGGGCGAAGTCATCGGCCCGCTGCAGCAGATGATCATTCACCGCCAGTTCGGTTCCAGGCAAATCCTCGGGATGCACCATTCCCTGCCAACCGAGTGCTGCATCTGGGATTGGCTCATCTCCACTGTAGCCAAGCATCACCTTAAACTGACTGGATCGGAAGATTGTATTACGTGTAAGATCCCAATCCCAGACACCAAACCCTGAGCTTTCGAGGGCGAATTTCCAGCGCTGCTCGCCTTCCTGCAGCCGCTGCTCCGCCAGCACACGCTTCGTGATGTCCCGACCGACCGACTGCATCTCCTTCAGCAGCCCCTGATCATCAAAGAAAGCACGATTGACGAACTCCATCCACCGCACACGTCCTTTGCCGTCATAAACTCGGTTCTCTATGGTGACGACCGGACTCTTCGGCGAAAGCAGCCGCAGCCGCCCCTCGATCAGCAACACGTCCTCGGCCACTGCGCTTGGCTGCCATCGCCGACCGATCAGTTCCTCAAGTGTCCTGCCAAAGAAGCGGCAGTAAACTTCGTTGACATAGGTGAGGGTGCCATCCGGGAGAAAGCGGCAAATAATCTCCGTCAGATCCTCCACCACCGTGCGGCAGGAATCTTGCGACAGCAGTTCATTTGCTGCAGGCGGAGGCGCTTGGGTTCGGGCTTTGCGTGTCTTCATGCAGGCACACTCTCATTGTAGTCCGATTCAGGGCACAAGCCACCACATAGATGAGGGGATTACGGAATGTATCCCATCGACTTCATCCACTCTGCGACACGGTTTGGCCACTCGTTTACGGGCCCGCCGCTTTTGCGCATGCCGAAACCGTGGCCTCCCTTGGCGTAAATGTGCAGCTCACAGGGAATGTTGAGCTTCTTGTACTCAAGATAGAGCAATGCGCTCGCGCTGGCCGGCCACGGATCGTCATTTGCGTGAATGAAGCACATCGGCGGCGACTTGGCGGTGACTTCAAAACCTGGCAGAAGATGCGTGATGTCCTCCTTGCTGACGAGGTAGGCCGGATAAACCGGAATGGCGAAGCTTGGGGTCGCGTCCTCGACATCCAGCGCAGGGTCGGTGGTGTAGGTGCGTGCGTTTGCGTGCAGAGAGGTCATCACCGTCAAATGGCCGCCGGCAGAAAAGCCGAGAATGCCGATGCGGTCTGCCTTGAGACCCCACTCTGTGGCGTGGTGACGAATGATGCCCATGGCACGCTGAGCATCCTGCAGGGCCTCGCGGCCCGGATCTTTGGGATCGCGCTTGGGCACCCGATATTTGAGCAGAATGCCGGTCACGCCGTGTTGATTGAGAAAGTCACAGACCTGGGAGCCTTCATGCTCATAGGCGAGAATGCCGTAGCCACCGCCGGGGCAGACCAAAACTGCGGTGCCGTTGGGTTTTTCCGGTTTGTAGACGGTGATCATGGGGTCCGTCACGTTGGTGATGCGCAGCACATCGTCCGCTGACTTCTTCGGGATCTCTTTTTCAGCCTCAATCTTCACGCCGGGCTGCTCCGGTGCACCACCGGGCCAGAGTTTCACAACGATGGGGTCAGCGGCGAAGAGAGACGTCGAGACAAACAGAAGGGCTGGTAAGAGCTTCATGGTGTCGCTAATGGAGCGGAACTCACCGCGCAACGCAAGGCAGCATCATCGCATCACGCATGCCGTGGAGGATTTTTTTGTCGGATGGACAAACTGTGGCCAAAACGCCGCCGAGGGTGGGATCATTGTCTTCATCCGATGTGGCAAAATAATACGGGCACAGCCGCACCCGGCTCTGCATGGCGCGCGTGGTCTGCTTTTCCTCATCCCAAGCCGGATGGGTGACGACTCTGGCGCGATGAAACTCCTGCAGCACGAAGGGATTGGTGGGGAAACTGGCCAGTGCTTCATCAATGGCGGAAGCCCACTGCTCCTGAGACAAATCGTGGCCGATGAACACGCCGCGCGAACCCCAGCCGCGCTCGGAGAACCCACTGATTTTCAACACCAACTGCCGCAGTTTGCCCCCGAAGGATTTCATTTCGTGCCAGCTCTGGATGTCGAGCTTTGGCCAGACGGCGAAGGGAGGCAGTGGCACCGGATCGACGACCCAGCCCATGGGGATGCATTGCTCCAACAGTTCGCGGTGTTCGGCCTGCAGTTCACGGTTCCAAAAGTCCGCCAAGGCAGGAGACCAGAACAGGGCGAGCCAGAGTTTCTCTTCGAGGAAAGCTTTGATGGGTGGCGTAAAACTCAGCTCGCCGCGCTCCGCCATGCGCAGCATCACATCGGCGTTCTCAACGTTGGCGAGATCAAACAGTTCGAAGAAACGGTAAATCGCCGCGCCATTGAGTTCGTAGGGCTGTACCTCCCAGGGGCGCAGCACGCGGCGACCAAGCTTTTCTGCAAGCCAGCTCATTTCCGGGAGGTAGTCGCCGGATTCACGCGAGATCAGGATGTCCTCACTCGGAAAAGCGGCGGCAAATGCCTCGCTCATTCCAGTGGCTCCGCCGATCACGTTTTGATCCAGTGCGGCATAGGTTTCATTCAGCCATGCGGTCAAACCGATGCCACCGGGCAGTGAGTCCAGCTCCGAGATGGTGACGCCGGTTTCTGTGAGCACCAGATCCGGTCGCAGCACGCGTGGCAGGTCTTCATGCCAGCGCGGATTCCGCCCAAGATCCAGCACGCGCTGCGGCTTGCCCTGATCCAGCAGATTCGCCACCCAGGAGTGTGCTTCATCAAAGTACAGCCGATTGCATGCCCGCTGAAAGGCGCGCAGTGCCGGCCCCAGATTGCGGATCATCGTGACCGTGGCTGCATCCAATGCGAATGCCTCAGGAGAGAGCACCCATTCCTTTTCAGCAAAGAAGCCCTGCTCCGGGAATGAAGCGCGGATTTGAGAAATAGATTCAGCGTCAGATACTGGCATCGAAAACGATTACGCGGGACGAACTCATCTGTCTCACTTCACTTCAGCTACTTTCGTATTTCCTGAAGGCAGCGTGCGGACGCGCTGGGTTGGGCTGAGGCCGTATTTGTCAGGTTGATACATGGCTTCGATACGGGCGGGAGGAGCGGTGGTGTCGCCTTCTGCGATGACACGGGCGAGGTATTGGAGGCTAAACCTGCCCTTTGCAGGAGCGAAGTCTGTGAAGAACAAGGCGCGGTCTGTGCGGATTTCGCGGTGGTCGCAGAACCAAGCCTGGGTGCCGTCGGGGAGTTGTTCGCCTTCACGCTCGCTTTGGGTGCCGAACTCAGGATTGATGGCTTCGAAAACGGCAGGCAAAGCATCGTCGATGGCAAGGTAGCGATCACCGCCGCCAATCTCGATCTTGAGTGTGACGACGACCATGTCTCCGACGCGGAGGTCATCAGTTCCAGAGGTGGAGCCGTCCATGTTCAGCTCTTCATAACTGCGTTCGATGGCGTAGCCCTTGTTTTCACCGGCGAAATCACGCTGGGGTGGGAAACTGCGGGCTTCGATGCGACCGTAGATCTCGCGACCGGCAGGGAGTTCGACGCTCAACGGCTTGGCACTGAGAGCTGGATTGAGCGCAAAGTTCATATGCGTGCTGGAGAACCCGGCGGCGAGACTAAGCGGGATGGCCTGCGTGTCCCAATGCCCCGTCGCGGCAAGCGGTTCGCCGACTTTCTTCAAGCTGCGCTCGTAGGCGGCCAGGGCCGTGAGAGTCCAGGCATTGGTGAAGGTGTTGCCCCATTCCCCACGACCGTTGCGGGACTGCAGGATCGACACGGCCAGATTCTCCGCTTCTTCCGTGAGGCCGAGATGCGTGTAACAGATCAAACGCAGCGCCTTGTTTGCGCCGTTGCCAGCCCAGTGGCTCCAGACGACTGGGCGAGGTGCTGGCGCGGGCGTCGCCTTGGCCTTCGCTTTCGTTTTGGATTTGGCGGCAGCGACCTTGCTCTTGCTGTCTGTCTTGGATTTGCTGTCAGCCTTCGCAGCAGCGGGATGCTCAGCCGGTTTCCAGCCGAGGGTGTCTTTGATCTGCTGCTCGGGCGCGTTGCTCAGGCACATCGAAAGAGCGAGGTAGAGTCTGGCGATTTCAGGCAGGTGTTCGCGCCGACCGAAAAGCAGGTTCTGATAAGCAGGCTCAGGCTTGCCAGCCTTTGATAGGGTGTAGAGAGCCAGAGCAGAATCGGTGATGTTGTAGAGGTCTTTTTCCTCATCGAGCCCCCGCAGTTTCTTCGAGAGGAACTCGACGAGTTTGTTGATGGTGTCTTCAGGGACGGACGCGCCTTGATCACGCGCGCGCAGCAACATCATGCCGCCATAAGCACTGCCCCAGAAGCTGGACTCGGTGCCGCCGGGCCAATAAGCGAGGCCACCTTCATCCGTGGTCATTTGCAGGAGCTTGTCCACGCCGGCCTGCACGACCTGCCTGGCCTTGCCGCCACCGAGTTGCTCGGGGAACAGCGGTTCGTATTTGCCGAGGGCGAGCCAGGGCATGGTGGCGGAGGTGGTCTGCTCGACGCAACCGTAGGGATAGTGGAGGAGGTAATCCAGCGCATCGCGGGCCTCAAAGAGGCGGCTGTTGCTGATGCCGAGTGAGAGGGAGCCTTCGCCTTCAAGCAGTGCGGGGTTCACATCCTTGATGAGATTTTCGTTGGGTGCATCGGCCTTGAGGCGCGTGTAGCTCACGTAGCGGAGCTCTGGGACAGGGTGATTGACTTCAAAGGTGGATTCGGTGCCATCGCTGGCGGCGGCAGGCCAGTTCACACCGCGAGCAGTCCATTTCCATTTTGCCGTGCCCAGTTGCACGAACTGAACCGGGAAAGCGGTGGCGGCGGTCTCACCGGCTTTGATTTGCAGGATGATCTTCTGCTGCTTGGCGCTGCCTCCGACATCAGCCTTCAGCGCGGCAGGAACGAAATCTCGTTTCTCCTGAATGAAGCTTGCCGTGGCATCGAGTTCGAGCGTGACTTCCACAGCACCGGCATTGGGAGTGGTGTTGTGCACGACTGCCTTGACGAGGAACTCATCGCCAAGACGGGCGAAGCGGGGCACGGCGGGCTCAATCATGAGCGGCTTGTTGATCTTGAAGGCAGATTCACCGCTGCCGAAACGATCCACGCCCTGCGCGGCGACGGCCATGATGCGATAACGCGTGAGATTGTCCGGTGCAGTGACGCTGGCAGTCAGCCTGCCCTGCGCATCTGTAGTGCCGGAGGCAAGCCACAGCGGTGTAACGATGAAGTTTTTGCGAATGTTCGCGTTCGGTCCGTTGCCATCGCCATCACCACCACCGACGACGAAGCCTTTGTTCCCGCGGTCACGTGCGGAGGCTTCTTCAGACAACAGATTGTCAAAGGAGGTGAAGCTGTCGATGGCGAGCGGCAGCTCGGCATGAAAATACGCGGAGGGGTCTGGAGTCTCATGTTTCATGAGACTGAGCACGCCTTCATCCACGGCATAGAGCGTCACGTCCGCTCCTGAGACAGCGGTGCCTTTGGCATCGGTGATCGTCGTGGTGATTTTCACCTCTTCCGCAGGACGCACTTCATCATGATCCGGCTTCACCGCGAGTTTCAATTCCTTCGCATCCGACTCAACCGTAAGCGCACAGTATCCGACACGATACTCAGGCATCTTGTGCTGCTTGGTGCTGGAGGCAGAGCCACGGATGACGATGACGGAGACGAAAACATTGGGAAACTCGTCTTCACCGAGCGGCACGCGGATGATCGGATTTTCGAGCGTCAGTTCGGTCACAAACTGGCGATGCAGCTTGTTGCGCTCCACGGTGACGAGGGCAGTGCCTGCGATGGGCGTCTTGACCACGATGACCGCATCCTCACCGGGCTTGAGTTTGGTTTTCTCCGGCTGAAGGTTCATGCGGTTGCCGTCTTCCATCGCCCATGGGAATTCTTTGCCTCCGACTGCATAGAACGGCATGCGGGAGAGCACCTTCGTGCCTTTGGCATCCACGGACTCTGCGGTGACGAAATACACACCGCCGCTTGCAGGAGTGAAAGAAATAGTGGCTGCAGGAGCCGAACCTGCGGTGGCGGCTTTCAAATCGAGACTCTGCTTTAGCTCCTCACGTAGGATGACCTGGTCCTTGGTCGTCGATCCGCCGCCAGCAGTGGCGATTTTAAGCGTATGATATTCCTGACGTTCGACTTTGAAATCGACATGCACAGAGCCTGCGGCAGGAGCGCCCTTGGAATCAATTGCGACGACTTCAAGTTGCAACGCCTTGCCAGCGCTGCCGAAATAATCAGGACCTTTGAGGCCCAGCAGGAAATTTGCACCGGGCACTTCGAAGTCAGCGGCGGAGCTGATGGTCTGCTCGTTGATGTCGGTGACTTCAGCATTCACCCGCACGCGCTGTGGCAACGCAGCCCGATCTGGCGGCGGCTGCGGCATTTCAAGCGTGGCTGTGCCGTCTTCGGCCAGGAAGAGATTGCCATTCACGAACCACTCGTTCTCCACGTCGTCATTTTCATGCCCTGCATAGTCGCCGTCAGCATCGCGGTCCTGGGCATAATGCGACCACAAAGGTGCTTCGCCAAAATGATACCGGCTGTACGCCTCGGGCGCTTCGTAATCACGCTGAGAGTTCGCGCTCCACTGCACCTTCGCGACGGAGAGCGCCTTGCCCATGTAGTAGTTCGCACTGAGCGGCACGTGAATGCGATCAGGCTGATACTTGATGGCTTTCGTGTCGAGTTTCACCTCAAAGGTGTTCGGCTTGTAGTCGTCAATGCGAAAGGTCATGCCGCCACCGTCATTGCTCTGGCTGTTGGGATTGGCCGCTTTGAGATTGATCGAAAGGTCATACCAGCCGGCTGGGCCGGTTGGCAGCACAAGATCATCCGCCCAGGCACCGCTGGCGGTGAAGGTGACAGGTTTGTCAATCACGATGCGGTAACGCGGATCGCGGATCACCAGACGGCCCTGCGCGGGTGCTTGATCGAGGCTGAGATCGTCGCCAATGAGCAGACGTGTGTGCGCCTTGAAATGAGCTGTGTCACCGGGCTTGTAGAGCGGGCGGTCGGAAAAAACAAAAGTGCGCCGCTGCGGCTGCCAGACGTTTTCATAGGCCTGCGAGATGTCGTACGGAATGGAGATGCCACCGTCGTTGCACTCGATGACGGCGCAATCCCCGTTCTTTTCTGCAAGCACGAATGCAGGTGTGGCGCCCGGAGCGGTGGCGATGCCGCTGGCATCCGTATCACCGTAGCCAATGAGCTTTAAATCGGTGTCGACAAGGGTGAGACGCACGCCAGGCACAGGCTTGCCAGTTTCCAGCGAAGTCACGAAGATCATCGACTCGCGACCATTGCTCTTTTGCATGATGCCCAGATCGGTGAACTGCACAAGCGTCTGGGTGACGACCCCCTTCTGCTCGACCCCGTCTGCAGCAGTGCCTTCGAGTTCAATGAACAAAGGCGCGGCAGGAAAATCGCCGAGCACCTCCCGCCAGTTCAGCTTCAGGATTTCGCTGTGATCCAGTGGCTTGTTCACCGGAAAGCTGCGGTCAAACACCTGAGCACCGGGGTAGGTTTCAATGGACTGCGTCTTGTAAGCCGCCTTTTGTTTGTCGTTGCCGTAGTAGGCGGTGCGGTAGGCACGGTATTGATCGAGAGCTTTGAGCAGTTCGGGACCATTGAGCCGCTTCGCCCGCACCCGCACCTGCTTCACATTTGCGGCGCTGAATTCATAATTCGCAGCGCCTTTGGCAAGCTGTGCATTGATGAAGGTGGGAGCGGCCAGATAGGGAGGATTGGGGATGAAGGTGACATCGTTTTTGTAGTTCGCCTGCAACGGCAGATTGTCCCCCGAAGTCATCGCCATATCGACCGAGACGGTGTACTTCTTGTTCACTTCAAATGGCCCGGTGAAGCGTAGCGTGCGGCTGAGAATTTCGACCTTAATCCCCGTCATCGGCCCCTCGTCTTTGTTTACTACTGCCGCCAGTTTTTGACCAAGTGACGTGCGCCGGATAGTGACGAACGGCGCGAGCTTTTGCGCAAAAGCTTCGACCATCTCCTTGGTCATTTCATCATTCGTCGGCGGCAGGAGGCGCTTGTTGAAATCGACATCAATGTAGTAGTCGCTGTCGAATGGCGTGTGCGCCTCGACCTCACGCACCTCAAACGGTTTGATCTCACCGAGCTGGATGTCGTCGCCCGCGGCGATTTGATTGACTCCAGAGGTGTTGCTCAGGGTCTCGGCAATGGTGAGGCGCCATTTGCCAATGGAAAGCTGGGTTTCAGGCTCAATGATGATGGCGCTGAGCCGGGCGGCATCATCCCCCACGGAAGGTTTCACCTTGGAGATTTCCTCCGCCCAGGTCGCCTGCGGCTCGGTGCCCATGCGGGTGAAATCCTTGCCCGTGGCGTGACGGATCTTGGCAGCGACCGGCTGCGGCGATGACTCAGAGACGAACTTGATGTGCTTGACGACTTCCGCAGGCGTCACGCTGTCGTTAAACTCAAAAAGAAAACGCGGGGTTCGATTCTGCGCATCATCGTCGAACCAGCGCGGATGCTGGTCGATGATGCGAAAGCGGGCGCTCTCTACGGAATCAAGCTTTTCGGCCGCGAGAGGTTTGCCGGCGAGGTCGGTCAAACCGGCGCGCAGTTTGAATTCGTAGCTGGCGGCGAACTTCGGTGCCTGCGTCAGGTGGAACTGGCCGCTGCGGGTGCTGGTCCACTCAAACGTGCCGGTCAGTTCCGGCAGGATGACCAGCGGAGACGTGGCCGCGCTTTTGCCAATTTGATCCTTCGCCACCATCGCCGTTGGAAACACGACTTCGATGGTGGAATCCGGCGCCAGTTCCTCAGGATTGATGGTGATGTCCGCATGCAGTTCCTGCGGTGGCGGCGCTTTTGTGTCAGAACGGCCTTTAGGCGGGGCTGCTTGAGAGATGGCAGAGGCAGCAACAAATGCCAGCGTCATGGCTGGCAGCAGCGCGAGGCTGAAAGAGGTTTTCATGGCGAACAGTGGGTTCGCCATGAGAGTAGCACGCCGCCCGCAGGGGCGAGGATATTTTTGAGGAGATTTTCGAAACCTGCGAGCGTCCCCTGCTCAGATCAATTCGGCCGCTTTGCGCCGCGCCCACGCGTCCGCCTCGATGAGCGCCTCAAGATCCGGATGCTCAACCGTCTGATGCGCCGTCATGACGCGCTCCACCGTCTGCCAGATGCCGGGGAATGAAATCTTACCGTTTAGAAACGCTTCGACGGCGACCTCGTTGGCGGCATTGAGGACGGCAGGCAGTGTGCCGCCGACAGTCCCCGCCTCGCGGGCGAGGTTGATCGCTGGGAAATCATCCACACGCGGCGCTTCGAAATGCAACGCGCCGACTTTGGCAAAATCGAGGGGTTTGAGATTGTTCGCCACGCGGTCAGGCCAGGTGACCGCGTATTGGATCGGAAAGCACATGTCGCTGTGGCTGAGCTGGGCGATGACGCTGTTGTCGGCAAATTCGACCATGCTGTGCACAATGCTTTGCGGGTGAACAACGACCTCGATCTTGTCCATGGGCACGTCGAAGAGCCATTTGGCCTCGATCATTTCCAGGCCCTTGTTGAAGAGGGTGGCGCTGTCGATCGTGATCTTGCGCCCCATGGTCCAGGTGGGATGCTTCAGGGCCTGGGCGACGGTGACGGCGGGAAGCTGATCCGCTGGCAGGGTGCGGAAGGGGCCGCCGCTGGCGGTGAGCAGGATGCGCTGGACGCTGCTATGCCGGTGGCCTTCGAGGCACTGGAAGATGGCGTTGTGCTCACTGTCCACGGGCAGGATGTTCACGCCTTTGCGCTTGGCGGCCTCGGTGACGGCTTCTCCGGCCATGACGAGGATTTCCTTGCTGGCCACCGCCAGATGCATGCCACGCTCAATGGCGGCGAGCGCCGGGGCAAGGCCGGCAGTACCGACGATGGCGACGAGCACCATGTCGGCATCGGATTCGTTCACGAGATCGACCAGTCCCTGAGTGCCTGTGTGCACCACGACATCCGCAGGCAGCAGCGCACGAGCTTTCGCCGCCGCAGCAGCATCGGTCAGCGCCACCTGCTTCACGCCGGTCTCGCGGACCTGTTCCACAAGCGCCTCGACACTGCAGTTCGCGGCCAGACCGACGATCTGCATGCGCTCAGGAATGTCGCGCGCGACTTTGAGGGCACTGGTGCCGATGGATCCGGTGGAGCCGAGGAGGAGAACTTTGCGCATCACGAATGCTTGCTTTGGCTTATCGTGCGATGGCGGACAAGTAAAAATAAAACACCGGCGCGGTGAAGAGCAGGCTGTCCGTCAGATCCAGGATGCCGCCTATGCCGGGGAGCGCGTGACCGCTGTCCTTGATGGCCACGCAGCGTTTGAGCACGGATTCAGCCAGATCCCCCGTGACGGCCGTGGCGCAGAGCAGCGGGGCGAGGATCATTCCATGCATCCAGGTGAGAGGAGCAAGCTTATCAGGGGGGGCTGCCCAAAGCACAACCGCGGCGGCGACAAACGAACCGATGAAAGCTCCCACAAAGCCCTCCCAGGACTTGGCCGGGCTAATGTGCGGGATCATCTTGTGCTTTCCAAACAGGACACCGACAACGTAAGCCCCCATGTCACTGAACTTCGTGACAGCGATAAGAAAGAGCACCAGGAAGATGTCCGTGATCCCTTTGCCATCGCTATGGAAGTACAGGAGGCGGATCATGAAACCGAAAAAGATGACAGTGTAAACGGTGCCAAAGACAGTGTTGAAGATGCGCTGCAGGGTGGATGCACCTTCGAGCTGATGGCGGTAGCAAAGGATGAAGGACCCGTGGACGCTGGCGGTGAGCGCCGCGAGATCAAACTCCATGGGCGGCGCTTTGTGCTGGGTGGTGGTGTACCAGAGCACCGCCACCCAGTAGGTGATGCAGATCACGAAGCCAAGTGCATTGAAGGAGCGTGCATGCGGGTCATTCCGCAGAAGCCGAAAATACTCGATAGCGCCCGCCACACCAAAGAAACCCGTGATGGCAATGATCAGCCAGGTGTTCTGCCACTGCAAAAAAGCGAGCGTAAGGAGGGACCACAGCAGCAGGGTGCTGAACAAACGGGATGCGAAAACGCGACGCTTGCTGGGCGCGGTGGTCGGCGTGGCGGCGGCGGTTTCGGACATGCGGCAGGTTTGGGGGGTGTGCCATTTAGAGCCTATCCAGCAGGTGAGAGCAATGCGATTTCGCATTTGGCTTTCCGTCCTGCCCCGTTAATTTCGAGTTTCGTGGCCCGTTGCGTCATCCAGCCCGGCCAGAAAGAGCGCCAGCTTTGACCCGTTTCAAAGCCTTCGATCCATGGCCGGGGTGAAAATCTGACCGGTAGTTCACAGCCCACCTGCAAAAAAAGTGCGCAGTTCATGCAGCCCCGGGCTTTCGGAGCAGACTTCGGCCAGATTTGCAACCGCAGCCGGAATGTGCTGCTCGTAATGCGGCTTGCCCAGGTTGCGGCTGAGATTGGCATACGCCCCGAGCGCCTGCATGAGCCGCTGGGCGGCGCAGAGGTAAAAAACTTCGCTCACGTCCTGGAGCGCCAGGCCGCGATGCCCGGCATAGTAGCTCAGCAGGCAGGCGCGCTCCGACTTCGTGAGGGTCACGTAGGGGTCGTAGAGCAACGAGGCGAGATCGTATTCGGCGCGGCCGAGGCGCAAGCCCTGGTAATCCACGAGCCATGCCTCCTCTCCGCGGATAAGCACATTCTGGCTTTGGAAATCCCGATGCACCAGGCAACGCGGCAGGCCGGCCAGGCGGCGGCGGAGCTGCCGGAGCGTCTCATGGGCGGCGTTATACTCGGCATTGGCGTATTCGCGCCCCAGATAGCCTCGCACAAAGTGCTCAAGGAAGTAGCCCTGCTCCCATTCGTAGAGCGCTTCGTCAAAGCCGGGCTCGAGTTCGTTGATGTCCACGGCTGCGAGGGTCTTTTCGCCCACGCCATGAAACTTGGCTGCCTCACGCAAGGTCGCCTGATACAAGGGCAAACGCCGTTCCCAGGGGTGGTCGTTGAAGGATTGCAGATCGATGCGGCCCAGATCTTCCAGCCAGACACAGAGGCGCTGCTCATCGAAGGCATACACTTGCGGTACATGCGCACCGATTTTCTTCAGCCGATAGGTGGCGGGGACGAATTTCGGATTATCACGACGCGCCAGGGTGTAAACCATGAGGATCATAGGCTCCCGCTCAGCCTGCCATTTGAGTCGGTAGAAGTGGCGGTCAGAGGCCCCCTTGAGTATTACCTCCACTTCACATGGCGTGGCGCTCAGTTCAGGGAACTGTTCGCGGGTGAAAATGAGCAAAGCCTCGTGTTCGGGGAGCATGACGGGAAAAATAGAATGACGAATGCGGACGCTGAATGTCCAACGCAAAGCAATAATCGCCTAAAAATCGACATCCTCAGCGCTCCCTGCCGCTATAATGCCGCTGCGGACGATGCAGCGCTTCAGATCAGCACCCGCTTTCACCCGCCCGCCAGGCCAGACGATGCTGTCTTCCAATTGCGCACCGGCTTCAATCACGGCTCCAGCACCGATGACATTGATGCCGCGCAGCACGGCCCCGGCTTCGATTTGCGCCGCTGGGTCGATCGCAGGACCATACATGCCGTTCAAAGCTGAATGCGCCGATAAATAGGCCGTTCGGCTGCCCAGATCCCACCAGCTTCCCTCATCAATCACGACGGCACCGAGTTTCGCCCCGGAGCGGATCATGTTGAGGAAGATGGGGATGACGGACTCGACCTTGCCGGGAGTGATCCAATCATGAATGGCCGGATCGCAGGCGTAAATACCGGTGAAGAGGTATTTTCCCTCGTCACCGGTGCCCAGTTTGTTGCGGATGTCGGTGACCAGACCGCGCTGGGAATCAAAAGCGATGTGCAACGAAGGCCCATGGCTGCGCAGCACCAGAGTGACGAGATTGCCCTTGGTTTGATGTTCATTAATCAGGGGCTTCAGCGGCAGGTCAGTCAGGATATCGCCATTGTAAACAAGGAAGGGCTCGTTTCCGAGCAGATCCCGCACATTGGCAATGCCGCCGGCGGTTTCGAGCCGCACCGGGCTTTCATTGCGGAACTGGATCGGCGTGCCCTTGTAACTTTGATCAGGAAAGGCCTCCGCATAAGCCTCCGGGATATGGTGCGTATTCACCACCAGACGCGACACGCCCGCCGCCATCAGGTGATCAAACGCATAGGTGATCAGCGGCCGGTGAAACACCGGCACCAGCGGCTTCGGAAGCTGCTCCGTCAACGGTTTCAGCCTCTCACCAATGCCTGCTCCCAATACAAATGCCTGTTTCACGCGCGGCATTTACGCGGACACGATGGCGGCGCAAACGGAAGTTGCCCGCAAGGATCAGGCAGTTCGCTTCTTTCGCAGCCAGGCGACGAGCCCGACAAGGCCTGCCACGGAAATCACCACGGGCAGAAAGTACCCACCTTGTGATCCAGTGCCGCACAGCGCGCACATCGGGTCCGCGCCATCCAGCGCAGCCGCAGCCTGCACGGAATCCGCCGTGATGGGCGGCGGTGCCTGGGTGCGCGGCGTGAAGGTTTTCAAATCCAGCACGTAGCTCGTTTCACCGGGAAAGAGGATTTGGTAGCGCTCCACTTTCTTGCCCAGGGCGGTGTTATGGTAGAGCACGCTCAGTGTTCCCGTCGGCAGGGCCTTGATCGAGTAGCCCGTGCTGCCAGCAGGAAGCTTGGTGCGCCAGGTGCCGGTGAGCATGACGGGGTCTTCTGGCAGTTTCAGCGGCGCATTTTCTGCGGCGGTAAACTCCCAGGCAAGATCAGGCTTTATCTCCACCACGGGATCGAGAACGACCTCGACCACCTTTTTCACATACTCACGGGCCTGAGCCTTGAGTTTTTCCTGCTGTTCCGCCGGGGTGACCGCCAGATCGGCATTGGTAAGGTAGGGGGCCACATTGGGATCAGGCTGGAAACTGCGCGGATCTATTTCCACTTGGATCATCCAGTCCCCGTTTTGCTCAAAATGCGCCCTGACCGCCACATCTGGCAGCGGATGCGCCAGGCAAGGGGCTATAAACGCCATAAAAGAGAGAGCGCAGAGGCTGATTGCCAAGTTCTTCATCCCACCAGCGTGGCACAAGCCGGGGCCTTGTGACGAGCTTTTTTCAAAAACCCCACATTTTTTGATTGTCAGGGGAGGCAGCTTTCGTTTTGAATAGGTGCAAATCCGCTCGGTCACTTCCTGACGGAAAGCTAACCACACTCAAACTCAACATGAAATCCATCCTCACCACCCTCGCCGTCCTCGGTCTCTCTGTGTCTGCATTCGCAGGCTGCGGCAAAACCGAAACCACCAGCGGCAAGCTCAAGTCCGTTAACGCTGACTCCAAGTCCATCGTGATCGACGCTGGCGGCAAAGACGTCACGCTCACCCTGACCGCTGCCGTCACCGGGGCTGACAAGCTCGTCGGCAAGAAAGTGACCGCCGTCAGCTCCCACAAGAAAGTGGAATCCCTCAAGGAAGGCTGATTTCCAGTGAGGTGATTCATTCGCCTTTTGAAGCCCGGAAGAGTCCCTTCCGGGCTTTTTCATGCCTGTGAACAGGCCAAGATCTCTGCGAATTTTCAATTATTCTTGAGATTGCATGAAATAACTCGTTTTATTCCCGCTCTTAATGCTGCTCAGAGGTCATCTGGCCTTTGACAGCCACAAGACATACACACCACACACTATGAAATCACTTCTCACTCTTGCCCTCGTCTCCTCCGGCCTCCTGCTGAGCAGCTGCGCCAATGGCCATTGCGTCTTCGCCAAGAAGAAAGAAAACTGCTCCTCCTGCTGCACTCCTGCCGCCAAGAAAAGCACCGCTGCATGCTGCGCCAGCCACACTCCCGCAAAGAAGAAGTAATTTTTCTCAGATCGGATCTCAAAGCCCGGAGGCTCAACCTCCGGGCTTTTTTTTGTGATCGTGTCAGGCCAATTTTGTCCACTATTGCGCATCTCTTGTCGCAGTTTGTTTAAACATGCATGCCATATGCAAGTTTAACCCCGTGTGCTCGTAAATCGAGGCATGCGACTCAGCCTTTTCTCAGATTACTCCCTGCGCGTGCTCATGTTTGCCGCGCTCAAGGGGGAAACCTTTTCCCTCAGCGAAGCCGCTGAAGCTTATGACATCTCGCGGCACCATCTGGTGAAGGTCGTGAACTTCCTTGCGAAGCTCGGCTACCTCGAAACCCGCCGTGGCAGAGGCGGTGGCATCGTTCTGGGCATGCCGCCGGAGGACATCCGCATCGGCATGGTCGTTCGCCGCACGGAGGACACACCTTTCATCGTCGAGTGTTTCGACAAACAGCACAACACCTGTGCAATCAATGGCTCCTGCCGTCTCAAGGGAGCTCTCGCTCAGGCTGTGAACGCCTTTTACGAAACGCTCGACCGCTACACGCTGCGCGACCTCGTCACTGGCCCCGCAGGCAAAGACATTAAAGCAAGACTGCTGCCGCAGCAGTGACAAATCTTCAATCAGCCGCCATGACCACCCCTGCCTCCAAGTCTCCAACGCAGCGCTCATCCTTCTTGCGGCTGAGCCTGGCCATTCTGGCTTCATCAATCCTCACGATCCACGCCGAGGATGAATATGAAAACGCCCCCATCCGCTATTCTGACACCACGCCCAACGACGCTGCTCAGCAGCTCGAAAGCCTGATGGCCGCTGGCAAAGTCAAAATCGACCGCACCGATGCCTGGACCGTTTTGCGCGATGTGATGAAGCAGTTCGACATCCCGCAGGAGTCGCAGGTCATGGTCTTCTCCAAGACCAGCAAGCAGAACGACCGCATCAGCCCGCAGACACCACGCGTGGTTTATTTCGGTGACAACGCCTACGTCGGTTACTGTCTCGGTGGCTCGATCGAGGTTGCCACCATTGATCCGAAGCTCGGCCCCATTTTTTACCTGCTCGATCCTTATGAAGTGCCCGCCAAACCTTTGCACTTTCAGCGCGACAACAGCTGCCTGAGCTGCCACGGTGGTCCCTTCACGCCAGAGGTGCCGGGCGTCATTGTGCGCTCCGTCTATCCCGGCCCTGAAGGCCATCCCATCATGAGCCAGGGCAGCACTGTCGTAGATACGACGACACCGTTCACCGACCGTTGGGGCGGCTGGTACGTCACCGGCAGGCACGGCAGCGTCCTGCATCGCGGCAATGTCACAGCCACCGAGAAAAACGATCAGACCATCGACATCGACTTCAAAGCCGGCGCCAATATCACCGACCTCGCCAAATTCTTCGACGTCACCCCCTACAAGCGCAAGCAGAGCGACATCGTCGCCCTCATGGTGCTGGAGCATCAGACCAGCGTGCAAAACATCCTCACCAAGGCGAACCACGCCGCCCTGCGTGCCATGCACATGCAGACGAGTCTTCAACGCGAACTGGGCGAAGCCATCATGAGCGAACCCACCGGCACGGCACGCCGAATCATTGACCATGCCGCCGAGGACGTCGTCGAAGCCCTGCTCTTCAAAGACGAAGCCGCACTGCCCGAAGGCGGCATCGAAGGAGATCCCGCCTTCCAGACCGCCTTCACCAAACGCGCCCCGCAGAGCAGCGACGGCCGCAGCCTGAAGGATTTTCAGCTCCTGCACCGCCTCTTCAAGTATCGCTGCAGCTACATGGTCTATTCCCTCACCTTCCAGCACCTCACCGCCCCGCTGAAGCAAACCATCCTGACCCGCCTTTGGAACATCCTTGATGGCAAGGACACCTCCGGCCACTTCGACTACCTCACCACCACCGAACGCGGCCATATCCGCCGCATCCTCGCAGAGACACTGCCCGGAGTGCCGGCGGAGTGGAAAAAGGCGCTGGCCGCAAAGTGAGCAGAGCTGCGAGTTGAAAACCCGCGCTTCATCTTCAACCTGCGCGTATGAAACAGCTCCTCACCTTCCTGCTCTGCGCGCTCTGCCTGACCTCCTGTGGAGAAAGACAGCCAGCCGAAGTCGGCTTCGGTGACAAAGAAGTCGAAATGCTCAACGATGGCAAAGAGGCGAACTACAAGGGCAAGCCCTACACCGGCCTCATCCGCAACAAACATTCCAACGGCAAGACCGCCGGCGAATACCCCTACATTAACGGCAAGATGCACGGCGTGATGAAGGAATGGTGGGAAAACGGCCAGCAGTCCGCCGAAACCAACTTTGACCACGGCCAGCGTCACGGCCTCAACCGCTACTGGGACATGAAGGGCAAACAGACCAAGGAACAGATCTACGACCACGACAAATCCATCAGCGAGAAGCACCTCTGAACCTGGAACTTTAAACCTGAAACTTTAAACTCAAGTTCGTGGTCGCTCCCGTCATCGCACTGCTCGTCATAGCCCTCGTCTCACTGCTGGTGGTACGAGTGGGTTCGACGGCGCTGATGATGACCGGCATCAGCTGGGACACGGCCAGCTTTCAGGCATACTCCGCGTTTTTCGGTGTCGGATTCACCACCAAAGAAGCGGAACTCGTCGTGAATCATCCAGTGCGCCGCCGCATCATCCGCGATCTCATTCTTGCCGGGAATGTCGGTCTCACCTCCGCACTTGCCACCTTGATTGTCACCCTGCTGCAAAGCAGTTCCGGCGGCGACACCATGCTCATGCTCGGCTGGCTCATTGGAGGGCTCATGCTGATGCTTTTCATCAGCCGCCTCACCTGGTTTCAAAAGGTGCTCGATCATCTCATCCAGCACACGCTTGAGCGCACCGGCATGGTGCATGCGCTGGATTACGAACTGCTGCTGCGCATCCAGCACGGCTATGTCGTTTCCGAGATTGAGGTGCCGCCGGGAACCTACCTCGCGGGCCGCACTCTTCGTGAGTCACGTCCCTGGGATCGAGGCGTCGTAATCCTCGCCATCAAACGCGATGGCCTCACCCATTCCGGCATTCCTGCCCGGGACGATATGATCCTGCCAGGCGATGTACTCACCGCCTACGGCAAGGAAACCGCCATCCAGGCCATGACCCAACCCTTGGAACAGCAAGGAACCAAGAACAAAGCACCATGAACCTCACCAACCAAGTCTGCGTCGTCACCGGCGGTGCCAAAGGCATCGGTCTCGCCACAGCTCAAGCCCTGCTCGCGCGCGGTGCGCGTGTGGCGCTGCTCGATCTCGAAAACGTCGCGATCGATCATCCGCATGCCCTCTCGATCCGCTGCGATGTCTCGAGCGCCGCTATGGTGCAGTCAGCCGTCGATCAAATCACCGAACAACTCGGTCCCATCGACGTCTGGGTGAACAACGCCGGTCTGGCGCGCCATCGCTGGATTCCAGACTACACTGAAGAGGAGATCGACCTCATGCTCGCGGTAAATCTCAAAGGCACCATTCTCGGCTCCCAGGCCGCCTTAAAAGCCATGATCCCGCACAAGCGCGGCCACATCATCAATGTCATCTCCACCGCCAGCCTGCGCGGCATTCCGAGTGAGACGGTTTACTGCGCCGCGAAGTGGGGCGTGCGCGGCTTTACCCAAGGTCTGGCCGAGGAGGCCGCCGCGCATCGTATCCGCGTCACCGCCATCCTGCCCGGCGGTGTGGACACCGCCTTCTGGGACGACGCCTCGCAGCGTCAGGCACCGAAGCAGCTTTTTCTCAAACCCGAGCACATCGCCGATGGCATCGTGAGCTGCATCGAGATGGATGACTTCTGCGTTGCGCGTGAGCTTGTGCTGCGCTCGCTGGATGACAGCGATTTTTCGGTGAAGCCGGCTTGATCACTGCACACCTTTTTTCAAGGAAAGGCGTTCTGCGTGCGATTTAGGTTCTGAACCTTTTAGAATGCCCATGGACACACTCATTTATTCGCAGGCCACCCGACGTGATTTCATCAAGACTGCGGCCTGCGGTGCGCTGGGCGGTGTGGTCGGGTGCTTCAGCAGCCATGCCGCGCAAAACGAGCCGGTCCCAGAAGGTTTCACCGCGCTCTTCAATGGGCAGACATGGGCAAACTGGCAGCATGACCCGCATCTCGATGGCGTCTGGGAGATTGTGGACGGCACCATCCGCCTGCGCACCGACGAACCGCCACGCGTTCGCGGCAAAGACTACAACCTCTCCACTACGCGGAAGTTCAAAGACTTCAGCCTGATGATCGACTGGCGGCTCACCGGCAAACCCCATGTAAAGCCGCATCAGTGGCTCACCGACGATGGCCAGTTTCACACCGATGCTGCCGGCAAGGTCATCATGAAGGACAACCTGACCTGGGGTGACAGCGGCGTGTATCTGCGTGGCGTGCGAGCGGCACAGGTAAACATCTGGTGCCAGCCCTGCGGCAGCGGCGAGGTGGGCACGAAGTTCAAGGATACGACGGCGACCAGGGGAGAGCGGATGAAGACCATGCCCAGTGTCCGCGCCGACAAAGGGCCGGGCGAATGGAACCGCTTCATCATCACACTGCGCGGGGATCGTGTCGATGTATCACTCAATGGCAAAGATGTGATCCAGGGTGCGCGTGTGAAGGACATCCCGGCCGAAGGCCCGATCACCCTGCAGAACCACAAGGACGCGGTGGAATTCCGCCACATCTTCATCAAGGAACTGGAGCACTGAATTTCGACACCACCGCCCTCCCCCATGAATCCGCTCGTATTCGTCACCCTCCTCACCGCCAGCCTGCACGCGGCGGACAGCCTCGACACCTTCATCATGGAACAACGGCCCTCGTTGATCCAGCTCTACGAGCACCTGCATGCACATCCCGAGCTTTCATTTCATGAGGAGAAAACCAGCGCCCGCATGGCGGAGGAAATACGAAAGACGGGCTTTGAGGTGACTGAAAAGGTCGGGGGATTTGGCGTGGTGGCCGTGTTGAAAAACGGGCCCGGGCGAACAGTGCTGGTGCGCACGGATCTGGACGGACTGCCCGTGCGCGAGATCGGCTCCGTGCCTTATGCCAGCAAAACAACTACCAAGGATGACGCGGGCAACGAGGTCTCCGTCATGCACGCCTGCGGACACGACATGCACATGACATGCTGGATCGGCGCGGCGCGGGCGCTCGCAGCTTCGAAAGATCAATGGAAAGGCACGCTCGTCTTCATCGCACAACCTGCGGAAGAGCGCGGCATGGGTGCGCTGGCGATGATCAAAGACGGCCTGTTTCAACGCTTTCCCAAGCCCGATGTCTGCCTGGCACTGCATTGCGATTCAAGTCTCGCCACCGGCACCGTTGGGTTCACCAGCGGTCCGGCCACGGCGAGCACCGACACCGTGGACATTGTTGTGAAAGGCATCGGCGGTCACGGTGCGATGCCGAACATGACCAAAGACCCCATCGTGCTCGCCTCGCAGATCGTGCTGGCTTTGCAAACGATCGACAGCCGAGAATTGCATCCGGTGGAGCCGGTCGTGGTCACGGTGGGCAAGTTCAACGGCGGCACCAAGCACAACATCATCCCCGACAAGGTCGAACTCGGCCTCACCGTGCGCACCACAAGCCCCGAGGCACGCGAACAGGTGCTGGATGCGATCAAGCGCATCTGCCGAGGTCTTGGCATCGCCGCCGGACTGCCGGAAAATCTGCTCCCGGAAATCTCGCTGGTGGGCCCCGGTACTCCTACCGTGAACAATGATCCTGCACTCACCACACGCGTCACCCAGGTCTGGGCGGATGCCTTTGGCAAGAACAGCATCGTCGAACACAAGCCCACGATGGCTGGTGAGGATTTCTCCCGCTACACAATGACGCCCGAGAAGATCCCCGTCTTCCTCGCCTGGCTAGGCACCGTCGCACCCGAAAAAATAGAGCAGGCGAAAGCAAGCGGAACCATCCTGCCCAGTCTGCATTCGCCGTTTTATCGCCCCGAACCGGCACCCTCGATCACCTTCGGCATCAAGGCGATGACTCTCGCGGTGATGAACGAACTCAAGCGAGACTGAATCAAATCCCACCTGCAATGCACCGCCGCTCCATGATGACCCTGCTCGCCAGCCTCGCGGCGACGAAAAGCCACAGCGCCCCCTCTGACCGCATGCAAACCGCCACCCATATCCTTCAGCAGCAGGTCGATGCAGGCATGCTCGAGTCCGCCGTGCTGCATGTGAGGAAAGGCAAGGACACCTTTCAGCAAGCCTTTGGCAAAGCAGGGAATGCAGACGCTATTTTCCTGCTCGCCTCGATCACAAAGACGATGACAGCCACCGGTGTGATGGTTCTGGCAGATCGTGGCGAACTGCGGCTCAGCGATCCTGTGGTGAAATACATCCCCGAGTTTTCGGAAGGCGCGCGCAAGCAGATCACCCTGGAGCAACTGCTCACGCATACGTCTGGTTTGCCGGATCAGTTGGAGAACAATGCCGCGCTGCGTTCCAAGCATGCGCCGCTGACCGACTTCGTCCAGGGTACCATCCGCACGCCGCTGCTCTTTGCGCCGGGAACGAAGTATCACTATCAAAGCATGGGCATCCTGCTTGCGGCGGAGGTTGTGGAGCGGATCACCAAGACGCCGTTGCCGGATTTTCTGGCGAAGGAGGCTTTCACGCCGTTGGGCATGACGCGCAGCGCATTGGGGCTTGGCCACTTCAAACTAGAGGAAACCGTCCGCTGCCAGACCGAGCATGCCGCGCCCGAATCTGGCGCAGGCGATCCGAAGGCCGCCACCTGGGACTGGAACAGCCCATACTGGCGCAATCTTGCCGCGCCGTGGGGTGGCGCGCATGGTTCCGCTGGGGATGTGGCGCGTTTTCTTGATTCGTTCATGCCTCCGACTGGCAAAATTTTGCGAGCAGAGACTGTTCGCCTGATGCTGCGAAACCACACGCCGGGACTCGAAGCCAGTCGCGGCATCGGCTTCATGGTCGGCTCCGCAGGATTCGGCCAAGGGTGCTCGGAACAAAGCTTTGGCCACAGCGGTTCGACAGGCACGCTCGCCTGGGCCGATCCCGCAACGGATACAACCTGTGTCATCCTCACTTCCCTGCCCTCGCGCGTTTCAGCCCAGACGATTTTGCATCCGGTTTCAGATGTGGTGTCGGCAGCCGTCTGAAACTTGGCCTTCGTCACCGGATTTCACATGCCCGAAGTGGGAATATGCCATGCTTTGGCTCCGTTCATTAGATCCACCCTCGTTTATGACCAAACCTACCTGCTTTCTTCTGCTTGCCACGCTCGGGCTCCACGCCGCCGAGCCGCCGGTTCCGGCCAAGATCGAGTTCAATCGCGATGTGCAGCCGATCCTGTCGGACAACTGCTTCTACTGCCATGGCAACGACCCCAAGCATCGGGAGGCTGACCTGAGGCTCGACATTCGGGATGAGGCCGTGAAGGCGGAGGCCTTCATACCAGGCAAAGCCGCAAAGAGCGAACTTGTCTCGCGCATCCTCACCACTGACGAGGACGACCTCATGCCACCGCCGGATTCGCACAAGAAGCTGACGCAGCGGCAGAAGGAGATTTTGAAAAAATGGATCGATCAGGGCGCGGTCTATCAGCAGCACTGGTCCTATGAGAAGCCGGTGAAAGCCGCGATCCCGGCGGGCAAGAATGGGGTGGATGTGCTGGTGCAGCAGCGTCTCGCGCAGATCGGCCTCAAGCCTTCCCCTCTGGCCGATGCGCGAACATTGATCCGCAGGCTTTACCTGGACCTGATCGGCCTGCCTCCCAAGCCGGAAGAAGTGGCCGCCTTTGAGAAGGACGCCTCTCCCGCTGCTTATGCAAAGCTCGTCGAGAGTCTGCTCCAAAACCCGCACTACGGCGAGCGCATGGCCATCGGCTGGCTCGATGTGGTGCGCTTTGCCGACACCATCGGCTACCACAGCGACAATCCGCACAACGTGTGGCCTTACCGCGACTACGTCATCCAGTCCTTCAACAGCAACAAACACTTCGACCGCTTCACTCTCGAACAAATTGCCGGCGACCTTTTGCCCGACGCCAATCAGGAAACACGCGTCGGCTCCGCCTTCAACCGGCTGCTTCTTTCCACCGAGGAAGGTGGAGCGCAGGCCAAGGACTATGAGCAGCGCATGCTCACTGATCGCGTCCGCGCCGTCGGCAATGCCTGGATCGGTCAGACCACCGGCTGCTGCCAGTGCCACGATCACAAGTTCGATCCCTGGACTCAGCGCGACTTCTATTCGCTGGGCGCATTCTTTGCCGACATCAAGGAGCCGATTCTCGGCCGCCGTGAACCCGGCATGCTGGTGCTCGATGCGCAGGCACAGAAGCGACAGGCAGACATCGCGCAGCGTCTTGCCGCCTTGCAGGCTGAATTTGCCAAACCTCGACCCGATCTCGCCCCGGCTCAGGTCGCATGGGAAAAGCAGGCGCTGGAAGCCGTGACAACCAGCGGCATGTGGCGGCCATTGAAGCAAATCACTGCCGCATCCGCCAAGAAAAACGTCGCACTCAAGGCCGACAAAGAAGGCGTGGTACGCGCCACCATCGACGCCAAACGCAACGAGCGGAAGCAGAACGACGGGACGGAAACCTACACGCTGAACACCAAACTGCCGCCGGGCACCACCGGCATCCGCATTGAGGCGCTCAAAGAAAAGCTGCCGGGCATCGGCCTCGCCTCGAATGGCAACTTCGTTCTCAGTGAGGTCACTCTCACCACAGGTGGAAAGAGCAAGCTTCCCATCGCTTTTGCCAGCGCCACCTTTGAGCAAAAAACCTTCCCCGCCGCCGCAGTAATTGACGGCATCGCGAACAAGAAAGAAAATGGTTGGGGCGTTCTGGGCGCCACCGGTGCTGATCAGTCGCTCTACCTCGAACTCGCCACGCCTCTCACCGAAGCCAATGCCGCTGTGACCTTGACGCTCACCTTTGGCTGGGGTGAAAATCATGAGATCGCCAATCTGCGCCTCAGCAGCACCAGCGCACCCAAGCCCATCCGCGCACCCGGCACTTCCCTGCCCGCCGCAGAGATCGCAAACATCCTCAAAACAGCGCCGGAAAAGCGTAACCCCGAGCAAAAGCAGAAACTCACCGCCGCCTACAAGCAGATCGCCCCCGAACTCAACGACCTTCGCGCCAAGATCGCCACCGTCGAAAAGGAAAAGGCCGATTTCGAAAACGCAGCGCCCAAGTGCATCGTTTCCATCAGCGACACCAATAAGCGCACCGTTCGCATCCTGCCACGTGGCAACTGGATGGACGAAAGTGGCGAAGTCGTGAAGGCCGCCCTTCCCGGCTATCTTCCCAAACCGAAAATCGAAGGCCGTGATCTCACCCGCCTCGACCTCGCCCAGTGGCTCGTTTCCAAGGACAATCCGCTCACCGCCCGCACGGTGATGAACCGCCTGTGGAAGCAGTTCTTCGGCACCGGCTTGAGCAAGGTGCTCGATGATCTCGGCGCGCAGGGCGAACCGCCGGTGAATCCCGCGCTGCTCGACTGGCTGGCCTGTGAATTCATGGACAGCGGCTGGGACATGCAGCACATGATTCGTGTCATCGTGAGCAGTGCGACATATCAGCAAGTCTCCACCTCCACCAAGCAGCTGACCGCCGCCGATCCCTACAACCGTGAATGTGCCCGCCAGAGCCCCTTCCGCCTGGATGCCGAACTCGTGCGCGACAACGCGCTCACCATCTCCGGCCTGCTCGTTCCTAAAATCGGCGGCCCGAGTGTGAAGCCCTACCAGCCCGCCAAATACTGGGAAAATTTGAACTTCCCTACCCGCGAATGGCAGAACGACAGCGGCGAAGGCCTGTATCGACGCGGCCTCTACACTTGGTGGCAGCGCAGCTTCACACACCCGTCCATGCTCGCCTTCGACGCGCCGAGTCGTGAGGAATGCGTGGCCGAGCGCAACCGCTCCAATATCCCGCAGCAGGCCCTCGTTCTTTTGAATGATCCGACCTATGTCGAAGCCGCCCGCGTCTTTGCCGCACGCATGCTGACAGAATGCAGCGGCGACGCCAGCCAGCGTATCACCTGGGCCGTCCAGCAGGCCTTGCAGCGCAAACCGAGCGCTGAAGAACTCAAGACGCTTTCCGCCTTGTTCACCCAACAGCTCGCCGATTACCAAAAGGAACCCGCTGCTGCGGCAGCACTGCTCAAAACAGGTGCCGCGCCTGTCGCGCCCAGTTTGAACGCGAGCGAACTCGCCGCATGGACGCATGTAGCCCGCGTGCTGCTGAACCTGCACGAAACCATTACGAGGAGCTGAGCCATGCACTCGATCTCCGCTCAAACCCGCCGCGCCTTCCTCGGTCGCACCACGCAAGGACTCGGCAGCGTGGCGTTGGCTTCACTCCTGCAGCCCGGTCTCCTGCAGGCCGCATCTCGCGGCGTGCTCGGTCATTTGCCTTTTCCTCAAAAAGCCAGGCGCGTCATCTGGCTCACCATGGCCGGTGGCCCTTCGCAGTTGGAACTCTTCGACCACAAGCCGAAGCTCGCTGAAATGGACGGCAAGCCGATGCCGGAGTCGTTCACCAAAGGGCAGCAGCTTGCACAGCTTCAAGGGCAGAAGCTGGTGTGCAAAGGACCGATGTTCCGCTTTCAAAAGTATGGAAAATGCCAGACGGAACTGTCTGAACTGCTGCCGCACATCGGTGGAGTCGCGGATGACATCTGTCTCGTGCGCTCGATGACCACGGACGCCATCAATCACGACCCGGCGCACATGTTCATGAACACCGGTTCACAGATCGCCGGGCGCCCCAGCATGGGATCATGGGTCACCTACGGTCTCGGCAGCGAGGCGGAGGATCTTCCAGGTTTCGTCGTGATGATGTCCACCGGCAAAGGCCGCAATCCGCAACCCATCGCTGCCCGGCAGTGGAACAGCGGTTTCCTGCCCTCCAAGTATCAGGGGGTGCAACTGCGCTCGCTCGGCGACCCCGTGCTCTACCTCACCAGCCCGAACGGCGTCACACGTGAGCGGCAGGGCCGCGATTTCGCCGCCATCAATGCGATCAACAAACAGCATGCCGCGCTCTGCGATGATCCCGAAATCGCCACCCGCATTGCCCAATATGAAATGGCATTCCAAATGCAGGCCAGCGTGCCCGAGCTGATGGACATCCGTGGCGAGGGTGCCAAAACACTCGAGCTCTACGGCTGCCAGCCAGGTGACGGATCATTCGCCTCGAACTGCCTGCTCGCCCGTCGTCTCGCCGAGCGCGGCACACGCTTCATCCAGCTCTATCATCGTGACTGGGACCACCACAGCCTGCTGAAGGAAGAGCTGCCGCTGCGTGCCAAAGAAGTGGACCAGGCCTGCGCGGCATTGATCAAGGATCTCAAGCAGCGCGGCATGTTTGATGACACGCTCATTGTCTTCAGCGGCGAATTCGGCCGCACACCCATGGCGCAAGGAAACAAAGGCCCCATCGGCCGCGATCATCACAACAAAGCCATGTCCATGTGGCTCGCGGGAGCAGGCGTCCAGCGCGGCATCACCTACGGCAGCACCGATGACCTCGGCTACGCCGCGCAGGAAAACGTCACCACCGTGCACGATCTCCACGCCACGATGCTCCATCAGCTCGGCATTCAGCACGACGCTTTCAGCTTCAAATTCCAAGGCCTCGACGCCAGGCTCTCCGGCGTCGAAGGAGCCAAGGTCATCAAACAGATCCTCGCATGAAACCCACCGCTCTCATCCTTCTCGCTCTTGCACTCAACGCGACCGCCTTCGACATCACGGTCGAGGAAAAAAATCGCGTCGATGTCTCAAATGGCGGCAAAGTTGTCGCCCGGCTCATGATGGCAAATGATCTGAGCACGCCCGAGAAACATCACGAAACCTACAAGCCCTACCTGCACGTCTTTGATGCCAGCGGAGCCACCCGCCTCACCAAAGGTCCTGGCTTCAATTTCACCCATCACCGTGGCATCTTCCTGGGCTTCAGCAAGATCAGCTACGGTGGTAAATCCTACGACCGCTGGCACATGAAAGGTGGTGATCAGGTCGTGACGAAAATCACGCCCGGCGATTCCAGCTTCACGGCCTCCATCAACTGGCAAGGCGACACGTCAGAGCCGTTTCTCACCGAAGAGCGCCGCTTAACCTTCACCACGCCCGCGAAACCCTTTTATCTCGGCATCGACATGACCAGCGCCATCAAGACCGTATCAGGCGAAGCGGAAATGAGTGGCGATCCCGAACACGCCGGCGCGCAATTCCGTCCTTCCGAGCTGGTGGATATCAAAACGACGACCTACATCTTCCCAGGCGAGAACATTGACGCGCACAAAGCCAAAGACCTGCCATGGGCAGCCGAGGTCTTCACCGTAGAGGGCAAAACCTTCACCGTCGTGATTCTCAATCATCCCGACAACCCGAAGGACACCGCCACCTCCGCCTATCGCGACTACGGCCGCTTTGGCATGTTCCCAAAAGGCAAGGCCACTGCGGAAGCTCCCTTCAAGCTGCATTACCAATGGCTCGTCGCCGAAGGTGATGTGCGCGATGCCTCCGTGTTTCAGCAGGCATGGAATGCCTTCGCAGGAAAGAACGAGCCCGTGCCAGTGCTCACCATCAAAGGCTCTGAGCAGCCGAAGCCGAAGAAGGAGAAATGAGGCGAAAACCACGACGTCAGAAATACCAACTTTAGTCATCGAGCGATTAGGATTTCGCCCGGCATATGGTTTGGTGATCGCCCCCCCTCAAAACCAAAAAACCGCACCTCAATGCCTCCCCAAAGGTTTCCCTCATTCATCCTGCGTTCGTCGCTGTTTATCCTGGCATCGTCGTTCCTGCCTTCTGCACAGGCTGTTCATCAAAAAAACGCCGGGCCAGAAAAAGTTGAGCTAAAGTTCAAGCTGCCGCCCCCTGCCCCCCTGTCGTGGGAGGAGGAATTGAAGACCTTCAAGGTCGAAAAAGGTTTCCACATCGAACTCGTCGCCAGCGAACCAATGATCGAATCGCCGGTGGCGATGAGCTTTGATGACCAGGGGCGGCTCTACGTCGTCGAAATGCGCGGCTACATGCATGACCTTGAAGGAGGAGGCGAAAAAGACCCCACCGGTCGTGTCTCACTGCTCGAAGACACCGATGGCGATGGCCGCATGGACAAAGCAACGCCGTTTCTCGACAACCTCGTCATGCCACGCGCCGTGCTGGCCGTGAATGGCGGAGCCTTGATCGCCGTGCCTCCAAATCTGTATTTCTGCAAAGACACCGACGGCGATGGCAAAGCCGATGTCAAAGATGTCGTTGCAAGCGACTACGGCACCCTCGGCGGCCAGCCAGAGCACATGGCCAACACCCCCATCTGGGCCATGGACAATGCCATCTGGAGCGCGGGATATACCACCCGCTTCAAACTTCGCATCGGCGTCTGGCAGAAAGATACCGGTCTCGGCCGCGGTCAGTGGGGCCTGTGCCAGGACGACTTCGGCCGGCTCTACTTCAACTACAACTCCGACATGCTCCGCGCCGATCTCCTGCCCACGGAGGCCTTCACGCGCAACCCACTGCTGCGCAACGCGACGAGCATCAATGCCAAAGTAGCAACCGATCAGACGCTCTACCCTTCCCATCCCACACCCGGCGTGAATCGGGGTTACGAGGCAAAGTCACTCCGCGCAGATGGCACCCTGCCCAAACCGACTGGCACCTGTGGCGCACTGATCTATCGCGGTGATGTTTTTCCCGCCGCCTATCGTGGCAACGCCTTCGTGCCTGAGCCATGTGCTAATCTGGTGAAGCGCTTCACGATGAGCGAAACGGACGGCATCGTGAAAGCCACCAACACGGCCAAGACCACCGAATTCCTCACCTCCACCGACGAGCGTTTCCGCCCCGTACAAGCCGCCAATGGCCCTGATGGCTCGCTTTACCTCGTGGACATGTATCGCGGCATCATCCAGCACCAGAGCTTCCTGACTCACTACCTCATAGCGAACATTAAGGATCGCAAACTGGAGACGCCGTTCAATCAGGGCCGCATCTGGCGCATCGTACCGGACGCTAAGACACGTCCGCAGCCGGTGAAAGTGAGCAAAGATGTGGCCCTGCTCAGCCATGCCAATGGCTGGGTGCGTGACACAGCACAGCGCCTCATCGTCGAGTCTGGCGATGCCACCACAGTGCCTGCACTGAAGGAAATGCTCATCAACAAATCAGCACTCGCTCGTCTTCATGCGCTGTGGACGCTCGACGGTCTTGCCGCCCTCACTCCCGATCTGCTGCGCGCCGCATTGGCCGACAAAGACGCCCAGGTACGTGCCGCAGCCGTGCGCATTGCTTCGCGTGATCTCGCTCCGGATTTGATCGCACTGACTGCGGAAAAAGACGCGCTCGTCCTCGCCCATCTCGCCATCAAGCTTACTTCCTTCAATCTGCCTGATGCCGATGCCGCCGTGGCCAGGCTCCTCGCGAGCCATGGCAGGAAGCCTCTGATTCTCGAAGGTGCTTTGACCGGCATGCGCGGCAGGGAGGCGGCCTTTGCCAAGCTCATGGCCGGCCAGTTCACCAAAGACAACAGCGCACAGATCATTCCCGTGATGGAGGCCCTCGGCTCGCTCCTGGCTCAGGCTGGCAAGGCAGGACCGTTTGAAGACATGCTCGAACTCGCCGCCGCACAGCCTCAGAGTATCGCGATGCAAATGGCCATCATCAAAGGACTCGCCAGCAATGGCGGTGACCCCAAATCCAAAACACCCGCCAAGCTGCTCTGGCTCGACGCCGAACCTGCATCCTTGAAATCCCTCAAGTCAGCCATGAGCGACAAGGCGGGAGCCAAACTGTTTGCAAACGTGGAAGCACGCCTCGCGTGGCCTGGCAAACCTGGCGCTCCACCTCCGCCCAAAATCGTGCCTCTGAACGAAGCGCAGACCGCCTTGTTTGAGAAAGGCAAAACCGTCTACGCCACCCTCTGCGCCGCCTGCCATCAGCCGCATGGCTTCGGGCTTGATGGTCTCGCGCCACCACTGGTGGACAGCGAATGGGTGCTCGGCAAGCCAGAGATTCTCACCCGCATCGTCCTCCACGGACTCGCCGGCCCGGTGAAAGTGGGTGGGCGCAGTTTCAACCTCGCCATGCCCCCGCTGCCACAGCTCACCGACGAGGACATTGCCGGCGTGCTGACCTACATCCGCCGTGAATGGGAGCACAATGGCTCCCCAGTCGAAATCAAAGCCGTCACCACCCTGCGTGATCAAAACAAAGACCGCATGGCGATGTGGACAGAGGAAGAATTGAAAAATCTTGGCAAGAAACCGAGTTCCAAATAATCATGCACTCATCACCACTGCTCCAACGTCGCGCTTTCCTCGGCAAAACCTCCCAAGGACTCGGAGCAGTGGCTCTTGCATCGCTGCTGCAGCCTGCCCATGCCGCACCGGTGCGCGGCGTGCTAGGCACATTGCCTCTCCCGCAGAAGGCGAAGCGCGTGATCTGGCTCACCATGGCGGGTGGTCCCTCGCATCTGGAGACGTTTGATCCCAAACCGAAGCTTGCCGAAATGAACGGCAAGCCGATGCCCGAATCGTTCACCAAAGGCCAGCAGCTTGCGCAGTTGCAAGGCAAGCCGCTGAATTGCTTCGGGCCGCAGCATCCCTTTGCCAAATTCGGCAAGTGCCGGACCGAGATCTGCTCCCTGTTTCCCCAGATCGGCAGCGTGATCGATGACATCTGCCTGATCCGCTCAATGACTACGGACGCGATCAACCACGATCCGGCGCACATGTTCATGAACACCGGCTCGCAGATCGCGGGCCGCCCCAGCATGGGTTCATGGATCACCTATGGCCTCGGCACCGAGGCTTCAGATCTTCCTGGCTTCGTCGTTCTGACATCGCTCGGCAAAGGCGGGCAGAACCAGCCCATCGCTGCGCGGCAGTGGAGCAGCGGCTTTTTGCCATCGAAATACCAAGGTGTGCAACTGCGCGCCCAGGGCGATCCCGTACTGTATCTCACCAATCCGAGCGGCATCACACGAGATCAGCAAAGCCGCGACGTGGCGGCGATCAACGCGATCAACAAACAGCACGACGCCCTCGTGGACGATCCTGAAATCGCCACACGCATCGCGCAATATGAAATGGCTTTCCAGATGCAGGCCAGCGTGCCCGATTTGATGGATGTAAGCGCCGAAGGCGCGAAGACACTGGAGCTTTATGGCTGCCAGCCCGGCGATGGCTCTTTCGCATCCAACTGCCTGCTTGCGCGCCGCCTCGCCGAGCGCGGCACGCGCTTCATCCAGCTCTATCACAAGGACTGGGACCACCATGGAGGTGTGAAGGAAGGCGTGGCGCTCAAGGCCCAGGAAATTGACCGCGCCTGCATGGCGCTCATCACCGATCTCAAACAACGCGGCATGCTGGACGAAACCCTCATCGTCTGGGCAGGAGAGTTTGGCCGCACTCCGATGTCGCAGGGCGGCAGCGGCCGTGACCATCACAACAAAGCCATGTCCGTGTGGCTGGCAGGTGCAGGCATTCAGGGCGGTATCGTGCATGGCGCTACCGACGATCTCGGCTATGCCGCCATCGAAAAAATCACCACCGTCCACGATCTGCACGCCACCATGCTGCATCAGCTCGGCATCCATCACGACGCCTTCAGTTTCAAATTCCAGGGGCTGGATGCGCGCCTCAGCGGCGTGGAAGGTGCGAAGGTGATCAAAGACATCCTCGCGTGAAATGAGCTTCCGCACCTTTGAATCAGCCCACATCGGGGACGGCATTCATCACGCCACGGTGAAGTCAGCCGCACTGAGCCGTCGTGCAGACATCAGCTTCTATGTGCCACCTGAGGCCAAGACCGAAAAACTGCCACTCGTGATTCTGCTTCACGGCGTTTACGGCAGCCATTGGGCTTGGCTCTACAAAGGCGGGGCACATCAGGTTCTCGACCGGCTGATCAAAGAAGAAAACTTGCCACCGATGATGCTCGCAATGCCTTCAGACGGGCTGTGGGGCGATGGCTCGGGCTATGTGCGACATACTGCTGCCGATTACGCCAGTTGGATTGTCAATGAAGTGCCAGAGGCTGCCGCAGAAATCGATTCACGCTGCGCAGAAGCACCGCGCTTCATCAGCGGCCTTTCGATGGGCGGCTATGGCGCGCTGCGACTCGGCCTGCTCAATCCGAAAAAGTTTACGGCCATCAGTGCGCACAGCAGCATCACCGACGTGCCGCCGCAGATGCAGGACTTCGTGGAAGAATCACTGGAAGAATTTAATCTGACTGGCACCGAGCCTCTCGCCGTCATTGATTGCGCAAAGCTGAATTCACGCCTGCCACATCTGCGCTTTGACTGCGGCAGCGAGGATGTCTTGATCGAGCACAACCGCACACTGCACCTCGATCTGGAAGCCGCAGGCATCCCGCATATCTATGAGGAGTTTCCCGGCGGACACACCTGGGAGTACTGGAATGAGCATCTCGCAGACACGCTGCGATTTTTCAAAACGTGCCTACCTGCATAGGGTCACTTCTTCACCGACCTCGCCTTGTCCGTGTAAAACACCATCGGCAGGCTAAGGTGCTCCTTGTCGCCCACCGTCTGCCCGACGAGCGGGATGAGGTTCTTGAAAGGAAACTCAGGGCTGGGAGAAAAATCGCGGTCGAAGGCGAGCATGGGGCCGCGGACGATGAGGTCACGCCATTCAGCATAGGGCCCTGTGTAGATGTCGGTGATGCGCTCGACTTTAGCCGAGACAGGCGTCATGACAAAACCAGCCAGTTTTACACCGCGCGCCTCGGCTTTTGATTTCATGACTTCATAGTCGCCGCGCTGGGTACAAAGATCCACGCAGGGCACATCCCCATACCAGGCGATGAACGCGGGCGAATCAGAGATGACGAACTCATTCTTCTCCATGAGCTGACGAAGAATGGAAACACGTTCCGGCAGGAAGGGCGGCCAGTGAGGCGGGATTTTACCGCCCATGGTCAGGCCAAACTTCATCAGCACCGGCAGATTCACCGCTAGTGGCAGCGCGGTGATGAGCAAGGCCACCAGCGGCGCACCCCAGCGTGCCATGAAGTCGCCGGACATGTGAAAGCGGGACCAGAGCACTACGAGCATGGCCGCACCATAGGTGCACATGGCAGGCATGAGCACGATGTAGAGCGCATTGTCATCCTTCTCTTTGTCGGCCAGCCCAAGGAGTCCCATGCCAATGGTCACGCAGGCGAAAACAACCGCCAGCGTCCAGCGCGCGGAAGCCGCATCCGCCTTGCGAAAGCGGTGCATCAGGGAAAGGAAAAACAGCACGGCTGGCACGACATAACCCAGATGCGCCATGAGCAGCCCCAGCTGGTCCTGCCAGCCAAGACCGAGACGCCGCAACAGATCATCCACCTGAAGCAGCGGCACGCTGGGAGAAAAGTCACGCAGCAGCAAATCATGCGCCACTGCAGAAGATTGCGCTTGGAACAAGGCTTTGATGCCACCGAGGGGATCATCGCACAGCTGGACGTTCCACCACCCCCATGCGGCCAGTGTCATCACCGGGAACAAGGCTGCCACAATGGCTCCGGCTTTCCCACGGGGGAGAAATACCACCATGCCGATGATGAGTCCCAGCACAATCCACAGGGCCATCCAATGCGTGAGCACCATCAGCGAGCAGACGATTCCCAGCAGCGTGAGCGGCACAAACATGCCACGATTTTCCACTGCACGCCCAGCCGCTGCGGCATACAGACGAAACGCCAGCGCAAACAGCAGCACCAGCAGCCCCCGTGGCGCGCCGCTGACCATCAGCTCCCATGCTGGCTCACACACCAGCAGCGCAATGGCCGCGATGGCTGCGACCTGTTCGTCAAACAAGCGCCTTGCCGCGCCATGGGTGAAAAAAATGGTCAGCAGATACCACGTCACGCCAAAACACGCGATCACTCGGTCCAGCATGAAAATCGCACCGCCCGTGCCCGGATCATAAACCTCCCACCGCTTCAGGAAACGAAACGCCACCGACCACAGCAGCGGCTGCAGCGGCGGCTGCACGGTCTCGGGCATCGCCATCGGCGTCGGCTGCTTTTGCGCCGCCTCCATCTGTGACCAGGCGTACGGCTCGATCACGTGCGTCTGATACGAGCCCGTCCGTGCGATCTGACGTGCGAGCTGCGCCTGATTCATGCCTTCAGTACTGCTCAGGCCGCGGAACGTCACAAACACATGCAGCAGCGCCATGACAATGGCAGCGGCGTAAAACACCAGTCGAAGCAGAGCGCCGGGGCCGGAGGAGTTGGGAGACATGGCCGTTACATGCCACAGCAGGGCCATGCGTGCCAAGAACGATCTCGCATCTCATCTCACTGATGCGGCTCGAAAATCACCCCGCCACACTGGCGCTGCCCCTCCGCGCCCACACAGCGCCAGTACCAGCGCACTGCAGGCTTCACAAACGAGCCCAGCTTGCCTTCCAGAATGCGGAACTGCCCCAGCAGCTCGCCGCCATCACGCACCTGGAGCGAACGTGCCGCCACGGTGCCTGACAAAGTCCCTCCTTTTTCCAAGGTCACCGGCCCTTCACACACAAAATCCCCCGAAGCATGGCCCGCGACGGTGATCGAGCGCGCCCGCACCTCCTGCAAAAACGTCACTTCACAGCCAGCAGCCACTTCGAGGCGATCACAAACGATGCTGTCTGCGATCAGTCCGTCCATGTCGATCGTCCGTGAAGGCAGTTCCAACGACTCCTGCTCAGTGCGCTGCAGCTTTTTCATGCAAATCGGGCAGGAAGGGGTGCTAAAGTCGTCCGCCGTGGTGACGACGAAGAGAAAATCACTTTTTTCAGCAGGCATAGCCCGCACGGCCGCATCCAGCGCCACAGCGTCCACCGCCTCAATGCGCAGTTCCTGCGCCGTGCTCAGCGCCGCCGGGCTGAACCCCCCAGGTGCGATCAGGATGCCCCGGGTATCGCGCGCGGTGCCCACCTCCTGCGCAAAACGCTGCACCGCATCTGGTGTCGCCCCCCATTCGTTCCATGGGGCGGTCTTCACGATCGCCCGCCGCGCCTTCACCGATCTGGGTTCCTCGATCATGCCAAACAGCACCGCGCCGTCCGGCATGATTCGTGAACCCGACAATTCGCAACCCGCCTGCGCCGCAATCGCACGCGCCAGTTCTGAAAGACGCGCCCAATCCAGGCATGCGATCAACTCCGGCGACCAGCCGGCCAGCCGGTCCACGCCACAACTCCGCCGCAGCGCGAAACCTGCTTCTTCGAGAGTGACAAACGGATCAAGCATGGGGGGCAGGAGTCTGGCAGTCGGTTTGCCGACAATTAACGACCGATTTAAGGCAGATTCAAGGTGGGCACCACTCAACCATTGTTCCAACCATCCGGCAATCGGGCATCCAACAACCAGCAGCAAGCAATCCGCCTTGCCGCATCCCCAAAACCCTGTTTTCTTCCGCGCCTCATGTCAAAGGCCGTCAAAACAGAAGAAACCAAGTTTTTCCACACCGGTACCGCCCAGGAACCCTTCATGTTCGCCTCCGGTGCCGAGTTGCCCGAAATCACGGTCGCCTACGAAACCTACGGCAAGCTCAATGCCTCCAAATCAAACGCCATTCTCCTGTTTCACGCCCTTTCCGGCAGCCAGCACGCGGCAGGCGTCACCACCGAAGTGCCAAACACGGATGAGCGCTGGACGGAGGACTGCCACAATGGCTGGTGGGATCTGTTCATCGGCCCTGACAAGGCGCTCGACACCAAGCGCTACTTCATCATTTGCGCGAACTACCTCGGCGGCTGCTACGGCAGCAGCGGGCCGGCTTCGATCAATCCCTCCACCGGCAAACCCTACGGCAGCACCTTTCCTGAGGTGCGCACCAGTGATGTCGTCAAATCCCAGCTCGCCCTGCTCGATGGCCTCGGGATCAAAACGCTCCACGCAGTCATGGGCGCTTCCGTCGGTGGACTCCTCGCGATCAATCTCGCCACCTTGCATCCGGAGCGTGTCAAACTCGTCGTCCCCATCGCCAGCGGCTGCCGTACCACGGTCCTCACACGCCTCACCCTGTTCGAGCAGGTGCTCGCCATCGAGAACGACCCCCATTTTCAAGGCGGCGATTTTTATGACGACAAGGCGCCCGAGTACGGTCTCGCGCTCGCACGCATGATCAGCCACAAGACCTTTGTGCATCTCGATGCCATCGAGCGCCGTGCGCGGAAGGATGTGAAGCACGGCGGCGACACGCTTTCGTGGTATCGCGTCCAGCACAACGTCGAGAGCTACATGCTCCATCAGGGCAAAAAATTCGTAAAGCGCTTTGATGCCAACACCTACCTGCGCATCGCAGATATGTGGCTGCGCTACGATCCTCTCGGAGATGCGGGGGTGAGGACTTATGAAGAGCTTTTTGCCCGCAGCGCCGCCGCCGGGCAGCACTACCTCGTCTTCAGCATCGACAGTGACTTCTGTTTCTACCCCGAGGAGCAGGCGGAACTCGTCAGCCATCTCGAAAAAGCCGAGGTCTCCAACATGCACATCACCGTGCACTCAGACAAAGGCCACGACTCCTTCCTCCTCGAACCCCAGCTCTACACTCCGCATCTTTCCTTCACCCTCGATGGCCGCTGGAACAAAGGCTCGGTGGATCGTCCGGTGCAGGAGGTCGAATAAACCCCATGTCCATGCAACTCACATTCCTCGGCACCGGCACTTCCGTCGGCATTCCGGTGATTGGCTGTGACTGTGCGGTCTGCAGAAGCACTGATCCGAAGGACAAGCGGCTGCGCAGTTCTGTTTACATTCACACACCGGAGGCCGCATGGGTGGTGGATACCGGGCCGGACTTCCGCATGCAGTGCCTGCGTGAAAACATCCGCAGCCTGGATGCCGCGATCTTCACGCATCCGCACATGGACCACCTCACCGGCTTCGATGACCTGCGGCGATTCACCACCGAGGCAGATCATTTCCTTCCGATCTACGGCACGCCAGAGTGCCTTGCGGTGTTGGAACGCATGTTCATCTACGCCTTCAATGGAGAGAACCGGTACCGCGGCTATTTAAAGCCGTTCCCGAAACCGATTCACGGCCCGTTTCATCTGGGCGAAACCACCGTCACCCCCCTGCCCGTGCAGCACGGCAAGGTGGACACCATCGGCTACCTCTTCTCACGCGGCGGCAAGAAAACCTGCGCCTACATCCCGGACTGCAAAACACTGCTGCCCCATACGCTTGAATTGCTGAAAGGGGTCGATACGCTCATCATCGACGCCCTTCGCCACACGCCACACCCCACGCACATGAGCTTTGAAGAAAGCCTGGCCGTGCAGCGCGAACTCCTGCCGCGCCAGACCTGGTTCACCCACATCCAGTGTGAGATCATGCACTCGGTGGAAGCCCCTAGGCTTCCTCCCGGGGTTAACATCGCCTACGATGGCCTTAAGCTGGAGTGGACTTGAAATGACGCCTGGGATTCCAATCCTGAATCAAAAGACACGCAGCACAGCCCCTGCGCGAGCATTTATCAGTCATTTTTGCATCCTCCTGCTGCTCACACTTTCCGCGCGCGCTCAGCTCACTGCCGAATGGGATGCCGCTGCTGAAACCGCTGTCATTTTCAATCCAGATTTCCCCGGCTCTGCGGAACTGGCCTCCTACTACGCCGAACAGCGCCACATCCCCAAGGAGCGCGTCATCGGGCTGCGCTGTTCGCAGCAGGACTCCGTCTCACGTGGTGAGTTTGAATCCCAGTTGCGCGGCCCCTTGCTGCAGCTCTTTGAATCCAGGCACTGGTGGAACACAGTACCTCCCGCACCAGGCAAAGCACTCACCGGAGATGGCATCTCCTTCACCATCCCCCCACCCAGCAGGGTGCGAGTGCTGGTGCTCATGCGTGGCATCCCTTTTCAAATCCGCCGTTCGGCGCAAAAGCCCAAACAATCGGAGGAGGACGAAGCAAGCGTCGACTCCGAACTTGCCGTGCTCGGACTCAACAAGCCGCCCGTCAAAGGCGGCCTCCGCAATCCCTACTTCGACCAGCAGACGCGTTTCCCCCATGCTCGAAACTCACTTGGACTCCTGATCGTCGGCCGGCTCGACGGACCCGATGCCCCCACCGTGAAACGCATGATCGATGACGCGATCTATGCCGAGCAAAACGGGCTGCTTGGTCGCGCCGTCATAGATCTCGCTCAGAAAAATGGCGCCTACCAGGAAGGGGAGGACTGGCTCAAGAACAGCGTCGAATCTTATCGCCGCGCCGGTATTCCCGTGTTCATCGAACGCTCCGCTGAGGTGCTGCGTGATGGCTGGCCGCTGCCTGACACCATTTTCTACTTCGGCTGGTACACCGATCACATCGTCGGCGCGCTGGCCTCACCCGCTTTTCGTTTCAAAAGGGGTGCCATCGCCTGCCATCTGCACTCGTTCAGCGCCAGCGTCATCCGCTCACATGACAGGGCCTGGGCCGGGCCGCTGCTCTCGCACGGAGCCGCTGTCGCCTTTGGCAATGTGTTCGAACCCTACCTCGCGCTCACGCTGCACTTCGACATCTTCAACAAGCGCCTCCTCGAAGGCTTCACGGTCGGCGAGGCCGCTTGGAATGCCACGCCGGCACTGTCCTGGATGAACGTCGTCTTGGGAGATCCTTTGTACCGCCCCTTTGGCAAAGGCATCGGAGCCAAGCTCGGCGAAGGATCGGACCGCGACTACGCGCTTTATCAAGGCATGGCACTGCGCTTGGCTGGCGAGCCTGATGGGCATATCAAGACCGCGCTCACGGAACTCGCTGCGAAACGTCATAGCCCACGCCTTCTCGAACTCACCGCCCTGCTCTCCGCCCTGCAGTCCAAGCTGCCTCAGTCCATCGACCTGCTCGAACACGCCGAATCCACCACCCAGGATGCCGCCGGGATGCTGCGTTTGAGATTGTACCGTGCTGAAATGCTCCGCCGCAGTGAAAAAGCCGATGCCGCACGCAAGCTGCTGCGCGAGACACTCGGTGAAGCCCGTTTCAAAGATCAGCCCGCCCGAACTGCCGCCGAGTCCCTGCTCAAAGACATGGGCGGATGAAAAGCCGCTGTCAGATAGAATGCGGCGAAAGTGGCAGTCTGTGCTAAAAGCCGGGGCTCATCGCCCGTTTGAAGCTAGCCGTTCTCATTCACACCCATCCATGAAGATCACCACCACCGCTCTGTTCTTACTTTGCCTGACCCTCGGGGCCAGCGCTGAAATCCGCATCTGGAAGGACGCCTCAGGTGCCCACGAAATCAAAGCCGAACTCGTCAGTGTCGCCGGAGGCAAAGTCACCCTGAAGCGTGAGAACGGCACATTGCTCACTCTGGCCGTAGCCTCTCTCAGCAAGGCAGATCAGGCGCTCCTCGGTGGCGGGGCCTCCGGCAGCACTGGCGGCGCTCCAGGGGACTGGCCGCAGTGGCGCGGACCGGGCCGTGACGATGTCTCAAAGGAAACAGGTCTGCTCAAAAAGTGGCCCGCAGGTGGTCCGAAGCGGCTGTGGGTGAACGAGGAAGCCGGACTCGGCTATTCCGGTTTCGCCGTCGTCGGCGGCAAACTGTACACCATGGGCTTGTACGATGCCGAGGAAAAGCTCATCTGCATCGACACCGCCACCGGCAAGAAGCTGTGGGAAACTGCAGTCGGCCCCATTTTGAAAAACGGCTGGGGAGATGGACCCCGAGCCACCCCCACCATCGCCAACGGCATGGTCTACGCCACCAGCGGCACGGGTGAAATCCTCTGCGCTGATGCGGCCACCGGAAAAGCGCAGTGGACGAAAAGCATGACCAAAGACCTCGGCGGCAAAATTCAGGGATGGGGCTATACCGAGTCCCCGCTCGTGGATGGCGATCTCGTCATCGTGACTCCTGGCGGAGCCCAAGGCGCGGTCGCTGCTCTGGATGCCAAAACCGGCAAAGTCGCATGGCAGACCAGCGACGTGACGGAAAACGCCCAATATTCCTCCGTCATTCCCATCACCCAGGGTGGTGAACGCGAGTACGTGCAACTGCTCATGAACAGCATCCTTGGCATCTCCAAAGCGGGCAAGGTGCTGTGGAAGACCGAATTCCCCGGCAAAACTGCGGTGATTCCAACCCCCATCTACAATGACGGCCAGGTGTATGTGGCCGCTGGTTACGGCGTCGGTTGCAAGTCGGTCAAAATTGATGGCGGCAACGTCACCGAATTGTATGCCAACACCAACATGGTCAATCACCATGGCGGCGTGATTCTGATCGATGGCCTGCTCTACGGCCACTCCGACAAAGGCGGCTGGACCTGCCAGGATTTCAAAACCGGTGACATTGTCTGGCAGGACAAAGGCATCGGCAAAGGCGCGGTGACCAGCGCGGACGGCAAGCTCTACTGCCTCAGTGAAAACGACGGCACGGTCGCCTTGGTCGAGGCATCCAAAAAGGGCTGGCAGGAAGTCAGCAGCTTCAAGCTCGAGGCCACCTCCTCACAGCGCAATCCCAAGGGCAAGATTTGGACGCACCCCGTCATCAGCAACGGCAAGCTTTATCTGCGTGACCAGGAGTTCATCTCCTGCTACGATGTGAAAGGCTGATGCACCGTTTCATCCTATCTCTCGGAGGCAGGGCCGCATGGCTCTGCCTCTTTTTTGTGCTCAACCATTGCGGACCCGCGCCGCGCATTGAATGGAAGCTGCTTTCCGACGAATTTGCACCCGCCTGGAAAGCCTCGGGGATGCCAGAAGAAGGCAAAGTCTTGATCCACGACGGCGAGATCACATTGCAGCCCGGCCAGCCAATGACCGGCGTACGTTTTGGTGCGTGGATGTCCGCCAAACTGCCTCTGATACGCTATTCCATCGAATACGAGGCCATGCGTGTGGAGGGGAATGACTTCTTCGGAACCATGACCTTTCCAGTGAATGACTCGTATGTCTCGCTCGTCGTCGGCGGCTGGGGAGGCACGCTCGTCGGCATCTCCAGTATCGATGACATGGACGCCAGCGAGAACAGCACCCACGGCAATGGCTACTTTGAAAACAACCGCTGGCACAAGGTGCGCATTGAGGTGCGCGATGATGAAATTCGGGCCTGGATCAACGACAAGCTCTTCGTCAATACCCGCACCAAAGGCCACAAGCTCGGCCTGCGAAGCGGTGACATTGAAAAATGCCTTCCCTTCGGATTCGCCAGCTATGCCACGCAGTCACGCATCCGTAACGCGGTGATCACCCGCCTCTAAACTATCCGACCTGAGGCTTGACCTTGCAGGGCCACCCCATATCCTCCGCACTTATGGCAACCGAGCATTTTCAACGAGGTCAGGTCATTTTTCGTGAGAACGACAAATCCAAGGAGGCCTACTTCATCGTCAGCGGCTTGGTCGAAATCTCCATTAACACCGCTCACGGAATCCAATCCCTCGCCCAGATCGGCCCGGGTGAAATCTTCGGAGAGATGGGCATGATCATGGACCGCCCGCGTTCCGCCACCGCCACCGCGCTGGAAAACACCACGGTTGAGACCATCGCCGAAGACGAGTTTGAACAGCAGATCATCCAACGCTCTGACCGTCTGCATGTTTACCTTGCCACACTGTTCGAGCGCATCCGCAGGACCGATCTGCTGCTGACCACCACCACCAATGCCACGGTGCCGCTGGTCGCCAAACCCAAACCGGCGAAAGAACCCGTCTTCCGGGTCAAGCTTCGTTCCCACTACGATCAAACCGGCTTCGACCATCCGCCGGTGGAAAAAACGATCGTCAAGCTTCCCTTCCGGATCGGCCGCTCGTACTTCGACACTGCGGTTTCGTCGCTGGCCCGGAACGATCTCTCCATCGCTGACGCGCCTCCGCATCAGCTCTCTCGCAATCATTGTGAGATCGACTTCGAGCACGGTCATTTCGTCCTACGTGATCGCGGCAGCAAGCTCGGCTCCTGGGTGAATGGCGAACACGTCAGCGTCGATGCCGGCTGCATCACCAGCCTGCTGAAGACCGGCGAAAACAAAATCATCTTCGGCAACGCCGACAGCCCGCACCGCTACACGATCACGATTGAGGAGCTGCCATAAGCACACGCTTCACCTCATCCGCACGATAGCCAAATCCCGGGCCGCTGAGCGTACTCAGGTCCACGATGCCATTGCGGCGCTGGAACAGGCCGGGGTGAATCTCCTGCTCAGGCAGTGAAGCATCGGGGTAGAACTGCATCGCATTGCACTCCACCCCCTGGATCGTTCCCGCATGGGCGGCCAGGCGCACGTGCGGAATCATCGCCAGCATCGGATTCGTCAGATCCTGCACCATGAGCGGCATGCCATGCGCCTTGGCCCAGCACAGGCTCAGCAAGGCACCAGTCTGCGTTTTGCAGGTCTTCAGGGCCACGCCGGACCAGCCGAGGCGACGCCCCAGACGGACGAACTCCCAGTCATGCGCGCTTTCGTCGAGGAACAACGGCTTGCGCGCTGAGACGCTGCGCACGTCGATTTGATGCGCCTCAAGGTCATACGGAAACGGCTGCTCCACATACAAGGTACGGGCAAAAATCTCCGGCTCATCACGCAGCAGTCGGTCGAGGATGTCATTCACATACCCAGGCTCCTTGACGGTGCAGTTGAAGTCCGCGCTGAGCCACTTGACCCCACCGGCGAAACCAATGCGGCCGATGCGCTGCATGCGCTCAAAATCCCAGGCCGCATCCGTACCACGCAGCTTCACTTTGAGGCATTTCAAACCGTCGCGTTTGATCCAGTCCGCCAGCAGCAGCGGATGTTCGTCTTTCGGCTCCGTGCCGTTCAAATCCGCGGCCTCCAGCGCGTCCACACCTCCCACGAGATGCCACACCGGCAGTTGCTTCGGCGCATCCATGACCAGGTAGTCCTGCGGGTACCGTCCCTTGAAGTCAATGCCACTGCCTTCTTCCGGCGTGATGAACGCAGACAAATCCCGGCTCATGAACTCTGCGTTGTAGGTTGAGTAGATGTCACGGTTGTGCAGCACGCCATACGCATCATGCACAGCGATGTCGAAGGCGCTGAAAGCCACCAGCGAACCGAGATACGGCATTTCATCCCCTCCGGCAGCCGCATTGGCCTCCTTCAACGTCGCCGCCAGCGGACCGTGCATGAAATCCTGGCCAATCTCCATCGGATGACCGGTGAAGCCGCTCTCCAGCAGCCGCTTGGCCAGCAGCGTGGAAAAATCCTGCATGCGCTGCGCACGCACCGCCACGCTCAGGTTGCTGGGCCAGACCCATGACACGCTCAGCGGTGTTTCACCCCAGCCCTGCGCCGTTTTGCCGCTGCGGTCGGCCACCGTCACACGTGCCCGCAGACAGACGGCGTTGGTCACCGTCTCAGGGCCAAACTTCAGCGGCACACGCATCGTGACAGGCAGAAAGAAAACTTCGGCGGCGGTGACTCGGACATCAGTGGGCTTGGTGGTGGGCATGAGTTCAAAATGAAGCGCCTCAGCGAGCCCGCAAAGAAAACATTGCCGTGGCGATGTGCTTCCGCTTCATTCTTCCCCATGCGTATTTGGGATCTGCACTGCCACATGTCCGGCGTCCCCGGGCTCACGCCGGAGGAACGCCTCAAGGCGCTGCTCGTCTATGCCGACCGCATGGGCATCGAGCGGCTGTGCGTTTACATGGGATTGAAATGGTCGCAGGATCCCTCGCCTGCCGATCTGGTGCAACAGAACAGTGAGGTGTTGCGCGCCATCGCCAAATTCCCGGATCGCGCCTTTGGGTTTGTGTACCTCAGCGCCAAGCATCCTGAACAAAGCCTCGCCGAACTGGAACGCTGCGTGGCCAATGGCCCGATGGTGGGCGTGAAACTTTGGGTCGCGGAAAGATGCAACGTAGCCGCCATCGATTCGATCATCCGCCGCGCCGCTGAACTGAAAGCCGTCATTTTCCAGCACACCTGGTTTAAAACCACCGCCAACTATCCTGGTGAATCGACACCAGACGAACTCGTCGCGCTGGCAAAACGTTTTCCCGATGTGCCCATCATCTGCGGCCACACCGGCGGCACCTGGGAACTGGGCATTCGCGCCATTCGCGCCCAAACCAACCTCTATGCCGATCTCGCCGGCTCAGATCCCACGGCAGGTTTCACGGAGATGGCGGTGCGTGAGCTCGGTGCCGCACGCGTCATCTACGGCAGCGACTGCGGCGGGCGCAGCTTTGCCAGCCAGCTGGCAAAAGTCCACGGCGCGCAGATCAGCGACGCCGACAAACAAAAGATCTTCTGCGACAATCTGCGCGGCCTTATGCAGCCCATCCTGCAGGCCAAGGGCATCAAAGCGTGACCATCAGTCCTTCTTTTTGCCGAAGCCAAAGAGTCGCCGCAAAAAACCACCGCCTGATTTGGTCTCGGCGGCTTCTTTGTTCGGGGCGTTCGGCCCGGCCAGTCGGCGGCCTCCTGCGTCCGATTTTTCTTCAGCAGGCTTCTTGGCAGCCACAGGTGCAGGTCGGCCCGCCGGGGTAGGCAACGATGCCTCCCACCAGGCAGGTGCCAGCACGGCCACCGTCTGCCATGCTTCCAGTCCCGCATGCCAGATGAGAGAATCCGAAGCCAGCTTTTTGGCACGGACCAGCTCGGTCATCGCCTGGTCATCCATTGGACCCTCGGCTGCGCCTGCGTTGTTGTAGTACCAGTTCATCGGAATAGGCGGCAAGGCTACGCACACATCAAAACAGCGCAAGGCAGGAGGAAATGCTTTTCACAGCCCCTGAATCGTTCAAACTACCGGCATGAATCGCCGGAATTTCATGCTGACCTCCAGCGCCATGCTCGCAGCCACATCCCTGCGCGCAGTGGAAGAAACGAAACTCACTGACTGCCATGTCTATCTGGGCTCTTATCCGTTTCGTCAGCTCGAAGCAGAACATCCACAGGAATTCATTCAGCGCCTAACTCGGCGCGGAGTCACCGAAGCCTGGGCAGGAGCCTTTGAAGGCCTGCTGCGGCGAGATGTGGCGAACGTGAACCGCGAGCTCGCCCACTCCTGCCAAAACTCCATTCTTCGTCCCTGCGGCACCATCAATCTCTCGCTGCCAGACTGGCAGGATGACGTCAAACGCTGCGCTGAAGAGCACGGCATGCGAGTGATCCGCCTGCATCCGAACTACCACGGCTACGATTTGCAAGCACCTGCCTTTCGCCAATTGCTTCCCCTCGCGGCAAAGCACCGTTTGCTGGTGCAACTGGTGGTCCAGATGGAGGATGAACGCACCCAGAACCCGCAGGTGCGTGTGGCACCGGTCGATCTCAAGCCGCTCTCAGGCATCCTGAAGGAGATGAAGGAATCACGCATCATGCTGCTCAATGCCAATGCCGCCATGCTGCTCCGCCATTTGCAAGAATGCCCGAATGTGTGGATCGATTTTGCGATGATCGAAGGCGTGGGCGGCGTGGAAAACCTGCTCAAAACTTGGCCTCTGGAGCGACTCGTGTTCGGCTCATTCGCCCCCGTGTTTTACTGGGAGTCTGCCCGCCTGAAAATGCAGGAGTCTGCGCTCAGTGCCGCGCAAACTGCGGCGGTGCAGTGGCAGAGTGCATACACCCTGCTCGCCTGAGATCCTCTGTGATGGTGCGTTTTGTCAAAGCCAAACCTTGCGATCCTGCCCTCTGCATCCATCAATCCTACCCACCCGTATCCCCATCCCCCCGACCATGATCAAACTCACCGGCATCGCAGACGAAGCAGGCGCATCTTTGGATGTGCAAATCCAGGCCCACCAGGAACTCGGCTGGGACAGCATCGAGTCACGCATCGTCGAATTCGACGGAGTGAAGGGCAACCTGCATGAGATTCCCGAGGCCACCTTCGAAAAGGTCGTGGCACGCCTTGAAGAGAAAAACATGAAGGTCAGCGGCTTCGGCTCCCTCATTGGCAACTGGGCCAAGAAAATCACCGACGACTTCAGCATCACCGAGGCTGAGATCAGCCGCGCCATCCCGCGCATGCAGCGCCTCGGTGCCAAGCTGATCCGCGTCATGAGCTACGCCGTCTGCAAAGACGAGTCCGGCAAGGATCTGGAAGAGCAGTTTGCCCCCGAGCGCATCAAGCGCATGAACGAAGTGAACAAGCGCTTCGCCGATGCCGGTCTCACCGTCGTGCATGAAAACTGCATGAACTGGGGTGGCATGAGCCCCACCTACGTGAAGCGCATGGCCGAGGCCGTTCCCGGCATGAAGTGGGTCTTTGACACCGGCAACCCCGTCTTCATCGACGACCGCGACAAGCCCGGCCACAAGCAGGACGCCTGGGAGATGTATCAGGCCATCAAGCCCTTCATGGCTCACGTCCACGTCAAAGATGGCATCTGGGACAAAACCAAGAACGACGCCGTCTACACCTTCCCCGGCGAAGGCGAAGGCCAGACCGAGCGCATCATGAAGGACCTCGTCGAAACCGGCTACAATGGCTACATCAGCATCGAGCCGCACGTCGCCGTCGTCTTCCACGGCGCAGGTGCTGCGGATGATCTCTCCCCTGAGCAGAAGGCCAAGGAACAGTACGACAGCTACATCAAATATGGCCGCATGCTGGAAGCAATGCTGAAGAAGGTGGGCGCCAAGCTGAGCTAGAGCTTTACCACTAAAAAATTCGTCAAGGGCAGGAGTCGCTCACAAAGCTCTCCTGCCCTTTTGTCTGTTCAGCCCTTACACCTCAAACACGCCGGTCCCGCCCGCGAGAAACATCTCCCAGTCACGCACTCGGTGGTGGTTCTTGATCAGATGCGTCACCGGGATCTCGCGTGGCACCGTCGGACGGCGCAGGAGTTTCAGCCCCGCCTCCTCCGGCAGTTTGTTTCCCTTGCGGCTGTTCACGCGGCGGTCTGCCAGCACACAGTTTTCCCAGTTGCTCGCCCCACCACGGGAGACGGGAACGATGTGGTCGATGTTGCCCTCATGCGGTCGCAGCTTGCGGCCGGTGTACTGGCACATGCCGCCGTCGCGCTCCCAGATCGCCTTGGCACAAAATTTGGGGCGGCGCTTGGGCACTTTGTCAAAGCGGGCCAGCACCAGCACGGAGGGGACTCGAACAGGCCCATGCACGGTGCCGATGCTGTTGTCGCCTTCACGCACTTCCAGCTTCAGCCAGTCCTCCCAGGTCACAGGTCGCATATCACCCGCAGCTTGGATATCGAGCGCGGTCGCATTGCCCGCCGCCATCATGCTGAAGGACTCAATGGGCGTTTTAGAGTCGATGGCCTGCCAGTGCCGATTCAGCACCAGTACGGTCGTTTTGGTCAACGTTTCATTCATGCACAGCTCCTAAGTTGGAATTTCGGCACGAAGGAACTCGCACTCGAGGTGCTCGCTCCTTGATGTTGGACTCCTATGCTGGCGAGTCTTGGCCGTTTGCCAAGTGCCAAGATCGTTTCTCCGCCTCAAAACTGCCCAAATGCCGCCGGGTTGCCCCGGCGGCACAGGTCATTTGGCCAGAAACATCTCCCAGTCCCGCACCTGATGCGTGTTGCGGATCAGGTGGGTCACGGGCAGCTCTCGGGGCACGGCTGGTTTTCGCAGCAGCTTCAGTCCTGCCTCTTCAGGCAATTTGCTGCCTTTGCGGCTGTTGACCCGTTTGTCCGCCAGCACGCAGTTTTCCCAGGAGGTGGGCCCGCCACGGGACAGCGGCACCACGTGGTCGATGTTCCCTTCGTGCGGGCGCAGCTTGCGACCGGTGTACTGGCACAGGCCGCCATCGCGTTCCCAGATGCCGCGCACGCCGAACTTGGGCCGCTTCTTCGGCACTCTGTCATAGCGGGCAAGCACCAGCACTGAAGGCACGCGCACCGGACCATTCACGGTGCCGATGGTGTTGTCGCCTTCACGCACCGGGAGGCCCAGCCATTCCTTCCATGTCACCGGGCGGATGTTTCCATCCGCTTCGATGTCGAGCGCTGTCGCCGCGCCGGTGGCGATCATGCTGAAGGCCTCCAGCGGCGTTTTCACGGCGATGGCCTGCCAGTTGCGGTTGAGCACCAGGACGGTGGATTTGGTGAGGAGGTCTTTCATGCCTTTCTTGAACTTCATTTGTTAATCTTCTGCTTTCTCTCCAGCCGGACACATCTTGACGATGCGCGGCTCAAACTTGCCGAGCACCTCGACAAGATCTGTCTGCGCGGCCATGACGCTGTGGATGTCCTTGTAAACACCCGGGACTTCATCAAGACCGGCGCTGAGCAGTTCGACACCTGCGGCGGCGAGCTGTCTCTTCACATTTCCCCAGGCAAAGCTCTGCAGCGCCTGGCTGCGGCTCATCACACGGCCTGCACCGTGAGAAGCGCTGTTGAGTGACTCGGGTTTCCCCTTGCCACGCACCACAAAGCCCGGCGTCGCCATCGAGCCCGGGATCACGCCCAGCACTCCTGCGCCCGCAGGTGTGGCACCTTTGCGGTGCACGATGACTTCACGGGATTCGCCGTTCACCACATGCGTCTCCTTCCAGGCGAAGTTGTGGTGGTTCTCGATGTCGAGCATGACATGAGCACCCACCTTCTTCGCGATGTGCTTGTGAATGAGCGCATGATTCGCCTCCGCGTAGCGCCCCATGAGGTTCATGGCCGCCCAGTATTCCTGACCGGCCTCTTCCTCAAAGGTGAGCCACGCTAGGTGCTGCATCTCGTTCGGTAAATCATAGCGTCGCTCCATGGCGATGCGGCTGTAGTGCTGACACACCTGCGCCCCCACACCGCGTGAACCGCTGTGGGAAAGCAGCGCGATGTACTCGCCCGGCCTGATGTCGAAGCCCGACTCCTTCAACGCGACGGCGTCATCTGCCGAGACGCTGAATGCGCCAAACTCCACAAAGTGGTTTCCTGAGCCGCTGGTGCCAAGCTGCGCCCACGCCTTGTCTTTATGACGACGGGTGATCGGAGACACGTTCCAGTCTTCGTCCATCACATCGTGCTGACGGCGCTGCTTGAACTCACAGCCCATGCCAAAGCGCGTTTCACTTTCGATGATGTTTGCCAGGCGGCCTTTCTGCCCCGCAATGGTGCCGGCCTTGCGGTCATAGACCGTGAGGCGCATGCGGCACGCAATGTCCACCCCGACGGCGTAAGGAATCACACAGTCCTCCGTCGCCAGCACGCCACCAATCGGCAGGCCGTAACCTGAATGAGCATCCGGCATGAGCGCACCCGCCACGGCGACGGGCAGCCCACAGGCGTTCGCCAGCTGCTGCACCGCACTGGCATCGAGTCCGACGCCCCATTGATGCCAGGGAGCAATTTGATCGCGCTGCTTGTAGGCGGGCGCATAGAGATCACGAGCGAAGGCCTCCCGCATAGGATCGCCGAGGAATGATTCCGGCTTGGAGATGATGGCGCCAAGTTCTTCCTCCAGGCGCACGAAATCTCCGCCCTGCGTCATGAAGTTTGCGACGAATTCCATGCCGGACCTGAGCGCCGCCCCTTGAGGCACGCCAAGCTGAATGAGGTCTTGAGTTTTCATGTTGTGAGTCAATTTGAATGCTGAAATGCGGGCACGGCCCTCCCGGCAGCGGTGTTCGTTCTTGGCAGAAAATGGCGGCCTGGAAGGTGTTCAGCCCCTCCAGGCCGCCGTGGTTGGTTGATTGGTTGAGATCTCAGTTCCGCAGAGCGTAGCGCCGGAAGAACAGATCTAGTTCGTCCAGGTCACCGATGGAGTCCTCTGGATCGTTCAACGCCTTGAGCCTCTGCAGTTCCGCGACAATGAAGCGCGAAAGCACGGCATCGGGCGCAGACTTGCTGAGTTCATCACCAGCGCGCTTGCGGACCAGAAGAGCCTCCAGTGCAGCGCGGACTTCGTGCTCATCGAGCACGGCATCCACCAGTTCCTGAAAGAGCATGGGAACCTGACCAAGCGAACGCTCGATCCAGCGGCAGGCCAGCAGCGGCCGGAGGACGTAGAGATACTTCTTCAGGCTCACCTGATCCCGGCCTTCCAGATAGCTCTTCCAGTTGCCGGATGCCATGTGCAGGTAGTGCGCAAAGCAGCGGAGCGGCGAATAAAACATCCCGGCCAATTCCCCGAACTCACGGGTGAAGTCCGGATCGTGATGATACACGACGGGGGACTTCATCCATTCAAGGAGCGGCGGATTGCTCTTCCGCAGTAGGCGCAGCGCCTTGCGCAATTCCCAGCCACTGACATCGAGCTCGTCCGTCAGAGGTTCCTCGATGACATCGCGCCGGCTCTCGATGGAGAGATACCATTCACGACGGTGCACATACAGAAAGCGCACATCGTAGTCGCTGTCTTGGGACGCAAAACCCCAGGCGCGGCTGCCGCTTTCGCAGGCATAAAGCACGCGGACGTCCTGTTCGGTTTCGAGGCGGGTAAGCGCACCGCGCACGCGCTGGGAGACTTCATTGTTTTTCATGGGAGTTTTCTTTCTATGGGATGGCAGGTTAAAAAAGTGGTCGGTCCACAGGGACATGCACCCTGCTATGCCGGTTAAAAGCCGGCTGCTTCGCTGTCTAAGCTTTGGACCGTGAAGGCATGAGTTGAGAATGAAGCCCGCACTGGGATTTGTTTGAGGCTCTCTGCTTCGTGATTCCCAGATCATGCGAAAGGGTGCTCGCGGCGGAACGCCATGCGCGGAAGCGCACGGTTCCACGCGAAGCCTTTTTGCGTAGGCTGCGTAGCAGCCAACTTGCACCCGCACTGCCGACGCTCTCGACATCGAGCCTCTGCTGTTGGGCTGCATGAGCTATAAAACTGGCAACCCTGGCGGGATTTGAACCCGCAATAACCCGATAGAAAGTCGGGTGCCTTGGCCAGTTAGGCGACAGGGTCATTTGAAAAATGGCGGAGCGCCGAGGGCATGCTCCTCATGCCGCACGATGGCGGCACGATCTCATTAGCACCGCATGCTTGCGCGATAGCGCATTATAAAGGCGAAGCCTATGTCGCATAGCTGCGCAGCAGCAATCCCGGCACGCTTGTCCGGTTGGTCTTCCTTGTTGAAAGAGGGAGGTCCGAAGTTGTTCCGCATGAGTGCGGAGGCAGAAAAGGCGGCACCGTCATATGCCGTCTTCTCTGCCTCCACATCTCCTGCGATGGCTGCACGCACTCGTTTTTGCGCCAGGCGCTCGACCCGCTTCTGACGCGTGGCGGAGTCTTTCCAGCGGCGAATACCGAGCAGCTTGTGCAACCGTCCTGACCGCTTTGGATTGCGCAGAATGTCTTCGATTTCGCTGAGCCTGGAGTCACCCTCAGAATCGCAGACTGGCAGTTCATACACCATGCGCGGAACCACCTTGAGTTCAAAAAGCTGCGGCCAGCGGAAGCGCCAGGTGTGCTCCCAGACGCGTTGCTGAAACACATGCTCCACCATAAAATAGTGCTTCCATTCTGCTGGAAAATTGCTCCGCCTCCGCCGCCATGGCTTGATACGCTGCAGCGGTTGATCCAGCTGCTGCAACTGGTTGCGCCGCCGCCGCATGGTTGGCACGAAACTGCGCTTCCAGTGGTATTTGATCACATTGATCTCCTTGAGAATGGCGTTGAGCACGGCGGCGTCAGACCGTTCTTTGGCTGCACTGGTGAGGAAATAGCAGCGCATCCAGCCACGCTGAATAGGATGCTCCAGCGCCACTTTTTCAGGAAAGCGCCTCCAAAGTTTCCTGCGCTCGCGATCAAGTGCGAGAAGTTGTTTTTCCTGAATGTCTTGTTGGGTTTTCAATGGATGATGCTGGTTTTGTACGATTCGATTTTTGTCTTTGAGGTCGGCCTGCACGGCGCCTTAAATCTGGTGCTCCCGGAAGGACTTTCTCCTCCAGCCTCCGCGTTCGAAGCGCGGTGCTCTATACATTGAGCTACGGGAGCCTTGAAGTGGTGCCCATGGCAGGACTCGCACCCGCACTGGACCGCTTCTGAGGCGGTTGTCTCTGCATTGGACTACATGGGCATTTTAAACTGGCAGCCTCGGGTGGATTTGCACCACCAACTCTCCGCTTCAAAGGCGGATGCTCTGCTGATTGAGCTACAAGGCTACTTTGATTGGTCGGTCTGGCTGGACTTGCACCAGCACCCTGCGGGTTATGAGCCCGACGCTCTACTGTTAAGCTACAGACCAATAAAAATGGTCGGATACCCCGGTGCTGCCCCGGGCGTGTCTTGGTCCCAAACCAAGCGAGAACGGCTGGCTCTCTCGTATCCGATGAAATGATGGACGCGCGCCCCAGACTTGCACTGGGTAATGCGGTTTTGCGGACCGCTGACTCGGCTCTTTGTCTTGCGCACGAAATACATAAAATGGTTCCCTCAACCGGTTCTGCCCCGGCACCGCTTCGTTCACAACGAAGAATGCTGCTGTTACACTATGAAGGGAGTGTTGAAATGGAATGGATCCTCCGGTGAGATTCGCGCTCACATAGTCCGATTTACAAGATCGGTGCCTTTCTAAGTCGGCCACGGAGGAGTTTTGGAAAGTGGTGCGGCATGTCGGTGCTGCCCCGACGTGATGGGTTTGGAAGACCCGCATGTTGCTGTTACATCAATGCCACGAAAAATCTGGTCGCTGGAGTTGGTAGCGCGCCAACCTGTGCGGATCTTCAACCCGCCGCTCATCTGTCTAAGCCATCCAGCGTTATCTAAAAAAGTGGTCCCTCGGCGTGGTGACGCTCCACGGTCTGCCGGTTATCGACCAGCGGCTCTGCTGTTGAGCTACAGAGGGATGAAAAAGGCATGAGTCAGAAATCCTGTGCCACTGCACGCAAGCCAACAGCGACAAACAAAGCTTCTACACCAGACTACCGTGCTCAAAAATGCAGGCCTCCAACACTCCAACTTTTTCCCACCGCCTCCTGCTGGTGACAGCCTATCTGGGCTTCATCAGCCTTGGGCTGCCAGACACGCTCATCGGCGTGGCCTGGCCTTCGGTGCGGGATTTTTTCGGCCGGCAGCAAAGTGACATCGCGTGGATCTTCTTTGGTGCGGGAGCCAGCTATTTCGTTTCAGGTTTGCTCACGGGAAAACTGCTCAAGTCATTTGGCATCGGTCGCCTGCTGGCAGGGAGTAGCTTGCTGGTGGTGGCGAGCGCCTTGGGTTATTCGGCAGCGCCAGCCTGGGCTTTGTTTGCAGCCTGTGCACTTCTGCATGGTCTTGGCTCCGGTGCCATTGATTCCGGGCTGAATCATTATGTGGCGAATCATTTTTCCCCGCGACACATGAACTGGCTGCATGCCTGCTACGGCATTGGCGCCACTCTGGGGCCGCTGATCATGACCTCCGTGCTGGTCTCGCTGGGATCATGGCGGGCTGGCTATGCAACGGTCGGCTCTTTGCTTCTCCTTTTAGCAGGCCTGTTCCTTTACACTCGAAAGCTTTGGGGCACTCCAGGCGAAACAACGGATGCAGCTTTGGAAGCAGAGGCGTCCGTGGGCATGTTTGATACCTTAAAACATACCGGCACATGGGCTCACATCGCGCTTTTTTTCATCTACACAGGTCTCGAGGTCACCGTGGGCCAATGGAGCTTCACGGTGATGACGGAGGCACGCGGCATGAGCAAGGAGACCGCCGGAATGTGGGTCACGATTTATTGGGCAAGCCTCGCCGCTGGTCGTGTGGTCTTTGGTTTTATCATCGAGCGGCTGGGCATCGATCTGCTGCTGCGCCTGAGCATGCTGGCAGCGGTGACAGGCACCGCGCTGTTTGGGGTAAACCTGCCTTTCTCAGCTGGAGCGCTGGCACTTACTGGTCTGGGGCTTGCCTCCATCTATCCCTGCCTGATGACACGGACGCCCCAGCGGTTGGGCAAAGGGCGTGCAGCCCATGCCATCGGCTTTCAAGTCAGCGCGGCGATGGTAGGGGCTGCTCTGTTTCCGAGCGCCTGCGGATGGCTGGCACAAACAAGAGGTTTGGAAACCGTAACTTTTGCCACACTTGCCATGGCGAGCGGTCTGCTGCTGATTCACGAAGTCTTGCTGCGTTTTGAGCGCAGGCTGTCTTAATTGGCGGAGCACCAGAGAATCGCACTCTGGACGCCTTGATAGGGCGCAGCGGTTTTCGAGACCGTTTCCTCGTCTATGCCGGACGTGCTCCTTATTGAAATGGTGCCCACACCAGGAGTTGCCGCTTCTGCGGCTGTGCAACTACTGCTCCGCACCACATGATTTTGTGCTATCGCGCAGACCGCTGCACCTGGAACCACGGCCGTTAGAAGCGGCGTATGCAATTCTGTTACACCTTGCGGGCATTGAAAATTGGCTCCTCGGGTTGGAGTCGCACCAACGCTTCCGCTTTAACAGAGCGGCATCCTGCTGCTGGATCACCAAGGATTCTAAAATGGTGGAGCCGGACGGTAACGCTCCGTCTCTTGCTGGGTGCAAACCAGCCGTGCTGTCTTCTACACTACGGTCCCATGAAAAACTGGCGGTCCGTGCGGGCTTTGCTCCCGCGACCCTCCGCTCGACAAGCGGGCGCTCTGCTGGCTGAGCTAACGGACCTTCTAAACTGGTGGAGCCGGACGGTAATGCTCCGTCGCCTGCTGGGTGCCACCCAGCCGTGCAGTCTTCTACACTACGGTCCCATGAATTTGGACGCAGGGGATGGAGTTGCACCAACCAAGACAGGCTTATGAAACCCGTCAGAGCACTGGCTCTCCCTGCATTTTGAAAAAGTAAAAACACCCACGAAGAACACGGGGACCGCCACGTTGGGCCGTGTGCGGCATATGAAGTTGCTGCCGTGCACCCCGTGTTTCGTGGGCATGAATGAATGGTGCGGCGTCACGGTAACACTCCGTGCGGGCTCTGGGAGCACTGGAGTTACAGTCCAGGCCGCCCCTTTAACGATCTACCGCCGTATTCTTGATTTGGAATAAAATGGCACGGCGGGTGAATGCCATACCGCGTGAGCGGTTGCTTCCACGCGAAGCCTCTTCGCATGGCGCGCAGCGCAATATCGCGCCCACATCTTCGGGTTTTGGAAACCCGTGCATTGCTTGTCTGCCACCGCCGTATTGGAAAATCTTCCCGTTCTGCCATTCAAGGACACGGAGACGGCCTCGCCACTGTGCACACTCTCCCAAGGTTACACCACCTGTTACCGTGCTCCGCGCCCTTGAATGGCAGATCAGCCTCTTGTGGAGGTGATCTGCCAAATAAAGAACGAACACCGCTGCCACGCACGGGATGGAGTGTTGGTTACTCCATCGCTGGCGTCGCACCCGCAGGTATTTCACGGCGGATGTTTCGGTGTTTATGGCACACCTCCCGGGGAAGCCGTTTCGTGATGTCAAAAATGGGCAATGAATTCCCGCATTCCTCGTCTCGACGTAGGAATATTGCGTATTCGATGGCTGCTTCAGTTGACATTCGGAAGGAGGGTGCAAACCTGTGTGAGGTCTTGCTCTTGCGTCTCTAAACGACTCCTCCGGGAGTCAGCTTGGCTGGCCTTGCCCCGGTGTCCGTTAGCGCGGATGCCGGGGTTTTTTCGTGCTGTGGGGAAGCGGTCAAAGGACCGCAGGTTCAATCAATGAGTATGGAAAAGGGGTGTGTGGTTTGTTTCGCGGCCAAAAAAAAGCCCTGCTGCCTTGGAGTGGGCGAGCAGGGCTTCCTTGGGAAACTGGCCTTCGGGGGCCTAATGGGGTGTCAAAGCACCCTGCTCGCTATATCTCTTTGTTGGGAGACTCCAATCTTGTGCTGGATAGGCGGCCATAAAGCCATGATCCAATATCGCACACACGATCGCCCCCCGACGCTCGGTCAGCGCGGATGAGTTAAGATGTGTCTGGTTGGTTTTCATGGCTTGTGATGAAGGTGACGAATGATGACACAGCCTCATTAGGCCGTCAACACGATAATCTATATTTTTCTTATTCGGTCGAGTTCCAGATGTGTTTTCACACCTAAAACTCTTACACGTCACTGAAAGGCCTTCTCCATCGCCTCCACATTCGCTTTCATCACGGTCATGAAATCACCACTCGCGGGCACATTGCCACAGGGATCAAAGACCACACTCTGAAGCCCCAGTGCCGCGAGCTTGTCAACGTTCTCCTTGCTTGGCTCGCCTTCCCAGATCATCCACCGCGCGCGGTGACCGGCAAGGACCGCACTCAGGTCGTTGAGTGCTGTGGCATCCAGCACGGTGTCGGGCTCCCAAAGGACAGACTTCACATTCAATCCATACCGACGTGCCAGATAGTGGTAGACCGGGTGCGAGGCCACCAGCGGATACTGCACCAGGCGACGGCTAAGCGTGCTCATCCGACCATCGAGAGCCTCCAGCTCATCCTTCAGGGCTTCCGTGTTCTTGCTGATGGAGTCTTTGGCCGCGGGCACAAGTTTCGCCAGGGCGTCACCCACCGCCTGCGCCTGCAAGGAGGCCTGCTTGAAATCGATCCAGGTGGTGAAAGCGGTACCATTGTGGCTGTGCTCGCCGCCTGGGCCATGGCTGTGGGTGGTAGCATCGCGCACTTCAATGTAATTGTTGGCAAAGGCGGCGGAAGTATCCACGACCTTCGACTCTGGCAGCGTGACTTTGTCCGCCCACTTCGAGTAGCCGGCACCGTTCATGAGAATCAGATCGGTATTTTGAAATGCCGTGATGGCGGCCTCATCCGGCTGCCAGAAGGCAGGGTCCTCGTCTTTCGGTGCCAGAAAGCGCACCTCGACAGCGTCTCCCGCGAGACGTTGTGCAAAATACTGCAGCGGGTAGTTCGCCACCAGCACCTGCGGTTTGCCGGATTTCGCGGCAGGCTGAGCCGCCGGGGTCTCAGCAGCTTTTTCCGCCGAGGGTTTGCAACCCGACAGGACCATGGCGAGGCAGGAGAAGAGAAGAGTGCGCTTTTTCATAAAGGGTTATGGCATCTGGTAGGGCATGGGAAGTCAATCGCAAACTGACAATTCAGGCACTGAGCCGGAACTCCCCGCGCTGGAGGAGGTCGTTCAATGCCTTACGATACGGAGCAGGCATGGGGGTTGATTCAAGTTCAGCCACGGGGATCATCCGATGCGTATCAGGCCATTCCCCTGTTTGCACATGCGGTTCATGCACCCAGAGCGTGACCTTGTAGCGCGTGATGCCATATTGCATGCGCAGCAGCACGGGCGGCGGTGAATCCTCATGCATGGGGTGCAGCGCAGGCAGCTTCCACAGACCGGTGCGGCGTTTGCCGGTCTCCAGTTCCAGCAACACCCCCGCGCCGGTGCGCAAAAAAATGACGCGCTCTGTGACGGCGGTGATCTGCTGCCGCGCATGCTTCACAGGCAATGCCTCGGGTTCAGTCGCCCGGCATTGGGCGCGCACCGGGCATAGATCACAGGCTGGCTTCGTCGGTGTGCAGTGGGTTTGCCCCAGCTCCATGAGCGCCGAGTTCAGGGCACGCGGATCATCGGTCGCCTGCACCAGGGCTGTCGAGCGTTCCCACAGCAGCTTCGTGCCGGCGGTGGAATCCACCGGCGTGGCATCATTGTAGATGCGCGACAGCACCCGCGCGATATTGCCATCCACAATGGGCTCCGCCAGACCAAACGCAAAGCTGGCAACCGCACCCGCCGTGTACGGCCCCACTCCCGGCAGCGCGAGAATGACCGCCGGATCACATGGAAACACCCCGCCATGCTGCGCCATCACCTCCTGAGCAAGCCGCTGCAGATTGCGCGCCCGCCGATAGTAGCCAAGTCCCTCCCAGATCTTGAGCACCTCCTCTTCACGCGCAGCCGCCAGCGTCTTGAAATCAGGAAACCGCTCCAGCCAGCGGGCGTAAAAACCACGGTCCAGCACCGTCGCGATCTGCGTCTGCTGCAGCATCACCTCGGCAATGAGAATGGCATACGGATCACGCGTGCGGCGCCAGGGATAATCACGCGCATTGTGCCCAAACCAGTTCACCAGTTCCATGGCGATAGCTTGGGGATCGGGCCTGGCGGTTCGAGAGGGCATCGTGTCCTACTTATGAACGATCCGGCGCATTTTTCATGAGTCTTTCGCCACTCCTGTGATTAAAATCACGCCCATGCCAGCCCTGACAAGTTACACTCACGCTCTCACCACCACTCAAGCGGCGAAGCTGCGTACCCTGCTGGAGGAACGTGGCTTTGACTTCCAAACTAAACCCTACTGCCTTTACGCCGCCGCCAGATCCAAGGTCAACGTGTGCGTGTATGAGAAAGGCCCCAAGATCGTCGTGCAGGGCAAAGACACCGAGGATTTCATCACGAACCTGCTCGAACCCGAAGTGCTGGGGGAGGCAAAACTCGGCTATGAAGAGGTGCATCATCCTGAGATGTTTCAGCCCCACATCGGCGTGGATGAAAGCGGCAAGGGCGACTTCTTCGGGCCGCTGGTCATTGCAGGCGTGTATGTCGATGGCGAGGTCACGCGCCGTCTGCGTGACGCTGGCGCGGTGGACAGCAAACGCATCAGCAGTGATGCACGCATTTTCAAGATCGCCGCCGATATTCGCAGCATTCCCGGCCTTGCCTGGGAGGTCATTGCCATTCACCCCGATCGGTACAACGAACTCTACGCCAAATTTGGCAATCTGAACCGCCTCCTCGCCTGGGGGCATGCCCGGATCATCGAAAACCTGCTCGAACGCGTCCCTGGCTGCCGGAGGGCCATTTCAGATCAGTTCGCCAATCCCGCCGTGCTGCAGCGCGCCATGCAGACCCGCGGCAGGGAAATCGAACTTGTCCAGCGCACAAAGGCGGAAAGCGACCCCGCCGTGGCCGCCGCCTCCATTCTCGCACGCGAGGCTTTTGTGGGCTGGCTGAAGTCTCAGGGCCAGAAACTGGGCGTCGAACTTCCCAAAGGAGTTTCAGATGGCGTGAAACAAACGGCCGCCACTCTCGTAGAACAGCACGGCAGCGACATTTTGCCCAGGCTGTGCAAAATGCACTTCAGGACTTCTTCTGAGGTTTTATCGCGGATAGTTTCGGATCCTCCCAAATAAACCTACTGATTCAATCGTAGGTATAGACGATAATTCGACACAGAAATTAGTTGCACCCTATTAATCGTCTCGCTAGTCACCTTATTATGACCACGATCACCAAAAAAGATTTGGTTGCGGAACTCAGCAACGCAACGGGAATCAAGCATGCCGACACTCTGGCCATGGTGGAGGCCTTTATGGAGCTGGTTTCGAAGAATCTAGCTGAAGGCAACGAAGTGACGCTGCGCACTTTCGGCACCTTTGACCTTCGTGTGGCGCGCGGAAAAATCGGCCGCAACCCAAAGCAGCCGAATTCTGAGGTGATGATCCCTGACCGCTGTGTCGTGCGTTTCAAGCCCAGCAAGGAGCTCAAGTCCCGTGTCGCGGCTCTGTCCGTGCATAAAATGCACAACGGCGTGGCCCTGAACGGCAATCACGCTTAGTTCCTTGCCGCTCTGGCCTACCCTTCAGTGGCCGTTAGTCAAAAGCTTCGTTATCGCATGCAACGTCAGGTGATTTGGTGCGTACTTTCCGCCCACCATGTTGCCTCGTATTCTCCCCACGTTCGCCGCTTTCGCCCTCCTGCTGAACACCGCCTCCGCCGCACCGCAGTGGATCTGGCTGTCCAAAGATGGCAACAAAGACCCGCAGGTCACCTTCCGCTATCGCTTTGAAGTGCCGGCCAAGGTGCAGTCTGCTACCTTGGAACTCACCTGTGACAACGGCGCAGATGCCCTGCTGAATGGTCAAAAAGTTCTCACCAATCCCGACTGGCAGGAGCCCACGAAGGTGGACGTCAGCAAGAATCTCAAGCTCGGGGCGCAGAACGAAATCATCGTCAACGGTCGCAACAAAGGCGGCTTGGCGGCACTCATTGCCCGCCTCACCCTCAAGCTGCCGGATGATGCAAAGCCCGTCGTTGTGGAAACCACGAACAAATGGGAGGCCACCAAGACCGGCACCACTGCCTGGCAGCCCGCCCTCGTCATCAATGAGTATGGCAAAGGCCCTTGGGGACTAGCGCTGGATGGCAGACCGGGTGGCGGCAGAAACAGCGGTCCTGCAGAAAGCATCGCTGCATCAGAGATCACCGTGCCCAAGGGCTTCAAGGTGGAAAAACTCTACAACGTGCCCAAGGACCAGGAAGGCTCCTGGGTGGCGCTCACCGTCGATCCAACGGGCCGCCTCATCGCCTGCGACCAGTACGGCTCCATCTACCGCATGGGCGTTCCTGCCATCGGCAAAACCGAGAACCTCAAGCCGGAAAAGCTCGCTATCGAATTGGGCAAGGCCCACGGCCTGCTCGCCGCCTTCGACAGCCTCTACGTCATGGTCAATGAAGACGGCAAGAACAACGGCCTCTACCGCCTGCAGGACACCAACGGTGACGATCAATACGACAAGACCACCAAGCTGCACACCATGGCCGGCGGCGGCGAGCACGGCCTGCACAGCATGACCGTCAGCCCGGATGGCAAGCGCATCTTCTTCAACTGCGGCAACCACACCAAACTCCCCGAGGGCCTCACGGACAGCCGCCCAGCCAAGATCTGGAGCGAAGACCACATCCTTCCCCGCATGTGGGACGCCAACGGCCACGCACGCGGCATCCTCGCCCCTGGCGGCTACATTTGCAGCATGAACCCCGATGGCAGCGGCCTGGAGCTCTTCTGCTACGGCTTCCGCAATGAGTTCGACATCTGCTTCAACGACCAGGGCGAACTCTTCACCTACGACGCCGACATGGAGTGGGACATCGGCAGCCCATGGTACCGCCCCACCCGTGTAAACCATTGCGTCAGCGGTGCGGACTACGGCTGGCGCAGCGGCAGCGGCAAGTGGCCCAATTATTACCCTGACTCGCTGCCCACCACGCTCGACATCGGCCCCGGCAGCCCCACGGGTGTCGTCGCCGGCACCGGTGCTAAGTTCCCTGCCAAATACCAGCACGCCATTTTCATCAACGACTGGACCTACGGCACCATGTGGGCCATCAGCCTGGAAGCCAAAGGCGCCAGCTACGCAGCCACCAAGGAAGAATTCGTCTTCGGCAAGCCCCTTCCCCTCACCGACGTCGTCATCCATACGCAGGACGGTGCCATGTACTTCGCCGTCGGTGGCCGCAAAACCCAGTCCGGCGTCTATCGCGTGACTTATGTGGGCGATGAATCCACCGCTCCGGTCAAAGCGCAGCCTCTCACTGAGGACTTCAAACTGCGTGCCTCCCTTGAAGCCTACCACACCGGCAAGGTCGATGCCAGCAAGGCCCTCCAGGACGCCTGGAGCAAGCTCAGCCATGACGACCGCAACGTGCGCTACGCCGCCCGTGTCGCGATTGAAAAACTCCCCGTCGCGCTGTGGCAGGAAAAAGTTTTCAGTGAAACACAGCCCGTTGCCTTGATCGAAGGCCTCATCGCCCTCGCCCGTGTCACCGGAGCCAAAACCGGCAACGAAGGTGGCAGGCCCGCTGCCAAGCCCACCGGCACATCCTCGGAGCCTATCAGTTTCGTTTCCCCTGAACACGCAGAACTCCAAGGCCGCATGCTCCTTGCCCTGGGCAAGCTGGTGGGGGCCAAGCTCACGCTGGACCAGCAGTTTGCCGCCCTGCGCACTTTGGAGCTCATCCTGATCCGCCTTGGCAAGCCGGAGGCCGACATCTGCGCACAAATCTCCACCGCGCTCGATCTCGTCTATCCCACGGAAAATCCCTTCCTGAATCGCGAACTCTGCCAGATCCTCGTCGCCGTTGATTCACCAACCGTCGTCTCCAAGACCCTCGCCCTGATGGCCACCGCCAAAGACGACTTCCAGGAAGTCGCCACGGATGCCGTTTTGAGCCGCAACGAAGGCTACGCCAACGCCGCCCGCGCCGCCGCCGGCAGCCGCCCGAACGCCCAGCAGATCAGCTACATGTTTGCGCTCCGCAACGCCACCGCAGGCTGGACCCCTGAGCACCGCAAAACCTTTTTCTCCTGGTTCCCCCGCGCCCGCACCTGGAAGGGTGGCAACAGCTTCAAAGGCTTCATCGAAAACATCCGCAAGGACGCCCTCGCCACCTTTGTGCCAAAGGAAGAACTCGCCGCGCTCGACACCCTCAGCAACAAGGTCGAAGCCAGCACCTCCATCCCCAACTACGTCGCACCCAAAGGCCCCGGCAAAAACTGGACGGTCGATGAAGTCGTGGCCCTCACCGCCGGCGGACTCAAAGGCCGCAACTTCACCAATGGCGAAAACATGTACCGCAGCATCATGTGCGCCACCTGCCACCGCTTCAATGGCGACGGCGGCAGCATCGGCCCCGATCTCACCGGCGTCGGCAACCGCTACACCATGCGCGATCTCATGGAAAACATCGTAGATCCCAGCAAGGTCATCTCCGACCAGTACGACAGCCACGAGATCACCAAGAAGGATGGCAGCATCATCATCGGCCGCATCGTCGTTGAAGAGAATGGCAAGGTCTTCATCATGACCAATCCCTTCGCCCCCAACGACCACATGGCCATCAACGAAAGCGACATCGCCAAGAAGGGCACCCGCAAAGTCAGCATGATGCCCCCCGGCCTCATCAACTCCCTCAATCAGGACGAACTCCTCGACCTCATCGCCTACCTCACCAGCGGCGGCAATGCGAAGGACAAGGCGTTCGCCAAGTAGTCCAGTTGCGCCGCAACTGGATCCACGGAAGGCCGGCGCTTTGCCGGCCTTCTTTTTTCCTCTGTTCAAGCCAGATCAATGCTTGTAGGTGGACCTGCATATGCAGATCTTTTTCACGCAAGGCATTGCTGTCCTATGTTCACAGGCTCCGGAGCTGGGCTCGCTGCGCCATCTTTTTGAGCGACAGGGCTTCAGCATTGCGACGGATGAAGACGCCGCAGAATGGCCGGAGATGCAAGGTGCCGGCTTCACGCTAAAAGCCGACTTTGAAAGCAAGGCGTCCGTTTCGGTGGACATCTGCAACTTCCCCTGGCCGGATGACATGGGTGCCGGTGAAAAGCCGACACTGCTGACTTCCGCCCACGCTTTGGGCGCCTTTGGCCCGTTCGTGCAGCCCGGCGCATTTGCACGCGCGCTCCAGGCCCCCGGCTACAAAGCCGGAGCCATGATGGCGCATGAGCATCGGGCTTTTGTGCGCTTTCGGGTGAGCCACTTTTTCAACACCGCTGCAGGGGCTGATGCCGAAGAGCCCCGACAAGCGCAGCCTGAAAATGCCCAACCCGCGCAGGAGCTTGCGTTTCTGGTGCGGGCCGCCGCTGCGCTCGCCGAACTGCAGGAGGCGGTGGCCTACTTCAACCCGAACAGCGAACTGCTTCTGCCGATGGAGGGGCTGAGTGAGCTTTTAAACAACGCCCTGGAGCACAAGACTTTCCCAGTGGAGGCCATCGCGCGCCTGCGCGGATGCGCGGTCGAAGAAAGCTGGTCGTTTGTGGATTCCATCGGCATGGCACAGCTGGGGCTCTGCGACCACGAGTTTGCATGGGAGGATCCCGACAACACTCGCGCTGAGCAGATCCACTTCCTGGTCGATTTTCTCCACTACCAGGCGGACAACGCCGTGGAGATCAAAAACAGGCATACCACGGACGGACCGCATCAAAGGCTGTGGCGGGGGGGAGGAGCGCGAAAACTCCTGCATGGAACCAGACCGGAAGGTGCTGCACTGGACCGTGGAGGGGGCTGCGGCAGAGCCAGATGTGCTCGCCGGGAAGGCGTCTGCTGAAGTGTCCAACCTCCCCTCTGAAAATGAGATGACGCCCGAGCTCAATGCCGCGCTGTCCAAGATCGAGGCATGGCAGCCGCTGAAGGAAACCATCCGCGCACGAGCCGTGAACTGGCTGCTCTCTCCGGAGTTTCGCACCGTCTACTATGATGATGCCCATGTGCCTTTTGCGATGAAGGTGGCGCTGGAAAAGGAGATGCCCCGAAAAAAGGCCCAGGAAACATGGGAGAAGCTTCAATATCTGGGGCAGCAGACTCCAGAGCTCTGGGAGCAGTATCAGCAGCTGGCCACTCAAGGCCAGGTCTGGTTTGCCGTGCCGCTGATGACCAATCCCTCCTTCAGGACCGAACCTCATGCCCTGCTGCCCTGTGGCGTCATTGTGGCCACCGAGCAAACCAGCACGGATATCCTGCTGGCCGGAGTCTTCGGCATGGTGGCCTACGACCTCTACTCGGGGGCCGGTGATGATAAAAAATTCCCAGGAACAGCGCGCATCATGTCAGACGACAGCTACCGCCTGTTTTACCGGGAAGCTTTTCCCCTCAGTGAAACCCAAGGCAGCCACTTCACCCTGCTCTGCTTGCTTTTGCGCAAATCGTGGATGCCACCGGAGGATGTGCCCTTCATCCCGCTCTTGGCGATGCCCGGGCCGCATGGAGCCGTGGTGCAGATCCCGTGGCACATCGCCGCCGGCACGCCCCCACTTCCAGGCTCGGTGGAGCCGGGGCGCTTTGCCGAGATTGCCGCATTTGACCGGATGGCAGATCAAATGCTGGAAGAGCAGAGGAAGAAAAACCAAGGCTGCGTCGGGCTCCTTCGCAAGTGCTGGACTATCATCTATTACATTTGTCTCGCGGTGTTTCTGCTGAGCATCCTTTCCGCTTTGGTCGTGACCATTTTTGAAAAGCTCTCCGGCTCTAAAAAAGCACCTGAACCACAAAAGAGGGCATCGCCAGCCGTATACTCCAGCCCCAAGTGAGCCCTGCCATGTACCGAATCCCCGCCCTTCTATCCCTGTTTCCTATCCTGGTCATCGCCGCAGAACCCGCCCCGGAAAAGCCCTTCACCCCCGGCGGCATCTATCGCGAAGGCGACATGCAGCGCCCTCGCCCCACCGTGATCACACCGCCCACGGCGACCACAGCACCGAGCGATGCCGTCGTCCTCTTTGATGGCAAAGACCTCTCCAAGTTCATCCGCAAACCGCGCAAGGACGACCCTGATCAGAGCAACGTCCCAAACTGGAAAATCGAAAACGGCTATGCCGAGATCAAACCCAAGGGCGGAGACATCGAGATCAAAGACAAATTCGGCTCCTGCCAGATCCACATCGAATGGGCCACGCCCGCCGAGGTCGTGGGCAAAAGCCAGGGCCGCGGCAACAGCGGGGTGCTAATCCACGGCTGGGGAGAGGTGCAGGTGCTCGACTCATACGAAAACGACACTTACCCCGACGGTCAGGCTGGTGCCATCTACCACAAATATCCGCCGCTGGTGAATGCCTGCCGCAAGCCCGGCGAATGGCAGAGCTACGACATCATCTGCGAATGCGCCAAGGTGGATGCCAAAGGCGCAGTGCTTCAACCCGCCCGTATCACCGTCCTGCAAAACGGCATCATCGTGCAGCACGCCGCTCCCCTCGAAACCAAGATGCAGGAAGTGGTCTTCGCCCTCCAGGATCACCACAACCCCACCAGCTACCGCAACATCTGGGTCCGCCCCCTCCACCGCTACGACGAAAACGCCAAGAACGCCGAAGCCGCAAAGTAACACACGCCTTCAATTTGCAGACAGCGTGGCCGAGCACTGGCTCTGCATAGTGGTCCGCACAGTCCTCTGTGCGGCACGCGAGTCCCCCGATGCACGAGCCCGCATACTACCTCCAAAGACACCTATGCGATTTGCCGACATGTTTGGCAGCAGAGCAAGCCCCACCCCATACCTACTTCTTCCCCGCCACCGGCTTCCTCAGCTTCTCCGTCACCATCTTGTGCGTCTCCTCACCGATCCAAAGATCCGCGCAGCTTGACGGTCTGCCAGGCAGCTCGCCCGTTCGGTTGAAAAGCACCACGTCGCCTGCTTTGACATCGGCCAGCTTCACCTGCTGATCCCCCTTCCACACACGTGTCGCATCACCCACAGCGAGAATCGCACTCCCAATGTCCTCAGGCCGCTGCATATCTCCGTTGTAGTCCTTCACCAGCGGCAGTTGCCACGCAATGTGCAGCCTCTTCCCATTCACCGCCGTGATGCGTGCCGTGGTCGCATTCGCACTGCAGTGGCTGAATTCGTCACTGATGAAGCTGACGCGCGTAAAGGCACCCTTCTCATCTTGATAGAGATGAAAGCGGTACCGCTGGCCCTTGGGCAGTTGCTCAAATCGGACGTCAGCACCGAGGTATTTGATCGCATGTGGCTTCGTCAAAGTGAAGCCCACTTTCTCTCCCCCCAGCTCGGCCAGGAACTGACCGCCGCCATTTTTCACGTCCGCCTCCACCAGCTCGCCAAAGACCACGTGCTCGGAAAAAGGCGGCGGCTTCACACCCTCCTTGAGCTGATACCACGGCAGCTTCGCGTTGCTGTAGTCCGTGCGGAAAGGAAACTGCTCCGGATACTCCTTCGCCACGTTTTCGACCAACTCCTGGTTCAGCATGCGCCCAAAGCCGTAGCCCATCAGGCTTTCGCCATAGAACTGATCCTGCACTTTCCATCCCGTCAGGAAAACGCGCACCACGCGCCCGCGCCGAAACCCCTCCAGCATGTTGCTCACCTTCACCGTGATCTGCACGCCGCTGCTGCCAAAGCATTCGGTGGGCACCTTGTTCACTTCCGTGATGGAGCAGCCTTCGCCGTCCACACCCGGATTCCACGTGCGCAGTTCGTCGTTCGCCACACAGAGCTTGCCGCCTTTTCCCACGGCAAGCAGTTCGCCATAGGCAGTCTGAAACGCCACGGGATCACCGCTGAAAAACGTCAGCGTGACGGTGCTGCCATCCGTCTTGTCGATCCACCCCGCAATGCCGCGCTTTTCGGTGAACTCACGAAACTTCTTCAGTTGCGCCGCATCCGCAGGCTGCCCGTCATCTGTCGTGACTAGCTGCGTCAGCTTCCCATCAGCATCCGGCAGCATCACAAACGTCATCTGGGTTCCCAAAGGAACCTCACGCAGATCCGCCTCCACACCCCTATATTTCATGATCGCATACGGCGGCATGAAAAACCGCGTCAGCACACCGTCATCCGCCCTGAACTCCCCGCTCCGATGGATGAAGTCCAGCGCCAGCAGCTCGCCATGCACGCGTTTGGCATCAGCGAGGTTGGCAAACTCATGCCCTGCCCCCACGGCGAGGCTGGAGAATGAGAGAACAAAGGCAAAAAGCGGTGCACAGAGGGTTCGCATGAGGTGTCGGTTAAAGCAGGGTCACTTGAATTTCACATCCACCTTCGGCAGCAGCGCCTTAATCTTGGCCTGCGTCTCTTCCGGGTAGCCCTTCTGACGGTCGATAAACTTGAGCTCCTTGAGAAAGGCAAAACCCTGCAGCAGCGGCAGACGCTCATCGGGCATGGCCGGGCTGCCAAGCTCCAGAGATTCGAGCTGCGTCATCGTCGCCAGCACCTTAAGGTCATCGTCGGTGGTGGTCTTGCAGTTCGTGAGCGTCAGGCGCTTCAGCGTCTTGATCTCTTTGATGATCGGCAGCGACTCCGATTTATCGAAGCCTTCGCCCAGTTGCAGGTAATCAAGCGGCAGCGCCGTGATGTTTTTCAGTGCCGCAGGAGTGGCATGCGCCCCCAGCTCCAGCCCCTTGAGCTTCGTCAGCTTCGCCAGATGCGGCGCGCCGGCATCCGTAAACTTGGCATGCGCCAGGCTGATGCTTTCCAGGTTCGGCAGATGATCGCACAGCTCCTTCAGCCCCTCGTCGTCGATGCTGCTGCCACGATGGCTCACTTTGACGAGCTTGGTAAAGCCCTCAAACTTCGCATAGGCACGCCCGGTGATCTTGGTGCCCACAAAGGAGAACGATTCCAGATTCTTCAGCCCCGCGAGCTGCGCCATCCCGGCATCCGTCAGCGACCCATTGTTGGTAAAACGCAGCACCTTGAGGTTGATCAGCTTCGCAATGTGCGGCATCCACTCATCATTAAACTTGGTGGCGATGATATTCAGCGACTCCAGCGTGCTGATATGCCCCAGATGCTCAAAAAAGGCCGCGTCATACGGGTCTTCCTTGCGGTGGTCATGCGGCCCGGTGTTTGGCACCGCCAGATCCACCAGCTTCAGGCTCTGACCATCTTCCGTCTTTTCGACCTTGCCCTTGGCGCCCTCCACGATCTTGGTCACAACTTCGACATGGGGGTCCAGAGCAAGTACGGGAGCGACTGCGGACAAAGACAGCAGAAAGATGAATGAGAGAGATTGTTTCATGAAGAGTGGTTGGAAAAAGAATTGAATGCGTTGAAAGCTTTTTGATCACACGATCTCACTGACCGGCCCCAGGCTGTCCACGAAGGTCTCCGTGTTCACCTCCATCTTCTGCAGCATGGTCAGCATCACATTGCTCAGCCTTGCCTTGCCGTCCTTGGGCTTGCCGCACAGGCTGCGCCACTCGTCATAGCTCAGCGTGTAGTCTTCTTTGAGATGCGGCCGGTTGTAGTCGATGTGCTGGCCATGCTTGAGCCCGAGTCCCTTGCCGCCTGCAAGCAGGATGGGCAGGTTGCTGTTGCAGTGGCTGTGGCCGTAGCTCATGCCGCTGCCAAAGAGCACCATCGTGCGGTCCAGCAGCGGTTCGTCGCCGTCTTTGACCTCGCGCAGTTCATCGAGGAAATGCGCAAACTGCTGCATGATGAAGGCATCGCTCTTCGCCAGACGGTCCAGCACCACCGGATCGCCGTTGTGATGCGAAAGATTGTGCCGTGCCTGCGTGATCTGGATCTCAGGAATGGCCAGCCCATTGCCTTCGCTGCCGTTCATGTAGGTGACCACACGCGTCATGTCCGTGCGCAGCGCCAGCACGATAAGATCAAACATCGTGCGCCAGTACTCGCCGGCCTGCGCCTTCGGCACATCGCGCTGGAAGGGTGCCGCCAGATTCTTTTCGACCACAGGCTTCGGAATATCGAGCCAGGCATCCAGACGCTCCGTGCGCTGCTCCACGTCACGCACGGCGTGCATGTATTCGTCCAGCTTGGTGCGGTCATCCGTGCCGAGCGCCAGCCGCAGTGACTTCGCGTCATCGAGCACGGCATCCAGCACGCTGCGGCGCTTGGTGAGGCGCGCTCGCTGCGCTCCAATGCCCCCCGCTTCCTCGCCAAACAGGCGGTTAAAAATGATCTTCGGATTGTCATCCGCCGGCAGCGGCACACCATCGCGTGAGAAGGCCAGCGTGTTGGAGTTGAAAGGCTGCCCGGTGCCTGTGGAGATGGAAAGCTCCAGCGAATTAAAGCGCGTCTGCTGCCCCACCACCTCCGCCATCATCTGGTCGCAGGAGATGGTGTTCTCGTATTTGCGCCCGCCCTGCGCATCGATCTTCGCCCCCGTGAGCCACGTGTCCGCACACACATGCGCCTGACCCAGGCCGTTCGGATGATGAAGCCCGCTGAAGACCGTGAAGTCTTCCTGATGCTTCGCCAGCGGTTTCAAGGAAGGCGAAAGCTCATAGCCACGTCCAGCCTTCGTGCACTGCCAGGTCATGCCATTCACGCCATTGGGAATGTATACAAACACACTACGGCGCGGCTTCGCCGTGGCAGCAGCACTGGCGCGCAAAGGCACCATGGCATCCAGCAAGGGCAGCGCCATGGTGGTGCCGAGGCCGCGCAGGAAATGACGGCGGTTAAGGAGCCAGCGTTGGGATTGGATGTTGCTCATGGCGATTTAGGTTAACGTTTCAAAAACAGCGGACTGGTGACGAGAGATTCAATGAGTGAGGCCAGCTTGTAGCCATCGGCCTTGGATGATTCGGTGATGCGCTTGAGCTCTTCGCGATCAGAGAAGGTCATGCCACGGCGCAGGGCGTAAGTGGCCAGCTTGTCCGTGAGAGCAGCGGCGAATTTATCCTGATCGTCGAGCAGGATCTTTTTCAAAGCGCCCGAGTCAGCAAAGGCACGCCCGTACGGCAGCACGCCGCTGGGGTCCAGCGCTGGGTTCTCTCCGGTGCCGTCCTTGATCGTCTCCACCGTGCGCCAGCGGCCGATGGCGTCGTAGTTGTCAAAGGCGATGCCCAGCGGGTCGATCTTGTTGTGGCAGGCGGTGCAGTTCGGGTCGGAGCGGTGCAGCTCCAGCTTTTCGCGCACGGTGGTCTTCTTCGCCTTCGCATCCGGCGTGCTCAGCGCAGGCACGTTGGCGGGTGGCGGCGGTGGCGGCCTGCCGATGATGGACTCCAGCATCCACACACCGCGATGCACCGGGCGATGCCGCGTGCCGTCGGAAGTAAGACTCAACACGGAAGCCTGAGTGAGCAATCCACCGCGGTGATCCTCCGGCTTCAGCACCACGCGCTGCAGTCGATCCCCACGAACGCCTTCGATGCCGTAGTGCATGGCCAGGCGCTCATTGATCATCGTCCAGTCGGAGTCGAGAAACTCGCGCAGGCTGCCGTTGCGCTTCAGCACCTCGTTAAAGAATCCCAGCGTCTCCGCCACCATGCTCTGCTCCAGGTTCTCGTCGTAGTCGGGATACAGCTCCTTGTCCGGCGGGAACATGCCCACCTTGCGCAGCTGCAGCCACTGGCGCGGGAAGCTGTCGGCAAACTCCTGCGACTTGGGATCGCGCAGCATGCGCTGCACTTCGGCACGCAGGGTTTTCGCATCGTGCAAACTCCCCTTCTTGGCAAGATCCAGCAGATGCTCATCCGGCATCGAGCTCCACAGGAAGTAAGACAGGCGCGAGGCGAGCTCGTAGTCGTTGAGCGTCGGCGCAGCCTTCGCCGCATCGCCCTCTTCCAGATAAAGAAAGCTCTTCGCGCACAGCACACCGATGAGACCGTTCTTCACCGCCACCTCAAACGAATCGCCCAGTTCCAGCGACTTCTCCACCGGCTTCATCAACCGCTCGATCTCCTTCGCCTGCACCGGCCTGCGCCACGCACGTGTGGCAAACTTCGTCAGGATTTCACGAGCGTCCTGGCTCACATAGATCTTCTGATGCGCCTGCGTCGGCCAGGAGTCCACGATGGGCCCGTCCCACTCCACGGTATCCACGATCAGTGTCGGCTGGATCGGCTTGAAGTCATCGTCCGTGAGCTTGAGCTGCCACGGCACACGGCTGCGTGTGTTGGTAAAGGCATTCGGCGTGCCGCTGTGGCGCGAGCGCCGCCCTTCGGGATTCGGCCCCGGCACGGAGTTGATGATGCGCACCGGATACTTGCCCGCCACCAGATGCACGCGCGCCTCCACAGTGATCGGCTTGTCTTCCGGTGCATCGATGTCCTGCTCGATCAACGTGGTGTTGATGCTCGACAGGTACACCTTCAGTCGCGGCGCTCGACCGCCTGCGGGGCGAAGGCCGCTGAGCTTCAGCCGCAGCAAGTAGTCGCCCGTGGTCTTGATCTCGATGTTCCAACTGTCCGTGGTGTAATTGCGCGGCACGATCTCGATGCGCACCTTGTCGGCGATTCCACGTGCTTGGTACTCCTCCTTGAAGCCTTTCCAGCGCATGTCGAAGGCCTCCCAGCGGATCACCTCGCGCTTCGGCTCCGGGCGCAAAGACAATGCTTCATCCAGAATCGCATCCGCAGCGGACAAATATTTCTCGATGTGCGCAGGCGAAAGCGTCAGCACGGAGCCGATGCGTTCAAAGCCTTTCCAATCCGGGTCCTCCGGCAGCCCGCTCGGAGCCTTCACGTCAAAGTTCACGCCCAGCAGATCGCGCACCGTATTGCCATACTCGTCACGCGTCAGCTTGCGAAAGGCCACACGCTCGCCAGCGGAGGACTGGCGCACGGTTTCGGCCTCACGCAGTTGCAGCAGGATCCAGTCGGCCACCTTGGAAATCTCCTCCGGCTTCGGCCTGGCTTCATCCTCCGGCGGCATGTCACCGGAGTTGATTCGGCTCATGATCTCCTCCCAGTGCCCCATGATCTTCGGCGACTGCAGATCCACGATGAGATTGTCCACGCGCAGATCCCCCTTCTGCTTCTTGGCACCGTGGCAGCTGTTGCAGTGCTGCTCAAAGAAGGGGCGCACGAGGCCGGTCAGATCACGCGATTCAGCCACCATGGCAGCATGGGAGGTCAGCAGTGTGGCAGCGGTCAGCGCAGGAAGCAGGAGGCGTGTCATCGGTCTGGAGTTCAAACGGTGCCCCGCAGAGCTTTGTGCACCTCCCCCGAATGTTCGGGGGACCCTGCGGCAACAGAAGCCGGTGGCACGGCCGTCCGCTCCTCGCTAGGCTCCCTGCACGGTGCGTCACCTCCTCCATCCATGCTTTGGCGTTCTCCTCATGCTGTGGGGCGGGAAGGCCCATGGCGAGCTCACATCATGGATTCCCGAAATGCGTGCGCTGGCTGCAGAACGCACGGCTTTGCAGGAAAAACTCAGCGCCATGCCCGCAGCGCCGGAGGTGCAGCTCACCCAGCGCCTAGGCTGGCACAGCGAGTACTCCTCCTCCCAGGACAAGGCCGAATGGGTGGAGCTGAATCTCGGGCAGGCGCAGCAGATTGATTCCGTGGTGCTCATCGCCCCGCCGCCCAATGGTGCAACCGTGGGCAAAGGCTATGGCTTTCCCATCCGCTTTTACGTGGAGCTGCTGGATGAAGGCGAGGACAATGAGCGCACCATCATCGCCGACCACACCGACGCCGATTTTCCCAATCCGGGCCTGCTCCCCGTGGTGATCCCCGCGGGCGGACGCATGGCGCAAAAGGTGCGCATCACCGCGACGCGCCTCTGCACCACGGGCGAACGCAGCTTCTGCGCTTTCGGCGAAGTGATGCTGCTGCAAGGGAACGAAAACCTCGGAGCACGGCTGGAGGCCATCGGGCCCAATGCCGTCAAAGCCAGCAGCAGCCAGGGCACCCGCCCCGACTGGGGCCGCATCAATCTGGTGGACGGCCACACTGTGCTCGGCCCGCCGCTGGGCACACGCCGCAGCCCCACGCTGGGCTTTCGCAGCGTGCCCACCAGCGAAGGCCGTCCCTACGACAACCCATGGGTGGAGATTGATCTCGGCACCGTCAGACCCATCGATGAGATCCGCTTCTTTCCCGCGCATCCGCCGCAGTTTGCGCACAGCCACGGCTACGGCTTTCCAGTGCAGTACAATGTGGAGCTGCGGGAGGAGGACAACGAAGAGCCTCGCCTCCTGTCCACGCCCCAGTCCGGCAGCTATGTGGCGCTTCCAGGAGACAATGTGGTCACGCTCGTCGGCGCGCACCGTGCACGGTTTGTGCGTTTGCAGGTGCTCGATCCCCATGTGAGCAACGGCTCCGTCGTGCTCTCCATGGCGGAGATGCAGATCTGGTCCGAAGGCAAAAACATCGCCACAGGCTGCGATGTGAACTCCCCCAATTCCACCGAACAAAACGGCTGGTCACGCGCCGCGCTGGTGGATGGCTTTGCCAGCGGTGCGGACATCGTGGACTGGCCCGGCTGGCTGGCGGCTCTCTCCCAGCGGCGCGAGGTGGAGCATCAGCTCGGAGTCATTGAGAAGAAGCGGGAAACCCTAACGCAGCAGTGGCAAAAGAATGCCCTGATGCTGCTCATCGGCGTGGCGGTGGCAGGCGTCATCATGCTGCTCCTCTGGCTGCAGCGTCAGCGCCGCATCCGGCGCGAGGAACTTGAACGCCTGCGCGAGCGCATCGCGCAGGATCTGCATGACGAGATCGGCAGCAGCCTCGGCAGCATCGCCCTCATCGCTCAGGATCTTCTCGCAGAGAGCGGCCAAAGCCCCCAGTCACGTGAAGACCTCACCGACATCAAAGACATCGCCGCAGAAACCGTGGACGCCATGCGCGACATCACACGCCTCATGCAGAGCGAGCGCTACGGCACGGACGACCTGCCCACCCTCCTGCGCGAAACCGCCGACCGCATGCTGCGCGGCATCCAGCACACCCTTGATCTCGATGACCATGCCCAGACCCGCCGCCTCTCCGTGGACCGCCAGCGCGACCTCATGCTGATGTTCAAGGAAGCCCTCCACAACATCACCCGTCATGCCGCCGCCACCGAGGTGCATATCACGCTCAAGCAGACGCACAACGACATCATCCTCACCCTCCGCGACAACGGCCACGGCTTCGACACTACCGCCAAACCCACCGGCATGGGCCTCACCAACCTGCACCGCCGTGCCGCCAAGCACCAAGGCCGCGCCGAAATCACTTCATCGCCCCAAGGCACCGTTTTAACCCTCACCCTGCCGCTTCATGCCTGACCCCATCCACCTCTGGATCATCGAAGATCACAAGACCTACGGCGAGCGTCTCGCCCGCGCCTTGAACCGTCTCAATGGCATCGCCTGCACGCAGCGCTTCACCGCCTGCGAGGACGCCTTTGCCGCGCTCGCCACGGAGCCTGCGCCGCAGGTGCTCCTGCTGGATGTCGGCCTGCCGGGCATGAACGGCATCGACGGCATCACACGCCTGCGCCAGCTCGCTCCAAATGCCGCCATCGTGATCCTCACCGTGTTTGAAGAGGACGACAAAATCTTCCGCGCCATCTGCGCCGGTGCCGCCGGGTATCTTTTAAAAACCTCCAACACCGAGGACATCGCCGCCGCCATCCGCAGCGCGGCCGCGGGCGGCTCCCCCATCAATCCCCACATCGCACGCCGCGTGCTGGAGATGTTTTCGAAAGCCAATGTGCCACAGAAGGACTACGGCCTCACCCCGCGTGAGCTGGACATTTTGAAGCTCCTCGTCAGCGGCAGCACCATCAAAGACGCCGCCGCCCAACTCGGCATCGGCTACTACACGGCGGACGAGTACATCCGTAGCGTGTACGTGAAGCTCCAGGTGCGCAGCCGTGGCAGCGCGATTGCCAAGGCCGTGAAGGAGGGGCTGGTGTAGAGCTTGGAACCTCGACAATCAAAAATCGATTGCTCGACAATCGTCAATCCTCCGGCTCTGCAATGACACATCCGTGCGGGATTGACGATTGCTGAACAAGGATTGTTGATTTTTGAAGCGCCATTCCTGCCCCCCGCTACTTCAAATATGGCCCCACCACGGCCTTCCAGATCACATACCCGTTGGCATTCATATGCAGCTGGTCCTGCACAAAGATGTCCGGTTTCGGTTTGCCATCAGGTCCCAGCATGTGTGGATACACATTGATGAACTGCAGCCGCTTGTCGGTCTTCGTGTACTCCTCCACCAGACGGCTGGCCTCGATCATCTTGTCGATCATGCTCCAGCGCTTCGGATTCGGCGCGTTCGAAATGTAGCAGATGCGGCACTCCGGCAGCGCGGCGTGCACCTTGGCCACGAAGGCTTTGAAATCCGTAAACACCCGCTGCGGGGTTTTACCGGCATTGATGTCGTTGCCACCGGCATACATCACCACCTGCCGTGGCTTGTACTTGATCACGGTCAGATGCGCATAGTTGAAGGAATCAAACACCTCGGAGCCGCCAAAGCCGCGGTTCATCACCGGCAGCCCGGGAAAATCCTCCGCCAGCGTCTTCCACTTCACAATGCTGGAGCTGCCCGTGAACACGATCGGATTCTCTGGCGGTGCCTTTTCCGCATCCCTCTTCGCAAAGGCCAGAATGTCCTCCTGCCAGCGAATGGCGGAGGTCACGACATCATACCCGGCTTCGCTAAAGTGGAGCTTGTCCTCCACATAAAGCTCAGGCCGGGGCTGGCCGTCCGCACCGAGCATTAAAGAGAACACATCAATGAAAACCACGCCCTTCTTTTCGCAGGACGCGGCAATGAGCGCATTCGCCTGCCTGACCTGCCCCACCTCGCTCCAGCGGGAGGGCGAAGGCGGAATGGAGATGAAGGAAATCGCAGTCTTTGGCAGCGTGGTGCGCACCTTCGTCACGAAGTCCTCAAATGCCGCCAGCACCTCCTCCGGCGTCTTTCCCGCATGCAGGTCATTGCCACCGGCATTGAGGTAAACCTGCTTCGGCTGGTATTTGATGACACAGCGGTCTGCGAAGAACGCCACATCACTGAGCTGCGAACCGCCAAAGCCGCGATTGAGCAGCGGCGTTTTCTTGAACCTCTCCGGCAGCGACTGCCAGCGGCGGATGTTCGAAGCCCCGACAAACACCGTCACATCCTTCGGCGGCGCTTTAGCGGCATCCTCCGCTTCAAAAGCCTGGATGGCCTTTTCAAACCGTGCCGGGTCTGCCGGTTTGAGGGCATGGGCCCATGAGGAGCAAAGAACAAGAAAAAGGACAAGAAAGTGGCGATAAATCATGGCGGCATGGCAAACGTTGTGCGTTGTGAGTCTCATGCAACCTTTGCTCACAAGCTTGAAACGCAAATTTGCCCGGACGGCCACGCCCCCCGCCCGTGCGGCCGCCCCAGCCTCCTCATTCCCTGTTTCATTCGAGATCAATGGTGAGCCGCTGACCCCGGGCGTCACGCTGCTGCGTGAAAGCACCCGCTTCGTGGTGCACTCCCGCCATGCCGTGGCCCTGGATCTCTGCCTCTACGATCCCAAGGAGCCCACCCGGGAGACCGCCCGGGTGCGCATGCAGCGCACCGAGTGCGATCTGTGGCATGCCACCGTGCACGGCGTCAAAGCGGGCACGCTGTACGGCTACCGCGCCCACGGCCCCTGGCTGCCTCAAAACGCGATGCGCTTCAATGCCAAGAAACTCATGCTGGACCCCTACGCCCGTGCCATCCATGGCACTCCGGACGAGGCCGAGCACATGCGCACTCGGCCCGATCCACGGCACTCCCTTGGCTGCATCGACAACGCGGCGCACGCTCTGAAAAGCGTGGTGATCGACGAATCCTTCGACTGGACGGGCGATGCCAAACCCCGTGTGCCCTGGCACGACACCGTGATCTGTGAGCTACATGTGAAAGGCTTCACCCAAACGCACCCGGACGTGCCGGCCATGCTGCGCGGCACCTACGCTGGTCTCGCGCATCCCGCCGTCACCTCCTACCTGCGGGATCTCGGCATCACCAGCGTGCAGCTTCTGCCGGTGCATCAGCATCTGAACGACGGCTTTCTGCTGGGCCGCGATCTCACCAACTACTGGGGCTACAACACCATCGGCTTCTTCGCCCCGCACAACACCTATGCCGCCTCCGCTGATCCGCAGGAGCAGGTGCGTGAGTTCAAGGCCATGGTCAAGGCCCTGCATGCCGCCGGCATCGAGGTCATCCTGGATGTCGTGTACAATCACACCGCCGAAGGCAATGAGCACGGCCCCTCCCTGATGTTTCGCGGACTCGACGATCACAGCTACTACCGGCATCAGTTTGGCGAGCACGGCGCGGACTATGTCAACGTCACCGGCTGTGGCAATTCGGTCGATTCCGCCAGCCTGCCCGCCCTGCGCCTCATCCTGGACAGCCTGCGCTACTGGGTCACGGAGATGCACGTCGATGGCTTCCGTTTTGACCTGGCCGTGACCGTGGCCCGGGATGAAAAGGACGGGTTCAACCGCCAGTCCCCCTTCCTCAGCGCCGTGGCGCAGGACCCCGTGCTCTCTCGCGTCAAGCTCATCGCCGAAGCCTGGGACATCTCCCGCATGGATAGCTATCAGGTGGGCAATTTCCCCGAACCCTGGCGCGAGCTCAACGGCAAATACCGCGACACCGTGCGCAGCTGGTGGCGCGGGGACTCCGGCTGCACCGCCGAGTTCGCCAAGCGTTTCTGCGGCAGCCAGGACGTCTTCGGCTGGAACCAGCGCCCGCCCCTGGCCAGCATCAATTTCCTCACCTCGCACGATGGCTTCACGCTGCTGGACCTCGTCAGCTACGCGGAAAAGCACAACGAAGCCAACAACGAGGACAATCGTGACGGCGACAGCAGCAACCACAGCACCAACTGCGGCGTGGAAGGCCCCACCACCGATCCCAAGGTGCTGCAAACTCGCGCACGCCTGCGCCGCGGCCTCATCGCCACGATGATGTGCTCCCTCGGTGTCCCCTTCATCACGGCTGGCGACGAACGCGGCCGCACCCAGCGCGGCAACAACAACGCCTATTGCCAGGACAGCGACATCAGCTGGATCGACTGGCACGACTGCGACGAAGAAATGCTCGCCTTCACCCGGCAGATGACCGCCTTCCGCCGCAGCCATGAAGTGTTTCGCCGCAGCAGCTATTTCGATGGCAAAGTCAATCCCGCCACCAGCCTGCGCGATGTCCTCTGGCTGGAATGCGATGGAACCCTGCTGCGCCATGAGGAATGGCATCAGGAGACCCGCCGCTGCTTTGGCGCATTGATGGGCGCCATGAGTGATTTCTCCAGCCCGCTGCTGCTCCTCTTCAACAACAGCGCCGAGCCGCAGCCTTTCACCCTCCCCGGAGGCGCGGACAATCTCTGGTCCCTCGTGTTCGACACCTCTTTGAGCCCTTCCTTCCCGGCCAGGCCGCCCTCCGGCCTGGCTGGCTCCCAAAACTACCCGCTGCTCGGCCAGGGAATCGTGTGCCTGACCCTGGCCGCCGGAGACCGCGAAAAGCTGGAACCGAAGCTCTGAGACCAGTCGCGAATGCCAGCGGAGGGGGGGATCATCCTGCCCCCCATCTAAAGCGCTAAAGATATATGGCGTTTTCCAAAATGGATTTCCGGAAAGCGGCACATGGAGACGCTCGGCGGCGGCTTGAGGACAAGCCGCTCCCCACCAAGCTCGCTGCCACGAAGTGGTATCAAGTATCAACCGGCATCAAAACGGCATCATAGATACCAATACCAACCCCCGACGGGAAATACCAGCGGGGTTTGCCAGGCAGATCTTCTCCGCCCCGTTGGCAGGTTTTAAAACCTCGGCACCGCCGGCGCTTTGCGTGTTGGACTGCGCAAAAGGTCCGCCGTCCTTGTCGTGGTCGATAGACGGGAACGCGGCACCCACTTATTTCGAGAGGGACTTCTTTGGAGAGCCTGCGATGCGCGGCTGCATAGCGAAGCTCGCCTCACAGCCCCGCCTGCCACGGACCTTTCCCCACCCGCCTACATCTCATTCCGACGCGCCTACGGCCTTTAAACCGCGCTTTACCCCCTGCAAGAGACCGGGGAAAAAAGCACTCATCTGCCACCTGAATCCCCCCTAAATATCCCGACCTCAAGTTTGCTCAATCGTTTTATGGTGTTTATAGTTTAGTGGAATGCCTGCAATTCGTCTCGCCCTGCCAGCCCCCCTTCGTGCCTTGCTCGCACGCGGGGCCGGGTCGGCCATGGTCTCAGGCTTTCTGCTGGTGGCCCTGCTCACGATGGTCGGCAAGATCGTCGCCTTCGCCAAGGACGCCCTCGTCGCAAACAAGCTCGGCACCGCAGGCGAGCTGGATGCCTTCATGCTCGTCTTCGGCTTTTACACCTTCATCGGCTCGGTGCTCGGCGGCGGCATTCCCGAATCCTTCGTGCCCGCCTACGCCGAACTGCGCGAGCGCCGAGGCCTGCGCCGGGCCTATCGCCTGGGGATTCAGAGTGTCGCATCGCATTTCACCGCCCTGCTGATCTGCGGCGGCCTGCTGGCCCTGGCGGCCCCCTCGGTGGTCGCATGGACGACGAAAGGCTTTGAGCCGGCCAAACAGGCGCTCGCCGTGAGCCTGCTGCGCGGATTGCTGCCCTTCCTCCTCTGCTTTGGCGTGGCCCAGCACCTCGGCGCGTGGCTGCGGGCCGGGAAGACCTTTCTGCTGGCGGCCTCCGCACCGATGCTCGTCCCCCTCGGCATCGTCATCGCACTGCTGCTCGCTGGAAAACAGGTGAATGCCTGGACGCTCGTTTCCGGCACGGTCTGGGGCGCGGTGGCGCATCTTTCGGTGCTGCTGGTGGCCATCCTCCGCCGTCTGCCGCGCCGCCTGAGCTGGTGGCGCTGCTCGCTGCGCCACCGGGAGCCGGGACTGCGCGTGGTGCTGCGCAATGCTCTTCCTTTCCTCATCGGCGGCGTCGCCTTTGGCAGTGCGGCAGTCGTCGATCAAACGATGGCCGCATGGCTCGCAGCCGGCTCCGTGGCCGTGCTAGGGTATTCGGAAAAAGTGTGCGCTATCGTACTCGCCGTCACCGCCGGGCCTGCCTCAGATGTGCTCTTCCCCCACTTCGCCGAGCTCGTGGCACAGCGCGATTGGAACGGTCTGCGCAAGCGGCTCTTCACCAGTGCCGGGATCATCTTCAGCGCCTCGCTGCCCATGACGCTGGTCTTGTGCTTCTTTGCCCCCTGGATCGTCCGCATCCTGTTTGAACGCGGAGCCTTCGGGCCGCAGGACACTCAGCGTGTGGCCGAGGTGCTTCGCTACGCGGCCTTCCAGATTCCCTTCTACATTCTCGGCACCGTGGCCGCACGTATCGTCATCTCTCTGCAGGCATCGCGCTACATGCTCGCTATCGCCTTCAGCGCTCTCTTCCTCAATGCTTCGCTCAACTGGCTCTTCATGCGCCACCTCGGGGCTGCGGGCATCGCGCTCTCCACCACCATCGTGCACTGCATCTGCGCCTTCGCCACCTGCGCCACCTGCCTGCTGGTGATCCGCCGAAAGGAGGCCGCATGAACGCCGCGCCCGCCGCCCCCATGATGCCGCCCTTCATGCAGGCCGCCGCGAAACGCCACGAGCGCTTGGTGAAGCTGCTCCTCCTCGCCGCGCTCGCGCTGCTGGTGCCATCCATGACCAAAGCCCTCTACTGGGCGGATGGCGCGGGTGTCATCCCCTTCAAACCGCGCGACTACACCCTGCTCACGCTCGCCGCCGCCGGAGTGATGTCACTGCTGAACAAGCCCAGCATCTGCCCACCCGCTTTTTTGATGCTCATCGTGCCGCTGCTGCGCGTGCTGGATGCCGCCTTTCTTCAACGCTTCACCATCACGGCATTGGGAGATCACAGCATCGTCGTGATGTCCCTGCTTTCCAATTTCCTCGTGACCTTCACCACCGTGCTGCTGCTTTCCACAGAGCCCTGGCGTCGCGTGGCCATGTGGGCCGCCGTTTGCACGGCCGTACTCTCTGCAGGCTGCGTGTACTACGAATGGCTGGGCTTCCGCGCCTTCACGCGCATCCCAGGCCGCATGGCCGGCTTTCCGGACGATCCCAATGACCCGCCGATCATCATCACACTGATGCTCTCGGTCATCTTCACGCTGAATCCCCGCTTCTGGTGGAACGTTATGCTCATCGGCTTCGTCTCGCCCGCCATCGCCCTCACTCTCAGCCGCAGCGGCATGGCGGTGTACTCCTGCCTGATGCTCTGCTACATCATCGGGAATTTGCGCAGGCACTTCATGGGCATGCTGCTTGTCGTCGTCATCAGCGTTCCCCTCGCGATCGGTGGCGTGGCGATTCTGGCCCAGTCCTCCACCAAGGTCGGGATCATGACCAACAAGGACACGACGGATCGTCTCAAGGCCATCTACGAACTCGACTTCGAGCGCATCAAATCCCCCGAACGCGGCAAGGATCTGCAGGACGGCTGGGAGGCCGTCGGTAAAAAACCTCTGTGGGGTCATGGCACCGGCGCGGGCACCAGCATCTGGAAGCCGCACAATCAAATCGTCTCCCTCTGGATCGACATAGGCATCCCCGGCGTGCTGCTCTACATCGGCGGACTGCTGGTGCTGACCATCCGCTGTTTCCTGGTCAAGATGCGTGGTTTCTACTGCCTCGTCCCGCTGTGGCTCTTCATCCCCTGCAGCCAGATTCTTGTGGAATCCCCGCACTACTGGTTCGCCGCCGCCGTGTGCTGCAATCTGGTATACACCGGACGCTTCCGCCTCGTGCTCTCCGCTCCACCCAAGGCACAGGCCACGCCTCACTCCCCGCTGCCGCAGCCATGAAGATCGCCTTCATCATTCGTGATCTAGGCCACGGCGGCGCCCAGCGCCAGCTCGTGCTGCTCGCGGGTGGTCTTGTCAAAGAGGGCCACGACGTCAGCGTGCTGCATTTCTACGATGGCCCCTTTCGTGCGAAACTCGAAGCCGCCGGAGTGCAGACCATCTGCATTGGCAAAAAGAGCCGCTGGGATCTCGCCGGCTTTTTCATCCGTCTCATCAAAGCAGCACGCAGCCTCCGCCCCGAGGTGCTCCATGGCTACCTTGCGGAGTCCAATCTCATGGCTCTGTTTCTGAAGCCCTTCTGCGGCTTCCCGCGCATCGTCTGGGGCGTGCGTGATTCCCAATCCGACGCGCATCTCTGGGGCATGCTCAGCAAGGCCAGCTTCCGCCTGAACTGCCTCCTCGCACGCTTCGTCGATCTCATCCTCTGCAACTCGCAGGCCGGACGCGACTACTACGCCGACCGTGGTTATCCGCTCAAAAGGATGCACGTCATTCCCAACGGCATCGACACCGAACGCTTCAAGCCGCAGCAGCGCACGCCGAACAAGGAGCTCACCTTCGGCCTTGTCGGGCGCATGAATCCGATGAAGGACATCGCCACCTTCCTCCATGCGGCCGCGCTGGATCCACATGCCAGGTTCATCATCGTCGGCTCCGGTGATGCCGCCTACGAGCAGCAGATGCGTGACCTCGCCACCCGCCTCGGACTTAACGATCGTCTGACCTGGCTGTCCGCGCAGAATGACATGCCCGCCGTCTATGCGAAGTTCGACTGCCTGGTGAATTCCAGTGCCTTTGGCGAAGGCTTCTCCAATGTCATCGGCGAGGCCATGGCCTGCGGCGTGCCCTGCATCGCCAGCAACGTGGGCGACAGCGCCTGGATCATCGGCGACAAAACGCAAATCTTCCCCGTGGGAGATCACGCCGCACTCGCCCAGTGCATGCTCTCCTTCCACCCGCACAACCCACGCCAGCGCATCGTGGATGAATTCAGCGTGGCCAGGCTCATCGAGCGCACCAGCCGCCTGCTTTCCAAAAAAGTGCTCTGGCTCACCACCGGCCTCGGCAGCGGTGGCGCGGAAATGATGCTGGTCCAGCTCATCCGTGGCCTGCCGCAGTTCCAGCATGTCGTCATCTCCCTCACCGCAGGCGGCAAGCACGCCACCGCTTTGCGCGAGGCCGGCATCGAAGTCCACAGCCTCGACATGCCCGCTGGCAAGCCCACGCTGAGCTCCCTCTGGCGCTTGTTCAAAGTGGTCCGGCAGACCCGCGCGGATGTGCTCATGGGCTGGATGTACCATGGCTGCTTCGCCGCCGTGCTCGCACGTTTCATGCGTTTCAAACGCGTGCCCATCATCTGGAACGTGCGCCAGAGCCTCTACGATCTGAAGCACGAAAAGCGCGGCTCCGCACTCGTCATCCGCGCCCTCGCCAAACTGGCCTGGCTGCCGCAGCGCATCACCTACAATACGCAGACGGGCGCCCGGCAGCACGAAGCCATCGGCTTCCGCGCCAGCAAGACACAACTCATCCCGAACGGCTTTGACCTCGCCAAATGGCAGCCCGGCAAGCCCGTCCCCGGACGCATCGGGCGCTTTGGCCGCAACGCTCCCATGAAGGATTACGCCACCTTCATCGCCGCAGCGAAACTCATCAGCCAGCAGCGGCCAGACACCCAGTTCATCATCGTCGGTGCAGACACCGAAACACTGGACGTCCCGGCAAACATCCAGATCCTCGGCGAGCGCCACGATCTGCCCGAGCTCACCGCCTCGCTCAACATCGCCGTGTCGTCCTCCGCCTTTGGTGAAGGCTTCCCCAACGTCGTCGGCGAAGCCATGGCCTGCGCCGTTCCCGTCGTTGCTACTGACATCGGCGACACCCGCTGGGTCACAGGAGATTCCGGCCACCTGGTGCCGCCGGGCGATCCTGCAGCACTTGCACAAGCCTGCATTGAAATGCTCGATTCTGGTATCATGCAGGATCCCGCCGCACGCACCCGCATTGAGCAGCAGTTCTCCATCGAAAGCGTCCTGCAAAAATTCGCCGCTTTGTTAAATTCAGCCTCCGCAGTTCCCGCAGCCACGGTGCCGCATCCACTCGCCACTCCCCTTCCCCAACCCTGACCCATGTGCGGCATCGCTGGTTTCTTCAATCCTCCCTCCGCGTGCCCATCGCACGAGATGAACGCCATTGTCACCGCCATGACGGACGCCATCATCCTGCGTGGCCCGGATGACGCCGGTGCCTGGGTGGACTCAGCCAGCGGCATCGCTCTGGGCCATCGCCGCCTTTCCATTCTCGATCTCTCACCGCTCGGCCATCAGCCAATGAACAGCGCGGACGGGCGCTTTGTCATCGTGTTCAATGGCGAGATCTACAACTTCCAAGATCTGCGCGCCGAACTCGAACCCCTCGGCCATACCTGGCGCGGCCACTCCGACACCGAGATCATGCTGGCCGCCTTTTGCCATTGGGGTGTCGTGGCAGCCACCCAACGCTTCAATGGCATGTTTGCCTTCGCCGTGTGGGACAAACAGGAGCGCATGCTGCATCTCGCCCGCGATCGCATGGGCGAAAAGCCGCTCTACTACGGCTGGATCGGCGAAACCTTCGTCTTCGCCTCCGAGTTGAAAGCCATCCAGCGCTTCCCCGGCTTCAACGCCGCCGTGGACCGTGAGGCCCTCACGTCACTGCTGCGCTTCAACTACATCCCAGATCCGCTCTGCATTTATCAGGGTTTCAAAAAGCTGCCGCCTGCTGCAATACTGAGCTTCAAAGCTCCCTCCGAACGCCCGCAACCCGGCTGCTACTGGAGCCTGCCGCACGTCGTCGAGCGCGGCCTCGACCATCCCTTCACCGGCACCGAGACCGAAGCCATCGACACCTTTGAGTCCATGCTCAAGAAAGCCGTGGGCATGCGCATGATCTCCGACGTGCCTCTCGGTGCCTTCCTCAGCGGTGGCATCGACTCCTCCCTCATTGTGGCGATGATGCAGAAGCAAAGCGAGCGCCCCGTGCGAACCTTCACCATCGGTTTTCACGAAAAGCAGTACAACGAAGCCGAAATCGCCAAGAGCGTGGCCAAACACCTCGGCACCGAACACACCGAAATGTACGTCACCGGTGAGGACGCGCTGAATGTCATTCCGCAACTGCCCGCGCTCTACGATGAACCCTTTGCCGACTACTCGCAGATCCCCACTCACCTCGTCTGCAAGATGGCGAAGCAGCACGTCACCGTGGCCCTCAGCGGTGATGCCGGAGACGAACTATTCGGCGGCTACGAACGCTACGCCATGGGCCGCAGCCTCCACAGCAAGTTCGCCTGGATGCCACCCGCGATGAAGAAGGCAGCCGCAGCCGCACTCACCCTCATGCCGGCGGGCGTGATGAACAGCATCGGCGCCATGTTCCTGCCCAAGAGCAAGCGCCACATTCCTGTCGGTGATAAATTGCACAAGCTCGCGGAAGTCGTCGCCGCCCCAGGCATGGAGTCGCTCTATCTCACACTCATGTCCTACTGGAAAAAGCCCACGGACATCGTCATCGACGGCAAAGATCCTGTCACCGCCATCACCAACACCAAGGCATGGCCTCGCGTGAGTGACTTCACCCACCGCATGATGTACCTCGACATGGAGACCTACCTGCCCGGCGACATCCTCACCAAAGTGGACCGCGCCGCCATGGGCGTCAGTCTCGAAGGCCGCATCCCTTTGCTCGACACCAACTTGATCGAGTTCGCCTGGACCATCCCGTATTCCATGAAGGTCCGCGACGGCAAAGGCAAATGGCTCATGCGCGAAACGCTCTACCGCCACGTCCCCAAGGCCATGATCGACCGTCCCAAGCAGGGCTTTGGCATCCCTCTGGAAATCTGGCTGCGCGGCCCCCTTCGCGATTGGGCGGAGGATCTGCTCAGCGAGTCCCGCCTGAAACGTGAAGGCTTCTTCCATCCCGCCCCCATCCGCCAAAAATGGCAGGAACACCTCAGCAGCACCCGCAACTGGCACTTCTACCTCTGGGACATTCTCATGTTTCAGGCATGGCTGCAGGCGCAGAAGGCCTGAGCTCCAATGCAGCCAAGGAGCGCGGACCTCCGAGTCCGCAGCACGTGATTCACGGTAGGGATGTGCAGATTCAAAACAAACGCCTCTAGCCCTTCGGCTCTCGGCGCGGAGGACGAAACAGGGGAACTGCGGAGCCCCATGCATTTGCGGTATGCTGCGGGCTCGGAGGCCCGCGCTCCACGAGCCCATTTGCCCCCCATCACGTAAACCTCTTCATCCTCTCCCTCACCCACCTCATCGACGGCCTCTCAATACACACCGAGATCACCCAGGCCAGCGTCACCATCGCAGCCACCGTCACGCCCAGACGCAGCCACGCCGAATCCGTCACACCACCCAGAGCATTCAGCAGCACCAGCCCGATGTTTTGATGAATGAGATACAGCGGGTACGAAATCGCCCCCAGAAACACCAGCGGCTTCGCATTGAGAAAAGGCAGCCACCCCGTCGTCGCCAGATGCAGTAGCAACGCAAATCCAACGACAAACGCAAAGTGCAGCGGAAACGCCGACTTCCAAAACGCCAGCGCCCCACATGCCACCAGCACCAGCGTATGCCCCAGGCTCCACGCCCGCCGGCGGTGCGAATCATACAAAATCATGCCGACGCCAAACAGATGAATGTAGTCGAGGCTGGTCACCGCCTTGATCTTCCCTGTCAGCCCATAAACCAACGACTCCGGCTCCCCATAAGTCAGCACCCCATGCGCCGCCGCCGCAGTCGCCAGCCAGAGCAGCAGCACCGGCACCGTCCATTTCTTGAAAGCCCCCATGCGATGAAGAACAAGCATGGCCACGTAAAACAAGATCTCAAACTCCAACGACCAGTACGCGCCATCAATCATCTGCGCACGCGCAAAGCGTGGCAGCATCGTGATGTTCCAAAGTGCATCACGCTGCGTGACCTCCATCCCCGACAGACCATAAATTTCCGTCACCAGCAACGTGATGGCCGCACAGGCCCAGAACGTCGGATACAAACGCGAAAATCGCCCCACCGCGAAGTGCATCACCGACCTCGCACGATCCAGCGTCATGAAAATGACAAAGCCGCTGATCATGAAAAACAGATCCACCCCGGTTCCACCATACGGAAACTCGAACGGCGGGTCATACAGATGAAACCACGATTGCTCAAACGCCCAGTTCTTAGCGATGCCGCTGGTGAAATGAAACAGGATGACCGCCATGGCTGCGATGCCGCGCAAAGCATCCAGTTCAGCAATTCGCAGCGTGGGATTGATCGGCTTCATGGCAGGGCGGCAGGCAGTTTGAGCACAGGCGTGAGTTCACGAGTCAGCACGACGTAGCCCGCCTTGGAGAGATGCAGATGATCCTCCTGATACAGCTGCACTCGCTGGTTGCCGTCCGGTTCCAAAAATGCGGCTGAAAAATCCAAGAACTCCACCTTGTTCCGACCATCGAGCTTTTTGAGCCCCCGATTGATTTCCGCAATCCAAGGCCGAATCGGCGATGCCGCCTCATACACCGGCAGCAACCCGAGCAGCACAATCCGCGTCGTCGGATGCCTCGCATGAACACGCTCCACAATGGTTTCAATCCCACGCGCCGTATCAGCAGCGCTGAAGTGCCGCCAGAAGTTGTTGATGCCGATCATGAGCACCACCGTCTCAGGTGCGGGTCCGTCCAGAATGCCATGCTCAATGCGCCACAGCACATGCTGCGGCCCCTCGCCCCCAATACCAAAATTCAGCGCCTGTGCAGGTGCGATGCGCCTCTGCCAGACCTCCTTGTCCCAGCTCTCCGTGAGCGAATCGCCGATGAAAATGAGTTTCGCCTGCGCCTCCTTCATCGTCTCCGCCTGCTGCTTCACCACACCTGCCCAGTAGGCCGTGCCATCCCGCATCGCCGGCTCCCACGGCACCTCCGCCGCATGAACCGACACAGCGGCAAGGCAGAACAACCCCAGAAGATGTCGGAACAATGACATGGAAGCCGAAAAGCTAAGCGCCTGCGCTCCCGAGATCAAGCCGCGTGGCGCGCAGCTCTCAGGAAGCGGAGACTTTTTGCTCATACTCCCGCACAATCGCCCCGAAACACGCCTCCTGGCTGAACCTCGACTCCGCGATCTGCCGGTGATTCGAAGCCCTCCCCTGCCCGCAATCCTGCGCCCATTGCCCGATCACCTTCGCAAACCCATCCACATCCTCTTTCCCCGCCGACCAGCAGTGCGACAGCCCCATCTCCATGAAGTCATTGTTTCCAGGCACCCGGCTCAAAATCACCGGCAGATCACAAGCCAGCGCCTCCAGCACCGCAAAGGACAGCCCTTCATAGCGTGAGGTCAGGATCATCCCATCCAGCGCCTGATAAAACGACAACGGCTCCGACAAGTAAGTCTGGCGAACAATCCGCTCACGAATGCCCAGCTCATCAGCAAGCGCCGCACACTCAGCCGAAAGCTCGCCCTCCCCCAGATGATACAGCCACAGCTCGGGCCTTTGTTGGCAGGCTTTGGCAAACGCGTGATACAGCGTCAGCGGGTCCTTTTGAAACGCCAGCCGTCCCACCGACCCCAGCAGGATGGCATCTTCTGGCACTCCGAGAGAGGCACGAATCTCCTTCCGCTTCGCTACATCTGCAGGCCGAAACCGCGCACAATCCACAGGGTTCGCAATCAATCGCAGCCGCACCTGCGGAATCTTCAAAGTGTTCCGCGCAAAAGCTCGCTCTCCCTCAGACAAGTTGATCGTCGTGCCAATACGTCCGAGCACCGCCTCCACCGCATTGAACACCCGGGACTTCATCCCACCCTTGCCAGAGAGACCGTAATACGCATGCGGCGTGTAGAAAACCGGCTGCCACACACCGAGCCACACCAGCGCGCGCGCCAGCGCCCCCGCCTTGGAACTGTGCGCATGGATCACATCCGGCCGCGCCTCCCTCACCAGCCTGCGCAGCTTCAGCAGCGCCCTCACATCACCCGGGCCGGGTGCATTGCTCACCGCGAGATTCACCGTCCTGCCACCCGCTGCGGCAACCTTCGCCACCAGCTGCGTCAGCCGGTCCGAACCCCGCACATCCGAATACGCCAGATGAACGCGATGATCACGCTCCATCAAAAACGACGCCAGCGCCTCGACGTGCCGGAACACGCCATCCACTCCAGGCTCGGTGACTAATAAGATTTGCATCGAAGAAAGCCACTCTAGCACGACTCACCGCCCACACGAAAGCAAGGATACAGCCAAAGTAGCCTTGTTGCTGTGCAACAAGGGCGGCCCCGCCTCGCCCACATCTCACAGCACTCCAGGCGCTGGCGCCTGCCACGCGCACCCCTGTTCCGCAGGAACAGCGCTACTCTTCCTCCGCCTCGGCTTTGCCGCCGAAGATGATCCCGCGCTTCGTGCTGGCCACGAAATCCGTAAAAGCCGCCGCTTCAGGCGAAAGCTCCCCGCCACGCAGCTCCTCCACGGCCTGGGCGTTGTTCAGCCCGCTCCGATACACTTTTCGAAACGCCTCACGCAGGGAGCGCATCTGCTCACGGGTGAAACCCGCGCGCTGCAGACCGACGATGTTCAAGCCCCGCGCACGCGCCGGATTGCCATCCGCCGTGCAGAAAGGCGGGATGTCCTGCACCACTTTGGCGCAGCCGCCGATGATCGAGCGCGTGCCGATGCGGCAAAACTGATGCACCGCCGTGAGCCCGCCGATGATGACGTGGTCCCCAACGACCACATGCCCGGCCAGCGTGCCGTTGTTGGAAAAGATGACGTGATTCCCCACGATGCAGTCATGCGCGATGTGCACGTAGGAGAGAAAATTGTTATGGCTGCCGATCACCGTCTTGTCTCCGGCGGAGGTGGCGCGGTGCACGGAGCAAAACTCACGGAAGGTGTTGTTGTCCCCCACTTCCAGCCAGGTCGGCTCGGCGCTGTATTTCAAATCCTGCGTCTGCTGCCCGATGGAGCCGTAGGCGAAGAATTTGTTGTTCTTCCCGATCTTCGACGGCCCCATCACCGTCACATGGTGCTGGAGCCAGCAGCCATCTCCCAGTTCCACGTCCGCCCCAATGATGCAATACGGACCAATGTGGACATCCGCACCGATCTTGGCGGTCGGATCAATGATGGCGGTCGGGTGAATCGAGGCGGGCATGCGTCAACAATCTAACTTTTAGCGATCCACCACGCTGAACATCAGCTCAGCCTCGGAAACGACCTGCCCGTTGACGCTGCAACGGCCAATGCCGCTGGCGATGCTGCGCTTGGTCTTGAGGATTTCCGTTTCGATGAGGAGCGTGTCGCCCGGCAGCACCGGCCTGCGCCACTTCACATTGTTGGCGCTCATGAAGTAGCCGATCTTGCCCTGGTTCCCAGGCATGCGCAGCAGCACGATGCTGGCCACCTGCGCCATCGCCTCAAGCTGCAGCACGCCGGGCATGATCGGATGGCCGGGGAAATGCCCCTGGAAATACGGCTCGTTGATCGTGACATTCTTGATGCCCGTGCACTTCGATTCGCCTTCGAATCCGATGATGCGGTCCACCAGCAGGAAGGGATAGCGGTGCGGCAGGATGTTCATCACCTCGTTGATGTCGAGGACGGCCTCGCCACCGGGAATGTGCACCGGCGCCGGCACCATGCTGCGCATCTGGTTGTACTGCGCCACGATGGCGCGGGCCAGTTCCGTGTTCGGCCCATGCCCCGGACGCACCGCAATAACGTGCCCCTGGATGCGCTTGCCGGAGAGCATCAAGTCTCCCACGATGTCGAGAATCTTGTGCCGGACGAACTCGTCCGCAAAGCGCAGTGGCTGCTTCGAGAGCAGCGTGTCCCCACGAATGACGACCGCCGCCTCCAGCGTACCGCCCTTGATGAGTCCCTTCTCCATCAGCGGAGCGATGTCCTCATAGTACACAAAGGTACGCGCCGCCGCGATTTCCTTCTCGTAGGTCTCCGGATTGATCTCGGTGCTGAAATACTGCGTGAAGCGTCCGCCCGGGCCCACATTGGTGCAGGAGATGCGGAACTTCTTGTCGGGAACAATGGTCAGGATCGTGCCGTCGCGCGTTTCCTGGTAGATCGGCTCACGCACTTCGAAAACCTTGCGCGCCTCCTTTTGCTCCTGCAGCCCGGCGGACTTGATCAACTCCACAAAGGGCATCGAGCTCCCGTCAGCAATGGGCGGCTCATTGGCATCCATCTCGATGATCGCATTGTCCACGCCCATGCCCGCGAGTGCGGAGATCACGTGCTCGACGGTATGCACATTGACCCCGCCCTCGGCAATCGTTGTAGCACGCTCCACTTTCTGGACTTTCTCGACCAGCGCCGGGATGAAGGGCTTGTCCTCCAGATCCATGCGGCGGAATTTGAACCCAAAGTTCTCCGGAGCGGGTTGGAGGGTGAGAGTAACCTGTTCGCCGGTATGCAGCGAGGTGCCCGTCATCGAGACGGACTTGGCGAGTGTGTGCTGACGGTCTGAGGCGGCCATAGTCGGGAGCGCCCTCGTTAGCGTTGCGCCCCCGCAGGGTCAAAGGGAAATACAGAGCCTGCACCTCCCCTTTGCAGGCTAATCCCGACTCCCCTCCTCTACTTCTTCCCAATGCACCACAGGTGCTTGTAGCCCCGGATGAAAAGCTGGCCGTCGCTCACGGCGATGGAGCCAATGATTTTCTCCCCCAGTGAATTCGTCGCCAGCAGTTCGAATTTTGGGCTGGCCTTAAACACGAAGCAATCACCGATCTGGTTCGCCGCATAGCATTTGCCGTCCGCGCTCAGCACCAGCGAAGACCAGTTGTTCCCCTTGAGTCGCTCCTGAAACACCATCGCCCCCGTCTTGAGGTCCCGGCATTCGACAATCCCGCCATCACTCAGGATGTAATGATAGCCGTCATGCACCACCCCGCTGCCAATGCGCTGACTCACCTTCGGCAGGTGCCAGACACGGTTCTTCTCGGTCACATCTCCATCCCCCCCGGTCTTCACCGCCAGCGCCGCACCGCCGTAGCCGCTCATGGCGATCATCACCCCATCGGCAAACAACGGCGAATTGTAGACGAGGTCGGTCAGGCCACCCGAAGTCCACAGCTCCTTGCCCGTCTGCGGATCAAAGGCACAGGCGCGACGGGGGTAGCTCATCAGCAGTTCCTCCCGTGACCCGACCTTGCGCAGCAGCGGATCTGCCCATGAACCCAGCCACTTCTTGTCCGCACCTTCTCCGGAGGCGCCGCCCGGCTCCTTGTGCTGCCAGATCGTTTTACCTGTCTTTTTGTCAAAGCAGTACATCACCGTGTTCTCCCCGGGCCCGAAGTTCAGAAACACCCGGTCCCCCGCCAGCACTGGCGATGTCCCGTTGCCCCAGATGTGGTGCTGCTTGCCCAGGTCCGTGCGCTTCCACAGCTCCTTGCCATTCATGTCATAGCAAAACACACCCGCCGAGGCGAAGAACACGATCACGCGCTCCCCATCCGTCGCCGGTGAAGCCGCGCAGTAAGGATTCGTGGCATGCGTCAGCTCCGGCTCACGGTAGATCGTGCCCGCCTCCCAGAGCTGCTTGCCTGTTTTTTTATCAAAGCACAGCAGCAGCCGCTTTCCTTCCTTCTCAATCGCCTGCGTCACCAGCACCCTATCCCCCCACACCACCGGCGTCGAGTTCCCCCGCTCCGGCAGCGCCACCTTCCACACCACGTTCTCATTCTGACTCCACTTCTCCGGCAGCCTCGACTCCACCGTGCTGCCATCTCCGTTCGCTCCGCGCCACATCGGCCAGTTCTCGGCATGCAGCGAGGCTAACGAACAAAAGGCAAGGACCAGCGGGAGCGTATGTTTCATGGTGGTTGGATAAGTTGGCACGACATGAAAACGTCGATCAAGGAGGATTCATGTCATTCTGGCCGCATGATCTCCATGGCATAAAAAAAGAAAGCACCACCTGCTGGTGGTGCTTTCCCAGTGATCGAATCGCCCTGTCTCTCGGATCAGTCTTCCCCACCCGCAGCAAGCTGCGCGATGACGTTGATGTCCTCCAGCGTCGTTGTGTCGCCTTTGATCAGTTCGCCGGCGGCGATCTGCTTCAGGAGGCGGCGCATGATCTTGCCAGAGCGCGTCTTCGGCAGCGCCGCAGCAAAGCGAACCTCGTCCGGAGTGGCCACCGGGCCGATGACTTTGCGGACGTGCTTCTTCAGCTCTTCGGCGAGTTCGCGGCTGGACTTGATGCCTTCCTTCACGGTCACAAAGCACACCACGCCCTGTCCCTTCATCTCATCAGGGCGGCCCACCACAGCGGCTTCCGCCACGGCAGGATGGGACACGAGGGCGCTTTCCACTTCAGCGGTGCCGAGGCGATGACCCGCCACGTTGAGCACGTCGTCGATGCGGCCGATGATCCAGAAGTTGCCCTGCTTGTCACGGCGGGCTCCGTCACCGGCAAAGTACCAGCCTTTGAACTCGCCCCAGTACGCGTCCTGGTAGCGCTTCTTGTCGCCCCAGATGCCGCGCAGCATGGACGGCCATGGCTTGCGGATGACCAGCTTGCCCTGCTCATTGACGCCGACCTCTTTGCCAAGGTCATCGACGATGGCGGCATCCACCCCGAAGAACGGCAGCGTGGCGGTGCCTGGGGTTGTCGGTGTGGCACCCGGTAACGGCGTGATCATATGGCCGCCAGTTTCCGTCTGCCACCAGGTGTCCACGATGGGGCATCTGCCGCCGCCAACTTTGTTGTGGTACCACATCCACGCTTCAGGATTGATTGGCTCACCCACGGTGCCCAGCAGGCGCAGGCTGCTGAGGTCATGCTTCTTCAGCCAGTCATCACCCCACTTCATGAAGGCGCGGATCGCCGTCGGCGCGGTGTAGAACACCGTCACGGCGTATTCTTCGATGACCTTCCAGAAGCGGTCGTTCTCAGGCCAGTTCGGAGCACCTTCAAACATGAGCGAGGTGGCACCCAAAGCGAGCGGGCCATAGACCATGTAGGTGTGTCCGGTCACCCAGCCGATGTCGGCGGTGCACCAGTACACATCGTCGTCGCGCAGGTCGAAGACGTATTTGCAGGTCATCTGCGCGTGTAGCAAATAGCCGGCGGTGGTGTGCAGAATGCCCTTCGGCTTGCCGGTGCTGCCGCTGGTGTAAAGAATGAACAAAGGCGATTCCGCGTCCATCGCCATCGCCGCGCAGCGTGCGTCCACGTATTCGAGTTCACGGTGCCACCACACGTCACGGCCCTCTTCGATGTGAATATCCTGACCCGTGCGCTTGTACACGATCACCGTCTCCACAGGCGTGTCCTTCGCCTTGAGCGCGTCATCCACATTCTTCTTCAGAGGCACCACGGCACCACGGCGGTAGCCGCCATCAGCGGTGATGATGATCTTCGCGCCGCAGTCAATCACACGGTCCTTGATCGACTCGGCGCTGAAGCCGCCGAAGATCACGCTGTGCATCGCGCCGATGCGGGTGCAGGCCAGCATGGCGATGGCTGCCTCAGGAATCATCGGCATGTAAATGATGACGCGATCACCCTTTTTGACCTTGTGGCGCTTCAGCACATTGGCAAAACGGCAGACTTCGCGGTGGAGCTGCTGGTAGGTCAGCACACGCTTTTCTCCGGGCTCACCTTCCCAGATCAGTGCGGCCTTGGTCTTGCGCGGGCCGTCCAGATGGCGGTCGAGGCAGTTTTCGCTGACATTGAGCTTGCCGCCGATGAACCACTTGGCGTTCGGGCATTTCCAGTCGAGCACCTTCGTGAAGGGCTTCGTCCAGTGCAGTTCCTTGGCCTCACGCCCGAAGAACTTGTCCGGATGCTTGATCGACTCCTCATGCATCTTCTTGTACTGCGCCATCGAGCTGATGCGGGCTTTCTTCGAAAACTCAGCGCTCGGTTTAAACACCCGGCTTTCGGTCATCAGGGATTTGGAATTGCTGGCTGCCTTGGCGGCAGTTTTGACAGCTTTTTTCGGGGCGGTTTTGGCGGCGGCTTTCTTGCTCATGGCTGGTTGGGGTCGGCGATTGGGAGGCGCAGATTAGAAACCGGAGCCGCCCGCGTGCAAGGTGAAGCTGCATCTACACGCTCTTGGGAGGCGAACTTCACCTTGCCACAGCGGCCCCAAGCCTTACGATAAGGCCCTCTTTTGTCATGATTCCCCTGCGCATCAGCCTGTTTGCCCTCCTTTCCGCCTGCTCCAGCGTCCTCGCCCAGCAATACACCAACAGCATTGCGGCCGTCGTCGATGGCATCCCCATCGCCTCTTCCGAGGTGGAGGAAACCATCAAGGCCCAGGAGCAGGTGATCCAGTTCACTTATAGAAATGACCCAGACCGCATCAAAAAGGAAATCGCTCTCCTGCGCCAGAGCGCCATCGAAACGCTCATCGACCGCGAAATCCTGCTCGCTGAGTTCCGCAAGATTGGCGGCGTCATCAAGGCCCAATACGTTGATGACGACATCAACGGCATCATTCGCGAGAGCTTCAAGGGCAACCGCGACGCCTTCGTGGATGAACTGACCAAGGGCGGCATGACCGTGAAAAAGTTCCGCGAGCTGCGCGAGAAAATGGTCATCATGAATGTCATGCGTGCGCGCAATGCCGGCGACCATCCCCCCGCCACCCCCCGCGAAGTTCAGGAGTACTACGACAAAAACGTGGATAAATGGCGCGAAGGAGATCAGATCAAAATCTCCACCATCACCATCCCCAAGTTCACCGGCGAGCCCGGCTCCACCCCGGAAACTCAGAAAAAGATCGCCCAGGAGCTGCGCACCAGAATCCTTCAAGGTGCCGATTTTGCCAAAGTGGCGAAAACAAACTCGCAGGACAGCCATGCCGAAAATGGCGGTGCCTGGGACTGGATGGCCAAGACCGACCTGATGCCCGCCATCGCCAATACCGCCATGGAACTCAAAACCGGTGGCGTCAGCCCGGTCCTCGATCTGGAGTCCAATTTCATCATCGTCTCCTGCGATGCCAAAAAACTCGGTGCCGCCCCGGACATCGAAAAGCTGCGCCCGGAAATCGAAAAAATGATCAACCAGGAGAAATCCAAGGGCAACATCGACAAGTGGATGGAAACCGTCCGCAAAAAGCACGTCATCAAACGCTATCAGACCTCCAACGCCCAGCTCGCTCCCAGCCCTGCCGCACCATGATCCAGATCGTTTTCAATGACATCAGCGCCGCCGAGCTCTCCCACCTGCCCACCCAGGTGCAGTTTCATCTGCTGGAAGCGCTGAACATTCAGCCCGCCGATATTGACGAATCGATTCTCGGCAAACGTTACGGCGTGCTCGAGCGCGGCGGCAAAAAACTCTACCGCTGCCGTGCCGGCGACCACCGCATCTATTTCGCCGTGGTCGATGGCAACGTCAGCGTGCACCGCGTGCTGCACAAGAACACCCTCACCGACTTCCTCTTCCGCAGCAATCTGCCCGGTGGCGGCGAAGACGAGGCCCTCAGCCAGTCCAAAAGCTTCTGGCACCTCATCGACGAAGGCGCCAAGACCTTGAAGGTCGCTTGATCCCCATGGCTGCTCATGCCGGAAGCCAGGGCATCCGGCATCCTTAACCCGTCGTTTCAATCATAGCCATGCTAACACTCGACGCTCTTTTGTCCGATGAAGCCCTGCGGCAGCGGGAGTTTCCTGTCATCAAGGACAGCCTGTTCCTCGCCCACGCCGGCGTCACCATCCTGCCGCGCCGCGTCACACGGACGATGCAGGAATATTTGGAGCAATGCAGCCTGCGCATGCAGGAGTATCCCGAGGCCTGGAAAGCGGTAAATGAAACACGGGTGGTCGCCGCAGAACTCATCGGCGCCAAAGCCTGCGAAATTGCCCTCATCGGCCCCACCTCCGTCGGCCTCAGCCTCGTCGCCAATGGCCTGCCCTGGCAGGCCGGTGATGAAGTCGTCTGCTACCTCGATGACTATCCCGCCAACGTCTATCCCTGGACCGATTTGGAGCGCCACGGCGTCGTTCTAAAGCTCCTGAAGCCCTCCTTCCCTGGCGAAATCACCCCCGAGCTCGTCGAGGCCGCGCTCACGCCCAAAACCAAGCTCGTCGCCCTCGCCTCCTGCCACTTCCAAAGCGGCTACCGCATCGAGATCGACCGCATCGGCCGCATGCTGCGCGAACGCGGCGTTCTTTTCTGCCTCGATGCCATCCAGACCGTCGGTGCCTTCGAGACCCGCGTCGATCACGTCGACTTCCTCTCCGCCGATTCCCACAAGTGGATGCTCGGCCCCATGAGTGCCGGCATCTTTTACGTGCGCGAAGAGCTGCAGGACAGGCTCCGCCCCAGCCTCCTCGGCTCCTGGAACGTACGCAGCCCCAACTTCATCGCGCAGGAAGAGATCGCCTTCGAACGCGGCGGCCGGCGCTACGAACCCGGCGCCCTCAACATCTCCGGCATCCTCGGCATGAAAGCCGGCATCGACTTGATTCAAGAAGTCGGTCTCCCCGCCATCAGCGCCCAGCTTCTGAAGCTCAAAGCCCGTCTCCACGCCGGCCTGCAGCCCCTCGGCTTCACCTTCCTCGGCCCTGATCCTCACAACAGCGTCAACGCCTCCTGCATCATCACCGTGCAGCACCCCTCGCGCTCCTTGGAGGACATCTCCAAACATCTCGCAGCCCACAACATCACCCCCTCCCTGCGCCACAACCGCGCCGGAGAACCACTGCTCCGTTTCAGCCCTCACTTCTACAACACGGAAGCGGAGATGGACCGCGTGGCGAGTGTGATTGGCGGGATGAACTGATCACCAGAAACGCGGCCGCATCCAAACCGGATAAACAGCGGAAAGCACGATAAGAAGCGTGCCTCCAAGAATAAGCACTAGTCTGGTCTTCTTGGAGGTTTGGGTGCCTGCTGATTTCAAATCAAGCCATCCGCAGATCAGGAACAAGAGGGCTCCCAGCAACCAAATGCCATCCGCATGACCTCTGATCCCGAGATAAAAAGCTAGGTCGTCTGGGCTCAACTTGGACGCCATATCCCTCAGCTTGCCTTGGTTTGCATCCGAAACCGAATGCTTGATCATGGGTATCGAAGCCAGCAAACAGATTCGGCTGAGCACAACCGCACCTAAGAATCCCAAGGGGGCCAGGAATCCCACTTGCCGCTTCGCTCGCAACGCCACGAAAAAGCCAAGCGTGAGGGCGGCAATGCCCACAAGACAAATGCCCAGTGCGATGCCTGTATTCATATCCCCAGCCTATCACCTCCTCACCACCGCTGGCAACGACTTCTCCAGCGCCGTCAGGATCGCCGTATGCGCGGCATCCACTTCAGCGGTTTCGAGGGTCTTGTCAGACGAACGGTAAGTGAGCGTCCACGCAATCGACTTGCGGTCCTTGGCGATCTTGGTTCCCGACGGATCAGCGAAGACGTCGAAGACCTCGGCTCCTACAAACAACGGATGTTTCTGGGAGGCAAAGAACGCAGCCACCTTGGCGTGCGGAAGATCAGCGGGGACTTCCATGGCGACATCCCGCGTCATGCCCGGGAAGCGCGGAAGCTCCTCAAACTTCGTCGGGCCCGTGCTGCCCTGGCGCAGAGCGCTGAGGAGCAATTCGGCGACATACACGGGATGGCGCGCATTGATTTCGCGCGCACGTGCCGGATGCAATTGCGCGATCCAGCCCAGGATGCGGTTCCCGGCACGCAGTTCACTGGTCAAAAGATAGTTGGCGCCGTTCTCCTTCACGGGACGCACTTCGAGCGGCGTACGCGTGAGGTTTTGGATCTGCCCCACCAGTTCATGAATGTCAGCAGCCTGCGGCTCACGGCCATGCCAGCTCGTCGGCGATACCGGCCCGCTGAGCAACACGGCCAGGCGCTCCTCTTCACGGCTGCCACCTTTCGGCAAAGTGAGGAAAACACGGCCCAGTTCAAAGAAACGCAGACGATGCAATCCCTGCCGGATGTTGAGCGCCGCAGTGGCGATGAGACCCGGCACGATGCTGGGGCGCAGCGTGGTATGATCTTCACTCAGCGGGTTTTTCACCGCCACACCCTGCCCACCACCGAGACTGTCAGCCAGCTGCGCATCCGCAATAAGCCGCAGCGTTTGCGCTTCAAAGAAGCCACGCGCCGCAAGCGACTGCCGCAGGTTCATCGCGAAGTCATACGTGCGGTCCGCTGCCTCGACCGGCGAAGCGACAGCAACCTGGCGCGATGGCACGCGGTCCAGGCCAATGACACGGGCGACTTCCTCAACCAGATCAACCGGGCGTTGCAGATCGAGGCGATAGCTCGGAATGCCCCAATGGCTCTCATGCTTGCTGGCGGACTTCTTGGTGAGGCCGAGCTTTTCGAGGATGGCGTGAATTTCATCGCCAGTCATGTCCGGCGTGCCAAGCAGCCTGCGCGCACGGTCTTCATCCAGTGTCACTTCTCCGACGAGCTTGGGCGCTTCGCCAGCGACTTGCACTACATCCTCAGCAGCACCACCCGCGATGGTGAGGATCAGCTTCGTGGCGAGTTCCGAGCCACCCTGCACCTGCTGCGGATCAATGCCACGCTCAAAGCGGTAGCTGCTGTCGCTGCTCAGGCCCAGACGGCGCGAGGTGCGGCGGATGCCGCTCGGGGCGAAGTAGGCGCTCTCCAGCAAAACATTCACCGTGCCTTCGGTGACACCCGTTTCCTCACCACCCATGACACCCGCAATGGCGACGGGACGGTGACTGTCCGCAATCACAAGGTCGTCGGTTTGCAGCGCGTAGGTCTGACCATCCAGCGCAAGGAACTTCTCCCCCTCGGCCGCCATGCGGACGACGATGCCACCATTCAGCTTGTCCAGATCGAAGCAATGCAGCGACTGCCCCATCTCCATCATCACATAGTTCGTGATGTCCACGATGCTGTTGATCGGACGCAGACCGATGCTCTCCAGACGACGGCGCAGCCACTCCGGGCTGGGGCCGACTTTCACCCCCTTGATGATGCGCGCCGTATAAAGCGGGCAGGCATCAGCCGCCTTGATCTCGATTTGCTCTGCACCTGCAGCTTTCGTCTTCGTGCTCGCATTCGCATGATGGCGCTCGCCCTTCAGCGGCAGCCCAGTCAGCGCCGCCAGTTCACGCGCCAGCCCCAGATGGCTCAGCAGATCAGGACGGTTCGGCGTGATTTCCAGATCGAACAGCACATCCGCAGGATTGAGCTGGTTGAACGGCGTGCCGATGGGTGAATCAGCCGCCATAATGAGCAGACCACTGTGGTCTTCGCCAAGGCCGAGTTCCTTGCCGCTGCACATCATGCCAATGGAATCGACGCCACGCAGCTTGCCCTCCTTGATGGTGAACCCGCCGGGCAGCACAGCCCCCGGCAGCGCCAGCGGCACCTTGTCCCCGGCTTTGAAATTCTTCGCACCGCAGACAATCTGCCGCGCCGTCCCGCTGCCGTCATCCACCTGGCAGACACTGAGTTTGTCGGCATTCGGATGCTGCTCAAAAGACTGAATCTGCGCCACGACAACCTTGTCAGTCGCGACCCCGCGTTCTTCAATGCCTTCGACTTCCACACCCGCGAAGGTGAGAAGATCAGAAAGCTGCGGGACAGTGTAGGAACTCAGGTCAAGATGAGTGCTGAGCCAGGAGAGGGAAACTTGCATGACAGAAAAAAGGGAAAAGGAAGAATCAAAAAGAGCCGCAGAAGATCACGCCACAAACTGCTGCAGAAACCGTACATCATTATCAATGAGATGACGGATGTCCGTGATGCCATGCATGATCATGGCCAGGCGGTCGAGTCCGAGACCAAAGGCAAAGCCCGTGGTGGTCTCCGGATCGAAAAGGTTGTCGCCACGCGCTTTGTTGATCTCCGCGAAAACAGCGGGATCAACCATGCCGCAGCCCGCGATTTCAATCCAGCGCGCATCCTTGCCCTTCGCTTCCAGCTTCACATCAATCTCGAAGCTCGGCTCCGTGAACGGGAAGAAGTGCGGGCGGAAACGCACCGCCGTGCCAGCACCGAAGATCTCCCTGAAGAAGTATTCCAGCGTGCCTTTGAGATCACCAAGGCTCACGTCCTGATTCACGTAAAGACCTTCAAGCTGGTTGAAGACACTCAGGTGCGTCGCGTCAATCTCATCCCGGCGATAAGCAGCGCCTGGAGCAATGATGCGGATCGGCAGCGCCTTGGCGGCCTCCATGGTGCGGATCTGCACACTGGACGTGTGCGTGCGCAGCAGACGGCCATCCGGCAGGTAGAAGGTGTCCTTCTCATTACGGGCCGGGTGGTCGGCAGGCGTGTTCAGCGCATCGAAGCAATGCCACTCGGTTTCAATCTCCGGGCCTTCAGCCAAGGCGAAGCCCATGCGCCGCAGCGTGCGGATGGCAAGATCACGAATCTGCGTCAGCGGATGCAGCGCGCCAACGCCTGCTCCCGGACGCCCCGGCAGCGTGATGTCGATGCCTTCCACCGCCTTCGCATCCTGTGCGGCCTGCAGCGCGAGCTTCTTCGTGTCGATTCCTTCCGTGATGGCGGTGCGCACTTCATTGAGCCTGGCGCCCACTTCCTTCTTCTGCTCCACCGGCACATCCTTCATGCCCTGGCTGAGAGCGGTGACACTGCCCTTCTTGCCCAGAAAGTTCACCCGCACAGCTTCGAGGGCGGTTTCATCCTGCGCAGCGTCAAGGGCGGCAAGGGCTGCGGTTTTGAGAGAGTCGAGTTCGGAAAGCATGGAACCGGCCACTTAGCTGCGACATGGCCCGCATGCAACTGCTGGAACCACCCAGACTTGTCGCAGCAATGCAGTCGCTCACGCCCGCCGCAGCTCCGGACTGCGCAGAGTCAGCTCCGTCACCTCCGGCGGGGCGCCGATTCGCAGTGGCACTCCCACGCAGCCGATGCCGCGGTTCACATACATCTGCAGACCACCCACTTCGTAGCGGCCAGCGAGGTACTTTTTGCCAAACTTGGCGCGACGCAGAGACATGGGCTCCTTCCCTCGGAAGACGAGCTGCCCTCCGTGCGTGTGCCCGGAAATTTGCAGCGCATTCACACCAGCGGCGGCGATCGTGTCAGCGGCGTCCGGCTCATGCATCATCAGCACCAGCGGCTGGTGCTGCTTCCAGTCACTCAGCGTCTTGCGCACGTCAGGTTTGTTCACATACCTGGAGTCAAACCCGCCGAGAACCAGCGTGCCGTTGTCCGTATGGATGCCGCGAATTTCATTGCGCAGCACGGGAATATTTCGCTCCGCGAGCGCCCGGATGACCTCAGGAGCACCACTGGCGAAATCATGATTGCCCAGGCTGGCATACACTCCGTAGGGTGCTGTCAGCTGGGAGAGCAGCTCCGCCACCTTCGGGGCCGGGCGCGCCGTGTGGGTCACAAAGTCACCCGTCAAAGCCACCATGTCCGGCTTCAGGGCATTGCAGGCCTGCACGCTTAGCAAAATATCATCCTCCGTCGTGAAAGGCTCCAGATGCAAATCACTCAATTGCGCGATGCGAAAGCCATCCATCGCCGGAGGAAGCCCGGGCACATGGATTTCGACCCTCTCAATCATCAGCTTCTGCTTCCGCTCACGCGCCAAGGCAGGCGATGCGGAACCCACTGCCGCCAGAACAGTGAGCTGGCGCAGGATGCTACGGCGGGAGTAAGGTGCGGACATGATGGATCAGCAGGCGGGCTCGATGGGAGCGTGAACGCGCATCTCAGGATACGCAGAAGGATGGAGGAACGACGCGCAGAAAGCCACGTCTTCTTTAAGCACTCGTGCTGGGGAAAAGCCGTGCATTGATGATTGACCACCAGTCCGTCAAAAAGTTCAAAGATCAGCCCTTTCATGGGTCCCACTTGCCCGGCATGGCCCGGGCATAACAAAACAGCCGGAGCTTGCGCCCCGGCTGTTGAGAATCTTGGAGGTTCCGTTGAAGCTTACGCTGCTGCGGTTTTTGGCGCTTCGGCGGCCTTCTTTTCCAGCGCGGCCTTGGCCTGCTGAACGAGGGCTTCGATGGCGGCGATGTCTTTGACGGCAAGGTCCGCGAGGACTTTGCGGTCAAGTTCGATACCGGCGAACTTGAGGCCTTCCATGAATCGGGAATAGCTCAGGCCGAGGGGACGGGTGGCGGCATTGATGCGCTGCACCCACAGGTTGCGGAAGCTGCGCTTCTTGGCCTTGCGGTCACGAGTTGCGTAGGTTTCGGCTTTACGGACGGCGTCCTTCGCATAGCGGAAATGCGTGGAACGGAAGCCGCGGTAACCTTTGGCTTTTGCCAGCACGCGCTTACGGCGCTTCCGGCTGGCGGGGGAGTTGGTGGCTCTTGACATGTATCTTTCTCTAGGATCAGGCTGTTGTTTGGGTAGCGATGGCTTGCCTCACCTGGTCGAAGGCCTCCCAAAGGAAGCCAGGCAAGTTCATCGTGGTCTCGATTGAGAGACCGTGGTCGTCTTAGCGATGGGAGAACGGCATGTTCGCCTTGATTGCTTTGACATCCACTTCCGCCACGAGGGCGACTTTACCGAGGTTACGCTTCCGCTTGCGGCTCTTGTTCTGCAGAATATGGCGCTTGCCTTGTTTACGGCGCAGCACCTTACCCGTGGCAGTTATTTTGAACCGCTTGGCGTAAGCTTTCCTCGTCTTGGCGATACCGGCATTTTTGGACATAGGGGCGGCGATGGTAAAGGAGAACCCCGGTTCGGCAAGGTGTTTTTCACCGTCTGGTGCAGTCTGAGTCGATTTTCCGCATACGACTGCTCTCAAATATGGGAGTCAGAAATATCTAGAATATCAAAAATTAAAGTTGTCTTAATTATCCAAGATTGCTAAATGGGTCAGAATCACGCGGATAATTCATGACTTCTTCCCTCTCCACTTCCTCCGCAACTCCAGCAGCCATCGCTGAACTGGAGCAGGGGCTGGAGCATCTCAAGGTCGCTAATTATTACCTCCGCGTCGCCTTGGATCAGGTCCCTGATGGCGTGGTGATCGTCGAAAGTGAAGCCAGTGATGTCAAAAGCGGCCAAAAGGTCCTTTTCAGCAATGCCGCCGCCGCCATGCTGGCTGGTGCCGATCCGGAGGCAGGACTTCGTGGCCTGGGCCTCAATGATCTCGTGGCCGGCACCAGAGATGCGGCCACTCTCCAGCACAGCCTGCGCCTGGCTGTGGATCAAGGCGGCTGCCATGAGTGTGAATGTCAGTTGCAAAGCCTGCGCACACAAACCCCGGTGCCCAGCAAATGGCGCGTGCGCGCCGTCTTCAACAGCATGCGCAAGCTGCTGAACTTCACCATTCTCATCAGCCCAGCTCAGGCCCCGGCCTCCGCAGCCAGCGCCAAGCCTGAGCCAAAGCCCGCCGCCGATGATCTGGACGCACAGTCCGCACTGCTGCGTAAAGAAAACCTCGCCGCACTCGCCCAAGGGATCGCTCATGACGTGAACAATCTCCTCGGCCCCGTCACCGTCCGCCTCTCCGCACTGATTCAACAGGTGCAGGAGCATCCGGCCCTGGCTCAGGAGCTGCAGCTCGTCTTCGCCGGCTTGAAGCGCGCCAAGCAGTTCACCTCCCAGGTCGTCACCGCCTCCAAGTCTTCCCCCCGCAAGCTGGAACCCACCGACATCGTCTCCCTCATCCACGACACCGTGGAATTCGCCGGTGCCGGCTCCAACGTTCATGTCTGCGTCCGCAACGACGAGAACCTGCGCCAGGCCATTGCCGATCCCGTCAAGCTCAGCCAGGTGCTGCAAAACCTCGTCATGAACGGCATCCAGGCCATGCCGCACGGCGGTTACATGGATGTGCAGGCGGCGAACTATCTGGTGGGTCCGGCCGGAGACGGCAAACTCAAGCCCGGCAAGCACGTGCACGTCATCGTGCGTGATCGCGGCTGCGGCATTGCCAGGGAAAATCTTGACCGCCTTTTCCGCGAATCCTTCACCACCAAGGCCGACGGCAACGGCATCGGCCTCACCACCTGCAAACGCTTCATTGATGAAATGGGCGGAGACATTCGCGTGACCTCCACACCCAACATCGGCACCGAGTTCAGCGTCTTTCTGCCGGCTGCCGCAGGTTCCGGCGGCACCCGCCCCCTCAACCCTGCTGACGCTGCTCCGGTTCCGCTAAAACATGGCAAAGGCACCGTGCTCATCGTCGATGACGAGGACGACCTCCGCAAAGTCGCCCACATGATCCTCACCCGCTGCGGCTACGAAGTCGTGCAGTGTGACAATGGCCAGGACGCCGTGCGCATTTACCACAGCCTCTTCCGCACCGGCACACCGCCCGATGTGGTGCTCATGGACCTCACCCTGCGTGGCGGCATGAATGGCACCGAGACCGCCGCCGAGATCCTCCACCTCGATCCTGATGCCCGCGTCGTCTGCACCAGCGGCAGCGTCACCGAAGAAGTGCAGATGATCTTTCTAGAACGCGGCTTTGTCGGAGTCCTTCCCAAGCCCTACGAAGCCGGCGAGCTCACGCAGATGGTCCATCGCGTGGCCACCATGATGAAACGTCATTGAGCGCAGGATCAGGCGTGCTTGCGTCGTTAGCTCCCGCTCCGCATGAAAACACGCCGCCACTTCCTCTCCGGTCTCGCCACCGCCGCCGCCGCAAGTTTCACTGAAACCCTGCGCGCCGCGCCTGACCCGAAAAAGGACGTCGTCATCGGTCACGGCAGTCATCGCTACAAGGTGAACAAGGAATGGGTGCCCGCAGGCCAGGGCCGCCATCACCCCATCCTCAACTGCCACGAAATGGTCCAGCTCAAAGACGGCCGCCTCTTCATGATCGGCGATCACTGGGACAATCAGATGCTCGTCTTCAAACCCGACGGCACCATCCTCGACTCCTGGGGCAGCGTGTGGCCCGGCGGCCATGGCCTGACTCTCTCCAATGAAAACGGCGAAGAATTCCTCTTCGTCACCGACAGCGGCCTGTGGAAGTCCGGCAGCGGCGGTTATCGCCAGACCGGCCGCATCACCAAGACCGATCTCGCCGGCAAAGAAATCTTCTCCATCAGCCATCCCATGAGCGTCGGTGCCTATGAGCCCGACATGGTTTTCAACCCCACCGAAACCGCCATCGCCCCCAATGGCGACATCTACGTCGTGGACGGCTACGGCTCCCAGTTCGTGCTGCGCTACGATGCACGCGGCAAGTTCATCCAGCGCTTCGGCGGCAAGGACGGCGTCCCCGCCGAAGAACGCCTCAACAACGCCCACGGCATCGCCATCGACACCCGTCAGGGCGCTGACAAAGCCACCGTCATCGTCACCTCACGCGTCGACAACTGCTTCCGCCGCTTCACCCTCGACGGCAAATACCTCGAAACCCTCGCCGTCCCCGGCGCCATGGTCTGCCGCCCCGTGATTGCCGGCCAGGAGCTCTATGCAGGCGTCTGCTGGTCCAAGACCCCCGAGATCAACAAGCTCCCGCAAAACCCCAGCGGCTTCACCGTCATCCTCGATGCCACTGGCAAAGTCGTCAGCGCTCCCGGCGGCACCGAACCCGTGTATGAAGAAGGCAAACTCAAACCCCTCATGCAGGCCGAGCGCATTTTCGACCATGGGCACGATGTCTGCGTCCTCGACAATGGCGACCTCGTCGTCTGCCAGTGGAATGCCTTTCAAACCTACCCCATTAAACTCGAAAAAGTGGCCGCCTGAACAGGTCACGCCATTTCGTGTTTGCGCAGCGGCAAATACCGAATGAGTAAAACCAAATGACGAAGGTCCCCGCTGCCGCAGGATATTTCGCTCATGCATTCGTCATTTTTTCCGCCCCGCCCCGTCCCTCGCTCTTAACTCATGAAATACCTCACCATCGTGCGTCATGCCAAATCCAGCTGGGGACAGCCTGGACTCGCAGATCATGATCGCCCGCTCAATGAGCGCGGGCAGCGGGCCGCTCCGGCAGTCGCCACCTTTTTGCACCGCACCTACTTCGGCGGTGCCGATTCCCCAGCTCTGCTCCCACTGCCGGACCGGCTCGTGACCAGCACCGCCCTGCGCGCCCTGAGCACCGCACAGATCATGCGCGAGACCTTTGCCATGCCCGTGGAAAGCCTCCTGCTGGAATCCCGCCTCTACCTCGCCGATGCCGACCGCATTCTCGACATCATGCGCGGCTTTGAAGAAAGCTGGAATCACACCATGATCTTCGGCCACAATCCCGGCCTCCACGACTTCGCCGAACACATTCTCGCCCGCGCCAACATCCCCAAGGTCCCCACCTGTACCGCCGTCATCATGGCCTTCCCGCACGAGTTCTGGGGTCTCGCCGACTGGAATGAAGCCCAGCTCATCGGCTACATCACCCCCAAGTCCCTCGAACGCCGCTTCCCCGAACTCTACGCCGGCATCTCCCGCGAAGACGGGGATGATTGACGCACCCGCCCCGGTGCTCCCTGTAACAATGTCCCAAATCCACGGCTTGAGACATTCAAGGTCATTCATCCGTCGTTTCGACAGGATTAACAAGATCAACAAACGACGCAGGATTCCCGTCGCAGATTCGAAGTCCTCGCCCATCGGACCACAAATTCCGCCGCGAATCGCCGTCATAAATCCACGCCGCGTTAATCCTGAAATCCCGTTAATCCTGTCAAAAAAAGGGACCTCAATCCCCAGCACCAATCATCAGCCGATCCATCACCCATCCATCCGGCTCCGGTGCTCACTCGGCCGCCACCCAATCCACTTCTTGAACGTGTTGCTGAACACAAACGGGTTCTGATACCCCACCTCGTGCGAGATCGTCTCGATCTTCAAATTCGTCGTGCTCAGCAGTTCCGCCGCCTTGCGCATCCTCAGCCACGTCACATGGTGCATCGGCGTACGCCCCAGCGCCTTCCGGCACAGCCGGCGCAAGTGCTCGGCGCTCACATGCGCCTGGTGCGCCAGCTCATCCAGCGTCCAGTCATAGCCCACATTCGCAGACACCTTTTCCCAGATCCGGTGCAGCCGGTCATCCACCTGCCACGGCTGCGCAAAGCGCTCAATATAGTGCTGCACCAGTTCCACCCAGTGAAACATCGCGGCGGGCTGCGCTGCGTTTCCAGCCTCCTCAATGAGTCCCTCAATGGCATTCCACAGCGCCCCACCAGCAAAGGGGGCCATCAGGGGGGAGCTGCTGCTCAGGATCGGCGTCTGCTCCGGCTGCTGCTCATAGCGCACCCAGCAGCAGCGCCAGATTTTGCCCGGCACGGCGTGAAAGGCGTTCACCATGAAAGGCGGCAGCGCCACCGCCATGCCAGCACCGCATTTCTTCCACACACCATCCACCAGCACACGCCCCTCCCCTTCCAGACAGGCCAGGAAATACAAGCCCCCCTGATGCATCCGCACGATCCGGTAGGGCGCACGCGCCGTCATCACCCCCGCATGCGCGATCCGGTGCGTCGCCAGCGTGCCACACAGCGGCGCGCTGCGCAGCCACGCCCGCGTATCCCTCTCCGAACCCCTCACCATGCGATACTCCGTGTCCGCCCCATGAGTGTGCGTTTCGGATAGCTCTTGGATGGCATTTCGAGCGTGCATAAACGTCAGTTTGCGATTGTTTGCAGTCGTTGGCCGTGGTTTGCAATAGTTTCTCAAACAACTGCAAACACGCGTAGCGCCAGCCACTGAAAAAAATCGCAAACTTCACTCTTATGCCCAATCCCTGGACCGGAATCGGAAATCCCTACTCGAAGCAAGAAGTCGTGGATCGTCTCAAAGCCACCCGTGCCAAGGGCGAGCCCATCATCGCCGCTGGCGCAGGCACCGGCATCAGCGCCAAGTTCATTGAAAAAGGCGGGGCCGATTTGATCATCATCTACAACAGCGGACGCTTTCGCATGATGGGCCACGGCAGCACCTGCGGCCTCATGGCCTATGGAGATGCCAATGCCATCGCCATGGAAATCGGCGAGTACGAAGTCCTCCCTGTCGTCAAAGAGATCCCCGTCGTGTGCGGCGTGCACGCCACCGATCCCCGCCGCCGCATGTGGCACTGGCTGGGCCGCGTGAAGGAGATGGGCTTCTCCGGCGTGAACAACTTCCCCACTCACACCATCGTCGACGGTCATTTCCGCGGTGTCCTCGAAGAAACCGGCATGAGCGTGGAAAAAGAATTCGAAATGGTCGGCCTCGCCACTCGCATGGACATGTTCAGCATCGTCTATGTCGCGACGCCCGAGGAAGCCATCAAAATGGCCAAGAACGGCGCAGATGCCATCATCGCCCACGTCGGCACCACCGTCGGTGGCAGCATCGGCGTCACCAATGCCGTGGTCAGTTGGGATCATACCGTCAAAGTCACCCAGGACATCATTGACGCTGCCAAAAGCGTGAACCCAAACGTGTTCACCCTCACCCACGGCGGCCCGATCAACACCCCCAAGGATGTGGAATTCATCCTCAGCAAGACCTCCGCAGACGGTTTCGTCGGTGCCAGCAGCCTGGAGCGCATGGGAGTCGAGGATTCGCTGACCAGCCTCACACGCGAGTTCAAACGCATCCCTATTGGACGTTAGTCCCCGGCTTCACCCCCCTCAAAAGGGTGGCGGCACCCCCGGCGAATCGCATTTTGCAAAAAAATTACCGGCGTGTATGGTCGGACTCGCGTTACTTAGTTGTAACACCCCCCGCACATGTCTGACGACCCCTTCAACAATCGCCCCGACGGCCCCAACCGTCGCAACCAAGATCCGCAGTTCAACTGGCGTGGCTTCATGCTCTTCGCTCTCGCGATCACCCTGCTGATCTCGGGCTTCATGATGAACAAGGGCCTGGCAGGCAGCCGCAAGGTTTTCAACTACGCAGAATTCAAAAAATACGTCGAAGCTGACCTCATCGACTCCAACAAGCCGTTGGAACTCATCAACTCCGACGCCACCTCCAAGCAGGTCATTCAAGGCAGCTATTTCCCAATGCCTGCCACCATCACGCCGCCTGTGGTCAAAACGGGCGACGCCGAGCCGGCAGCTCCCGGTGTGACGAAACCCCTCGTCACCGAGCCCGCAAAAGACATCCCTGAAAAGCCTGCCGCCCTCGCAGCCGCCAAATCCGATTCCAAGGATTTCAGCGTCGCAGTGAACATTGAGTTTCAGAAGGAGGAGCTCCACAAGCTGCTCGACGCCCACAAGCTCGTGCTCATCCCCGTCTATGACAATGAGATGTGGTCCTCCCTCATCGGCTTCCTGCTGCCCCTGCTGGTCATCCTCGCCTTCTTCTACTTCCTCGTGCGCCAGCAGCTTCGCAGCGCAGGCCGTGGCGCTATGAGCTTTGGCAAGAGCAAGGCCAAAATGCTCGCCCAGGACCGCAACAAGGTCACCTTCAAGGACGTGGCCGGCGTTGAGGAAGCCAAGGAAGAAGTGCAGGAAATCGTCGAGTTCCTCAAGGATCCGAAGAAGTTCCAGCGCCTCGGCGGCAAAATCCCCAAAGGTGTCCTCATGACCGGCCCTCCCGGCACCGGCAAGACCCTCCTCGCCAAGGCCATCGCAGGCGAGGCCGATGTGCCCTTCTTCAGCATCAGCGGCTCTGACTTCGTCGAAATGTTCGTCGGTGTCGGTGCCAGCCGTGTGCGTGACATGTTCGAGCAGGGCAAGAAGAACGCTCCCTGCCTCATCTTCATTGACGAAATCGACGCCGTGGGCCGTCATCGCGGTCACGGCATGGGCGGTGGTCACGACGAACGTGAGCAGACCCTCAATGCTTTGCTCGTCGAAATGGATGGCTTTGACACCCAGGAAGGCATCATCATCATCGCCGCCACCAACCGCGCCGACGTGCTCGACCCTGCCCTCCTTCGCCCCGGTCGTTTTGACCGCCAGGTCACCGTGAATCTTCCCGACGTGAAGGGCCGCGAGGAAATCCTCCGCGTTCACGCCAAGAAGGTGAAGCTGGCCGACAGCGCCGACCTTTCCAAGATCGCCCGTGGCACCCCCGGCTTCTCCGGCGCGGAACTCGCCAACCTGCTCAATGAGGCAGCTCTGCTCGCTGCGCGCAAAAACATGAAGTCCATCACCAATCCCGAGCTCGAAGAAGCCCGTGACAAGGTGCGCTGGGGCCGCGAACGCCGCAGCATGGCCCTCACCGAGAAGGAAAAAGAAAACACCGCCTATCATGAGGCCGGCCATGCCATCCTCAACGAGGTGCTGGAACACACCGACCCTCTTCACAAGGTCACCATCATCCCTCGCGGTCCCTCCCTTGGCGTCACCATGATGCTGCCAGAAGAAGACAAGTTCACCCACCGCAAGAGCGAGCTCATCGACAACCTCATTGTCACCATGGGCGGTCGCGTGGCCGAAGAAATTCAGTTTGGTGACGTTACTAGCGGTGCCAGTGGAGACATCCGCATGGCCTCCCGCATCGCCCGCAGCATGATCTGCTCCTGGGGCATGAGCACCAAGCTCGGCATGATCGAATACGGCGAAAACGAAAGCAACGCCTTCATGGGTCGTGGCAGCAGCAACTACAGCGAGGACACCGCCCAGAAGATTGACGAGGAAGTCAAACGCCTCATCGACGAAGCCTACGCCAAAGCCAAGGAAGTCCTCCTCAAATACAAGGACAAGCTCGATGTCCTCGCCCACGCGTTGCTCGAGTACGAAACCCTCGACGGCACCCACATCAAGGAAATCATGGCCCACGGCCGCCTCATCAACCCGCCCGAAAACAAGAGCAAGCCACCACCCCCGCCTCCGCTTCCCAAGGCTCCCGACGCACGTCCCGTGAAACGTGAAGACGAAGACGACGGCGGCATGGCCCCAGGCCTGACCGGCGTGCCCGCCTGACCAGCAACGGGATCATCCTGATCCCTTCAATTCAACACTCACCGAAGGGGGATCAGCAATGATCCCCCTTCTTATTATCACTCAGCGGCAGATCAGCCGCCTCGAGACAGCCAGAATCACCTTGGAAAGGTCCATTCTGTCCATCTTCCCTTTCTGAGCGAAGCGCAGAATGGAAACGCTCTACCGCCATCAATTCGGCATCTTCGCACATCCAGCCCTCTTCTCAAAGACTCCTGTCATCCAGACGCAATCCTTCGCCTTCACGCTCCGCAAAACACCAGCCCTGAAAGGGCTGCGTAATTGAGCCCAGGGTCAGCCGAGCCTAAGCGAGGCGACCCTGGGTACTGCACCACACGACCGGGAAGCAAACCCGGCACGCCTTCACACCCCACGGCCACCAGCAGCGACTGCAAAGAACTCCGCAGCAAGTTTGCCCCGCGATCAGACAGCACTCTTACCCTCGCCCCCCTCTTTCACTTCAGCCTCAGTACCAGCCTCACCGCATCCAGACGCAGCGTGGTCGCACCAATGGCCCCCGCCAGCGCATCCCGCTGCTCACGCAAGGCATCAATCTCCTCAGGCCGCACATGCGGATTACGCGCCTGCAGATCCTCGAGCCGGGAGATCTCCTCATCCATCTGCTTCCGCATGGCCGCCACCGCTCGCTGCTGCAGCGTCTTGAGCTGCGCTTCGGCAAGTTGCTGAGCCTTGCCCAGCATGGTGGGCAGCAGCTTATGGCGCACCGTTTCATTCTCGACCGTCCGTGTCGGATCACCCGGCGTCAGCTTGGCCCGGGTGAAGGCAGGATCCGCACTCAAATCCCTGCCCTGATGATCCACCGCCACCCGCAAAGGCATGGCAGGCATGAAGCGTGCAGCATGTAGCGCAGGTGGCGCGATGCACTCCGCAATGAAGCACGTTTGCAGCACCAGCCCTTCACCGCCTGACGCCTTCCAAAACGCAAATCCGGCATTGCCCGCAGGAGAGCCGAGCAGCACGTCCAGGCCCGCGCAAACCAGCGGATGATCCCAGGTCAGAAACGCCTCGTGGTCACGCGAGAGCGCACGCTCACGATCAAAGGAAAAAGTAAGCCCTTCCTCCGGCAGTGATGGCAGCGCGTCCGTGATGAGATTGTCCGGGCGAATATACCAGGTCCGGTGCGTCATCTCCTCGATGTGCATGCCGAAGTGGTCGAGCAGTCGGATGAAGAAGCGCTCGAAATCCAGCCCCGCATCCACATCGCGAATGCGCTCGATCATGCGCGCCGCGAGGCGCGGTTTGCACGAGTTCAGCTCTAGCAGGCGGTTGTGGCCGCGCTCGAGCTTCTGGCGCACTTCCAGACTCAGCGCCTTCGTGCGCCGAATGCAGTCGGCCAGCTTTTTGGCATTGAAGCCGGTGCAGAGTTCTTCGATCTCCGCAGCAAAGCTGTGCAGAAGCTGCGTGGCCCCCTGCAGACTGTGTTCAAAGGCGTCCAGACCGTCATGATACCATCGCGCCAGCACCTCCCCTTCACTGCCTGCGATAAACGGCACATGAATGTTGATCGTCCCCTTTTGACCAATGCGGTCCAGACGTCCGATGCGTTGCTCCAGCAGTTCCGGATCTCGGGGCAGATCGTACAAAACAAGATGCTGCGCGAACTGGAAATTGCGGCCTTCGCTGCCGATCTCGGAGCAGATCAGGATGCGAGCCCCTTCGGGATCGGCGAACGCCGCAGCGTGCCTGTCTCGCTGCATCAAAGTGAGCCCTTCGTGAAACAGCACGGCATGCACATTGATCTCCCGCAGCAGGCGCTCGTGGGTGTCTTCAGCAAGCTTGCGCGTGCGGCAGATGAGCAGCACCTTGGCTTCCCCAAGTTCGCGCAGGGTCGCGGCAAGCCATCGGGCAAGCGCCTCTTCAGGTGTCGCCCCAGCCTCAAGAACAAGTTCCCGCAGATGGCACTTCCGCGGCGGGAATCCCTGAATCACGGCACGGGTGTTCCGAAACATCACGCGACCCGTGCCAAATTCATCCAGCAGGTCCGCCACAAGTCGCTGACGCGCGGTTTCATCGCCTCCCACAAGCTCGGCGGCATGCTGCTGCACCCGTGGCGAATGGCTGCCAAACAGTTCACGATCCGCCCCACTCATGAGCCCGCCTTGCAGGATGCGATCCACCACCTGCGCCACCTGCTCATAGCGGGTGGATTCCGCCAGGAAGGCGTCCAGATCACCATAGCGGTCCGGGTCTAGCAGACGCAGACGGGCAAAGTGACCTTCAGCGCCAAGCTGCTGCGGCGTGGCGGTCAGCAGCAGCACGCCGGGCACGCGCCTGGCGATGGCCTCGACCACTTGATACGCGACCCCCGGCGCTCCGACAGCCCACTCCAGATGATGCGCTTCATCCACAATCAGCAGGTCCCAGGCAGCGTCCGCAGCCTGCTCCGCACGCTTGGATGAGCCGCTCAGGAGCGACAGCGGGCAGAGCACCAGCTGGCTGTCGAGAAAGGGATTCCCCTCAGGATCTCCCGCTTCGATGGCCGCGCAGCGCTCTTCATCAAAGAGGCTGAACATGAGATTAAACCGGCGCAGAAGCTCCACGAACCACTGATGCGGCAGCGCATCAGGAACCAGCACCAGAATGCGCGAGGCACGCCCCGTGAGGTTCAGCCGGTGGAGAATGAGCCCCGCTTCAATCGTTTTCCCCAAACCCACTTCATCCGCCAGCAGCACGCGCGGCAGCAGGCGCCCGGTGACGTCTGCGGCGATGGACATCTGATGCGGGATGGGATCGACTCGCCCCCCGATGAAACCACGCACCGGCGAGGCCTGCATGCGGCAGCGCCACTCCACCGCTTCAGCACGCAGCGCATAGGCTTGCAGGTCATCCACACTCGCGGCCAGCAGCCGCTCCTGTGGGCCTCCAAGGCTGAGTGTGTCGGCAAGTTCAGACTCAGGGATGCGGCGTGCACCACAATGGTAGAGCAAAGCCCCGTCAATTGAGGCAACAGAGTCGATTTGCAGCTCCGCACCGTCGCGCAGGGTGATTTTGTCGCCCGCCTTGAAACTGGCGCGCCTCAGGGGGGCCCCGTTGCGGGCGTAGCGCCGCTTTTCACCTGCGGCAGGAAAGCGCAGGTCTATAAAATTGCCTTCAATGCTGCTGACGATTCCGAGACCCAGTTCGGGCTCGCTTTGACTGATCCAGCGCTGGCCGGGTGCGGGGGCTTCCATCAATGCCGTGTTTGTATGTTCCTACTTGCCGAACAACCGCCCAAAGAACGATTTTTTCTTCGGTTCCGCCGGGGCCTGGGTCGGGGCCTGCACAGGTGCTCCTTGCTGGGGTGGCATCACCATTCCAGGAGCCGCATTGTTGGTAAAATCAATGACTCCCGGCTTGATCGAGGGAGCGGCACTGGGATTGACATTGACGACTTTGGGCTTTTTAGCGACGCCCCTGGCATCGTATTCATAGACCACCTGCTGATAGCACTGGCCGTTGAGGTTGAAGGAGCGCATCTCCGTGGCGCGCCCGTAAGCATCAAAATAGACTTGGGAGCGGGCCACAAGGTTGCCACGTCCGTCGTAGATGTGCCCCTGGGTGGGCAGCCCGCGTTCATTGAGCAGGTAGTGCTTCTTCGACACCAGCGCCCCGCCGGCGTTGTAGGTGGACTCGATGAGTTCGTTCGTGGTTTTGTCAACGATGGTCTCCGAATGCGAATTGTCGGGGTGGTAGGTGCTTTTGGCCACAATGGGGGTGTTGGCCGGGGCGGCGGGCTGCGCGATGGCAGAGGTCACCCAAAGAAGGACAAAAAAAGCAGAGCAGGTTTTCATGACAGAAACGAAGATGGCGGCAGAATAACGCCCCCTTTCGCCGCGACAACGACAAATCCCGACTTCACCCCCCTTCCCTGCGTCATGTTTTCCTCCACCGACCCCATCTGGGCTGAATTCCTCACCCAAACCATCGCGGATTTCGGCTGTACCACGGGCACTCTGCACCGCCTGGACCCGGCGGACCGCCATCTCAAGCTCGTGGCACACCAAGGCATCCCGGAAGCCCTGATGCCCATCATCCAGTCCATCCCCGTCGGCAAAGGCATCGCCGGAGTGGCCGCAGAACGCCAGGAACCCGTGGAAATGTGCAATCTGCAAACAGACACCTCCGGCGTGGCCAAACCCGGTGCCAAACAGACCCAGGTGCAAGGGACCCTGGCCGTCCCGGTACTGGATGGCGACCGCCTTTGTGGCACCTTGGGCATCGGCAAGCTGGTGCCATATGATTTCACTCCCGAGGAGAAGGCAAAATTGATGCAAACCGCCCGCAATATCGCCGCCAGGCTCCTGCCCGGCTGATTTTCCCCTCCATCCCTGGCCCTGGCTGCAAACCCGTCCGGTTCACCAGCAGACATCAAAAAGCCCGATCGCGCCACCAAGGCCGACCGGGCTTTTTGTTGAATGAGTCCCGCTTACAGGCGGCTGTAGCGGCGGCGGCGGTAGAAGAGGCCGAGCAGACCGAACATCAGCAGCAGCATGCGGGAAGGCTCAGGCACCACGACCAGGACACCATAGGTGCTGAAGGCGCTGACATCCCAGGACAGGCCTGCGCCGAGCGCGGCAAGGTCCAGATCGCCAGCAATCACACTGGTGCTTGCATCGTAGGTGTTGAAGGCGCCCACATTGAAGCCGCCGCTCATGCTGGCACCGCTCCAGTCGATCAGATTGAAGACCTGGCCTTTCTGCACGTTGACGGTGCCGACCGAGTTCACCACGATGGATCCCTGACCCCATGCGCCACCCGCACGGTTGCCAACAGTCAAGGTGCTGTTGCTGCCGCTCAGATTGATGAAGTCCATGTCCGTGGAGGCTGTCGGCGCTCCTTTGGTGTAAACATCTGCACCTGCCCCCAGTGCGGCAAAGTAGTCGTTGGCGTTGGTATAGGTGTTGGACCCGATGTTGTAGATGCCGGAGTAGTCCACCACTGCGGCAGATGTCGGATTGGTGATGCCCAGCTGGATCTGCGAGCCGGTGGCCACTGTCAGGGCAGTGTTGTCAGCGGTGATCGTCAGCGTGCCCTTGTCTGCATTGGCAGAAGTGACGCCCGGGGTCAGGATGCCGACGCTGTTGACGCCCCCCACATTGACCGCACCGGCGATGATGCCAGTGGTCGTGCCGTCGCCAGCACCTGCCAGAACCGCCGCGTTGGTCAGCGAACCACCAGTTTCGGCGACTGTCACCACACCAGTACCGGTCAGGCTGCCAGTCACCCGCAGTTCGCCATTGCTGACCGTAGTGCCTCCCGAGTAGCTGTTGCCGGTCGTGGACAGGGTTGTCACACCCGTTCCGGTCTGGGCAAACCCACCCGTGCCAGTAATGGCGGTGGCTGTGAACTGAGTCCCCTGAGTGACAGCGTCGCTCCGGTTGACCGCAAACACGCCGCCCGTGCCAAGACTGATCGTGCTTGTTGTGGCGATCGCACCGGTCGTGCCTCCATTGCCGATGGAAAGGGTGCCTCCCGAGACGTTGGTGTTGCCCGTATAGGTGTTCGTCGCAGTCAGGGCCACGGTGCCGGCTCCCACCTTCGTCAGGTCAAAGGTGGCACCAGAAATCACACCGCTGATGGTGAGGACGTCCGTAGCGTTAGCCGCTCCGACCATGCTGCTGCTGCCCAGCGCCACAGTGCCGCTGACGGTGGCAATGCCAGTTCCGGTGAGAGCACCCGTGGATGAGACACCAGAGCCGTTGATCGTCAGGCTTTCTGCCACCGTGACGCCATTGACGTTGAGCGCACCGCCTGCATTCACCGTCGTAGCTCCTGCCGTGGTTCCAAGGCCCGTGGCGTTGGAGACGCTTACCGTGCCAGCATTGATCGTCGTAGCACCGGTGTAGGTGTTGGCATTGGCCAACGTCAGGGTGCCGGCGTCGTTCTTGATCAGAGTGCCAGAAGCACCAGTGCCGATGACACCGCTGATGATCGTGTTGCCAGCTCCCTGCACAGTAAGCGCAAGCCCGGTGCCACCCACAGGGCCGAAGATGGAGAGGCTGCCTGCGTCAGACTGGATGGTGGAGTTGCTGCCAAGAGTGAGAGCACCGTTGTAGATGTTGTCGCCGCTGAGGTTGCGGAGTGCACCGGCACCCGAGGCACCTGCGCCATTGATGGTCACAGCCTCGTTGGCAACGTTGATGCCGCCCTGCAGTTCCAGAGATGCACCGCTGGAGACGGTGGTGGCTCCGGCAATCGTTCCCAGAGCCAGGCTGTTGGCCAGGCTGAGCACGCCTGCGCTCACGGTGGTGACGCCGGTGTAGGTGTTGGCTCCACCGAGGACCAAGGTGCCAGCACCAGCCTTCGTGATGGCTGTTCCGCTCACAGCACCGTTGATGGTGAGAGCATTGGCCGAGTTGACCGTGATGGTAGCCGTGGCCGCGCTGAGAGCCACGTTGCTGTTGATGGTGGCCGCGCTGGAGTCCACGTCAGTGGTGATGTTGGTCGCAATGGTGAGTGTGTAGCCGCCATCGCTGTTCAGCACCACGTTGCTGCCGGCGCTCTGAGCATTCACCGTCAGGCTCTTGATGCTCATGTTGGCACCGAGCACCATGCTGTTCTGGTTCGTGTTGCTGGTGGCGGAGAGGAACACATCCGTGCTGGCGCTAGGCACCAGTCCTGTGGCGGTACCGGCCAGATCCGTCGCCCAGTTGCTGGAGGTGGCGCCGTCGGACACAGCCCAGACATTGGCCGCACCGCTGTAGCCGCCCTTCCAGTAGGCTGCCGTGAGGGCTGCCGTAGAGGCAGTGTTGAAGTACACCAGGGTGTCCGTGGCTGTGATGCTGGTCACCGTGAAGTTGGTCACGTTGTAGAGGTTTCCTACGGTGTAAGTGCCCGAGCTGCCGTTGGTGTTCACCAGGCCGCCAGATGCCGCCTCGAGGATGGTGGAGGTGGCCCCCGGCGTCTGTCCGCTGAGGAAATAGGCATCCACAGTGACGTTGCCCGTCACCAGTGCCTTGGCGCCGGCGTTCAGCAGGATGCTGCTGCCTGTGGTTCCCACTTCCACACCAAGACGGCTGCCACCGGCAAGCGTGAGGATCGTGCCCGTGTAAGGCGCCAGAGTCAGCACCCCGCCTGTGGTGCCGGTCAGCAGGTTGAAGGTGGCGCCGTTGGCTACCGTCAGGGAGGAGCTGCCGGAAATGCCGTCGATGGCACCGGCGGTGACGTGGCTGACTTCCAGCACACCATCGCTCACCGTGGTGTCACCATTGTAGGTGTTCACGTTGGTGAAGACGAGCTTCTTGCTGCCGCTCTTGACGACGTTGACGTTGTTCTGAACCACGCCGCCGTAGATGCTGTCCGTGGTGGGAGTCACGGTGAGTGTCTTCATCACAGTCGCGCTGTTGGTGATGAAACCGCTGGAACTGCTGAAAGCCGCACCCGTGATCACCGAGGAGTTGAGATTGCCAATGGAGGCGTTGAACCCGCCAAGATCAAGAACACCGCGGCTGGAGGTAGTGACGTTGGTCCCGTTGGGCAGGGCGGCGGCCGAGGCGAGCCGGAGCGTACCGTTGGCGATGTTCGTGCCACCATTGTAGGTGTTCGTGCCCGAGAGGATGACGGTGTCAATGCTCTGCTTGGTCAGACTGCCTGCACCACTGATATTGCCCTTGATCTCAAGGATCGCGCCACGGGCCGTATCGGTCAGCTCGCTGCTGTTGTTGGTATCCGAGCCGACGCCAGTGGTCAGGGTGGTCGTGCGTCCATTGTCGGTGCCGTTAGGGCCATCGGTGAAAGCGTTCTGGCCGACGAACGAGTTGCCCAGCAGGCTGATGCTCACACCGGCCCCCAAGGTGCGGAAGACCGTGCCAGAGTTAACACTGGAGACATCATCCGTGCGGAGGAATCCTTCGATGGCACCACCGTTGATCTGAATGGTCACCACCGTGGTGTTCTGATCGGCGTTCACCTGGAGCGAGCCCGCTCCAAGGTTGATCGTACCGCTGCGGGCATTGTCCACGCTCCAGCGTTCGATGGAGCCGGCCTCGTAGGTCACGGCCTTGGTGAAGCCGGTGGTGAGAATGTCGAGGACACCGTAGCGCCGCGCGGTGATGCTGGCTGCATTGACAAGGGCATTGGCGTTGGTGACGCCGAGCGCACCCTGTTCGATGCTGACTTTGCCGGTGAAGCTGGTGTTATTACCGCCGACCCAGAGGTAGCCGTTGCCCCACTTGATGAGGTCGCGGCTTCCGTTCAGGCCCATGACGTTCAGGCCGGAACCCGTGGCACCAGAGGTGATCTGGTTGTTCACAGCAGCCGCGCTGATGTCGAGGATTGAGCCTCCCGCGCCGGTGAGGAAAAGCGTTCCTGCATTCAACACGGAACGGGTGTTGCCGGTTTGCACACGGAGGCGGGCCGGTGAGAGACCAGTCGTGTCAGTCGAGAAGGACTCAAGGTCACTGATGCTCACAACACTGTCAGTCAGGTTCGGCGTCGACACGATGATCGTGTTATCCACGGAGATGATGCGGCCCATCGTGTATTGTCCGTTGAGCGAGTTGCCGGGCTGCGCCAGCAGGTTCAGCGTGGTCCCGGCAGCTGTGGCTGTACCGCTGGCGTTGAGGGTGATCGTGCCGCCGTCGCCGGAAGCACCGAAGGTGTTCAGGGTCAGGGCACCGCCGTTGACGGTCCAGTTGCCAGCAAAGCCCGTGCCGTTGGCGGCGGCGGTCTGGTCTTTGCCGATGACCAGGGCGCCTGCGCCAAACTTCGTCATGCTGCCAGCGTAGATGTCTCCGGTGAGCGACGTCGTGCCGGTGTTGTAGATGATGCCTTCCTTGTCGCCATTGGTGCCGAACTTCAGGTTGGTCGCGATCGTCGGCGTGCCGGTGGTGATGATACCGCCGCGCTCCGCGTCGGAAGGACCGTCGGCGAAGGTGAGGGTGTTGTATTGGCCGACACCGCTGCTGATGTTCTGGCTGGTGCGTAGCGCATAGACCGTCTGATCCTGGGTGAGAACCATGGCGGCGGTGGTGATGTCCACCACGCTGGTGCCCGTTGTGGCTGCCGTGAAGGTGCCCGCGTTGAAGGTGTTGCTGTAAGTGCCATTGACAAAGCCGTTGGCACCGTAGGTCACGAATGTGTTGTCGGTGGTGTTGACGTAGTAGGCGGGCTTGATGCCGCCGACGATGGCTCCGGTGCTGGTTCCGGTGACGACGACCCGCTCCGAGTCATTGTTACCCGCCACACCTAGGTTCGCGGCGGTGGAGATAAGGGAAAGCGTGCTGCCAACACCCGACCGAGTAAGGTTGGACGTCGTCAACTGCATGTCACCGGCGGCAACACCCTTCTGAACCTGGATCGAGGCACCCCTGGAGAAGGTGATGTCGCCCACCACTTCCGTCGATGTTTGAGTGGCAACGTTCACCGAACGCAGGTAGAGCCGCGCACCGTCCAGATTGATCGGTGTCGTGTCAAACCAACGGTTCTGCGTGGAGGATTCATTGTCCAGCCAGAGCACTGATCCGGGGTGGAAGTTGACGACGTATTGGTTCGCCGTTCCCGCGAAGTTGAGCATCGTCGCGCCGCTGTAGAGGCGGAGCTGGCCGAAGATGTCCACCGCGCCTCCGTTGCCGAGCGGGCCGTTGGCACCCGAGGTCGCGGTGCGGGTCAAGAGGCTGGAGGAGCGGCTGATGATGGTGCCGCCGGTGTAGGTGTTGATGTCAAAGAGGTCCGTTTCACCACTGTTGCCGTTGCCGGCTTGGTTGCCAAATAGCACCCGAGTGCCCGCAGTGGTCCCTTCGACGAAGACACCCATGTTCCCTGCTGCCGTCGAATTGAAGGCCACCCGAGAGCCACCACCGCCGATGCGGTAGATGTTGTCGGCGCCCACTCCTAGCGTCTCAGCCGTGTAGTCGGAGTTGGCGGTGGCACCAAGGAAGGAGCGCCCGTTGCCGATGGTGGCGAGATTCAAGGGATTGGCGATGGAGGTTTGCAGCGCGATCACCCCATTCGAATTGCTGCTCAGCGCATTCTGCACATAAGCCTGGTTGAAGGCCGCATTCGACATGCGGAAGAGAGACATCTGCGAACCGGAGCTGAGCAGTTCCACCTGACCGGTGCCAAAGTTGATATTGGCCGGGTTGGTGAGGAAGATTCCGCCCGTCGGATTGATCCGGATCGTGCTGCCACGCAGCATCGTATTCAGGTTCATGAACGTGCCGTTCTCGCTGTTGACGTCACCAAAGCGCAGCAGACCACCGTTGACCACAATGCCGAGGCCGTTGGCTCCCACCGTGCCCGCGTAGAGTCCGCCGAAGGTGCTCGCGGCGCTGTTGATCCAAAGGCTTGCGCCGCCGCCCTTGATGAGCGCCTGGCCGATAGTGCCGGGGGCTGAGCCAGCTCCGTCGCTGATGGCTCCGTTGAGGAGGGTTTCCCCGCCGATATTGAGTGTCGGGGTGCCGGTCAGATTGGTAGATCCATTGATTTCCAGGACGTAGGTGTTGCCAATCCCCGTGGTCAGGGTCGAGCTGCCGATGGTGAGGTCCTTGAAGGCGAGATGTTTGTTGGCGGCGGTACCGGCGATGTTGCGGTTCACTGTCACCGTCGAGGAGCCGTTGATGATCAGGTTGTTGCCGGTGGCATTGTTGCCCACCCAGTATTTTTCACGAGCGGTGGTGTTGGCACCGTCGATGAGCAGGTTCAGCGTGCCGCTATACATGGTGACATCACCCGAGCCGATGCCGCCGTTGTTGATCAGGCTGTTGACCGCCCCAGCGAACGGGTTAACCACGCCGGTCGTCGTGCCTCGGACGTTGATGGTACCCTGCACGTTCTGCAGGCCACCAGTGAAGGTGTTGATGCCGTTGTTGAATGCGGTGAAGCCGTTGCCAAGCTCGAGGGTGCCGCCGCCAGAGTGGACCAAGGTCGCACCGCCCGTGACCTGGCCGTAAACGGTCAGGTTGGGGTCTTGGCGGATGTAGTTGTAGGCCGGAGCACCTTCCATGGTGGCCGCGCTAAGAACGAGCGGACCGTTCACCTGGATGGCGACGTTGTTGGCGGCGTTGCTGACAAACAAGGTCTGGCCTTGCTCCCCAGGAGCGCCACCGAAGCGGATGCCGCCGGTCAGGATACTTAGGAAAGTGCCAGTGGTTGCTGCTGCACGGTCGTTGTTGATCGTGGCCTGAGCATTGCCTTCACCGATGACGAGACCGAGGTTGTAGACCGTATTGGCGGTATCGGAACGGAGCTGCAGCTGGCCGCCGTGGTTATTGATCACCACGAGACCGTTCGTGCCGGCGTTCATCTGGGCAAGGGTGGCAGTGCCGCCGAGGTTGGCCTGCACGGTCGTGGAGCGGAAGGCAATGCTGCCCTGATTCACGATCCAGTTGCCGCTGAAGCTGGCCTGCGGGGAGTCGATGACCAAGGTGCCGCCCCCCTGCTTGACAACGTTGCTGGCGTTCGTGATCTGACCCGTGGTCGTAGGCGACAATCCCGGCACGGTGCTGGATGCCGTCTGGGTCGTGATCGTGCCGATCGTGACGTTGTTCTGGTTGTAAATGTTGAACTCCTTCAGGCCGCTGCCCGCTACCCCGACCTCAATGCCGGTGAAGATCTGGACTGCCGCATTGGGGTTGATAAAGCCACCGCTCTGGAGGCGGATGCGGTCCGTGGCGGCTGCAGTGATGTTGTTGCCGAAGGTGATGCCCGTGTCAAAGCGGCCGGCATAGACATCCAGGCCAATGCCAAGGCCCGCAGCGTTAAAGGTCAGAACCGCCGTGTTGAGGAGGAAACGGTCATTGGCACCAATGAGCTGTCCGGCGGCGGCAATGTTGCCACCAGCCGAGGTGCGATCAAAGCCTGCGTTCACGAAACCATTGTCGAGCGTGTAGGTGAGGAATTGCGCATCCGTGGCGTTGACAATCCAGGGAGCAACCATGCCATTGGTGATGCCACCGAGGGCCACGAGGCCATTGGCCCCGATGCCGCTGGAGAGCTTCACGCGCTCATCGCTGCCGAGGACGCCGGCGTTGGCCGGGTTGATCTGAAGCGAGGCCGAGTTGCCGGCGATGGTGAGTCCGTTGTTCGTCTGCGTGAGACGGGTGATGTCCACTCCGGCGCCGCCGCCGATGACGAGGTTCACGGTGCGGTCGAGCAAGTCACGCTGGGCAACGAGCTGACCAAACTTGCCCACGGTCACGTCACCCACGGTTTCCGTGACTTCGATGTCGCGGTTGCCGATGAGGCGGATCGTGGAGTTGTTGAGGTCGATGGACTGAGAGTCGAGCCAGCGGCCCTGGCCGCCGTAACCTTCCAGCTTGGTGGTGGCGAGCAGACCGGTGGAGTAGTCGAAGCGCACTTCCGAGGTGTTGCGAAGAGTGACCGGGGCCAGCATGGCCGTGCCAGCAGCATTGAGGAAGGTGCCGCCCAGGCCACCGGCCGTCAGGATGCCCCAGGTGTCAAAACTGCTCGTCGTCAGGCTGCCGCGGAATTCCAGCGTGCTGGCGCGGTTCACCAACGTGCTGCCGGTGTAGTTGTTTGCGGTCATCAGGACCACCGTGCCACGACCGTTGCTGGCGGTGATATTGTCCCCATTCAGACTGCTGTGGGGCAGGCCGACGATGAGAGCCGCACCCGCTCCCGTGAGCACGTTGCTGTTGGCCATGTCACTGGAGACATAGAGAATGCTGCCACCCGCACCGAGGCGGTAGGTGTTGCCTGCGCCGGCTCCAAGGGTGGCGGCGTTGTAGCTGCCGTTTAGACCCACACCGTTCTGAGTGCTGCCGAGGAAGGCGGTGCCGTCGCCGATCATCGCGAGATTGATCGTCTGCGTGTAGACCGTGTTCAGCGCGATGATGGCCGAGCCAGCGTTCTTGCCGCCACCGTTGAGTCCATTGCCGCCGGCAAGGCCAAAGTAGGAGGTATTCTGCGGACCGCCAAGGTTGCCGATGAGAAGCTTGAAGTCGGAGAGCGGTGCATTGGCAGCCATGCGGAGGATCCCGTAGTTCGCCATGACATTGGAGCGCAGATCGATGCTGCCAGCTCCGACGGCGATGTTGCTGATGCTGTTGTATTGAATGGCGGAGCCGGGCTGGATGAGGGTGTTACCAGTGCCCAGGTTGGAAGTGGTCACGAGTCCTGCGATGCCGGGGGTGTCGCTCAGGGTGAGCATATTGCCTTCGAAGGTGCCGAAGAAAGTGGTGCCGCCATTGCTCACGTAGCCGCCTTTGAAGGTGGCGCTATTGTCGCTGTTGATGAACAGACCACCGCCGCCGCCCTTCAGAAGGGTGCCGTTGCCGCTTAGCGGTCCATTGATGGTGACGTTCCCGTTGCCGCCTGTGCGGCTGTTGTTGGTGATCTGGGCATCCTTGATAAAGCTCAGGCCGGTGAAGCTGTATGAGAGCTGCAGGTTGTCCGCAACGTTGTTAAGCGTCAGCAGAGGAGAGCCCAAAGGACCGCCGAAGGCCAGCGTGCCGAACTGAACAGTCTTGTTCGAAGCAGAAGATGCCCGCGTCAGATTCAGAGCCGTCCCGCCGCTGCCGATGTAGCTGCCGCCGCCGAGCGTCGCGGTCGAACCGATGGTCAGGTTGTTGTTCGCAAAGGTGGTCAGCACCTGCATGTTCGCGGTGTTGTCACCTTCATGGCTGATGACAAGCGTCGCTCCGTTCAGGGTGATCGGAGCGCCGGCCGCGAGCGGGTTGGAGGCTCCGTTGGAGAGGCGGACTTCCGTCGTGCCAGCCATGAATTTCCAGGCTCCCACCGCATTAGCACCGGCACCGGTGTCTCCATTGGTCAGGAAGAGAGTCTGACCACCGATTTTCACGAGAGTCTTGCCCGCCGCCGCGATCTGGCCGCTGATCACGCCATTGGCCGCAGTGTTGAGCGTGGTTTCACCGGCCGCATTGACAGCGAGGATGCCGTTGATCTGGACGTTCGTGGAATTGCCAGTCCAGCTCAGGGCCGCAGCGTTCAGCGTCACGTTGTTGATCAGCGACCAAGCCACGGGAGCGACACCCACTGAGAGCGTGGAAGTCGTATTGGCGTAGGTCGAGCCGTTGCCGAAGCTGTTGTACTGTGGTCAACGATGATGTTGTAGCTGCTGCCGGAGCCAAACTGAATCGTGGCGATGTTGTCCGTGACTTCGCCTGCCGCGTAGCCCGCCGCTGCCGTGGCAGCGAGGTCAAGAATCCCCCTTGAGGGTGATGGGACCGGTCCCGAGCGCAAGGGTGTTGCGCACGGCAAGGTGCCGGTGCCGACCGGGGCGACGACGTTCGCGCTGGTGACACGCCCCGCATTGATGATCGTACCACCCGTGTAGGTGCTGGCCAGCGGAGCGCCGTCCGCGATGGGGGACTGATTAAGGGTCAGCGTGCCATTCCCTGTCTTGGTGAGGCCGACGTTGCCATCAATCGTTCCAACATAGGTGCTTCTGGCCTACGCCGGTGTTCACCGTCAGTGGCGGACGAGCCCGTGTTCGTCACCCGGCCGACGCCGGACAGACCGCCGATGGAGATATTCTGACCGTTGAGGTCAAGGCCATTGGTGATGCTGTTAATGACAAGGTTGACCAGACCGCTGGAAGGCACTGCGCCGGCGCTGGCAACCGCAAGGTGCCTTCCTGCACAGTCAGGTTGCGCAGGCCGGTGGTCAGCGGAGCCATGATGTTGCCGGTGCCTGAGAGCAGCAGGGTGCCCGCGCCGGCCTTGGTGAAGTCGGTGGCTTCGAAGTTACCGGAGATGGTGGAGGCGCCGGTCTGACCGCCGCTGATAAAGACGAGAGCTTCCGTTGGCGTCGCACCCGTGCCGAATCGCAGGTTGCTGCTGATCGTCTGGCCGGCGGATGTCACTGCGCCGCCGTTCATGATCAGGCCCGCACCCGCGATGCGGAGCAGCGAGGAGGCACCACCTGCGGTGATGCTGCTGTTCGTACGCAGGTCCAGCACATCAATGGTGCTGTTGTCCACGATTTGGGCGCTGGTGATGTCCGCCAGCGAGGTCGCGGCCGAAGCGCTCAACACACCCACCGTGGTGGCGTTGTTCAGGAGGAAGCCGTTGGTGGCATCGTAGCGCAGGAAGTTCAGCGAGTTGGTATCCGCACCCGTTGAGGAACGACCAACGACAGATGGTGTGGCGAGGATGAATCCAGCCCCGCTCGCAGTATTGGCCGGTGCAGAATTCGTGACCTTGAAAAACTCATTCACACCGAGATTTGCGGACAGGTCGGACGCAATAACCGTCAGCATGCCGTTGGTTCCGCGGGTCAGTGCCGTCGCGGTCAGCGCGGAACTCACACCGGTTCCCTTGGTCAACTGGACGCGGCCTGCGTTGTAGGTCATCGAGGTCACCGTGAGCGCCTGGTTGACGACACCGAACGTCAGCGCATCAGACGCCGCCACAATCCCCGCCGTCGGAGCACTCAGAGTAAGGACGTTGCCATTGACCGCTGTGACCAGCGTTCCCGCCGTGATGCTGGCGGGAGTAGTGGAATCAGCGATGGTCATGCCAGGGACGATGCCCGCAGCGTTGCTGACCGTGAGGATGTAGCTGACCGCCGTCTGTGCGCTTGCAGTGACACCCAACGGAGCGGTGCCCACCGTTCCCTGAAGCTGCAGCGTGCCGTCGGTAAGAGTGATCGCACCCGTGCCGAACGGCGTGCCGCTCGTCATCTGAGTCATCACGGTGCCGCCGCTGCCGATGCCGCCGATGGTCAGGCTGTTGTTGGCATTCGCGGTCGAATTGAGCACCAGAGTCCCGCCGCCGAGCTTGGTCAGGCCGAAGGCACCGGTGATAGGCAGTGGCACCCCGAAAGTGGACCCACTTGAAACGCCAATGGCACTCGCCGCTGTCTGGATCAGCTGGTGGGAGGTGGTGAAGGAACCACCCACGGAGAGCACACCGCCGCGCAGACGCACGTCCGTAGGCAGGCCGGCCACAGTGTGGGCCGGGCTGCCAACAGCGATCGGCGTCGTATCACCCAGGTTGATGTCAGCGGTCACCCGCAGCATGCCCGCATCAATGAACCATGAAGTGCCATAGTTGCCGTCCGCAGTGGTCTTGTTGTAGGCCGCATTGTTGCCAGTGATCGCCAAAATGCCGGTGCCTAGTTTGAGCAGGTTGGCACCACCTGCGCCGCTTGCCGTGAAACCAGCATCAAATTGGATCACCCCCTGAGTGGTGTTCACCACGAAGTTGCGGTTGCGCAGCGTCGCGTCGGAATTGAGGTTCCACGCCGCCGCCGTGTTGATGAAGGTCAGGTTGCCGCGGCCTTCAAAGGTCATCGAGAGGTTGGCTGCGGTGCTGAGCGTGCCGAGAGCGTTCGGGATGATCCGGTCTACGCCATTCGAGCCAATGGAGGTGCCACCGTTGTTATTGCCTGAGCCGAAAGTGAGCGTACCAGTACCGAAGGGACCGCTGATGATGGTCAGCGCATTCGCTGCGCCCGAGTAGTAGGAATTTGCACCTACCACCACGCGGGCGTTGTTCAGAGTCGTGTTGCCCGTGTAGGTGTTCTGTGAGTAGCCGTTTGGCCCCGCGCCGATGAACACCACGCCGTTGCCCAATTGTCCGGTCGTCGCCGTGCTGCCGATGAGGATGCTGTGCAGGTTGCCATTGCTGGAAATCGGTCCAAGCAGTTCAAGGCGGCCAGTGGTGATCGCGAAAAGGGTCAGGGTGCGGTCCGCGCTCCCGGAGACGATGCCGATGCCCCCGGTGATCTTCGACCCGTAGAGCGAGTTGCTGAAGATCGACATGTTCGATCCAGCATTCGGGTTGTTGATGATGATGTCGCGACCAAATGTGATCTGCCCGGAGAGGCCCAGGGCGGCGAAGGTGGTCGCAGCGACGGAGCCCGCGGCGACATTGGTGATCAACAGCGGCGAGTCGGTGTTGCCGAGGGCGCCAGCCACGTTCGGCAGCACGTCTGTACCGACATAGAGGATGCCCGCCTGGGCCTGGTTGCCGTTGACAGAGGTGCCCGTCAGCGTGGTCGTGCCAGTGTAGGTGTTCATGCCATTGAGCACCAGGTTGCTGGTGCCGCTCTTGATCAGGTTGCCGTCCACGCCGCTGATCACGCCGAGGATGCTCAATTCCGCCGTGTTTTCAATCGTGCGGGTGCCGCCCACGCCAGCCGGCGTGAGGTTGACGTTGCCGCGCAGCACGAAGTTCGTGCCGGCCGAGCGGAAGTCAGCCACAAGATCCACGTTGTTGAGGATGCTGAAGCCACCGCCACTCACTGCACCCGTCTGTCCCTGGCCAATGTTAAAACCGCCATCCGTGGTGTTGTTGATGATCAGCTTGCCGCTGCCCAGGGCGAAGTTGTTGGCAATATTGAGCGTGGAACTGCGGTTCGCCCAGGTGTCGCCGGTGTAGTTGTTCCGGGTGCTGAGCGTGATGTTGGTATTGCCGTTGATGACGGGCTGGTTGGAGTAGGCGTTGACCGCCACCATGGCCCCGATCTGGACGGAGCTGGAACCCGTGAGGACGTTTTCAAACGCGCCCACGCCGATCTGCATGGTGCCCTGGTTGCCGCCGCCGCCGAAGCGATAGACGCCATCCGTGGAGGCGCCCAGCGTCGGGGCAAAGTAGTATTGGTTGATCGCGCCGTTGGTTGAGGTGCCGAGCCAGAGATGCTCCACCGCCCCGCTTTGATTGAGAGCGGTTTCCATCGCGCCGATGTCGAGTGCTCCATACTGCACACCGTTGTCGAGGGAAATGACGCCGAGGCTGGAGCCCGTGGTGCTGAACTGCACTTTGCCGTCGGCCGCAGGACCGGTGGTCAGCACTGCAAGGATGTTGGCCTGGGTGAGCGCGGTGCCGTTGTTGTTGTTGCCAAAGGCGATGCCGCCAAAGGCCCAGTCATCACTCACAGCGGTGACTTTCTGGAAGGCGATGTTGCCGATGTCTGCAAGGCGGAGCTGTCCTCCAGCGAGGATGTTAATGTCACCCACACCAAACACGCCCGTGGTCGCGGTGCCTGCGGTGAGCGAGGTGGAACCCACAATGCTGGTCGCCGTGTTCTGGGTGCTGGCCCAGATTTCCAGCCCGATCTGGCCGTTCGTGCCGAAGGTGTTGGCTCCGTTGGCGAGGAAGAGGCCGCCGTTGCCATACTTGACCATTTTGCCAT
>NZ_JBGANL010000122.1:0-4897 GCF_044222345.1 Prosthecobacter sp.
GATGTGGACATCGGCGCTCCCAGCCATGCGGCGGGATTGCCCTCCGGAGCGGCTCATTTCGTGGCGCTCATGGCGGGGACCAGCGCCGGGGCGTTCGGCGAGCCGAGGCCGGTCACGAGGTCGTAGCTGGGGCTGCAGAAGTAGGCGCCGTTGGAGCCGGAGAGGATGTCGAAGAAGTCGGTGTAGGCGCTGGTGGCGGTGGCGTAGAGCTGGCTGCCTGCACCGGTCATGGTGGTGGTGCGTGCGGCATTGATCAGGGCCTGCTGGGCGGCCCACTGCGGAGCACCGGCGCTGGTGCCGCCCACCTGGATCCAGCCGGTGGTGCCGTTGTAGTTGGAGATGTAAACGGGGAAGCCGGTGTAAGGATCGGCATCGTAGCTCACATCAGGCACGGCACGTCCGGCGGCGGCGGAGAAACCGCTCTGCCACGCCGGCTTCTTGCAGTACGCGCTGATGCCGCCGCCGCTGCCGGACCAGCCGGTTTCGGTGAGGGCGGTGCCGGTGCTGTCCAGCTGCAGGGTGGTGCCGCCCACGGCGACGACGTAGGGGGAGGCCGCAGGCCAGATCACGCCTGCGCCGCTGTCTCCGGAGGAGGCAAAGAAGGAGACTCCGGTTTTGTTGAAGTGGGAATCGTATTTGGTTTCGGAGGAGAACTCAGCGGCTCCCCAGCTCATCGAGACCTGCTTGGCTCCGAGGGTTTTCACGGCGTAGTCCACCGCACCCAGCAGATTGCTGATGCTGGCGCTCTTGGCCACGACGACGACGATGCGCGCCCCCGGTGCGATGGCATGCGCCCATTGCACATCCAGCGTGGTCTCCAGGGCCCAGCCGCTGTTGGCGGCCGGCCTGCCCTGCGGGTAATACACGGCGAGCGTGGCCTGCTGCAGGCCGAAGGTGGTGCTGAAGACCTTCAGGTCATTGGCCAGTGAAGGGCTGCCGTAGGCATCCACGATGGCGATGGTCTGGCCGGCGCCATTGCCGGTGATTTTGTCAAAGCCGTAAGCATGGCGGATCTGCGCGGGTGTGTAGCCCGTGGGGCTGGTGGTCGCCATGGGGGCGGCATGGGTGGCACCCCGGGCCCAGAGGGGCGCACGCGCATGGATTCGCTCAATCTCGGGAGCCGAGCTGCTGACGCGCCCTGGCGGCCCCTCGTCCTGGTCCACCTTGTGAAAATCCTTTCGATTCTCGGCGGAAAATCCTGCGGTGGAGGCTGCAAGCGAAGCCAAAGCCAGAAACGAAAGAGTGCTGGTGCGCATATAATTACTATAATTATAAGATAATTGAACTTATTTTGTCAACGCATTAAGTGAGGACGGGGGTGGGCAGGCGAATTGAAAGACATGTTTCGAACTGGCTCACCGGCGCTGCTTTCGTGCGGCCAAAATCTGGGCAGGAGACGATAGAAGATGGGATAAACCGCCCGTTTCACTGCGCATGGTCCTGCGTTTAGCTGAAGCATGACTCACCACCCGCGCAGGCCATGAACAAGCTCACCACGATTCTCGTTGCCGTGGATTTTTCCACGGGATCACGCACGGCTTATGAGCAGGCGGTGCGCATCGCGGCGCTGCACGGCGCGAAACTTCAGGTGCTGCATGTGGTGGACTCTGCTGCGGTGGCGGCGCTGGCGGAGAGCCGGGAGGAGCCCTTTGAAAACCACGCCCGCGTGGCCGCGGAGGGGGCGCGTGCCGCGCTGACCCGCTGGCTGGCGCAGTCTCCCGCAGCGGCCTCTTATGAGGTCACCATCGCAATGGGTACGCCGCTGCATGAGATTTTGGAGCATGCGCGCACGCTCAAGGCGGACCTGCTGGTGGCGGGCATCGCCGGGGCAGGGGACATGCCGGCCGGTGCGGGGTCCATCGCCAGCAAGCTGGCGCGCAAGGCGCAGACGCCGGTGCTGCTGGTGCGCACGGATCATCCGCAGGCGTTTCGCAAGATCGTGGCCTGCCTGGATTTCTCGGAGAATTCGCGCGCGGTGGTGGATCACGCGCTCAGTCTGGCGCGCATGGACGGTGCTGCGGTGGACTTCCTGCATGTGTGGCAGGAGCCCTGGGTGGCCATCGGATACCCCACGCCCTTTGCAGATCCGGGCGGCCCCGCGATGGTGTACACGCCGGAGGAGCGCGAGGCCTGCATCCAGATGCTGCGCGCAGAGCTGCATGAGTTTGTGGGCGCTGCGGCGCAGGGCATTGCCTCCACCGAGGTGCTGCAGGAGTCGCCCAGCCATGGCAATGGCATCGCCATGCACGCGCAGGAGGCCCATGCGGATCTGATCATCATGGGGGGCAAAGGGCGCACCAATCTGCGCTACGTGCTGCTGGGTTCCACGGCGGAGCGCCTGCTCACCCGGCTGCCCTGCTCGGTTCTTGTGGTGAAACTTCCCGTGGATAACATCTAACTCTATGAAAACCATCGTTGCCCTCGTCGATCTCTCCGACCTGACCTTCAAAGTACTCAAGCAGGCGCACGCGCTTGCCTCCGCATTCAACAGTGAAGTGATCATCCTGCACGTGCTCGCCAAGACGCCCGTGGTCATGGATGTGGGGATCATCTCCCCCGTGGTCATGCAGGACCCCACACCCGCAGTGGTCAAGGAGCAGGCCCAGCAGCTTCTGGAAATGCGCGACTCGCTGATCAAATTCGGCGTGCGTGCCCGCGTGGAGCAGCTGGCCGATGCCGGGGTGTCTGCCGTTCTGGAGGAGACCAGGCGCCTGAATGCGGATCTGATCATCCTCGGCTCGCACCATCATAGCACGATCTATCACATGCTGGTGGGCAGCGTGGCCGCCGATGTCCTGAAGCACGCGCACTGCCCCGTGCTGGTGGTGCCGAGCGACGAGGATGCGCCGGAGAAAAAGTGACCGCAGGGCCGGGAAGCGGGCGGAACGCGGGAGATGCGTGGGCTTGCTGCTCAAATGGCTGGGCGCGCTGAAAAACCGTCGGCCAAAAATCTGTCAAGAATTTGCACCCTGCCCCCATTTCTTGGGGGTGGCGGTCGGGAGGCTTCTTGCCGTCCTCCGGAGGGGTTGAGGTAACCCATTGATTTATTTGTCTTTAGGCTCTGTTAAAGGGCTTGCCGGGAGGAGTAGGAATGATTTATTTTTATTTCCCATTTAATCCCAACTGATGAGCATTCCCACCTTCCGCATTCTCGGCCTGGCATTCACCGCGGCCCTCACAGCCCATGCGCAAAACTCCGGAGACAAGGTTCCGGGACGTTACATCGTGGAACTGAAACCCGGTGCGTCTGTGCCGGCGGTGGTGGCGAAGCACGCGGTGCTGCCAGACGTGGTGTTTTCAGATGCATTCCGGGGCTTTGCCGGGGATATCCCTCCTGGAAAAGTGGGGGCGCTGAAGCTGGACCCCAGTGTGCTTTCGGTGGTGGAGGACCGCGTGATCGGCGCGCATGCCAGGCCCAAGGCGGGCAGCGGCGGGACGGTGACGCGCGCTGCGGAAGTGCTTCCTGCAGGGGTGGCCCGCATCGGGGCCATTCCCGGCGTCATCGCTCAAACCGGCAGCGGCATCGGCGTGGCGGTGGTGGACACGGGGGTGGACTTCAAACACCCTGACCTGGTGCTGGGCGCCAAGTCGTTCAAGGCCATCGTCTCGCGCACCAAGCTGCAGCTTTCCGAAGGGCCCACCGTGGGCCAGGATGACAACGGCCACGGCACTCATGTGGGCGGCATCATCGCCGCGCGCCATGACGGCTACGATGTGATCGGCGTGGCGCCGGAAGCCACCCTGTATGCGGTGAAGGTGCTGGACAGCGCCGGCAGCGGCTATGACTCCACCGTGATCGCAGGTCTGGACTGGGTGGCGAAAAACGCAGCGACGTTGGTGCCGCCGATCAAGGTGGTGAACATGAGCCTGGGCCGCCCCGGCACGGTCGGGGACAACACCAGCTACCGCAATGCGGTGAAGAAACTGCGGGATCTGGGCATCACCGTGGTCGTCTCCTCAGGGAATGATCAGAGCAAGGAAGTCTCGGCAGTGGTTCCGGCCACGTATCCCGAAGTCATCGCGGTGGCCAGCACCTCGGCCAAGGATGGCACGGACGACATCGGCTGGTTCATCGGCTCAGACACCGCCTCCTACTTCACCACGGACGGAGCCTTCAACAGCACCACGGGTATCGGGGTGACGATCTCGGCTCCGGGCGAAGACCAGGAAAACATCGTCTCCGGCTACATTCAGAGCGTGGGCATCCTTTCCACCCGCCTGGGCGGCGGCACGACGCGCATGTCCGGCACCAGCATGTCATCCCCCCACACGACCGGTGTCGTGGCCTTGCTTTACCAGCAGGCAGGCGGAGCGATCAGCCCGGAAACGGTGCGATCCAAGCTCATGACGACCGCGTCAAAAATCGGCTCTGCGCCGTTCAACTCCCCCACCACCAGCTACAGCTTTGATGGCGTTCGTGAAGGCGTGCTGGATGCGCTGGGCGCCACCGGCACCACGCTGCCTTGATTTGAGCCGCCGGTTGAAAAAACTCCTGCGGATGCCTTTGGCGCCGCGAAGCATGACTGACGGCACCGGTGAGGCGTGAATGGGGACGCTCTGCCATTCCCGGCTTCGAACGGGGCCGGGCCAATGCTGGTGCCCCCGTGCAGTCCTCAGGGCCGCCGTCGTTCAGGGGCATCTTGGAGGCTGGAGGGAGAGATTTGCGGCAGCGTTTGTGTCCAGATTTTCCACTGGAAAAAAATCTGTCAAGAATTTGCACCCTGACCCCATTTTGAGGGGGCGGCGGTGGCGCGTGATGCTGCCGTGAGGTGCCCGGCGGCGCGGCTATTTTTTGGCCTGCGGCGGCACGTAGGTTTGGCCGTCGTAGCTGCCGCCCACCATGTCCTGCACGGACTTGAGCTGGTCGTTCATGGAGTTGTTCAGCGCGCCGCCGCTG
>NZ_JBGANL010000007.1:0-154208 GCF_044222345.1 Prosthecobacter sp.
GCCTTTGGACTGGGCACGCTGCCGCTGCTGTTTCTGGCGCAGACGCAGCTGCATATGCTGGGGGGGCGCCTCCAGCCTGCCACGATGCGGAAGGTGCAGCGGGGACTGGCGCTGGTGACGGCGGTGATTCTGGCGTGGAGGCTGAGGGATACGCTGGACTTTGGAAGCAGTGAGGCGGCGAGCTGCTGCCATGCGATGAACTGATTTTTTGAATTCTATGAACACAACCTGCCAGCACTGCGGGACACCGGTTCCGGCCACGCGAAGCGACGGCTTCTGCTGCGCGGGCTGCCGCTCTGTGCATGACATGCTGCAACAAAATGGACTGGAACATTTTTATGATCTCAAGTCCGGGCTGAACCTGCCGCCTGTCCCTGCGCAGGCCATGCGGCAGCAGGACTATGGCTGGCTGGAAACCGCCACGCTGGCCGCCGAAGCCACGCGGGTGAGTGAGGATGTGGCGGCTGAACTGAGCGTGTCTGTGCAGGGGCTTTCGTGCATGGCGTGCATCTGGCTCATTGAGCGGGTGTTTGACAAACTGGGTGGCACACAGATCCAAGTGGACATCTCCAGCGGTGAACTGCGCATGGCCTGGCAGCCGGGGAAGTTTCAGCCGGTGGAGTTTGCGCGTGAGCTGCAGCGCTTTGGCTACCTGCTGGGCATGCAGCGTGCCGAGGGTGGGCAGACCCGTGACAACACTCTGGAGCGCCGTACCGGTGTGTGCGGTGCGTTTGCGATGAATGCGATGGCGTTCTCGCTGCCTGCGTATTTTGGCATGCCGGCGGACTTTCCCTTTGCGCACTGGTTTGACCTGGTGGCGGCGGCATCGGCCACGCTGGCGCTGCTGGTGGGTGGCAGCTACTTCGCGCAGCGTGCGTGGCATGCGCTGCGTGCTGGGGTGCTGCACATTGATACGCCGATCACTCTCGGGATTCTGGCGGCGTATGCGGGATCGCTCATCGGCTGGATGAGCGGTGAGCCGGGGCTGAAGTACTTCGATTTTGTGGCGATGTTCATCTTTCTGATGCTGGGCGGCAGGCTGGTGCAGCAGATGGCCGTGGCGAGGAACCGCCGCAGGCTGCTGCGTGATCCCTCCATTCCTGAGGCGGAGATGCTGGACGCTCTGCAAGCGGGTGCGACCTTCACCGTGAAGCCGGGGCAGGCCGTGCCGGTGGCCGCGAAACTGACCGATGAGCATGCGAGCATCAGCCTGGAGTGGATCAGCGGAGAGAGCGACTCCTGCACGCGGAGCAGCGGGCAGCTGCTGCCATCAGGCGCGTTGAACGCGGGTACGCGGGCGCTGAATGCGGTGGCGCTGGAGTCGTGGAACGAATCGACGCTGCACAAGCTGCTGGAGGCGCGCCGTGGTGGGGAGCACCGGGATCTGCGGCTGGAAAAACTGCTGCGTGGTTATTTGGTGGTGGTGGTGCTGGCGGGCGTGGTCGGCGGACTTTGGTGGTGGTGGCACACGGGTGAATGGGCGCGGGGGCTGCAGGTGATGATTTCGGTGTTTGTGGTGTCCTGCCCGTGCGCGCTGGGTGTGGCGGCGCCGCTGGCGGATGACATCGCGGCAAGCCGTGCGGCGGACCAGGGTGTCTTTGTACGCACGCTGGGGCTGTGGAAGAAGCTGACGCGGCTGCGCCAGGTGGTGTTTGACAAGACAGGGACGCTGACGCTGGAGAACCCGATGCTGATGAATGCTGCGGTGCTGGATGGACTGGATGAGAACTCACGCCAGATGCTGCGCCATCTCACGAGCGGCAATCTGCACCCGGTGAGCCGCAGCCTGTTTGACGCGCTGGGCGGGATGCCGGAGCAAGGCATGGACGCTGAGGTGACGGAAGTGCCCGGACAGGGGCTGCGCTGTGAGCATGAGGGCGAGGTGTGGGCGATCTCACGGCCGCAGGATGCGTCTGCGGATGCGATCTTCACGCGGGATGGAGTGACGCTCTGCGCTTTCCGCTTTCGTGATGCACTGCGTGCGGAATCTCTGGCGCAGGTGGAGGCGCTGCAGGCGCGCGGGCTGAGGGTGAGCATCCTCAGTGGTGACCGCGAGACCAAGGTGGCGGCGATCGCCGAGCAACTGCATCTTCAACCGGGGCAATGGCAGCACAGTCTGACGCCGGACGAAAAGGCGGCGTGGATCTCCGGGCATGAGCCGCAGGGCACGCTCTATATTGGTGACGGCGCGAATGACAGCCTGGCGTTTGACGCGGCGGCGTGTGCGGGCAGTCCGGTGACGGGGCGCAGCTTTCTGGAGCACAAGGCGGACTTCTATTTCCTGGGACACAGCATGCGCTTCATGAGCAGCCTGCTGGACATCGCTGCGACGCATCGCCGGGCGGTGCATGCGGTCTTCGGGTTTTCGGTGACGTATAATATTGTCACGGTGATCGTGGGACTGATGGGGCATCTGAGTCCGCTGCTGGCGGCGATTCTAATGCCGCTGAGTTCGCTGGCGACGCTGTCGCTGGTGGCGCTGGTGTTTCGGCGTGGCGGGAGCGCCGGGGTGAGGAAGTATGTGGAGCCGGAGGTGGGAGCTGGGGAAGCGTGTGTGACGGCGTGCTGAGAGGGGGGCGTTGTAGAAAACTTGGGGGTATCCTTTGCTGGCGAAGGGGGGCTTTGACCCCTCACCCCGGCCCTTTGACTCACTTCGTTCGCCCTTCGGGCTGCCTGAGGCAGTCTATCTCCGCTGCGCTCCGGTTCCCCGAAGAGAAATATGTGTTTCGTCGTGGCTCAGGGGCCGGGAGAGGGGGGGCTGCTTTGGGCTGCCTTGGCTGCAAAATGGTGTGTGCTAGATGAGATGCGGGAAGCGGCAGGGCTCGGGCGGATCATCGTCCTCTGCGTCTTCGAGGTGAGAGCGTGTTTTTTGCCAGAGTTTCAAGGTGCCGTCGTAGGCTGTTTTGACGCAGGTGTAGCATTCGGGGACTTCGGCGCAGCTGCCGTAGTAGGTGACGATGCGTGTGCCGAGGGGTTTTAGCTCAAGCTGCTGCTGCACGTGAAGGGTGTAGTCGTCGTAGAGCTGCGATTTCATCTCCACGTCGTGATCGATGCGCAGCATGGGGAGGATGTTTTCTTCGAAGGGATTGAAGAGGTAGAAGGCATCGAAGGCGTCAAAGGAGACTGTGGTGATGTTGCCGTGAACGATTTCAGCCCGAGTGATGCGGAGGCGCTCCATGAGCTCGCGTGCAGCTTTGACGAGCCTGGTGCGCTGCTCCACGCCGGTGAAGTGGCCGAGGGTGGATGAGGCGCCGATGGCGCAGAATTTTCCGGGGCCGCAGCCGATGTCCAGCACGCGGGTGCCGGGCTTTTCGACGAGCATCTGTGCGGCCATCTGGCAGACATCCATGGGGGTCCAGTGGCAGGCGGACTGTTCGCGGATGTGATCGGGATAGTGCTGGTCGAATTCGTGATCTCTGAAGGCGGTGAGGAATTCGGTGTCGGACTCGATGGGGGGAGTCGAGGCTTGTGGGTAGAAGCGGGCGGGCATGATGGGGTGTCAGAGCGCCAATGCGGCGAACTGAGTGGTGTGACCGTGCCGATCAAGGGGGCGGGGGCGAGAGATTATTTCGCCTGAGCATGATGGACGCTTTGGTCTGTGGATGCCGGAAGGAACGGAGACGGTGCCGGAGCTGGAAGGTGAGGCTGCTGAGGGATGGTGGGGGACGCTGGCCGACAGACTGGGATGTCTGTCGTACTTTATGGCTTCCACCAGGCGTCGAGCTTTGAGCTCAGGGCATTCACTTTGTCTGCGTTTTCGGCTGCGAGGTTTTTCTCTTCGGTGGGATCGGCTTTGAGGTCGTAGAGTTCGACGACGTCATCGGGTTGGTTGGCCTTGTGGGGGACGATGAGCTTGTCGTGGCCGTAGATGATCCAGCGCCAGCGGAGGCTGGCGGCGGGGACATTGAGATCGACGAAGTTGTGGGTGAAGCATTCGCCGTAGAGGGTTTTGCGGGCGGTGACGGCGGAGGAGTCGAGGAGGTCGATGCCGGGGAAGGTTTTAGCGGGCTGGATGCCGACGGCCTTGAGGAGGGTGGGAACGAGATCGATGGACTGAGCGAGGTCTTCGGACATTTTTGGCTGCACGTGGCCGGGCCAGCGGATCATGATGGGGGTGCGCAGGCCGCCGTCGTACTGGCTTTGTTTTGACTTGTCAGCGTAGCGGCCGGTTTTGGGGTTGGTGATCCAGCCGTTGTCGCTGAGGTAGAGGAAGATGGTGTTTTCCTTCATGCCATTGTCGTCGATGTGCTTGATGAGCTCGCCGCAGGTTTCGTCGAACCAGTCCACCATGGCCCAGTATTTGGCGACATGCTCGCTGGGGGCCTTGTCCTTGTATTTCTGCAGGAGGCGCTTGGGTGGCGTGTGGGGATCGTGCGGCATCATGGGGGCATACCAGACGAAGAAGGGCTTTTGCTGCTGCTTCGCTTCGCTGATGAAATCATAGATGGGCTGCATGGTCTTGCGGCCGATGTCGAGGCCGGCATCTCCATGGCGGCCGCCGTGGGTCATGCCATGGGTGAAGCCGCCGCGCTCGTAGCTCTTCTGCCACCATTTGCCGGTTTGCAGGCTGAGGTAGCCTTTTTGCTTGAGCATGGTGGGCAGGGTGCCGGCTTCTTCGAGGTGCTTGCTGATCACTTCGCGACCGGCGTCAAACTGCGGACTGGTTTGAAACTCGCGGGGTTTCATGCCGGCGGGAATGGGGGGATCGTTGCTGGTGACTTTGTGCTGGTGCGGATAGAGGCCGGTGATCAGCGAGGCGAGGCTGGGGCAGCAGAGGCTGCAGGGGACGTAGCCACGGGTGAAGGTGAGGCTTTCTTTGGCGAGGCGGTCGAGATTTGGGGTCTGGATGACGGGGTGGCCCATGAAGCCGTAGTCGCTGTACAAATGATCGTCCGAGATGATCATGACGATGTTTGGCGGTGCATCAGCGGCGGAGAGCAGGCAGGGGAGGGCGAGCAGTGAGAGGAAGAGGCGGCGGATCATGGGCGCATGAGAACGAAGGGGCTGCGGGGCATCTTGCCGGGCAAATTGCTCGCAATTGCAGGCTGGAGGCAATCCAGACTTGCGCATGAGCGAGGGAACGACAGCCTAGGGGGATGATTCGGAAACGCTTTCGGCGTGTGGTGCCGGCGCTCAGCATCTGCCTTTTTTCACTGACCTCCTGCAAAATGCACGTGGGCTCGTTTGCCTACAGAGCCATGCACAGTGTGTCCAAGCCACTGACTTCGGAACCGCTGGACTACCTGCCGTTTCCGGATCTCAAGCAGTGGGCGGCCCTGCCGGGACCGATGCTGGAAGTGCAGGGTGGCAAGGCGATCCCGCGCAGCCTTTTTATCCGTGATGAGGAGCTGCCGAAGGGATCGCCGAAGGCCAAGAGGCCGAGCTCGGGGCTGACAGGGAGGGCGGGGGATCTGATGGGGATGGTGACTTCGCTGCTGGCGATCGCGGCGGGATCGACTTCGGATGACAAGCTGGGGTCGATCGACGACACGCGGCGGCAGCTGGCGGTGAATGAATTTCCCTTTGTGCTGCTGCAGGGGGCGGATCTTGTTTATGTGAAGGCGGAGAAGCAGATGTGGCCGCGTCTTGCGCGTGCTGACAAGTGGAGCAAAATCACGGTGATCACGAAGGACGGCACGTTCTTTGGCATCGCGCAGCGCATTCATTTTCGCAGTTCAACCTCGGAGGTGGTGCTGGAGGGGGACCCGACGGTGCAGTCCGGGCAGCAGCACATCAAGGGAGCGAAGGCGGACGCGGTCATGGTTTTGGATTTTGCGAAGCGCCGTGTGCTGGTGAACGGGCCGGTGGTGGAGAAGAAGCTGTTTCGGTGAGCGGGGAGGGGGCGTCTCAGAGTGAGCTGAAGCTCACGAGTACTTTGGTGTTCTGGCGCAAGCCCGGGCCTTCATGCGACGTTTTCTTCGGATATGGATCCTCTTCTCGAATATCACCGCCAGCAAACGCGTCGGCAGTTTTTTGGCCAGACAGGCTTGCGTTTGGGTGGTGTGGCGCTGGCGGGCATGATGGGAGAGTCGTTTGCGAGCGGGGCTTCCAGCCTGGTGCAACCGGCGCTGCCCGGACTGCCGCACTTTGCGCCGAAGGCCAAGCGGCTGATCTATCTGCACATGAATGGGGCGCCTTCGCAGCTGGATCTGTGGGATCACAAGCCGCAGTTGCAGCAGCATTTTGACAAGGATTTGCCGGACAGCATCCGCAACGGGCAGCGCATCACGACGATGACGAGCGGGCAGGCGCGGTTTCCGGTGGCGCCGAGCATGTTCAAGTTCACGCAGCACGGGCAGTGCGGGCGGTTTGTGAGCGAGCTGCTGCCGCATACGGCGAAGATCGTGGATGAGATTGCGGTGATCAAAAGCGTGCACACGAGCGCGATCAATCATGACCCGGCCTGCACGTTTGTGATGACGGGCAGCGAGGTGCCGGGGAAGCCGAGCATTGGCTCGTGGCTGGGGTATGGGCTGGGCAGCGAGAGCAATGACCTGCCGTCGTTTGTGGTGTTTACGCCGACGTTTCCTGCGGCTAGCCAGGCGCAGGCTTTGTTTACGCGGATGTGGAGCAGTGGTTTCCTGCCGACGAAGTATACGGGGGTGGCGCTGCGGGGGCAGGGGGATCCGGTGCTGTATGTGAAGAATCCGCCGGGGGTGGATGGAAGTGACAGGCGGACGATGCTGGATGCGCTGAACAAGCTGAACACGATCAATCATGACCGCATTGGCGATCCGGAGATTCAGACGCGCATCGCCCAGTATGAGATGGCGTTCCGGATGCAGACGAGTGTGCCGGAGCTGACGGATCTGAGCAAGGAGAGCAAGGCGACGCTGGAGATGTATGGGGACGATGTGAACCGCAGCGGCAGCTTTACGCACAGCGCCATCATGGCGCGGAGGCTCATCGAGCGGGGCACGCGGGTGGTGCAGATTTTGCATCGCGGCTGGGACCAGCACAGCAATCTGCCGAAGCTGCTGCGTGGTCAGGTGGAGGACACCGAGCGTGCTTGCGCGGCGCTGATCATGGATTTGAAACAACGCGGGTTGTTGCAGGACACGCTGGTGGTTTGGGGCGGGGAGTTTGGACGTACGGTGTATTCACAGGGTACGCTGACGAAGGAAAACTATGGGCGTGACCACCATCCGCGCTGCTTCACCATGTGGATGGCCGGTGGTGGCATCAAAGGCGGTGTGGAACACGGCGAGACGGATGACTTTAGCTATAACGTGGCCAAAGACCCGGTGCACATCAATGATCTCAACGCGACGATTCTGCACCTCATGGGCATTGATCACCGCAAGTTCAGCTTCAAGTTCCAGGGACTGGACCAGAGGCTCACGGGAGTGGAGGAGCACAGTCCGGTGAAGGCGGTGCTGGCTTAGAGCTAGGGCGTACTGTGATTGATTTCCACCGTTACGGAGCGGTGGTCGGAGCCGGTTTCGGGGCCGAGGGTGCGCTTTTGGACGGTGAGGCCGCGTTTTGTGAGGACGTGGTCGATGGGGATCATCATGGGCAGATTCAGGCCCCAGGTGGGGGGCCAGACGGGATCGACGGAACGGAAGTCCAGGCCGCTGTTTTCGCGGAGGAGGCGCATGCCTTCGCACCAGGGGGTGGCGTTGAGATCGCCGGCGACGATGACTTCGCCGGTGAGGCCAGCGACGAGAGTGGCGATGCCTGACAACTGCTCGCGCCATTCATGCGCCCTCTGGGCGCTCATCGGCGAGTTGGGGTGGGTGCCGATGAAGGTGAGCGGTCTGCCGAGGTGATCGAGATTGAGCACGAGGGTGGGCAGCCGCCAGATGGTGAAAAGGCGGACTTCGGAGCTCTTCATGGGCAGCCGGGTGTAGCAGGCGATGCCAAAATGGACCTCGCTCAGCTCTTCCAGGTGATGGGGGTATTTGATGCGAAGGGGTTCCAAGGCTGCGCGCCAGGATTCATCGACTTCCTGCAGGCAGACGATGTCCGCGTCGGTTTGCATCACGTGGGTGATGGCGGCCGACTGGTTTTTGTTTTCCGTCAGGACATTGAAGGTCATGACGCGGAGGGGTTTCTCGCCGGGGAAGGGCGTCAGCTCGGCCGTTTGATGGAAGGCGTGGATGATCTGGGCATTCCAGAGCAGGGAGATGAGCGAGATGAGCACCAGCCAGGTGCGACGGCGAATCAACGCGTAGATCAGCACGAGGGCGCAGACGATCACGTACTGGAGCCGGAAGTGTGAAAGGAGATCAAAAAACCAGCCATAGCGGCCGAGGCTGCCGAGCCAGGTGCAGGAGAGGGCCAAAAGGGAGATGACATCACAAATCCCGCCCAGTGTGACGGCTTTTTTGACAGGGATAGGTTTGTCGGCTGGCGGCGCGTCGTCACTCATCGGCAATGAGGGAGAATAAGCATGCAGGGGCGAGCATGCACCTTCTTCTTGCGCGGCGGTGCATGCCGTTCATGGATGCAGGCATGGGTAAACTTCAAGACAAGATCGCAGTCGTCACCGGTGCCGGACGTGGCATTGGCAAAGCCATCGCTGAAACTTTTGCCGCCGAGGGCGCGAAAGTGGCCGTCGTCAGCCGCACACTGGCCAATGCGCAAAGCGCTGCGGATGCCATCAACGCCACCCATCCCGATGCTGCGAAGGCTTATGCGCTGGACGTGGCCGATGGGGCAGCCTGTGCCGAAGTGGGCAAGCAGATCCTGGCGGACTATGATCACGTGGACATTCTGGTGAACAACGCCGGTGTCACCAAGGACGGCCTGCTGCTGCGCATGAGCGAGGAAGACTGGGACGTGGTGCTGGACACCAATTTGAAGGGCGCTTTCAACATGGTGAAGGCGTTTCAGCGCAGCATCCTGAAGCAAAAAGGGGCGCGCATCATCAACATCAGTTCTGTGATCGGCCTGATCGGCAATGCGGGGCAGGCGAACTACGCGGCGAGCAAGGCGGGACTCATTGGATTCACGAAGTCTCTGGCGCGCGAGTTTGCTGGTCGTGGTGTTACGGCGAACTGCATCTGCCCTGGGTTCATCGCCACGGACATGACGCATGTGCTCAATGACGCGGTGAAGGGTGAGATTTTGAAGAAGATCCCGCTCGGTGATCTCGGTGCCGGTGAAGACATCGCTGAAGCCGTTCTTTTCCTCGCCAGCCCGGCGGCCCGTTATATCACGGGGCAGGTGCTGGCCGTGGATGGCGGGATGGTGATGTGAGCTGGATGCTGAGGGGGCGTCTTGTGCCTTTCCGGGGCCGTGAGGACGGCGCACCTTTTTTGTGCCTGCGACGTGACAGACCCGAGACTTCGGACCCGGCGCAGCGGGTCCCTACCAGGTCTGTGGCACGCGGGGCGGTGGGGAGCCAACGAGGGGTGAACTTCGTGCTTCCGTCGATCTCGCCTCGTCTTCGCAGTCGCGGATCGTTCTGTTTGCGGGACGCGGTGTGAGGGACTTGCTTGGAGCGGGTGGCACCGGCTGCGGAATAAATTCCGCGCTCCGAAGAGTTGGCGCGCTGCTTTTGCGGCGCTGAGGTTTGACGCGGAACTTAGGTTTTGTCTCCGAAGATCATGGCGATGATGCTCACGGAATTGAAGATGGAGTGAAGGATCATCGGCACGAGGAGGCAGCCGGTGATTTCGTAGGCGAGGCAGAAGAGGACTGCGAGCATCCACAGGGGCAGGAGGCTGCCGACGTGCATGTGGATGATGGCGAACATGAGGGATGAACTCAGCGCCGCGAACGGGGCATCGGTGTAGCGTTTGAGGACGCCATAGACGAAGCCGCGAAAGAGGGTCTCCTCCGCCAGGGGGGCGATCACCACGGCCAGGAAGATGACGAGGAATTTGAAGCCGATGCCGTCAGATTTCTGGAAGGCTTGGACGGTTTCCTGGGGCTGGAGGTCCGTCCAGAAGTTCTGCAACCACGTCACCGTGACGGCTGAAACCACATTCACGGAGATCAAGATGATGATGGTGAAGATTCCCAGTGTCACCGCCAGCGAGCGCCAGTGCAGATTCTGCAGGCCAAAGAGTTCGGCGGGATTCAGACCGCGAGCCTGATAGAGGTAGAGCAGAAGCCCCGCGCAGACGGTGAGATGGAACAGCATGCCGAGGACCAGACTGCTGTCGTTGACCGTATCACCCCCGGTCTGGCCTGACTCATGGGGCTGCATGGAGAGGATGAAAAGCAGGCCGATGCCGGCCAGCACGAGCAAATCCAGTGCGCCGTAGGGACGCGAGAGCACGGAGCCTTCATGGTTCCAAGAGACTTCGGGACGCGCGTGCCGAAGCAGCCAGTAACTGACCAGCGCCATGGCGGTGGCGATGCTGACAAAGACGGACAGATCGTGCAGGACGCCGAATGAATGCACATCCAGCATGATCAGTGGGCGTAGCTGGGAGGAAGATAATAGGGAACGCCAGGCAGCAGCTTGGGCAGCAGGCCGCTGCTCAGATCCAGCTGCACCTTGGCGGGTGGTGTTCCTGCTTTGGCGGAGGCCGCGCCAAACACATCGAAGAAACTGACATCGTGACGATACTTTACGACGCCTGCATCTGCGGCTTTGCCGAGGGTGCGAGCCAGAGCGTAGGCATCCTCCACGTAACCGATTTGATCCACGAGCTTGGCGGCGAGGGCTTCACGACCTGTCACCACGCGGCCGTCAGCCACGGTGCTCTTGAGCTGTTCTTTAGGCACGCCGCGTGCCTCGGAGACGATGCCGAGGAAGCGATCATACATCTGCATCACGAGATTCTGCACGTAGGCCTTTTCGTCTTCACGCATGGGGCGTGCGCCGCTGAGGGAGTCCTTGAAGGCGCCGCTGGTGAAGGCGGTCATGGAGAGGCCGACTTTGCCGAAGAGTTCGCTGTAGTTCATGGTCTCGATGATCACGCCGATGCTGGCGGTGAGGGTGGTTTCACTGGCGACGATCTTGGTGGCGCCGCAGGCGACGTAGTAGCCGCCGGAAGCCGCCATGGAGTCCATGTAAACGACGACAGGCTTTACCTTGGCGGCTTTCTTCACCGCATTGTAGATGATGTCCGAGGCGGTGACCTCACCACCGGGGGAGTTCACGCGCAGCACGATGGCTTTCACGTGGGTGTCCGCGACGGCCTGCTCCAGCGAGTTTTTGATCGACTCCACACTGGGCATGGCTTCGGCAAAAAGGCCGCCCACAGACATGGAGGAAATGACGCCTTCGAGGTCGATGTGGACGATCTTGTCGTGCGAGGACTGCTTGGGGGACTCGACCGTGGATTCATGCAGATGGCGCTTGGGCCGTGCGGCAGAAAAGCTGGTGTCAGCGCCGACATCGAGGTCCAGCTTGCCGAGGAACTGGCCGACATTCAGGCCGAGACTCACGATGAGTCCGAGCAGCAGCAGGGCGATCAGGCATCCATAAGATTTATTGCTCATAAGGCTGGAAGCTAAGCGGCGGGTGGTGACTTGCCAAGCCCTTCGCACCGCAATTTAGCGGGCTGATTCAGCAGGTGAGGATGTCTTGCAGCAGCCATTCACAAAACTCATTTTTCCATTTCACGGGCATTGTGCTGTAGAGGGCTGCAAGGACGGCGGACCTTTTTGGATTGCTTACGGATGAGGCAGACCCGGAAACTGGGACGCGCGCAACGCGTCCCTACCAGCCCTGGGGCAGCGCGGCAGGAAGGGGGACGGAGATCGGTATGCGCAATACGTTCTGTTTGCGAATCAAGCAACCGAGAGGCAAACACGCGGACGCGCGGCGCGGGGATTATTTGAACAAACCTTTGAGGCCCTTGAAGGTGTTGATCAGGTCCTTGGCTTTGTCTTCGATGTCGTTTCCGAGCAGGCTTTCGAGTTTTACCTGGAGGTCGGGTTTGACCTCGGGGTGAGAGAGAGAGCCGGTGATGGTGAGATCGAAGGTGAGGCGGCCACGGCTGTCGGAAAGGCCCTCTACTATGAGCTTTGAGAGGGTGCGGTTGATGCCGCGGCTGGCAATGCCCTGCATCAGGCTTTGCTTCATGGCATCGCCACAGGAGAGGCGGGTGAGCATGCCCTGCTGGTCTTTGGCGAAGTCCATCCAGGAGTCACGCTTGATGGTGTATTCGTAGTCAGGGAGAGCAAACTGCGTGTCGTCCAGGAAGCGCATGGACTGCTGACGGTAGAGGATGTGGGCGTGGACGTCCTGCGCGAGCATGCCGCCGATGCGGACGGCGCTGAGATCGATGCCGTATTTCATGAGCTTGTCGAGGTGCTGGCCGGCGGTCTCGCCGATGGTCATGTTTCCCCCGATGGAGGAGCCGCGGTCGATGATGAGGTTCAGATCCGCCGCAGGGGACCACATGCGTGTGGCGGGATCGACGGGATTGACATCGCCTTCGCCATGGAGGGTCATGTCGGCAAAGCGCACCTGCCGGGATTGACCGCCGATTTTGGCGACGCCCTCCACCACGGCCTTGGCGGCGAGGCGGACGTGGAGGCGGTTGTGGGCGGTGAGGTCTTCGGGGTCGATGTCGATGTCGGTGAGCGCGAGGCTGAAGTCGCTGATGTCGGCTTTGAACTGAGAGTCGACGCCTTGATTGCTGACGCGGAAATGTGCCTGCTCGATGCTGATTTCCTGAAGGGACAGACGTTCGGCGCTGGGCTGGGGCGGGGGGGGCTGTTCCGAGACTGGAGGAGTGGTCAAAGCGGGGGCGGGCTGTCCGGGCGAAGGCACTGCGGCCACGGGCGGTGACTGGACCGGGATGGCGCGAGGCACTTCCTGCTGCTGCATCTGCGCCAGCTTCTCCGGAGGTGGCTGGAAGAGCTTTTGGAGAGAGCTGCCGTCTTGAGGGCTGACGGTTTCAGTGACGTCCAGGCCGATGATGCGCAGGATGCGCGGATAAAAATGGCGGTGCCACAGGCCTTCGGGGACCAATTCCAGATAGGCCATTTGGATACTCACCGGTGCGTGCTGCATGGGCGGGCGTGCGGCGACGGGGGTGCCTGCGTATTGATCGCGCGGGCCGATTTTGATTCCCGAGAGGCGGAGGCTGGGGGGCCAGGAGAGGATGGAGAGGTTCACGTCATCCAGTTGGACGCGGGCGTTGATGTTCTTTTCCGTTTCGAGCGTGAGGCGCTCCTGGTTCACATAGCTGCGCAGCCACCAGACGCCGCCCAGAGGGGCCGCCAAGGCGAGCAGTACGCCGAGACCGAAAAGGACAAGGAGGATGCGGGTGAACTTCTTCATAGGGGTGAGCATAATCAGTCCTGTGAGATTTGAAATTTGAGATTTGAAATTTGAATTGGCGAATTCCGGCTATTGTCGTCACCCCCTGTTTTAACTCGTTCTGAGCGGGCAGGATTGCCCGCACTACTCCTTCTCATTATGTCCATTCGCGTTCGCTTTGCTCCTTCTCCCACTGGTGATCTTCATGTCGGAGGCGCCCGTACGGCTTTGTTTAACTGGCTCATGGCCCGCAAGAGCGGCGGCACCTTCATCCTGCGGGTGGAAGACACGGACGGCGCGCGCAACACGGCGGAAGCCGCGGCTGGCATCATCAAAGGCATGCGCTGGCTGGGGCTGGACTGGGACGAAGGCCCGGAGGTGGGCGGTGACTGCGGCCCGTATTTCCAGAGCCAGCGCAAGGACATCTATGACGCGTATTTCAAGAAGCTGGAGGACGCCGGGCGCGTGTATGCCGAGCCCGATGGTGCGATGCGTTTCAAATTCAGCCGCACGGCCATCACGGTGCATGACCTGGTGTGTGGGGATGTGACCTTCGCCCCGACGGAGGAGCCGGACATGACGATCCGCCGCCCGGACGGCAGCTACATCTTTCACTTTGTGAACGTGGTGGATGACATCGAGATGCGGATGACGCACGTGCTGCGTGGTGAGGACCATCTTTCCAACACCTGGAAGCACATTGATCTTTTCAACGCCTTTGGGGCCACGCCGCCGACCTATGCGCACATCCCGCTGATCCTGAATCCGGATGGCAGCAAGATGAGCAAGCGTGATGAAGGCAGCGCGATCGAGCACAGCTACATGAACGCGGGTTTCCTGCCTGCGGCGGTGTTCAACTACCTGTGCATGCTGGGCTGGACGCCGAAGGCGGAGAGCGAAAAGCTCAGCCGCGAGGAGCTGACGGCGCTGTTTGATGCGGGGGCGATTCACAGCAGCAATGCGAAGTTTGATCTCAAGAAGGCGCTGTGGTTCAACGCGCAGTACCTGCGTGAGCTGAGCCCTGAAGCGCTGCTGGAAAACGGTCGTCGCTTTTTAAGCGCGGCTGGTCTGACGTGGGAAGATGACGCGATGGCTGCTGCGGCTGTGCACAGCGTGCGTGAGAAGGTGAGCCTGCTGACGGAACTGCCGGAGTGGGTGCATTACTTCTTCCGCGAGGACTATCCCTTTGAGGCGGATGTGGTGACGAAGCTCAAGGCGAAGCCTGAGAATGCGGGGCTGCTGAAGGCTGCGAGTGAGCAGCTGGCGCTGGCTGCGGAGTGGACCGAGCAGGGCGTGCACGATGCGGTGGAAGCGGCGGCGAAGACACTGAGTGTGAAGCCGGGAGCGATGATGCCGCTGCTGCGCTTTGCGCTGAGCGGGCAGTCACGCGGGCCGGGGGTGACGACGATTGCGCATTTGATCGGGAAAGAGAAGACGACTGCGCGGATTCAGTGGGCGCTGGGAGAGGTGATGGGGGCGTGAATTCGTCTTGTTACTTCCTCAATTTGATGAGAGTTTTTTCGAGCCTTTGGCCTATGGCAGGTAATTTCATTGCTGGAAGTGGACATGCATCGCAATACCGGGATCAAAGACATTCCGCCGCACTTTTACTGGGGCTCTTTGGAGCTCGATTATTCGACCGCCATCGCAGCGAACGTAGCACTTCAAAACTGCACTGTCATGCCGCGCCGGTGGTATGTGGATGCCCGCTTTCGTTGTGCCGACTGCGGGAACGAGTTCCTCTGGTCGGCCAAGGAGCAGCAGGTCTGGTTTGAGACTTACAAATTCTTCGTCGATTCACTGAAAACCCGCTGTGATGAGTGTTGTTTGAGACGGAGCGAAGTACTACACCTTCGCCAGGAGTATGACGCCCTCATTGGTGAAGCCCGCTCACAAGGAAGCGTTGAGCAGAAGGAGCGCATCTTGGAGATCTTGGAAAAATTGGAAAGTTCCTGTGGCCCTCTTCCTGACAAGATGTGCGAGACCCGTGAACTTTTTTGCAAGCAGTTGATGAAATTGAACGGTGCATCTGAACATTGAGTTCACACGATTACACACTCCCCAGCCCACTGAGCATAGGACTTGGCCACCTGCTCGGGCCTTAGGGCGACGATTTCAGGGACGTCGTAGGGGTGGAGTTCTTGGAGGCGGGACTCGAAGAGGGGCCAGGCGGCGGGGGTGGTTTTGAAGATGGCGAGGACCTCGGCGGAGGTTTCGACTTTGCCCTGCCAGCGGTAGATGGATTCGATGGCGGGGATGAGATTCACGCAGGCGGCGAGTTGCGATTCCACCAGCACCGTGGCAGTCTCGCGGGCTTTCCCGAGGTCGGGGAAGGTGCATAGGACAATCAAGAGGTCGTTCATTTACCGCCAGCTTATGAGATCTGCCTTCATCGACAAGCTTATCAAACGCATGGACCGCCTGGAACCGGGCGAGATCCAGGGCATCGTGCTGGAGCTGGTGCGGGAGAAAAAATTTCAGGAGAAGGTGTTCGAGGCGCTGCAGGAGGGCGTCATCCTGCTGGATACCGAAAACAAGGTGACTTATGTGAACCGTGCGGCCTGTACTTTTTTTGGCATGGAGCAGGATCAGGTGGTGGGCCAGCGGCTGGCGCAGGGGGTGCGCGGCCTGGACTGGAATGAACTGCTGAAGCCGGGCACGGTGGTGAGCCGGGACCTGGAGGTGTTTTACCCGGAGAACCGCTACCTCAATTTCTACATCACCAGCATCGACGATGACAGCCCCATGGGTTTTGTGATGCTGATCCGGGATGTGACCGAGACACGCAAGCGCACAGAGGAGCAGCTGGAAAGCGAGCGGTTGAATGCGTTTACGCTGCTGGCTGCCGGGGTGGCGCATGAACTGGGGAATCCGCTGAATTCGCTGACGATCCACCTGCAACTGCTGGAGCGACGCCTCAAGAAGATGGGGGCGAAGGGGGAAAGCCTGCGCGAGCACCTGGACGTGGCCACCGGAGAGATCAAGCGGCTGGATTTCATCATCGGGCAGTTTTTGGCGGCGATCCGACCGTCGAAGCCACAGCTGCAGAGGGTGCAGTTGCGCGAGCTGCTGGATGAGTGCGTGCGGTTCCTCCAGCCTGAGATCGAGGCCTGCAAGGTGAAGCTGAAGCTGGACTTGCGCTCTGATTTGCCCGCCATGCCGCTGGATGCGGGGCAGATGAAGCAGGCGGTTTACAATCTCATCCGTAATGCATGCCAGGCCATGCCGAATGGCGGGACGCTGACGATCAACGGCACCTTCACGGACTTCGAGGTGCGGCTGAGCTTTGAGGATACGGGGAAGGGGATCAATGCGGAACAGATGGGGAAGCTTTTCCAGCCTTTTTCCACGACCCGGACCACGGGTACGGGACTGGGGCTGCTGATTGTGCGGCGCATCATCCGTGAGCATGGCGGGGAGATCGACATCGAAAGCCGGGAGGGGCTGGGCACCCGGGTGAGTCTGTGGCTGCCGCTGGTGGAGAAGAGCGTACGGATGCTGGAGGCTGGACGGGATACGGGGGGCAAAAGCCGAGACCTAGGCTAGGGTGGAGTGTGGGCTGGCTACGCGGATGGCCTACTGATTCTCAATATTACATAAAAGATTATAATTATCGTCTCAGATCAATCCGATGCATTACGGAGGTTGACCATGTGGCAAAATTCGGCCAGCATTTGCCCCCATGTCTGACTCAACCAATCCGAAACCCGCCCGCAAACTGAACCCAGCCCTGAGCAAACCCGTCCAACCGGATGAGATTCTCGCGAAGGTGATCGGCTCCGCCCCGCTGTCCCGTGGCGAAATGACCAAGAAGCTGTGGGAATACATCAAGAAGAACGGTCTGCAGGACCAGGCCAAGAAGACCAACATCAATGCTGATGAGGCGCTGAAGGCCGTCTTTGGTGGCAAGAGCCAGGTGACGATGTTTGAGATGACGAAGCTCGTCTCGGCTCACGTCAAGTAAGCCCGGCATCCGCAGTTCCCTGAGATTCGGGGAAACCGCTGCGAAAGGCACCCTTTCCAAAACCCGCAGATCAAGCTGATCTGCGGGTTTTTTGCGTCTGGGGGCGGGAGGGACGGGAAGGACAAAGGGGGCGCTGACTGAGGGCTGTGGTTGATCTTCTTTCGGCTACTCATGGTTGAATCAAATCTCCCTTGCATCGGCGGGTCTTCGGCGTCATCTCAGGGGAACCTGCTCGTCACCACCACACCTTGGCAACCACCGACTCTTCACGCACCCTCGTAGCCATTCCTGCCCGCTGGGGTTCCACCCGCTTCCCAGGCAAACCGCTCCACCTCATCGCCGGCAAACCGCTGGTGCAGCATGTGTGGGAGCGCTGCCAGGAGTGTCGGCAGATCGACGACGTGATCATCGCCACGGATGACGCGCGGATAGCGGAGGCTGCGGCAGGATTTGGGGCGAAATTTGTCCTGACTGCCCCGGAGCATCCGAGCGGGACGGACCGGATCGCCGAGGCGGCGAATTCGTTTCCTGAGCACCAAGTTATCATCAATGTGCAGGGGGATGAGCCGCTGATCTCACCGGCGCTGATTGATGAGCTGGCGCGGACGCTGAGGGATGACCCGGGGGTGAAGATGATCACTGCTGCCGCGCCGATCCAGGATGCGGCGCAGATCAGTGATCCGAATGTGGTCAAAGTGATCTTCGATACGCAGGGGGATGCGCTGTATTTTTCGCGCTCGCCGCTGCCTTACCTGCGCAATCCGGAGGCCTGGCCGCGCAGCTACAGGCATCTGGGCATCTATGGCTTTCAGCGCAGCTTCCTGTTTCAGTTTGTGGCCTGGCCGCCATCGCGGTTGGAGCAGACGGAGTCTTTGGAGCAGCTTCGAGCCCTGGAAAACGGGTCCCGAATTCGCGTGGTGCTGACGGACGAGCTCTCGCCCGGCGTGGATACGCCGGAGCAGGCTGACGCGATTGAAAAGCATCTTCAAAAACAATCTTCTTGAACTGCGCCCCGACAACCTCCAACCGAAGAGAATCCATGAAATACATTTTTGTCACAGGCGGCGTCGTTAGTTCACTCGGCAAGGGGCTTGCCGCCTCCTCTCTGGGCACGTTGCTCGAACTCCGTGGCCTGCGGGTCATCATGCAGAAATTTGACCCGTACCTCAATATTGACCCCGGTACGATGAACCCGTACGAGCATGGTGAGGTGTATGTGCTGGATGACGGTGCGGAGACTGACTTGGATCTGGGCCACTACGAGCGTTTCACCCACACGAATCTTTCCAAGCTGAACAACCTCACCTCCGGGCAGGTGTACCAGAACGTGCTGGACAAGGAGCGCGCCGGGAAATACCAGGGGCGCACGGTGCAGGTGATCCCACACGTCACCAATGAGATCAAGGCGCGCATGCACGAGGTTGCGGAGAAGATGGGCGGAGACGTCATCATCACTGAAATCGGCGGCACTGTGGGTGACATTGAGGGGCTGCCCTTCCTGGAGGCCATCCGTCAGTTCGGTCATGAGGTCGGTCCAGGCAATGTGCTCTACATTCACGCCACGCTGGTGCCCTATATCAAGGCGGCGCAGGAACTGAAGACGAAGCCCACGCAGCAGAGCATCGCGAAGCTGCGCGAAATTGGTATCGCACCGCACATCATTCTCTGCCGTACCGAGCATCCGCTGGATCTCGATGTGCGTGAAAAAATCTCTCTATTTGGCAATGTGCCCATCGAGTCGGTCGTGGAAGTGCGTGATGTGAAGCACACGATCTATGAGGTGCCTTTGAAGCTGCATGAAGAGCGGCTGGACGACAATGTCTGCCGCCTGCTCAACCTCACCACGCCGCAGCCGGATCTGACCCGCTGGCGCAACTTTGTGCAGCGCGTCATCCACCCCACGCACCACGTGCGCATCGGGGTGGTTGGCAAATACATCGAGCTGCAGGACGCGTACAAGAGCATCTATGAATCTCTCACGCACGCCGGTGCCTCCCATGACTGCAAGGTGGAAATCATCCGCGTCGATGCCGAGAGCATCGAAAAAGCTGGTCCTGAGCTCTATCTCACGGGCTTGCAGGGCATCCTCATCCCCGGTGGCTTTGGTGACCGTGGCACGGAAGGGAAGGTGACTGCTGCGCGCTATGCCCGTGAAAAGGGCATTCCGTATTTTGGCATCTGCCTCGGCATGCAGATCGCCGTCATCGAGTTTGCGCGCAATGTGTGCGGCTTGAAGGGCGCGACCAGCACTGAGTTTGACAAGAGCACGGCGCATCCGGTGATCAGCCTGATGGAGGAGCAGAAGAAGGTGAAGCAGCTCGGCGGCACCATGCGCCTCGGCTCCTGGGTCACTGATCTGGTTCCTGGCAGCAAGGCCTTTGATCTTTATCGAAGCGCCACGATCACGGAGCGTCATCGCCACCGCTTTGAGTTCAATTCCGACTACAAGGAGCTCATGGAGCAGAAGGGCATGCTCATCTCCGGGACTTCACCGAAGGGTGATCTGGCTGAAATCATTGAGCTGCCATCGCATCCCTACTTTGTGGGCTGCCAGTTCCATCCCGAGTTCCTCTCCAAGCCGAACAATCCGCATCCGCTTTTCTTTGGCTTCGTCAAAGCCGCGATGCAGCACCATGCGGTGGCGGATCCGGTGTGCTGAGAGGAGGCTGCTTGAACTCCGGTTTTGGCGCCTTTCGTGGGTGGCTCAAGCTGAGGAAAAGCATCAAAGAGGTCGATTGACCAACCCATGGGGAGTCTTGTAGTCTGGCGCTACCTCGAAATTTTGCGCCTGCTGAGCAAGCTGCGCAGCCGCGATTGAACATCCTTCCGATTTTGAACTCCAACCTGCTCCCTGCCATGAAAACATCTCTCTTCTTCAGCCTTCTGCTGGCCAGTGCTTCACTGAGCCAGGCCAATCCTGAAATTGCCACGATCATCGATCAGGAATACGGGGCCGCGACCTCCGAAGGCGTGGTGCTGCTGCAATCACCTGCGAGTGCCGCCGATCCTACGCAGTGGTCCGTCTATGCGCGGGATCCATTCCGTCAGGGGGAACTCGTGCGTGCCATCCTTACTGCTGGAAAAAGCGGCTGGGCACCCAAGACTGCCGGTGGTGGCACCAAGCTGCTCACGCGCGTGCCACCGCAGGTCATTGCCTTCAACCGGATCAGATTCCGTTCATCCGACGCACTCAAAATCGCGCAGCAGAATGCGATGCTGGCCAAGACCAACTTCGTCGCAGCGTCCTATCAGCTTGCCGCCAATGCCACCACCGGGGCACCTGAGTGGGGGCTGGCGCTGAATGGCACGGATGGCAATGAAGTGGGTTTCATCGTCATCTCCGCCGAGACTGGCGCGGTGATTCATCAGCAGTGGGACAACGGTCTTGCCAGCAATGTGCCTGGCGCGCCGGTTTCCTCTCCTGAGCCCGGTTCCAAAGGTGAACGTGCCGCCGACAATGTGAGGCGTGCCGCGCGCAATGCGTGGGAATGGACGGGAGATACGGGCCTCGAAGTGGGGCACTTCTTCAAGCGGCTGTTTAAGAGCGGGAATTGAGGATGGTCGTGATGCGGGCGCGCTGGCCTGCAATGGTAGCGCCCCGCGTTCACCCATGGGGTTCATTTCACCAGCTTCATGAGCGCCTCATGAAGCTCTTTCTCACCGCGGCCGTCCGTCTGGATGTTAAAAACAGGCTCGGTGATGTCGGTTATAGCATTTTCCAAAACTGATTTCCGGAAAGCGAGCGTGGAGACGCTCGACGGCGGCTTGAGGACAAGCCGCCCTACCTCGCGCTGGGCGTTCGTATGCCCAGTGCTGGTAGTGCTGGCTGTCCTCAGCCAGCCGCCGTCGAAGACCAAGATCATCGATCAAGAAACTCTCACCGCGGCCGTCCGTCTGGATGTTAAAAACAGGCTCGGTGATGTCGGTCATAGCATTTTCAAAACTGATTTCCGGAAAGCGAGCGTGGAGACGCGCTCGGCGGCGGCTTGAGGACAAGCCGCCCTACCTCGCGCTGGGCGCTCGCATGCCCAGTGCTGGTAGGGTTGGCTGTCCTCAGCCAGCCGCCGTCGAAGCCCATGATCATCGATCAAGAAACAGCCTGCTAAACGAAAATGAGTTTTGCGAACCGCTATGTCATGAGCGGGGCCACGAGAGGTTTGTCCCCCAGCATGACGAGCACTTGATGGTGATGTGCCCGCCGGCTCATCGCTGTAAAGGCGGGCGCATCTTCATCCTGGAGAGTGATCTGGATCCCTGAGTATTCTTCCACTGCGGAAGTGAAGGGATTGGAGAGGGATCTCTTATAGCGCTGAATACTCTTCAACTGGCTGAGGATCAGATCAGGATCGGGGGAGATGTAACCCCGCTGCCGAGCACCCGGCAGATCCACTTCCTTCCAGCCCTCGATTTTGTCTTTGCTTAGGATGTGAAAATCAGAACAGCAGGCGTTTGGCCCGGCTTGTCAGGCGGCGCGGAATGGCTGCACAAAACGAAGGCTGCCAGCAGTCCGAGAAAGACGATGGCGTTTTTCATGGTGGATGCATTAGAGCATTTTAAATTATTTTATAGCCTAATGGGGCGGCGGCGGCGGACGCGGATTTGATGGGTGTGGCGGAGCGCCGCACAGGGGACTGTGCGGACCACTTTGCTGTCGCCCTCGCGATAGCTTTGGATTTTTCAACCCAGATGAGGCCACATTTTTATTTAAAATGCTCTAATGTAAGACGTTACGAGTTGTTTGCAAGCGCGTCGCGCATCGTGGGCCAGCCCCTTGCGGGCAAGAGTGCCCGCATCACTTTCTTATAGCTCCACGGCCTGGTTCATCACTGCGACTTTCACGCTGCTTTCTCCGTGCTTTGCATCCAGAGCGGCTTTGAGGGCGGTGGAGCGGTCGGGTTCGCCGTGGACGAGGAAGACGTTTTTCTTTGGACCTTGGACGCGGTCAAACCAGCCGAGGAGTTCGTCGTGGTCGGCGTGACCTGAGAAGGAGTCGAGGATTTCAATGCCGGCGTGGACTTCAAACTCGTCGCCGAGGATGTTTACGCGCTGGTGCCCTTCGCGGAGTTTCCAGCCGAGAGTGTTTTCTGCGCAGTAACCGACGAAGAGGATGATGTTGCGGTTGTTGCCGACGTTGTTGCGGAGGTGGTGGAGGATGCGGCCGGATTCGGCCATGCCAGAGGCGGAGATGATGATGGCGGCGCCTTTGAGTTTGTTGAGGTTTTTGGACTCATTGACATCACGCACGAGCTGCAGCCCCTCAAAGCCGAAAGGATCATTGCGCATGAAGGCGGCCTCATGAACCGTGGGTTTGAGTTCATCGACATGGAGGCGGAAGATCTCAGTGGCTTTTACTGCCAGCGGGCTGTCCACAAAGGTGGGGATGAGGGGGAAGCAGCCCTCGTGGCGCAACTGGTCCAGTGTGTAGAGGAGCTGCTGCGTGCGCTCGACCGCGAAGGCGGGGATGATGAGCTTGCCCTTTTGCTGCAGGATGCGGCGGATGATCCGGCAGATGTGTTCATTGGAATCCGAGGCCAGCTCATGGTGCCGTCCGCCATAGGTGCTCTCCATGATGATGTGATCCACTTTCTCGCAGGCTTCGGGATCTGCCAGCAGGTCATTGTTGGGGCGCCCGATGTCCCCGGAGAACAGCAGGCGGGATTTTTTGCCGGTCTCGCGGTCGTCGATGTCGAGGATGACCTGCGCGGAACCGAGGACATGACCGGCATCGATGAAGGTCATGGTGACGCCGTCGGCAATGATCATGGGGCGGTGATAGCCCACGGAAACAAACTGCCGCATGCACTGCTCTGCATCCTCCATGGTATAGCTGGCTTCCAGCAGCGGGAGGTTGTCGTTTTTGCGGTGGCGGTTGAGCCAGTTGATGTCGCTCTCGTGAATGTGTGCGGCGTCGGGCAGCATGATGCTGCAGAGGTCGCGCGTGGCGGGCGTGGCGAAGATGTTGCCGTTGAAGCCACGTTTGCAGAGATGGGGGAGGTTGCCGCTATGGTCGATGTGGGCGTGGGAAAGAACCACGACGTTGATCTGCTTGGGATCAAAGGGGAAGTCGCGATTGCGCTCAAAGGCCTCGCTGCGTCTGCCTTGGTACAGGCCGCAGTCCAGCAGGATGCGCTGGCCGTTGACAGTGATAAGATGCTTGGATCCGGTGGTGGTGCCGGCGGCACCGCAGAAAGTCAGTTTCATGGATGGTTGGAGTTTTTTGGGGTGCCCGAAGCACGTTGAATCAAAGAAGGCGTCGGAATGAATACAACACAGCGAAGTTATTCTGTTCTGCCATTGCAAAGCCATCTTTTTATTGTCCGGACTCGGTCCTCATGAATGAAACGAAGGGACTTATGGAAGAGCGGCCTTTTTAAACAGCCATTTGCAAAACCCCATTTCGGCAGGCAAATTTGAAGATGCCCGATGTCTCGCTGAGGGCGATGATGCCATAGGGCTGGTAGGAAGGCGATGGGGCGTCCTTGGAACTCTTGCTTTCTTCTGGCCGGCAAATTCGACGGTGACGTCTTATCCCGGGGAGGCTTTGCCCCTCACGGGAGCAGGGAGGTCGCGCTGCAGTGCCAAGTGATCGGCGAAGATGGAAGGCATCTGCACTGCTGCGTGCGTGGAGGTCAAAACAGAAAGGCAGGCGCAGAGAAGCCGCGGTTTCATGGTTGTGTGCGGATTCTGGCAGGCCTGGCAAATTGCGCCAGCAAAACGGTGCGATGAATTGCGTACTCATTTCCTGCTTGGCATTCACCAAGCCGTCCTTCATCGTCCCAATTTCCAATCATGCGCCTACTCCTCACTCTCGCTTTTCTCGTTCAATCCGCCACCGCCACCGCCGCCGAATGGACCATCTCCACCTTTGCCGGGAACGGTACCCAGGGGGGCAGCGGTGATGGCGGCCCTGCCACTGCGGCGCAGATCGACAACCCCTTCGGCGTCACACGTGGGCCGGATGGTGCTATCTGGTTCTGCGAATACACCGGCCAGCGCATCCGCCGAGTGGCTGCGGACGGCACTATCAGCACCATCGCGGGGACGGGGAAGAAGGGTTACAGCGGCGATGGTGGTCCTGCGCTGGAGGCGACCTTCAATCTGCCGCATGAAATCCGCTTTGATGCGAAGGGGGATCTGTATGTCGTCGACATGACGAATCATGTGGTGAGGAAGATCGACATGAAAACGAAGATCATCACCACCTTCGCAGGCACCGGCGTGGCAGGCTACAGCGGTGATGGAGGCCCGGCGGCCAAGGCGCAGTTCAAAAGCCCGCACAGCATTCAGTTTGGCCCTGATGGAAGCCTCTATGTGTGCGACATCGGAAACAACGTCATCCGCAGGATCGACATGAAAACCGGTGTGATCAGCGCCTTTGCCGGCACCGGCAAACCCGGTGCGACGCCGGATGGCGCACCCATCGAAGGCACGCCGCTGAAAGGGCCGCGCTCGCTGGATTTCGACAAGGCGGGCAATCTCTGGCTCGTCACCCGCGAGGGGAACCAGGTCTTCAAGTTTGACCTCAAGGCGGGCAAGATACATCACGTGGCGGGCACGGGGGCCAAAGGCTTCACTGGCAACGGCGGCCCGGCCAAGCTGGCGACGCTGAGTGGTCCGAAGGGGGTCTCCATCGACGCGGCAGGCAATGCCTGGCTGGCCGACACCGAAAGCCACAGCGTGCGGATGATTGATGCGAAGACGGGCAATCTCGAACTCATCGCGGGTACTGGTGAAAAGGGCGACGGCCCGGAAGGGAATCCGCTTCAGTGCAAAATGGCGCGCCTGCATGGCATCTTCTGCGATGCAGACGGCACCGTTTACATCGGCGACAGCGAAACGCACCGGGTGCGTCTGCTGAAGCAGAAGTGATACAACCGTTGAAAAGGTGGGCCGGCGGCTGTGGTGGAATGCGCCTGCCATCCATTGAGCCCTGCCCCTGACTTTCGACGTTTTAAGGACGGCGCAGCTTTTTGAGCGCCCGCGATGCTACAGACTCGAAACTTCGGCCCCGACACAGCGGGGCTCTACCAGTCCTGCTGCACGCGCGGCGCATTTTAGAGCATTTTAAATTATATTATAGCCTAATGGGGCGGCGGCGGTGACGCGGATTTGATGGGTGTGGCGGAGCGCCGCACAGGGGACTGTGCGGACCACTTTGCTGTCGCCCTCGCGATAGCTTTGGATTTTTCAACCCAGATGAGGCCACATTTTTATTTAAAATGCTCTAATTGCGCATGGTATCATACTGCTACGAGCGGTGAAAGGCAGAGATGGACAGATTTGCCTGGCGCAGGCGGCTGGCGATTTCCTGCGTCATTTCCTGCAGCAGCGTGATCTTCAGCGAGGGGTTGCGCTCGTTCAGGGCGTCAAACCACGTTTTGGTGATGACCACGCATTCGACGGGCTCCAAGGTCACGATGTCAGCGGAGCGCTCTGAGCCATCCAGGAAAGCCATCTCGCCCACGGTCATGCCGGCGGTGAGGACATCGATGCGTTTGCGCGTTTGTTGATCGGTATGGATCTGCACCTCTACGGTGCCGCCGACCAGTACCAACATCTCAGCGGCCATCTCGCCGGTACGGATGATCGTCTGATCGCCCGCATACTGACGCCGCTGGAGTTCTTTTTCGAGAAAGGCGATGTCCTCGTTGGTGCAGTGGCGGAAAAGGGAGCAGGATTTCAGCGACAGCGGTGCATGCGGACGCCATGAGACGCCTGAGACTTCGAGCAGCAGGGAGTCCTCACAGTGCTCCAAAGCGGCATCCATGGTGGCGAAGATGTCTGTTTCAGCGATGCCGACCGTGCGCAGCGAGGTCATGAGCCTGGCGGGCTGGCAGAAGATGACGCGCACACCGTGAGGGGCCAGGCGAGCGCCGAGGTTGGCCAGGAGGATCAGGCTCACGGAGTTGGCATTAACGACTGCACGCAGGTCGAAGATGATGTGCTTGCACTCTGCGGCCAGCGACGTGGCGTGGCGGATCACCGGCTCGATGGTGGTGAAGGTGAGGCCGCCCTGCAGTTCCATGACCTGGATCATGGAGCCGTTTACACGAAGGAGCTCACGCGCCTGCGGTGTCAGCCGACGGCGGGAGACCACCTCACCGCCATGATAGGCCAGGCGGATGGCGGACAGTGGAGTCGCTGTCGGATTGAGCATGTGCAGCGCCAGTTCGCGAGAGAGATCCATGCAGACTTTGATGCCGCGATCACTGTTGCCCTGCTTGTCCAAAGGAGGTGAGAAAATGCCGATGCCGAGCTGTCCGGGCAGCACGGCCAAGATGCCGCCGCCGACGCCGCTTTTGGCGGGCAGGCCCACGCGGTAGATCCATTCGCCGGACCAGTCGTACATGCCGCAGGTGGCCATGACGCCGAGCACGTTGTCCACGTACTCGGAGGGGATGACGCGTTTGCGCGTCAAAGGCTGGATGCCTTGGTTGGCGAGTGTGGCCCCCATCAGCGCGAGATCCCTGCAGGTGACCTCCACCGAGCATTGCTGGAAGTAGGTTTCCAAGGTTTCATCCGGGTCTTCATCGAGGATGCCGAAATTGCGCAGCAGCCAGCCGATGGCGCGGTTGCGGTGTCCGGTTTCACTCTCACTGCGATAGACTGACTGATTGATCTCCAGCGGCCTTCCGGCAAAGCTGCTGAGGTAATTCACGACGCGGTCGATGCGGCTCTGGCCGTCCTTTTTCAAGATCTGTCCGGCGGTGGCAATGGCGCCGGCATTGATCATGGGATTGAACGGTGCGCCGGTGCCTTCTTTGAGGCTGATGGCATTGAACGCTTCACCGGATGGCTCCACGCCGATGCGCGAGAGGACATGGCTTTCGCCGCGGTCCTCCAGCGCGAGGCCATAGACCAGGGCTTTGGAGATGGACTGGATGGTGAAGGAATGGCGGGTGTCTCCAACTTCATACACATGTCCGTCGCGGGTGGCGATGCAGATGCCAAACAAGCGTGGATCGGCCTTGGACAGTTCGGGGATATAGTCCGCCACATGGCCTTCCATGCTGGACGCGTAGCGGGAATACAATTGTTCGACGTACTCTTGGATGGGAGAGAGCATCCTTATTCTAAAGCATTCGCCATGCCGAGTGCGTAAAATTCCAGAAATGGGGATGCTGGCGGTGTGAATATCGTTTGGAAAAAAACGGCGCTTCAGCATGTATCTGTCTTCACCACCATGATCTCACTTCGCACCTGCCTCTTTGCCCTCGGTCTGCCATTCTTCGCCCATGCGGATCAAATCGTGTTCGTCGCTGGCGGCGGTGCGCAGGATGCAATGAACATCGCCGCCACGGATGCTGTGCTGAAGGAACCCTTTGGCACGGCTTTTGACTCCGGCGGGCACATGTGGATCGTCGAGATGGTGTCAGGCAACCGCCTGCTGCAGGTGGATGGCGGCGGCACCATCCAGCATGTGGCCGGACAACTGAAGCCCGGAGACAGTGGTGACGGCGGGCAGGCCATTCGTGCGCAGTTCAATGGTCCGCACAATCTGGCGGTGCTGCCCAATGACAATGTATTGATCGCTGACACGTGGAACGGGCGAGTGCGTGTGGTGGATGTGAAGGCAAGGATCGTTTCCACTCTCGAAGGGTGGCGCGCGCCTGCAGGCAAGGAAAAGGGCAACGGGCCCTACTGCATCACGTTGAATTTTGAGGGCACGAAGCTCTACATCGCTGATCTGCTGCGGGTGTATGAACTCGATCTGGCCACGCACCAGAGCAAGGTGATCGCGGGTAATGGCAAACGTGGCAGGCCGGAGGATGGCGCCGTGGCCATCGACGCCCCGCTCTCAGATCCACGTGCTGTGGCACCTGACCGGCAGGGGAATGTTTATATCCTGGAACGCGGCGGCAACGCGCTGCGCGTGGTCGATAAAACCGGCCACATCCGCACGGTGGTCAATGCCAGCGGCCAAAAAGGTGGGGAAGGGGATGGCGGCCCCGCTCTGGAAGCCACGATGAACGGTCCCAAGCACCTCTGCGTGGACAAGGATGACAGCGTCATCATCGCGGATGCCGAGGCGCATCTGGTGCGCCGGTTTGTTCCAACCACCGGCAAGATCGAGCGCATCGCTGGGACTGGCAAGCAGGGCAGCGCCGGCGTGGGTGGAGATCCCCGGCAGTGCCAGCTTTCACGCCCGCATGGCGTCACCATCAAGCCGGACACGGGAGAGCTTTACATCACGGACAGCTATAACAACCGTGTGTTGAAGATTGTGAAGCAGTAAGGGCGGGGCCGGAGTGACACGTTCAAGGTTTCAAGTTTTTACAGGCTGGCGCGGGCGGCTTGTGTGCTACTTGCGTGCTTTGGTGATGGGTTCCGGGCTGATTTTGAGGATCAGGGGGCGGTGATCGCTGGCTTTGTAAAAGTCGCGGTCGGCGTGCACAAAGGAGCTGCGGGTGTCGATGTGAGGGCGCAGGAGGCGGCTGGTGAAGCAGTAGTCGAGACGTGAATAGATGTCTGTGGCGTCCCAGAAATGGGTCCAGACCTCGCCGTTTTCATCGCGCAGGAGGATGTCCGTCAGGGATGTCTCAGCGGATCGCGGGCTGCCCATGATTTCCGAGAGAGATGGGTCGTTGCGATGGGCGTTGAAGTCGCCGTAGGCGAGGATGCTGGCGGCGGGTTCTTTGGCGAAGATGGAGTCGATGTGGAGACGCAGCAGGCGTGCTTCGTTGCGGCGCATCTCGGCCTGATCAGCCTCTGAAACGGTGCGCATGGACTTCAGATGCACGCCGAGCAGGTGCAGATCAAAGGTGGGAGTGAGGGCAATCGTGACATCGAGAATGCCGCGCTGAAAGGGCAGGGTCTGCGCACCGATTTGATACGTGAGCGTGGTCTGCGGGTTGCGCGTCTTGATGGGCAGGCGCGAGAGGAGGGCGAGACGGCGTGAGGGATCGCCTCCATGGGCAAGCTCGGTGTAGGGCAGATCCACGCCTGCTGCTTGCAGGCGCTGCTGCAACTCTGCCAGGTCATCGGCGGTGCCGATCTCACAAATGCCGAGGATGTCGGGGTGGATGGCGGCCAGCATTTTCACCACCTGGGCGCGCTCAGCTTCGGGCTTTGGGGTGGGAGGTTTGCCGACGGATCGCTCCATCGTGAGCCAGTTTTTCAGATTGTAGGAGCAGAACGTGAGTCGCTGCGGCTCGGCGGCGGAAAGAAGTGCCGCGAAAGCAAAAAAAACGGCGGGTCCCAGGACCCGCCGCGTGAAGTGAAGGAGTGGCTGCATGCCAGCGGATGGATTCGACTAGGAATCTTCGACGTTGGCGACGGGCTGACGCTTTTCCTGAGGAGGTGTGATTTTTGGGCGCTCAACCTCTTCCTGAGCGTTCTGGAGCTCCTGCTCGAACTCGGTGCGGGCCTTTTTGAACTCGCCCATGCTCTTGCCCAAGCTGCGGGCGAAGGTGGGAAGCTTTTTCGCGCCAAACAGGACGAGGATGAGGATGCCGATGATGATCATCTCAGGCGTGCCGAGAGGACCGATTGCAAGGATGGATGTGGGGTTCATGATGGTACTAGGTTTGCATTGTTCGTGGTGACGTGCAACGCGGACTTTGAAGTCGTTCCCAGTGGGGCCATTGTCCTTTGCGCGGAGTGAAAACGACCCGGCATGAATGCCGTGGTGCTGTCTTCCAGCTTATTTAACGCCGCATCCGGCTGGAGGTTAGCAAAAAACACCCAATTTAGATATTTTTGTTCGGCCCAGCTACCGGAGAGGTCCCGGACTTCGCCTGGTCCTGCGGTGGAACCAGAGTTTGGCGATTGCACAGGCTGTCTGTGCGCGTAGCAATGCGCTCACCATGATTCACAACGTTTTTTTCTGGCTCAAGCCTGATCTTTCTGAGGAACAACGCGCCACTTTCGAGGCGGAGCTGATGCACCTGCTCGAAATCGACTATCTCGTGCATGCCTTTGTGGGCAAGCCGGCGGATACGGAGAAGCGGCCTGTGACCGACCACTCCTTCAGCTATTCGCTGACGCTGCATTTCAAGGACCTGAAGGATCATGAATTCTACCAGAAGGAGTGCCCGAAGCACCTGCGCTTTGTGGCGGCGTGCAAGACGTTCTGGGAGCGGGTGGTGATTTACGACAGCGCACCTCTGCATTGATTGAGCGATTGCATTGATTTTTTTATTTCACAGCCATGTCCTATACTTTTCCGAAATCCGCCGAACTTTTCGCACGTGCGCAACACAGCATCGCTGGTGGCGTCAACAGTGGTATCCGCAAGATGGAGGTGCCGGTGCCGCTCTATTTTGACCACGGCAAGGGCTCGCGCCTGTTTGATGTGGATGGCAATGAGTACATTGATTTTCAGATCGGGCAGGGGGCGATCTTGTACGGGCATGCGCCGGAAGGGATGGCCAATGCCATCGGCACCCAGGCGCATAAAGGCACGCACTGGGCGGCGCAGAGCGAACTGGAGATCGAGGTGGCCGAGCGGCTGCAGAAGATGATCCCGGGAGCGGAGCGTGTGAGGTTTAACAACAGCGCCACCGAGGTGGTGCTTTCCGCGCTGAGACTGGCACGTGCTCATACCGGCAGGCCGATGATTTTGAAGTTTGAAGGGCACTACCACGGCTGGGGTGATGAAGGACTCGTGGGCTACGCACCACCTCCGGGACAGTGGGGCACGGAGGATGACCCCACCCGCCTGCATCCCAGCAAGGGGGTGATCCCGGAAGTGCTGAACACCTTTGTGGTGGCGCGATGGAATGATCCGGCGCATCTGCGTCAGCGGGTGGCGGAGCATCACGATCAGATCGCCGCGATCATCTTTGAGCCGGTGCTGTGCAACACGGGCTGCATGCCTGCGGTCGCTGGCATGTTCGAAACGATTCGTGAGTTGTGCGATGAGAATGGCATCGTCATGATCGCGGATGAAACGATCACGGGTTTCCGCTTTGGTGCGGGCTGCGCGCAGAAGTACTATGGATTCACGCCTGATCTGACGATTCTGGGCAAGGCCATCGGTGGCGGGGTGCCGTTTGCCGCGCTGGTGGGCAAGGAGAAGATGTTTGCCAAGATCATGAGCGGCGAAGTGGTGCATGCGGGCACTTTGAATGCGAACCCGCTCTGCCTTGCTGCTGCGAAGTGGTGCCTGGATGAGGTGATTGCACTCGGTGACAAGCATCCCGCGAATGTGATCGCACTCGGCGAGCAGTTGATGGCCGGCTTGAGCAGGCTGGCTGCGCAGCACGATATTCCGCTGCGGCCGCAGGGAGCGGGGCTGGTATTCCATGCCACGATGCTGAAGCCGGGTGCGCCGGAGGGGCAGATCACGAACTACCGCGACTACGCTCTGCGTCAGGATGCGCCGCGCTGGGCCCACCTGCGCCGCTGCCTGCTGGAGGAAGGCGTGCGTGCTATTGAGCGCGGGCTGTGGTTCATCAGTCTCGCGCACACGCAGGCGGACATTGATGAAGCCCTGCAACGTGCCGCGCCTGCCTTTGCCCGCCATGCGGCGGAGTGGAAAGCCCCATGCTGATCTCCGAGACTTTTTATTCTGTGCAGGGTGAGGGCTCGCTGGTGGGCGTGCCTTCGGTGTTTGTGCGGACTTCTGGCTGCAATCTGCGGTGCACGTGGTGTGATACGCCGTATGCCTCGTGGCAGCCGGAAGGCACTGAGATGAGCGTGGAGGAAATCGTTGCCGTGGTGCAGCGTGAGCCGACGCGCTTTGTCGTGGTCACCGGTGGTGAGCCGATGGTGGCGAAAGGGATGCCGGAACTGCTGGCGCAACTGCGGGAGGCGGGGAAGCATATCACGATTGAAACGGCAGGGACCATCGCTCCACAGGGCGTGGCCTGTGATCTGGCCTCCATCAGTCCGAAGCTGGCGCATTCCACACCGAGCGAGGCGAAGGCTGGCAAGGCCTGGGCGGAGAAGCATGAGCGACTGCGTCTGCAGCCTGAGGTGCTGCGGGCGTGGTGTGAGAACTATGAGTATCAGCTCAAGTTTGTCGTGGCGACCGAGGCGGACGTGGAAGAGGTGCAGGCGGTGGTGGCGTCCATCGGGGTGCCGGTGCCGCCGGAGAAGATTTTGCTGATGCCGGAGGGCATTACCCAGGAGGCGCTCAAGGCTCGACAGGCCTGGCTGGTGGAGGTGTGCAAGCGCACGGGCTGGCGCTACTCCCCGAGGCTGCACATTGATTTGTTTGGCAACAAACGCGGGACATGAAACGGCGGTCGTCGAGCGGGTCGCGATTTTTGTGGTGGCTGCTGTGGCTGTCTCTTGCGCTGCTGCAGGCATGGAATCATTACCGTGACAAACCGGTGTCAACCCAGGCGCCGGGGGTGGAGAGCCGGTTTGTGGCACTGGCCAATGCCCAGCTCGTCGAGGATGCAGGCAATGATGGCGACAGCTTCAAGATCACGCATGAGGGCGGCGAGCACGTGCTGAGATTGTATTTCGTCGATTGCCCGGAAAAGCGGTTGTATCCGCTGGTGAAAAACCGGCTGAAGGATCAGGCGGCTTATTTTGGGGGACTGAGCATTCCGCAGACGGAGCATCTGGGGCTGGAGGCGAAGGTCTTTACTGAGAAACTGCTGCATGAGCAGCGCTTCATCATTCAGACACGCTGGGAGCGCGTGTATGACAGCGCCCGCTCGTATGCGCTGGTGTTCTTTGATGACGGGGAGGAACTTTCAGAGAAACTGGTGAAGGCAGGACTGTGCCGGATTCACACGAAGGGCACGTGGATGCCGGATGGACGCCGTGAGTATGATTTTGAAAGCCATCTGCGTGCGCTGGAGCGCGAGGCGCAAGCCAAGAAACGCGGTGCGTGGGGGAAGCCGAAGCCGGTGGAGTGAGGGAGTGTGGCAGGCACAGGCGTCCCGATGCGGAAGGGCCGGGAGACGCTTCTGGAGGACGGGGCGCGTGAAGAAGGTGCTGGGTTTGCTTCCCCGGGCCGGCAGAACCCAGGGGGGCACTCGCTAAAGCTCGGCACCCCTGGGCTGAAAGACGGAAGGCCGTTGGTCTTCAAGGCAGGGCCATCAGTCTATGATGCAATCATGAATAAGATGGGCAGATTGCTTGGCGGTCTATGAGCGTGGGGAGATTTTGGATGGCTCGGTGCCGCTGACCGACGGACAAGAGTGTCCATCGTACTTCTACATCAGTCCTGCCAATAGCGGCACATCTGCTGGGGCGAGATTGTAGCTTTGCAACTGGGTGCGCTCCACCCATACCAAGGCGGTGTGTTCGTGTGGGTAAGGGGCAGGGCTTTCGGCAGTGAGTTCGCAGATGAAGGGGATGAGCTCGATGCTGCCCCAGTCGTAGGCGTGGACGAAGGGCGGGAGGGTTTGCGTGATGCGCACGGTGCAGCCGAGTTCCTCCTGAAGTTCACGGTGCAGGGCGGTCTCAGCGGATTCACCGGGTTCCACTTTGCCACCGGGGAATTCCCACAGTCCGCCGAGCTTTTTGTCGGGCGGGCGTTGGGCGAGCATGATGTGCTCACCACGCACGATGATGGCGCAGACGACTGGCACGGGGGGGGCTGGTTCCATGAGCGTGTTTCAGACCTTGGCGATGGTCAGCGCGGCCTTGGCGGTGCGCACGGCGGCATCGGGCATACTGATCTTGGCCATGCTGGCGCGCATGCGGCGGCCCACGGCGCTGTTGTTGGTGAGGATGCTTTCGACGGCGGCGGCGGTTTCCCGGGCGCTGTTGGTGACGATGCCGCCATCGTGCTTGGTGATCATTTCGGCATTGCCCTCTTCCTGGCCGGGCACCACGTAGTCGATGACGGCGGGGATTTTGGCGGCCATCACTTCGTGAAGGATGGCTCCTCCGGCCTTGCAGATGACGACGTCATGCGTGCGAAGGAATTCCGGGATGCGCTTGGTCCAGCCGATGATTTCGATGGTGTCTGGCGGCATGGAGTCCGTGAAGCGCCGCAGGACGTGGTAGAGGCGCTTGTCGTGCTTGCCCACGGGCAGGGTCATTTTCACGCCGCTGCGGAAGAGGGGTTTTAATGCTTCCAGAGTGGCTGCGACGCGCCGGCCCGTGGTGGAGGGCAGGTAAAGAATGCGGGCATGCGAAACCGGCGGCTGCTCGGGGAGTGGCTCCGTGAATGCGAGATCCACCGGGAAGCCGGTGACGCGGATCTTTGACTCAGGCACGCCGAAGCTGATGACCACTTTTTTGGTCTCGTCATCGGCCACGCAGAAGAGCTCGCTGCGAGACATAACCCAGACGCGATTCACGCTGATGGAGTCGGTGATGACGGTGCAGAGCGGCGGCACGGCCTGCTGTTTGGACAAGGACTCCAGCAGGATGGCGTACAGGGGATAGGTGCTGATGATCAGACGTGGCTGCTCCTGCTTGATGCGCGCTTTCAGAGCGTTCACCATGGCGGATTGCCAGAGGGCATCCGGCCCGGTGACTGAAGGGCGGCCCATGAGATCATAGGTCATGCGCCAGCCGGCCGGCCAGTGGGTGATGGCGAATTGGTACAGGCTTTTGCACACATCGGATATGAGGGGCTGGGCCTCGCTGATGAGATCGCTGGTCTCGATTTTCTCATCGGGGCATAGACGGGTCAGAGCCTCCGCCACAGAGCGTGCGGCGGTGTTATGCCCATCGCCAAAACCTGCGGTTAGGATCAAAATCACCGCGCATCGCTGGCTGATAAACGAGTGAAAACAAGCAAAAAGGGCGGGCAAACTCGCGGGTTGACATTATTTTGGATTTGTTAATAATCAGGATTTAACATGACCCGGCAACGTGCCAGAACCACGAGCCAGACGCTCGCAGCCACCGTGACCCTCGCAGTGGTGCTGATCATGCTCACGCCGCTGCGCCGCGGGGCCGTGGAAAATCAGTCGCGGCAGGCGGGATGGGCACCGCTGTTGAATCTGGGCGGCATGGCAGACAGCGAATCATTCCACCGTTTGCACACGTCTGCCGCTCACTTTGCGGCGAGCGAGAGGACTCTCTCCCGCCAACCTTCTTTGATTTCGGTGCCATGAGCGGGCGGTTCAAGCCTCCGGGGCAGTGTCCGGTGTGTGGTGAATGGGTGCCCAGAGGAGCCGCTGCTTGTGATGATTGCGGTGCCTGTGCGAAGTCTGGCTGGAGTGGCGACACGCATGCGGATGGCCTGGATCTGCCGGATGACGAGTTCGACTACGACGACTTCGTGGCGCGTGAGTTTGGCGGCAAGAAGTCCAAGCAACCGCTGGGCATGAACCTCTGGTGGTGGGTGGCGCTGGTGCTGTTGATCATTCTGATTGTCGGAGCGCTGATGCCTCTGTTTGGGTGAGAGGTTGGTGGCAACCTCGTTGCCTTCAGCTTAAGTCCATGGATGAAACTGAGCAGGTTTGCAGCGTTTTGATAAAAACCATTGCCGTTCAGCAGGCTTTTATCTGCTCGCACATCAGGGGCTTCGAAGGCGGCTGGTTGAGGACAACCAGCCCTACCAGCGCTGGAAATGCAAACACCGAGGGACTCACGCGCGCGTTGCGGAAAACTAGTTTTTGAAATGTTATCAACTATTGAGATGCTGCGGCCATATCCTTGCCATTGAGCACGGCCAGAAGCGTGAGATCGACGAGCAATTTTTGCACATTGCAGCTCGATGCCGCAAAGCTCTTCTGGAGATCTTCAAGCGTCTGTGGGCCATAGGCGAGCGGCTGCTGCTTGACGAAATGATTGAAGAGCTGGCGGATGAAGGCGCGGTGGCCGTAGGGGCTGGTGGCGACGTAGTTCACGATGTCGCGCGGGCCGCTCAGGTGCACGACCTTGCCTTCGTCATCGGCAAATTCGCCGGCGGCATTCACAGGCTTGTTGTTGTCCTGCGTGCGCCAGCGACCGATGGCGTCGAAGTTTTCCAGGCTGAAGCCGAGGGGGTTGATGGTGGAGTGGCAGGACATGCAGGTCTTGTTGCGCGTCAGTTCGGTGATCTTCTCACGCATGGTCAGCTTGGGATTGAAGTGGCTCTCATCAAAGGTGACGGCCATGGGCGGGGGACGCAGCGAGAGACCGACGATGTTGCGCGTGAGGAAGACGCCGCGATGGATGGGCGAGGTGGCGCGGCTGGAGGCCAGTGAGGAGAGCAAATACGGATGGGTGACCACACCGGCGCGCTGCTTCGGATCAAAGGCCACCTGCTGGAAGTCGCCGCCCTTTACAGGAGTGCCGTAGAATTTGCCGAGGCGGTCGTTGAGCAGCAGGTAATCAGCCTGCAGGAGCTGGCGGTAGTCGGACTGGGGGCTCCAGACGACCTGGTCGAGGAATTCGAAGAGTGATTCACGCAGGTCTGCCAGCACGCTGTCATCAAAGCCGGGGAAGATCTTCAAGTCCTTGGCATTGCCCTCGGCGCGTTCGAGCTCCAGCCAGTGGTGGAAGAAGCCGTGCAACTTTGCCTTCGTGCGCGGGTCCGGCAGCATGCGCTGTGCCTCAGCGCGGATCTGCTCGGGCGTGTGAAGTTTGCCAGACGTGGCGGCCTGCATGAGCTTCCGGTCAGGGATGGAGTCCCACAGAGTCAGGGCGAGACGTGAGGCAAAGGCGAAGTCGTCGGGCTTTTCGCTTTCGCGCAGTTCGGGGTAGAGAAACTGCGGGGATTTCAGAGTGAATAGCACCACGCGCTTCACGGCCTGCTCCGGGCTCTTGGCGGAGGAGAAAATCTTTTCCACGTGGAGCTGCTTTTGCTCATCTGTGAGCGGGCGGCAGAAGGCGGCCTCGACGAAGGTGAAGGCGAACTTCTTGAGTTTCTCCAAGCGGTCTGGCGCGTCAGCTTTGGTGCCGGCGAGTTCGTTTATATTCTCCTCAACGTGCTCGGCGGTGGAGATGGCGGCCTCGGTGGCGGATTGATCCCAGCCTTTGGAAATGGAGGTGCCGCGCTCATAACCCACGCTGCGGTCATCAGCGGGAAAGTTGGTACGCACGATCATGAGTTCACGCGGGCGGTCAGTGCGCAGCGCGTGCTGGGGGATGATCTCGGTCACGCCATGGGGCGGCTTCCACAGGAGTTCGATGGAGGCGGACTGCTCCTTGAATTTGAAATGGTCCAGCCGCAGCCGGTAGGCGCGCCCGCCGACGAGGAAGATGCTTTTCTTTTCTTCGCGCACGGTGGGGCCCGCGCTCACCCAGGCATCGATGAGGGCATCGTTTTCAGTGGTGTCATTGATCCAGAGACGTGCGCCGTTTTCGGTCTTGAGGATGAATTCGTAGACGCCGGTTTCTTCGGCAACCACGCTGCCTTCCCAGGAGTCCTGAAACTGCTCGGCTTCCATCTTCGCATTGTCGGGACTGCCTGCGCCAAAGTGAAACGCCACCTGCGGATCGACACGCTCAAACTTGTAGTTTGGGCGCTTGGCTTTGATGCCGTCTTTCGGCGTGGTGTCCACCGCCTTCTCGCCGGGCTTTGGCAGTTCGACGCCGCGATAACTGGCTTTCAGCCCTGCCTCGGGATTGACGGGGCGGTCAAAACCCGGGCCCATGCGGAAACGCCCGATGAGGTCCATCACAGAAGCGCGATACTGAGAGATAGTCAGGCGGCTCAGGTCCTGATCTGGCGGATGGCTGCGCGCCTGAGCGGCGGCGGAGTAAAAGGCATCGTAGATGTAGGCGGCCACCTGTTTGGCATCTTCACCCACGCAGGTGCCTTCTTTGTCCTCCGGCATGGTGCGTTCGATTTTGCGCGTCAGAGCATCCAGTGTGAGATCGCCGGTAAGAGGATCATCAAACTTGTCCTTCACACCCTGGCCTTTGGCGCCGTGGCACTCCTGGCACATCTTTTGGTAAATGACGGCACCGGGATGCTCGGCGGCAGAAGCGTACGCCGTCAGCAGGCCAAGCGTGAGCCAGGCAAATCGAGAATGGGGGGATGTTTGGGCCATGAAAGGGGGTGAAACTTGGCTAAGAGAATAATCCCTTCATCGCAACCCTCTTTCACGGAACTCCTGCATGGCGGCTCCGGGGGCGGCGGGGTCAATGGCAGCCGCAACCACCGCAGCCCTGCGCTTTGCGAGCGCCCAGTTTTCGCTCGATCTCCAACGAAGAGGGCGTGATCGCCAGTCCGCCGAGGGAGGTGCAGCGGTGCTCGCGCGGCATCATGGCGGCGACGTTTTTGGCGGCATCGATCACTTCATCCAGCGGGATGAGAGGATCAAAATCTGCCAGCGCCATGTTGGCGCAGGAGAGGGCATTGCTGGCGGCCATGACGTTTTTGCCGAGACACGGAGCTTCGACGCGATTGGCGATGGGATCGCAGATCAGGCCCAGCATGCTCTGGAAGGCGAGCGATGCGGCGGAGATGGCCTGATCCCGCGTGCCGCCTGCGAGTGTGACGAGTGCGGCAGCGGCCATGCTGGCTGCCGAGCCGCCCTCTGCCTGACAGCCGCCGACCTCTGCTGCGAAGGTCCAGCGCGTGGCGATGAAGACGCCGATGAGTCCGGCGGCGAGCATGGCCTGAGCCATGTCCTCCTCGGATTTTCCCATGGCCTCCGCCATGCCGATGACTGCGCCGGGCAGAGCCGCGCAGGCACCCGCCGTGGGCGCGGCGACGATGACGCCCATGGAGCTTTTCACTTCCATCAAGGCGGTGACGTAGAGCACGATGCGATTGAGCGCGCCGCCATCCAGCAGCTTGCCGACTTGCATGAGTTCTTGGAAGCGTCCGCTCTGGTGTCCCAGAACGCGGTCTTCATACTGGGTGCCTGTGATGCCGCTGGCGATCGACTTGCGAAGGATGTGCAAGATGGCGATCATTTTATCGATGACTTCGCGTTCGGTGAATTGTCCGCGCGCCATCTCATAGGCCAGAGCGAGACGCCAAAGGGGTGTTTGCTTTGTGCCATCCTGGGCGAGCATTTCGGCGCAGCTGGTGAAGGGGACATGCATGTCTTTGCGCGAGGGGACCGGCAGCACGGGGGAGAGACGTTTGACGGCAATGACGGGCAGATGCGCGGTGCTCACAAATGAAGCGCCTTTTATCTGAAGAATCTGGAGATCGCCTGAGGCGTGTCGCAGCACCTGATCCGCCTCAAAATCAGGGTGTGCTGTCTTCGGGAGCCAGATGAGGGTCTCATGATAGCCGCCGTCCATGGGCATGGGCACGCCGTCGATGATGAGCACTTGCACCATGCCGCCACCGGTGGAGATGGCGATGAGTGAGCGCTGCTCGCGTGCATTGCTCAGGGTGAGGCGGTAGGTATTCGGGTGCGGATCTCCGACGTCCACGGTTTCGATGCGCAGCTTGATGCCGGCTTCTGCGAGAGCCTGTGAGGAGCCGGGCAGCCGCTCGTCATCGGCGTCCCAGCCGAGCAGGCCGCCGAAGAGGCCCATGTCGCTGCCCTGGCTTTCGTGCGTGGTGGGCAGGGAGCCGCTGCGGTCAAACTCGACCAGCACCTCCGTGATGTCTCCCTCCATCAGATCTCGTGCCAGACGTCCGATGCGCAGAGCTGCTGCGCAGTGTGAACTGGATGGCCCACGCATCACGGGGCCGATGACGTCATTGAAGATGGAAACGGCGCTCATGGTTGTGGCGGAGTGGTGCTGCGGCCTTCGCGTTTGGATTGCTCCAGCAGGGCCTTCAGCTCTGCGGCAATTTCCGGGTGTTTGAAATAAAGGTTGGTGGTTTCACCGGGATCGCTGGCGAGATCGTAGAGCTGGCCTGGTGCTTCAGGCGCGACTCCGGGCAGTGCGAATCGTTTGAGTTCGGGATTAGCGTAGTTGTTTCCGCCGGAGCCTCGGTGGTCGATGTACTTCCAGTTTCCGCGCCTGATGGAAAGTGTGCGCTGTCCGCTGAAGGCCTGCATGAGCAGGTAGGGGCGGATGGGGGCAGCCGCCTGCCCTGTGAGTATTGGCAGCAGATTGAAGCTGTCTTCCGCCGCGTTGCGTGGCAGCTCCGCGCCTGTGATGGCCGCGAGCGTGGCCATCACATCGGTGAGGCAGGCCAGTTGATCGCTGCTGCTGCCGGCCTTCACGTGGCCCGGCCAGCGGACGATGAGAGGCACACGGTGGCCGCCTTCCCAAGCATCGCGCTTCATGCCGCGCCAAGGGCGTGCGCCATCGTGATCATAGTCGCTGCGCATGTGCACGACGCTGGTGGTTTCGGGGCCGTTGTCGCTGGATAAGAGGACGATTGTTTTGTCCGCGATGCCGAGTTTTTCCAGTTCCTGCATCAACTCGCCCACGATGTGATCGAACTCTGCGATGAAGTCGCCATGCGGCCCTGCCTGCGTCTTGTTTTGAAACTCCGGGGCTGCAAAGGATGGCAGATGGACAGCCTGCGCGGCATGGTAGAGGAAAAAGGGCTTCTCAGGATTTGATCTCACATGCTGCTGCATGAACTCGCGGCTTTTTTTGAGGAAGAGCAGGTCCACCTCCTGCATGGGGAAATCGGGTGCGATGAGGCCTCCGCGGCAGTCGTTGGCATACGGGTGCTTGGGGAGCTTTGATCTGTCCAACGGGTCCTGCGGAGGCACCGGAATGCGATCGCCGTCAATGAAAGCGTAGAGCCAATCCGTAGTGGGGCAGCAGGCGGTGCCAAAGAAACGCTCGAAGCCATGATCCAACGGGCCGCCTTCGATGCGGCGGGTGAAGTCGATGCGCTTTACGTCTTCCAGTTTTCCCTGGTGAATTGCTTCGCCGAGGGCATCGCGAAAGGTAAGGCCCACGTGCCATTTGCCCACAGCGGCGGTGGCGTAGCCCTGCTTTTTCAGCATCGCTGGCAGGGTGAGGCGTCCGGGCGCGATCAGGCTGGGGCCGCCTGCGCCTTGAAACACCGTGCCGCCATTCGGCACCCGAAAGGCCATCTGCCCCGTCATGAGGCTGTAGCGTGAAGGCGTGCAGACGGTGGCCGGACTGTGAGCGTCTGTGAAGCGCATGCCCTCACGTGCCAGACGGTCGATGTTCGGTGTCTCCACCTTTGATTTCTCATTGTAGCAGCGCAGGTCGCCATAACCGAGATCATCGGCCAGGATGAGCAGCACGTTTGGACGCTCTGCCGCCAGCACGCTGCCGCAGCAGAGGATGATCAGTGTGAAAATGAGCCCGGGTGATTTCATGACATGAGATGAGCTATTTCTCCAACTCCTGGCGTGTGGCGATGGGGACGTAGCCGATTTCCAGCCCCTTTGGTGGTGTGAGGATCAGGGCGGGATCAATGTCTGCCAGTGTGCCAAAATCGGGTGGTGTGAGGTAGTCGCGGTCCTTCGTCCAGGCGCGATGCAGCTTTTCCACGCGGGCCTGCACCTGCTCGCGCTCCGCGTCGCTGAGGTCGGCATTGAGCATGGCGGGCTGGTCGGCAAAGCGATACCAGTAATAAGCGACCACGCTGCCATCGCCGAGGCGGGCTTTGAAGGGGCCTGCCACAGGTCCTGGCTTCTTCCAGCAGCTTGTGGCATCTTCGGGTGTGGTGCGTGGCTCCTGAGGCTTTTCAGCGGGAGTGATAAACTGATGCTGGGCCAAGCCTGAGTCGGTGGGCACATCCTTTGGAGGCAGTACATTCCACTGCGGCCTTTTGCCGTCGGTGCCGAGCGTGAAGTACTCGGGCAGTGTCACGAGGCCTGCGCTGCGGCGAGTGAGCTGCGGGTCCCACTTGTAGGCAAAGGTGATCGGATTTGGCGCGAAGGAGGTGGCGAAGGACTTCCAGGCCAGAGGCACTTTTTCCTCACGCTGTGTGCCGGGCGGATAGATGCTCCAGTTTGAGCCGCCGCCTGAGCGGAAGGTGTGAAGAACGGCGGCCTCTGCCTTGATCGCGCCATTGGCCGTGGGGCCACCGGCAAACCACTTTTCCACATCGTCCCATAGAGCGGACTTTTTATATGCGGTCAGGCGATGCAGCACGGTGGAGGTGCCATCTGCGCCGACGGGAAACGAGGTGGGTGCCACACGCGCAAGCTCGGCGCCAGATGCATCTTTGCTGAGCATGGCAGGCACGTGCTGGGTCTCCATCTGGATCGGTTTGTTTGGGCCGGTGGGGCGTGTGTCCAGCAGCATGTCCGCCCACTCCGGGTGATCGATCTTGGATTGCGACCAGAAGAACGGCGTGAAGAAAGCCGCCGGGCCTTTGAAGTTTCCGGTGTTGAGAAACAGGGTCCAGCACTGGTTTCCCGTGGGGAGGTTTTTGCCTGCCGTGGTGGTCTTCGGATTTGTCAGCGGAAGCGGCAGGTAGCCGTAGCCAAAGAGCTCGCCGCGGGTGCCCTGCTTGAGGTTCAGGCCATCCAGAGGAAACAGCAGCCAGGGGCTGAGCTGTGCGACGCCATACTGGCCGCGCGGCTTTTCCCAGGTGCCTGCGCCGTAGCCGGGACCATTCGCGATGAAGGTGAAGTTTGGCCCCACGCCGCCCATGATGAACTTGGGTGTGGTGGTGGGGAAATGGGTGTCGCGCCACCAGCCCAGCCCGCCCTCGATGTCGGTGTAGCATTTGCCCTCCGGCTTTTTTCCCTCCTCATACTGCGGGTGCATCCAGGTGCCGCAGAGGCCAGTTTGAAACTTGTGGCCCGGATAAATGGCCACCAGCGGCCATGCTGCTGCGTAGAGGGAGAAGCCGGCATTGAACTCTTCAGGTACTCTTTCTGTGGGCGCAAAGAGATAGCCGGCCATCTCGCCCTCTCGCAGTTCTGAGGAGGGGGCGGGTGCTTGCTGTGGATTCAGCAGTGCTAGATTGGCCTCGGCGAAAGCGCGGCCCATGAGGGTGAAGGTTTTGGCGCAGCCGAGGTAGTGGTAGCCTGCATTGGAGGCGCCACGATTCCATAGTGCGACTTCGGCAGGAGAGATCAGTTTTGCTTCATACTGCTTCAGGTGCTCGCGCTTTTGCTCCTCGGTCATGTGGCCGTCGGCATTGGCGTGGTCTTTGTTCTTCGAGTTTAAATAGAAGCCCATCTGGCGGACTTGAGCCCGCTTGTCGTCGATGGCTCCGAGTTCGTCAGACCAAAAGGGTGCTGTTGGTACGGCCACGACGTTGCCTTTGAACTCGGGCAGGAGGGAGGGGGCGGTCATGGCCTCGCGGAAGGCCACGGTTTCCTGATTGGCCTTCATGCCGCCGACGCCCATGACACCGATCACGAAGGGCATCTTCGGTGCTCCCAGGTCCTTGCGCACATCGCGGATGAACTTGGCGAGGAGGTCGCTGTAAGCCGCGAAGCGCCCGGGCTTGCCGCGTTCGGGATAGGTGTGGGCATCCACCATGTCGTTGAATCCCTGAAGCCAGACGAAGCCCGCGATCTCGTAGCCCTGTGCGGCGTCGTAGGCCGGGCACACGCGTTTCGGATCAGCGAGCACACGTTTCACATGCTCGACCATGTAGCGGTAGAAGCGCCCGGTTTCCTTTTTCTTCTCCGCGAGCCACTGGTTCATGTCCTTCGGAACACCGTGACCGGGCGGGCCATAGTAGAGCTTCTTCTGGTAGTCGTTGATTTCATACGGCCCCGCGCTCGGCGGACGGAACTCGGTGTTCAGGCTTCTGCCTCCCCACGCGGTCTTGATGATGAGCACGGGCTCCTTCAGCGCGGCATTCATCGTGAGGCCGAAGGTGAACTCCGGACCGATCTTGCCGTTCGACTTCGTCGCATCGTCTCGCGCACCAAAGCCAGCGGTGAGTTTCCCCGTGCCCTCTCCATTCGCGCTGCCGTCGTATTTGCCGGTGTAATAGGAAATCCAGGTGTGATCGCATACTGTCGGTTGGCCATCCGGCCCGCGCATTTGCTTCAGCAGCGGAGCCGTGGCTGGATCATCGCCGATGTAGTCAAAGGTTTCGATCCTGGCATGACCTTCCATGTTGGACTGTCCTGCGAGGATGAAGACTTTCAATGGCTTCGCATGAAGCTGCGTGGCCAGAAGGATGGTAATGAGCAGGATGGTTTTCATGGTGTTGTCCCCCAGAGTTTTGCCAGCAGCGCAAACATTTCTGGGTCGTGCTGCTTCAGCTGTTCTTTGGTGAAGGGGTAAAAATCGTTGTGGGTGAAAAATGCTTCACTGCATTCCGCGAAGTATTCACGCGCATTCGTCATGGCATAGGCTTTGGCCAGGCGCTTGCGGCCTTCGGAGTCCTGACGCTCCACCTTGTCGTATTTGCCGGCGGCTCTGGCATGTTGAAAGGCGGCTTCGATCTCGGGATGGTCATAGCCCAGCACACGGTCGTGGTAGGCGTGTGCGAGTTCGTGCAGGGCGAAGTTGGGCATGCGGCGGGTTTCCGCCTCGAAGATGCTCACGTTGGTGAACTCCACGCCCTTGGCCATCACGGGGTCGCGGCCGTTTTCCTGGAGCCAGCCAGCGCCAGGGTGGTATTCTGCGCGCGGGGGTGATTTGGGGTATTGAGGATTGAAGTAGAGAGGCACTTTGCGCAGTTCGTCCACCGCTTTTGGCGGAATCACGCGCACGATTTCCTGGAGCTGCCGGGTCAGCAGATGCAGCGCCTTGCCGGTCAGTTCTGCATCTTTCGTCAGCAGTTCGCGGCTGATGCTCACTTTCCATCCTTCGATGCTGCGGATCTCGCGTGCGGCGTTGGCGTCAGCATCGCGTTTGCGTGCTTTGTTTTTGATCATCTCACGCGCTGCCTGCAAGGGCTCGGGCCAGGCGAAGGTGGGGGCTTTGGAGGGATCATAGCCGGCCATGTGGCCGGTGAGGCGCTTGGCTGGTTTGGTGTAATGCAGCTCGGTGTCTCCAAAGACCTCGCGGCAAAGTGCGGCGAGACCGGGATCGTACTCGATGAGCTGGGAACGCAGATGGACGTGGTTGTGGTCGTGGTCGTTCACGCGGTTGTCGTCAAACCAGCTCTGCACGCCCTCAGCCCAGTATTCATGGTGGTTGACACTGGGGTATTTGCCGCGCCAGAGCCCTGCCTTCATGGCTGCATCGTAGGCTGCCTTCAGCCGTGTGTCGAAAGTTGGGTCCACGTTCAGAAGGCCGCGCAGGTGGATGCAATGGGCAAATTCGTGGATGACGATGCACTCCTTCTCATAAGGATCTCCGGGCAAGCCCAGCACATTCTCCTCGGCACAGGAGCAGAAAGGATCTGTCTGGCTGCCGCCCAGGCCGCGTGCACGGCTGTCCCAGTAGGCTTTGGCGGAGAGGGCCTCATAGCCTTTCACGGGCTCGTGCGCGAGGCGGGCAAACTCCGGCAGATCGGTGGTGTATTCATCATGTGCCATGATGATCATGCGCGCGCCGCTGTCGATCATGGCCTGCCGGACATCAGGCCGGTGGTCGAGCATGAGATTGAGAAGGTAGACCACCTCTTTGAGAGCATAAGGATTCGTCTTTGCCGTGGCGACGATGGGGAAGCCATGGGCACTCTCGCGCTGCGTGTAGCATGCAGGTACGCCGTCTTTTGTCTGCGGGTCATAGCGGAAGCCCTGCACGCGAACTTTGCAGACAACTTCGGTTTCCTTCTGACCATCCACGATGACAAAGCGATGGCCCAGAGTGGTGCCGATGATGTTGTCTTTGCCGGGGGCGATCTTGCCATTGGGAATACGGTCGCCGTCCGGCTTGAGCCAGAATACCTCCACTTCTCTGGGGGCGGCATTGATGATCTGCAGCCGGGGGCGGTCCAGCGCGAGCGTGGTGGTGGCGATGAGCCCAAGTGCGATGATGAGTGTTTTCATGAAAAGCGGTCGGGTGACATCAGGTGGAGGGCGACGGGTGGCTTTTCTCCGACGATCAGATCGCTCACGATCTTTCCTGTGGCTGGTGCGAGGCTGAGGCCCATCATGGCGTGGCCGGTGGCGATGGTGAGGTTTTTCCAGCGCCGGGTGCGGCCGATGTAGGGCATGCCGTCGGGGGAGACGGGGCGCAAGCCGCTCCAGGGTTTGACTTCGGCGAAATCGTTTTCTTCGAAGGCGGGGAAGTAGAGGGGGAAAGCGCGTGTGATGCCGCGCACACGGCGGTGGGTGATGGTTTCATCGATGCCTGCCATCTCCATGGTGCCTCCCACGCGGAGCGCGCCATCCATGGGCGTGACCGCGAGACGTGCCTCGGTGCAGATGGTGCAGAGTTCGGGGAGCTGACGGGGACTGGGAAGAGTGAGGGTGTAGCCTTTGCCTGCCTGCATCGGCAGCTTAAGTCCAAGATCCTGTGACAAACCTGAAGACCATACACCACTGCATAATACCACTTCATGGCCTGCCACCTGACCTTGAGAGGTCTCGACGGCTTTCAGGGAGCCGCCCTCGGTTTTGAAGCCGGTGATCTCAGTGTTCCAAAGGAACTGGACGCCGAGGCGTTGCAGCTCTGCCTCCAGAGCGGCGATGAAGCGGGCGGGGGGGAGGTGGCAGTCTTTGGGGAAGTAGATGCTGCCGCAGACGTCCATGGTGACGCCGGGGTCGAGGGCGGCGGTGGCTTTGGAGTCGAGGACTTGGGCGGGGATGCCGAGGGCATTGGCCTGTGCGGCCATGCGGGCTTCTTCTTCGAGGGTGTGCTGCTGCTTGCAGAGCATGAGGAGGCCGTTTTTGACGAGGCCGAAGTCGAGGCCGATGTCTTCAAAGCACTGGCGGCTGAGGAGGCTGAGATCGCGGAGGATGGGGGCTGCGGCGGAGACGCGGTCTTTGGTGGCCGCTTTCCAGAAGTGGAGGCCCCAGGTGAGGAGGTCTGTGTCGAGGCGGGGCTTGATGTAGAAAGGGGATTCGGGGTTCCACATCCATTTGAGGCCGAGGCTGACCATGCCGGGGGCGGCGAGCGGGATGAAGTGGCTGGGGACGATCATGCCGGCATTGCCAAAGGAGCAGCCATCGCGCTGTGCGGGACTGCGATCTATGATGGTGACCTGCATGCCACGCCGGGCGCAGTAGAGCGCCGTGCTGAGGCCGATGACGCCTGCGCCGAGGATGGTGACGTGGGTGGGCATTGAGGCGAATGATAGAGGCAGAGGGACTACCAGGAAGGTGGGTGTGGCGGAGTCGCAGGATTGCGGGCAGGAGTGCCCGCATCACTTCGAGCTATGGCTTGAGATGGCGGACGAGGAACTCCATGCGGAGGCGGGAGCCGTAGGGTGTTTCGGCGGCACCGTGGCCGGTGCCGATGATGGGCATGAAGTCAAAGGTCTTGCCGGCTTTTTGGAGGGCGCCGACGACTTGCGTGGTGCTGGCGGGATCGACGTTGGTGTCGAGTTCTCCGACGATGAGGAGGAGATTGCCTTGCAGCTTGTGGGCGTCGTCTTTGTTGGAGCTGCGGGCGTAGCTTTCATCGACGGGCCAGCCCATCCACTGCTCGTTCCACCAGATTTTGTCCATGCGGTTGTCGTGGCAGCCGCAGTCGGCGACGGCGACTTTGTAGAAGTCGTGATGATCGAGCAGGGCGCGCATGGCGTTCTGACCGCCGGCACTGCCGCCGTAGATGCCGACACGAGTGAGGTCCATCCACGGGCGGGTTTGGGCGGCGGCTTTGATCCAGAGTTTGCGGTCGGGGAATCCGGCGTCTTTGAGGTTTTTCCAGCAGACATCGTGGAAGGCTTTGCCGCGATGGTTGGTGCCCATGCCGTCGAGTTTGACGATGATGAAGCCGAGTTCGGCGAGGATGTGATGATTGAGCAGTCGGCCGAAGTCCTTGGGCGCGAAGGCGCTGTGAGGACCGGCGTAGATGTCTTCGACGACGGGGTGTTTTTTTGTGGGATCGAAGTGAGAGGGCTTGATGAGGATGCCGTGGATGTCGGTCTGGCCATCTCGGCCTTTGGCGACGAAGCGTTCGGGCATGGTCCAGCCAGCGGCGAGAAGTTGGGTGGCGTCGGCCTTTTCAAGTGTGCAGACAAGGGAACCATCGTGGCTGCGGCGGAGCTCGTGGACGGGGGGGAGATCGGCGCGGGAGTAGCTGGCGGTGAAGAAGGCGCGGCTGGGGGAGAACTCGATGTGGTGATTGCCATCGCCCTGAGTGAGCTGCTGGAAGCCGGTGCCGTCGAAGTTGATGCGGCAGAGGTGGAGATGGTAGGGATCTTCTTCTTTGCGCAGGCCGCTGGCGAGGAACCAGAGCTGGCGCTTGGAGTCATCAACATGCAGGACTTCGCGGACGGGCCATGCGCCGTGGGTGATCTGGTTTTTGACCTGGCCGGTTTGGGTGTCGTGGAGGTAGAGGTGGCACCAGCCGTCTCGCTCGCTCATCCAGAGGAGTTCGTGGGTGGCGTGCAGCCAGTGACGCCAGGTTTTGTGGGTGTAGTCGATGAAGGTTTTGGAGGTTTCTTCGACGATGGTGCGAACGGTGCCGGTTTTAGCATCGGCGGCGAGGATGCGGTAAAGCTGGTGGCCGCGCTGGTTGTAGTCGAAGTAGAACTCGTGGCTGTCGGGTGCCCAGGTGAGGGGCAGTCTGCCGGATTCGGTGAAGGGGTTTGGATAAAGATCCTGAGGCACGCGTAGGGTGCGGCCGTCTTTGTGGGTGATGACGATCTGCGGCTTGGGAAGGGGATCGCCGGGTTTGACGTAGTCGAGGACTTTGAGCTTTGGCTGGAGCTGGCCTGTGGGTGTGGAATCGACGATTGTGATCTGGCGCTTGGGCACCTTGTCTGACTGGAATGTGACGACGCAGGTGCCATCCGGGGCGTGGTCTCGGGTCTCTGTTTTTTGACTTTCTTTTTTGGCGGGGGTGAGGCCCTTGCCGTCGATGATCAGCGTTTGAATCTGCGGCCCGGCTTCGATGATGGCCAGGTGTTCGCCGGTGCGGCTGGTTATGAGCCAGACGTGGCCGTCAAAGGTGTGCTGCTCGCGCTCTGCACCGGCGCGAATGCCGCCGTAGCGGATGTGTTTGCCGTCCTGGCTGATCCAGAAGAGATCGAGGTCTGTGTCGAGCTGATTGATGAACTTGAGGCCGGACTCTTCGCCGGTGCGTGTGGTGCGGCGGAGTTCTATTTTGGCGGTGGAGGATTTGAGCGCCTCTTGTTCTGGGAGGCCGAGGGCTTTAAGCGTGGGGGCGGATGTGCGGGTTCCGGTTTCGGCCTGGATGAGGACGAATTCGTGGGTTTTGGGGCCGGTCTGGACGCGGTACCAGAAGGATTTGCCATCGGGCAGCCAGTTGGGTTTCAGGCGGTCGCGGAAGACGAGGTTTTCGGTGCGTTTGGGCAGGGATAGGGCGTGATCGAAGTCTGCGGCCAGTGCGGTGGTGGAGAGCAGGAGAAGGAGCGGGAGTTTCATGGGGGCTCTGGGCGGCGGCAGAATTTAAGGTTTAAAGTTGGGAAGAGTTGGGTGCGGCGATGGTTTCGGGAACGCTGGCGCGAAGGAGCGGGCGGTGGGTGGTGGCGGAGCGCCGCACAGGGGACTGTGCGGACCACTATGCTGGCGCTGGCGCGGGGCGGTGGGTGATGTGGAGTCGCTGGATTGCGGGCAGGAGTGACCGCATCACTGATGGGGAATGCCGAGATGGAAGGGGTCGGCTGGGTCGAGGATGAGGGTGGTCTCAGCAGTCACGTACGCTGTGCCGGTGATGGTGGGGATGATTCCGCCTTCAGTCGGAGTGTAGCTGGCTTCAAAGACGCTGCCGATGATGCTTTCCTGACGCCAGATTTCGCCGGGGGCGAGTTTGCCGTCGGCGGCGAGGCAGGCGAGCTTGGCGCTGGTGCCGGTGCCGCAGGGGGAGCGGTCGTATTCAGCACCGGGACAGAGAACGAAGCTGCGGCTGTGATTCGCGGGATCGTGGGGCGGGGCGAAGAGTTCGATGTGATCGACCTCCGGGTGGCCGGCGGCGTGGATGGCGGTGCGCATTTCCAGAGCCGCTTGGGTGAGGTGGGGGATGTTGGCCTTGGTGAGGGCGAGGCCGTGGTCGGATACCATAAAGAACCAGTTGCCGCCATAAGCGATGTCTCCGGTGAAGCCGCCTGCGTGCACGGAGGCGGCTTTGCGGTATGAGGGAACGTTTTGGATGCTGACGCGGTTGTCTTCGTGCAGGGTTGCGGTGACGATGCCGACGGGGGTCTCAATGCGGTGCTCTCCGGCGGCAATGCGGCCGAGATGACGGAGGGTGATGATGAGGCCGATCATGCCGTGGCCGCACATGCCGAGGAGGCCGACGTTGTTGAAGAAGATGACTCCGGCGGCGCATGCGGGGTCTGTGGGTTCCAGGAGGAGTGCGCCGACAATGACCTCATGCCCGCGCGGCTCGCAGATGATGGCGCGGCGGTAAGTTTCGAGCTCTCCGGCGCTCACGCCGCCAAGCACGACGCGGGTGGGCTCGCCGCCGGTGTGGGAGTCGATGACGGGGATGCGTTTCATGATGGGCGCTTCGCCAGGGCATCGCGGATGATCTTGAGCACCTGTTCGCGTTCCACTCCGGCGAGCGGCAGGCGGGGTTCGCGGCACCATTCTTTGCCGAGGCCGGTTTCTTGGCAGAGAAGCTTGATGTATTGGACGAAGTGGATGTGGGTATCGAGCTTCATGAGGGGCTGCATCCAGCGGTAGAGGGTGCGGGCTTCGTCCCACTTTCCGGCGCGGGTGAGGTCCCAGAGCTTTTGATTTTCGTGGGGGAAGGCGATGCCGCTGCCGGCGACCCAGCCGTCGATGCCGAGGATGGAGCATTCGAGGATGAGGTCGTCCACGCCGGTGAAGAGCTGATAGCGATCTCCGACGAGATTGCGCAGCTCGGTGATACGGCGCGGGTTGGCGCTGCTTTCTTTGATGGAGGTGAGGTTTTCGATGTCGGCGAACTGGGCGAACATCTCGGGTGTCACGTCGGTGTGATAGCCGACGGGGTTGTTGTAGAGCATCCAGGGCAGGGGCGTGGCTTTGGCGAGGGTGCGGAACCAGTGCTCGGTCTCGCGTGCGTCGCTCTTGTAAACCATGGGGGGCATGACCATGAAACCGGCGGCACCGAGTTTCTCGCCGTCCTGCATGTACTGGATGGCGGCGCGGGTGCTCATCTCTGCGACGCCGCTGACGACGGGGATGCGGCCTTTGGCGGTGTCGATGGCGCATTTGAGGACGGCGCGTTTTTCATCGGGCTGCAGACATTGGTTTTCACCGAGGGAGCCGCAAACAATGAGGCCGGAGATGCCGGACTGGATGAGGGCCTCGAAGTGACGGGCAGAGGAGGGGAGATCGAGCGACTGATCCTGGTGCATCTGGGTGACGACGGCGGGGAAGACGCCGGACCATTTGGGGAGTGTGGGCATAAAAGGGAGTGGGATGAGAGGTGATTGGCTGAAAGAGGGGAAAGACGCGAAAAAAGGGGGAGGGCTGAAAACTGGGAACTGAAAACTGAGAATTGGAAATTGAACCGAGTGCTGAGGTTTGGGCGGGGCTGAGGTGTGATGTTGTAGAGCGTGGAGTGTGGGAAGGGTGGAGGGGAGGGGCAGAGGGTCTTGATTGCTTTTTGGCTGTCTGGCTGCCAATTCAGTCAAAATGATGGAATCCACCGGCCTATTTTCTGAGCATGCAACGACGGAGGCGCTGTTTGATGCGCTGCCGGATGTGGTGTTTTTCATCAAGGATGCGGCGGGGCGGTATGTGCGGGTGAATCAGACGCTGGCGGATCGGTGTGCGGGAGGGGACAAGGCGAAGCTGATGGGCAAGCGGCCGGAGGAGGTGTTTCCGGCGGCGCTGGCGGCGAGCTATGCGCGGCAGGATGAGGCGGTGCTGAAGACGGGGAAGCCGGTGGAGCATCAGCTGGAACTGCACATCTACCCGGGCAGCAAGGCGGGCTGGTGCCTGACGACGAAGCATGCGCTGCGCGATGCGAAGGGGCGCATCATCGGCGTGGCGGGGATTTCGCGAGATCTGAATGCACCGAGTGACAAGGCGGGTGGCTTTGCGGAACTGGCGGCGGCGCTGAAGCACATGCAGCGGCACTTTGCGGAGAGCCTCCGGATTGAGGACATCGCGAAAAAGGCGGGGCTGAGTGTTTACCAGTTTGAGCAGCGGGTGCAGAGGCTGTTTCAGATGAGTCCGCTGCAACTGCTGCACAAGCTGCGGCTGGATGAGGCGACGCGGCTGCTGCGGGAGACGGAGCGCTCGCTGGCGGATATTGCCATCGAGACGGGGTGGTGTGATCAGAGTGCGTTCACACGGCACTTCAGCCGGTATGCCGGGATGGCACCGGGGAAATTTCGGGGGCTGAGGAAGTGAGCTGATCGACAGACAAAAGAGCCGAGGCTATGTGAAGACAGGCGAAGCTAGCCTATCGTACTCCCGATCAGTGCGCGTCGAGGAAGCTCGTATGCCGAGGTGTTTGAAGCACGCTCATGGACGGGCGGGCTGTCGCCACACCCATCCTACGTTCAAGCCTCGACCTCAGTGCGCCGCAGTATCACGCCATCAGCGCCTTCACGGGCTTCGCGGGATTGATGCCGATGAGTTTGGCATCGAGACCCTGGAACTTGTAGCTGAAGCGGTCGGCGTGGAAGCCGAGGAGCTGGAGGACAGTGGCGTGGAAGTCGCTGATGTGGAGCGGGTCTTTGACGATGTTGTAGCTGAAGTCGTCGGTCTCGCCGTAGATGGCGCCGCCTTTGGAGCCGCCGCCGGCCATCCACATGGTGAAGCAGCGGGGGTGGTGGTCGCGGCCGTAGTTTTCTTTGGTGAGGCCGCCCTGGGAGTAGATGGTGCGGCCGAATTCGCCGCCCCAGATGATGAGGGTGTCGTCAAACATGCCGCGCTGCTTGAGGTCTTCGATGAGGGCGTGGCAGGGCTGGTCGATGTCTTTGCACTGGCTGGGCATGCGGCCGCCGACGTTGCTGTGGTGGTCCCAGTTGTTGAGGTAGATCTGGGTGAAGCGCACGCCGCGCTCGGCGAGGCGGCGGGCCATGAGGACGCTGTTGGCAAAGGTGCCGGGCTTTTTCGCTTCTTCGCCGTAGAGCTTGAAGATGTGCTCGGGTTCGCTGTTGATGTCGGTAAGCTCGGGCACGCTGGCCTGCATGCGGAAGGCCATTTCGTACTGCTGGATGCGCGTGTGTGTTTCGGGATCGCCGACCTGCTTGTAGTTGATCTCATTGAGGGCGTTGAGGCCTTCGATGGTGCGTTTTCGCACGCTGTCAGGGACGCCGGGAGGGTTGTTGATGAAGAGGATGGGATCGCCTTTGCTGCGGAAGGAAACGCCGGCGTGCTCGCCGGGGAGGTAGCCATTGGACCAGAGGCGTGAGGAGATGGCCTGCTCCTGCTCGCGGTTCGTCGGCGTGGCGATGAGGACGACGAAGGTGGGCAGATTTTCATTCATGCTGCCGAGGCCGTAGGAGGCCCAGGAGCCGAGGCAGGGACGGCCGGTGATCTGATTGCCGGTCTGCATGGCGCAGATGGCGGGCTCGTGATTGATGGCCTCGGTGTGGAGCGAGCGCATCCAGCAGATGTCGTCGGCATTTTTCGCGAGGTTGGGAAGGAGGTCGGAGTTCATCCACATGCCGCACTGGCCGCGCTGGGCAAAGTTGAACTTCGAGGGCGCGATGGGGAAGCGCGCCTGGCCGCTGGTCATGGTGGTGAGACGCTGGCCGTTGCGGATGCTCGGCGGCAGGTCTTTGTCATACCACTTCTGCATCTCAGGCTTGTAGTCGAACAAGTCCATCTGAGCGGGGCCGCCGACCATGTGCAGGTAGATGACGCGCTTGGCCTTGGGGGCGAACTGAGGCCCCATGGCGGCTTGGTTTGACGCATTGGCGAACGATTCGCCGAGGAGAGATGCGAGGGCGGCGCCACCGAGCACGTTTTTGCCGCGCGCGAAAAGCTGGCGGCGAGTTTGGTAGGTGTCCCATTCGTGGAGGATGCTCATAGGAAGAAGAGTTAAAAGTTTAAAGTTGGGAGGGGTTAGACGACCATCCAGTGAATGTAGAGAATGTGATCGCCGTTTTCAGTTCCAAGCGCCCATTGGACAAAAGCGGATTCAACGTTGAATTCACCTTCCGCAATTTTGATATGGTGTTTTGATTTCCACCATGGACGAAAATCACCGCTGACTGTGGCTAAATCGGAACTCGCGGATTTTAGTTCTTTCGTTCTGAATTCTTGAACGACGTCTGAGGGGATTCGGATCTTTGCCTGCATTGAAGGATCAATGCAATCCACACTGTTGTAGAAATAACAAAGTGCCTCCGATCCTTTGGGGAAGTGAATGCCTGTATTCTGCTCCACGACCTGCATCTGTTCAAAAGTTACATGAGGGTAGAAGCTCTCTGTCTTTTCCAAATGACTACGGATAGACAGTAATCCAGCGATGAACAGAACTCCGGGAGTCACCAAGAGCAGCAACAGTGCTGCTAGCAGAATTTGCCAGATGGATCTGCTGCGGGCTTTTGGCCTGGGGTTCAAGCTGGGTGTCAAATAGGTCATTACTTGTTCAGCACTTCGTCCAGATTCATGAGCTCGTTGCAAAGCATGGTCCAGGCGGCGAGTTCGGGTTTGGGGAGGTTGGAGTCGGTTTTGGATTCGCCGACTTTGAGGAGGGCTTCGGCGTCGGTGGGTTTGCTGCCGTAGAATTTGCGCAGGTCGGCGAGGCTGGCGGTGAGGATGGGGGTTTCCTGGGCTTTAAGCGGGCGGCAGAGGACACGTTCGGCGATGGCGGTGAACTTGGTGGTGTCGTCGCCTTTGACGTTTTCGAGGGTGTGCTGGGCGAGGTTGCGGGCGGCTTCGATGAACTGGGGGTCGTTCATGGTGACGAGGGCCTGCAGCGGCGTGTTGGTACGGTCGCGGCGGACGCAGCTCACTTCACGGGTGGGGGCGTTGAAGACCTCCATGTTGGGCGAGGGGGCGGTGCGCTTCCAGAAGTTGTAGAGGGTGCGGCGGTAGAGGTTTTCGCCGTTGTCCTGCTTGTATTTTTCAGTGCCCATTCCGACAACTTCCCAGACGTTTTCCGGCTGGTAGGGCATGGTGCCGGGGCCGCCCATGCGGGGCGAGAGGGTGCCGCTGACGGCGAGGGCGTAGTCGCGGATCATCTCCGCATCCATGCGGAAGCGAGGGCCGCGAGAGAGGAGGGCGTTGTCGCGGTCTTTTTCGATCTTCTCCGGGGTGAGGATGGCGGCCTGCCGATAGGCGGCGGAGGTGACGAAGAGCTTGAAGAGGCGCTTCACGTCCCAGCCGCTTTCGCGGAACTCGACTGCGAGCCAGTCGAGCAGTTCGGGATGGGTGGGCGCGTCGCCCATGATGCCGAAGTCTTCGCTGGTCTTCACCAGGCCGGTGCCGAAGAGCTCCTGCCAGAAGCGATTGACCGTCACACGTGAGGTGAGGGAGTTTTCTGGACTGACGAGCCACTTGGCGAGGCCAAGGCGGTTTTGTGGTGCTCCTGCAGGCAGTTTGCCGAGGGCTGCGGGCACGGCGGCTTCGACGGCATCGCCCACTTTGTCATACTGGCCGCGCATGAGGATGTTGGCCATGGGCTTGGAATCCATGCGCTCCTCCTGAATGTGCGTGAGGGGGCTGCGGGCCTTGATGGCGTCCTGCTCGGCGGTGAGCTTGGTGCTGCTGGCGAGGGCTGCCTGATAGGCGGCATCGCGGGTGACGAGGAAGTGTTCGAAGAGCGCCTCCTGCTGCTTGGGGCCGCGTTTTTTCGCGGCGAGCATGGTGCGCAGTGGACCGACCTTGGAAAGGGTCTGCACTTCGACTGGGGTGAGCTGGCGGTCATAGATGCGCACGTCCTGCACGCCGCCGTCGCTGAAGTAGGCCCCGTTGCTGCGTTGGCCGATGCGGGTGGGGGTGGTGGTCTTGATGCTGCCTTTGAGGGCGTTGGTATCGGGCTTGATGGGGGCTTCGACGCCGTCCACAAAGATGCGCACACTGCCGGCTTTGCCACGGCCATCGTAGGTGACGAACACATGCTGCCAGACGCCGGGGCGCAAGGCGGGCTTGGCGGTGGAGACTTTGATGGCATCGTCGGGCCATTTGCTGACGATGTGGACGGAGAGGCGGGTGTCGCTCTGGAAGAGGTCCCAGCCGCGGTAGCCGTTCTTTTCATCCATGCGGGCGAGAATACCGCCGGAGACACCGGCGCGGTCTGCGCGCACCCAGGCTCCGTAGCTGAAGGCGTGATCTTTTTCGAAGTCGCCCACGTCGCCGATCTCGAAGGTGCCGTTCGGTTTCATGACAGGAGCAGGGCCCAGTTTGCCATCGGGCTTCCAGGTGACTTCGCCGACGGCTTTGAAGGTTTTGGCGGTGCCGCAGGTGCCGGTGACTTCGCTGCCTGCGCCTTCATTGAGGGGCACATGGGCGGTCATGCCCTTGCTGGGCACGTCTTTGTCGAGGTCTTCGGGCTTGGCGCTGGTGAGCCAGAGATCGAAGAGCGGCTTGGCGGCTTTGCGGGAAGAGTCCTGCTTTGTTTTAGCAGCGGCGATTTCGGCGGGCAGGGCGGTCCAGCGTGGGCGGTCCTTGTCGGTGGGGAGCACAAGGACGGGGCCGAGGCCGTCCTTCACATTGCCGTCCTTGGGCTTCTGCGTGGTGTTGCGGAAGAAGGCAGCGAGTGAGTAGTAGTCCTTCTGCGTGATGGGATCGAACTTGTGATCGTGGCACTGGGCGCAGTTGGTGGTGAGGCCCATGTAAACCCAGCCGAGGGTCTGCACGCGGTCGCTGGCGTAGTTGGCGAGGTTTTCGTCATCGATGGTGCCGCCTTCATTGGTGGTTATGTTGCAGCGCTGCAGGCCGGTGGCGATGAGCTGGTCTTCGGTGGGCTTGGGCAGGAGGTCTCCGGCGATCTGTTCGATGGTGAACTGATCGAAGGGTTCGTTGCGATTGAAGGCTTTGACGACCCAGTCGCGGTAGGGCCAGATCTCGCGCTCTTTGTCGAAGTGGAGGCCGTGGGTGTCGGCGTAGCGTGCGGCATCCAGCCAGTAGCGCGCGCGGTGCTCGCCATAGGCGGGGGATTTGAGGAGTTCATCCACCAGAGCCGAATAGGAGGCGTCGGAGATGGGTGAGCCGTCTTTCGGCGCGTAGCGAGCGACGAGTTCCGGTGAGGGGGGCAGGCCGGTGAGATCGAGCGAGACGCGGCGGATGAGGGCATGCGCGTCGGCTGGTGAGGCAGGTTTGAGTCCGGCGGCTTCGAGTTTGGAAAGGATGAAGCGATCCACCGGATTTTTGATCCAGGCGCTGTCTTTGACCTGCGGCTCTGCCGAACGCTGCGGGGGGATGAGCGACCAATGCGGCTGCCATGAGGCACCCTGGGCGATCCATTCCTTCACCAGCGCGATCTGCTCCGGCTTCAGGGTCTTGTGAGATTCCGGCGGCGGCATGAGATCATCTTCATCCTTGGTGATGAGACGCTGGAAGAGGCTGCTGATCTCCGGCTGGTTTTTGATGACCGTGGGTTTCTCACCTTCCTTGGCAGTGAAGAAACCCGCTTCGGTGTCGAGGCGCAGTCCGGCTTTACGCGTGCCCGGATCGGGGCCGTGGCAGTGGAAGCAGGCGTCCGCGAGGATGGGACGGATGTCCTTGTTGAAGCCGATGGGCTGCGCTGCAACCGCCGAGGAAGCGAGGAGCGTGAAGAGCAGGGTGGAGTCGAAGCGCATGCAGGTTTTGCGGTTTGGTATGAAAATGTTGCTGACTGATATGATTATGCTTACGAAGGATTGACGCGAGATTTTGCGCCGATCTGGCTGATTTGTGGCCGCTCTTTGTCGTCAGACCATGGCGCTGCGGAGGGCGAGGCGCTCGGATTCCGGCAGGCTGCTGGCGGTGATGCCGCGCCAGGCGGCATTGATGTCGATGCGGCTCCAGATGGCGGCGAGGCAGGTGCCGAGGCTCTGACGCTCCTTGGGCGTTCGCACGTGGGTGAGGAGGATGAGAGCGAGATCCGGCCGGTGATGCTTGACGATGAGAATGAGGTCCTTCAACTCCTCGTCATTGAATGAACGGACGATTTCCACGTCGCCTAGCAGGGCATCGAGCCGGTGCAGGTCACGCGTGTTGCCCCGGTGGAGGCTGGCGGCGATGCGCCGGAGCTGCTCGCGGCGCTGTAGCAGAGAACGCGTAAGGATTTTCATGCCGTAGAATATGCCGACACCTGTATTCCCGTCTTGCATGGGCATGGCTTCCTTGTGTAAAATACGCGCATTATGGCGGCGATTTCACCACAGGCGTTTTTACAGCGGGTACGCGGCGCGGAACTGCCGCGGCTGTTTGACCTGCTGCCGGATCTTTCCTTTTTCATCAAGGACCGAAAGGGGCGCTTCATGGCGCTGAACCGGCGTGGCTGTGACTACTGCGGGGTGAAGAATGAAAAGGATGCGATTGGGAAAACGGATGCGGACTTTTTCCCGCACAGTCGCGCTGCTGAGTACCAAGCGGACGATGAGATCGTGATGAGCACGGGGACGCCCATCGTGAACCGCCTGGAAAGCGCACCTGAGGCGGAGGGCTCGCCAAGGCTGGTGATGTCCAGCAAGATTCCGCTGCGGGATGCGGAGGGGCGCGTCATCGGCGTGGCGGGATTTTCACGCGAGCTGGAGCAGGTGCGCAGCCGCAGCTCGGGAGAGGCGCGGTTTGCCAAGGTGATCGAGCAGATGCATCAGCATCCGGATGCCGCGCTGAGCAGCGCCGAGATGGCGCGGATGTGCGGGCTTTCGCAGAGCCAGTTTGACCGGAGTTTTCGCCGAGTGTTTGGCTCCTCGGCGCGGCAGTATCTTCTCAGGGTGCGCGTGGAGGCGGCGTGCCGCAGGCTGGCGGAGACGGAGGAGACAGTGGCCGCGCTGGCGGTGGAGCTGGGGTTCTTTGACCACGCGCATTTCACGCGGTGCTTCAGGAGCATCATGGGGCTGACGCCGGCGCAGTATCGGGAGCAGAGAACGCTGAAGGGGACGAAGCGGGGGTGAGGACGGAGGATTTGAGACGAGGTAAGGAGGGTGTGCTTTACGACGTGTTCTCCTCATGGAGCGATTTCCCAATGAATGCGATGACGGGCTCAAAGCCTATCTCAATGAGATCGAAAAGGCGCAGCCGATGACTCCACCTGCGCAGGAAGGGGAGCAGGTGGAACGCGAAGTGTGGAAAGAACAGGACATGCTCTAATGATCCACTTCCTCCGTGTTGACTCCCAAAAAGGCGAAACCCTGCCTCATGCGAGCCGTGATTTCCACGCGTGATGGTGCCTGGGAGAGTTCACTGCGGCCTTTGAGTTTCAGTTTGAAATCCCGAACATAAAGCGGCACCAGCCCGCACATGAAGTCAGCTCCAAGTGTTGCTTTGACATGATCGTCTTCGTAGCCCGCGAGTTCGCGGCCAGCGATATAGACGTGATAGCCGGAGCTGTGTCTGGCTGATTGGGGACCAAGCTTGGTAAACATGAGCGCTTCTGGAAGTGGCTGTCAGGTTGAATAGTTTGTTGTGGGGCTCGCTCTGTACAGCGCGGGCCAAAGCTCGTAATTACTGTTCCCGAAATTGCGGCGCTCGTCTTGCTTTCGTGACCTCCTCAAACGCATGGCCCAGCGCGAGGATGCGGGAGTCGGCATGCGCGGCGCCCATGAAGGAGAAGCCGATGGGGAGGGCGTCTACGAAACCGAGGGGGATGGTGAGGTGGGGATAACCGGCGACGGCGGCGGGGGTGCTGGCGACGCGTTCGTTGGTGTCGCCATGGGCGAGATCAATGCGGCCGACAGGGTCGTTGGTGGGGCAGATGAGGGCGTCGAGCTGGTGAGATTGCAGCGCGGCATCGATGCCTTCGGGGCCGGCGAGAAGGCGGGCGTTTTCACGCGCAGCGACACCGGCGGCGATGATGTCGGGGGTGCCGAGTTTTTCGGCCTGCTCGAAGAACTCCTGTGCGAAGTGAGGCATTTCGGTTTCGCGGTGCTGCTCGTTGAAGGCGATGAGTTCGGCGAGGGAGCGCACGTCGCCACCGCGTTGTTCGAGATAGGCATTGAGGTCGGTGCGTAACTCGATGAGCATGGCTTTCCAGGAGAGGGCTCCGGCTTCGCGCATGTTGGGGAGCTTGACGGGATCGATGATGATGGCTCCGGCTTCGCGCAATTTTTGGAGAGCGGTTTCAAAGAGGGCGAGGACCTGGGGGTGTTTGCCGCATTGACCGCGAATGACGCCGAGGCGTGCGCCTTTGAGGGCATCGGGACGCAGCTCCGCGGTGAAGTCTTTTGCGAGCACCTGCATGAGGAGGGCCGCATCTTTGACGGTGAGCGTCATGGGGCCGGCGGTGTCCTGCCAGTGGGTGATGGGGATGATGCCAGCGCCGCTGACGAGGCCGACAGTGGGCTTGAAGCCGACAATGCCGCAGGCGCTGGCGGGGCTGACGATGGAGCCGTTGGTCTCGGTGCCGATGGCCGCAGGTGCGAGGCCTGCTGCGACGGCTGCGGCGGAGCCGGAACTGGAACCGCTGGCGCTGTGGGTGAGGCGGTGGGGATTGCGCGTGAGGCCGCCGCGGGCGCTCCAGCCGGAGGTGGAATTGGGAGAGCGGATGTTCGCCCATTCGCTGAGGTTGGTTTTGCCGAGGATGATGGCACCGGCGGAGCGCAGGCGGGTGACGAGCGGGGCATCCACCTTCGGCTTGAGATTGCGCAGGGCGAGCGAGCCTGCGGTGGTCTGCATGGCATCGGCGGTTTCGATGTTGTCTTTGAGGAGGATGGGCAGGCCGTGGAGGGGGCCGGGTGAGGTGCTGTCAGCGAGGGGGCGCGCTGCTGGGTTGAGCTCCAGAATGGCATTCACACGAGGGCCTGATTTGTCGATTTGCGCGATGCGTTCCAGGCAATGCTCCACGAGCAGAAGCGGCGAGGTCTGCCCGGAGCGCAGCATCGAGTCCATGTCCGCCAGAGTGGCATAGGGCGGGGGAGGGAGATGTTTTTTCCCACAGGAGGCGGGAAGAGCGGCTGCTGCGGCAGCGGTTTGGAGCAAGCGGCGGCGGGTCATGGCAGATGGGTCAGGTGCCAGCATAGCGACCCATGAACATGATCAGGCCGGTGGTGTCGTGCTGCAAAGCCCAGATGAAAGGGCGGTTGGCATTGAAGGTGACGATCCGGCGTTTGGGCGGGGCGGATGGAGGCGCCTCACCGAATGGATCTGCGACGGGCGCTGTAGCGGCGGAGGCTTCTGCGCCGAGTTCATTGACTTCGATCATGGCTTCATGCGCGACGTCGCTGATGAAGTAACCACCGCCGGGCAGTCCTTTGGAAAGGTTGGCGGTGTCTGTTTGAAAAAGACTCTTTACGCCCAGCTTGTGCCAGAGCGCCTTGAGGCTGAGCTGCGTGCTGTAACCGAATCTAGGGAGCATCAGGTTGACATCGCAGTCAGCGTTCTGTTTTTGGATGGAGTTCCAATGTTCGAGTGTGAGCCCGGCTTCCATTTTTTTGCGGGCCGCTTCATTGCGTGGGAGCAGCACCAGCATGCGGACCTCGTGGTCTGTCATGGGCATCGTGATGAATTGCCACGATTCAGACTCGGCGTAGTGGGGCGACTCTACGAACTGCATCATCATCGGGAGCATGATGGTTCCTTTTTCAGGGGTCTGAAAAGCGCGCGGCTTGGTTTTTTCCATTTCAAAGGGACTCTGCCAGCGGCCTTTGAGGAACAGGGTATTGAGCAAGACCACGGACTTTGCCGGGTCGGAAAAAGAAGAGGGGCCGATTATTTGAGGAATACGGCCCCGTGTCTTTTCACGCACCCAAAGATTGACGGCGGCAGCCGAGGCGGTGGCGTCTCCAGCGGGGAGTTTTTGCAGAGAGGCTCCGAACAAGGTCTGGGAGGAGGAGAGAAATGCGGGCTCAAAGGTGGCGGAATTGGCAGCCCAGAGAGAGTTTGTCATTTCCATGGTCAGGGAGCCGCGTCTCACGGTGGCCGCCAGAGCGGAGCGCATGGCGCTGAGATCTTCGGTTTCCTTTGCTGAGTCACCCTTCAGGTGGGCCAGCGCTGCGAGTTCCTTGCGGCTTTCGCCATCCGCTGCGGTCATGAGGAGGGCGGCCATCTGATGAGAGCTGAAGGGGGAGAAGCAAAAGTTTCCCTCCGTCATCGGACGGAAAAGCTGGAACAGCTCGAAGGCGTGCGCATTGGCGGCCTGTGCCGCCTTTTGCGGCTGCTGGGCATGAGCACTCACGGCAAGCAGCAGGATCAGAAGAACGGGGCGCATCTCGGTAGAATAATTCGGAGACTCCGCTGGCAGCAAGAGAGGAATGCGTCTGTGGTGAGGAAACCGGCCTCATCAAAAGCAGCTTTCTCATTTTTATCATTGTCACTTCAGAGCCGACATGATAAAAACGCCGCCTTCGTGAAATTTTCCGTCTTTTGTCAGGTTGCTGTTTTCTTTGTCGCCGCCGCTGTTTTGAGCGGGGAAGAGCCCATGCTGCCTCAGGCCCTGGGTGCCGGTCCGTCGTTTCATGCAGACGGGCCACGTGGCTTTTTGAAGCCTTCCAAGTCGATCAAGCCGCCGGTTAGCGCCGGTGCGGCGGTCTCTGCGCCTGCCGTCGTGCAGTCGCCAACAGCGGAGACCCGCCTGCGCAGGCTGGTGGTGGTTTCGGGGGCGATGACGCCAGAAGCCATCCGTGACACCATTCTCGCCTGTGGCCAGACCCGCACGCCGGTGACCACGGCCGGGGGGGTGAATGCGCCTGCGCCGATGCTGTCGGATCTTGCCGGGTTGTTTGGCTCGACGGTGACCGAGGACACGCAGAAGAAAGTTTTGGAGACGGTGCGCAAAGGCATGGGATCGTCCGCCAAGCCGCTGCAGCGGGTGGAAGTGGTCGGCTGGCTGCCAAGCGAAGGCGTGATGGCCGTGGCGGTGTATCCGGAAAGCTGAACACGCTTTTCATGACCACTGCCCCGGGTGTTCCAGCTGTTCCACGCGTCCTGCTGGCCGAGGCAAGCCTGCCCTACCGGCGTGTGATTCGCGAGGCGCTGATGGCCTTCCGCATCTGCGAGGTGGATGACGCACCCAGCGGAGAGCGTGCCTTTGAACTGGCGCTGCAGCGTGAGTACTCGCTGTTTTTATTCTCGCTGCCGCTGCCTGACATGGCGGGCGACATGCTGGACCGCCTGCTGAGCAAGGCCTACCCGATGGTGCATCCTGGTGTGCATGCCGCGCCGCCGGTGATTTTCCTCATTCAGCCTGGAGATGCGCTGCGGTTTCAGGAACTGCAGCGTGATGTGCGCGTGCGCGGCAGCATGCCATTGCCACCGAAACTGGATGTGCTTTTGTCAGTGACGGCCAAGCTGCTGCCAGAACGCCAGGGGCTGGCCTTTCCACCTTTTTCTCCACCTCATGTTTCCTGATCCTCGGCGTCGCAGTGTCAAAATTTGTGGCATCACCCATCCCCAGCAGGCTGCGGTGATCTTTGCGCTGGGTGCGGATGCCGTGGGCATCAATCTGTGGCCGAAGTCGAAGCGGCACATGCCGCTGGAGGTCGCGGTGAATTCATTGCAGGATGTGGCGGCCAAGAATGCCCTGGTGGCCGTGCTGGTGAATCCAGATGCGGCGCTGCTGGATGCGGCGGTGTCCTGTAAGTTGTTTCAGGCGCTGCAACTGCACGGTGATGAAACGCCGGCGGATGTGGAGCGGCTGATGAAGCGAGGGGTGAACGTCATCAAGGCGTTGCAGGTGCGTGATGCGGCATCCCTGGCGCAGATCGGCGAGTTTCCGTGCGAGTCGATCTTGCTCGACGCCTACAATCCTGGCACCTACGGCGGTGGCGGGCATGCCTTTCCCTGGGAGCTGGCGGTGCGGGCGAAGGACATGTTTCCAGCCAAGCAGTTCCTGCTCTCCGGAGGACTAACGCCGGACAATGTGCGTCAGGCGGTGGAGCAGACACTGCCGCTGGCTGTGGATGTGGCCAGTGGTGTGGAGTCGCAGCCGGGCAGCAAGGACCTGCTGCAAGTGGCGCGGTTTATTTCCGAAGCGCGGGATGGATGGGCGGCGGGAAGCCGCCAAGAGGTCACGCAAGCGGAAGAAGAGGGATAAGGGTGCCGAAGGTGGTGTGATGCGGGTGAAACAGAGCGCTTGTGCAGCCCTCGCCATTCGTCATGCTGCAAGCGTCACTCCCCCCCCTTATGCAGCCAGATCCTTTCCGCCTTCGCCTTTCCGCCCTCATGGGCTTCCTCGCCATCGCTTTGGGGGCTTCGGGCGCCCATGGGCAGGTGCATGATAAACTCGTGGCTGCTGGAGAGCTCGCCCATTGGGAGACTGCAGTGCAGTACCACCTGCCGCATGCGGTGGTGCTCCTGCTGCTCACGCTGCTGGCCAGCAGCAAGCCGATCATGGTCTGGGCCTGGCGTCTTTTTTTCGTGGGCATTCTGCTGTTCAGCGGCTCGCTTTACGTGCTTGCCTACACCGGCATGAAATGGCTGGGAGCCGTCACTCCACTGGGCGGATTGAGCTTCATGGGCGCCTGGCTTTTGATCGCGATGTCGGCGAAAGGAAAATAAGTGCTAAGTAATCTGCGCGACACGTGAAAAACACGTTGCGCGGTGATGGGAGCTTGCTCCTATACCGGCCCTTCAAACAGAGGCTCGGTAGCTCAGTCGGTAGAGCAGGGGATTGAAAATCCCCGTGTCGGCGGTTCGATTCCGTCCCGAGCCACCTTTTGTTTGAAACTGTTGAAAATGGAGGCGGAACACACGTTCCGCCTTTTTTTATGGCGTGGAGTTCAGCGGATAGTTCAGCAGTTTGGAATTTGGTTAAAGTAACGGTATGCCGATCAAAGATGCAGTCGCGAGGGCGGAGCAGATGAAGAAATATCAGGCCGAATATCGGCAGGGCAAGCGGCGCTCGGATGGTGACAAGGTCAGTCCAAGCGCAAGACGCTCTGGAGGCTGCTGGCCCACATTATCATGCAAGTCCTGGCCGATGCGGCGCTGTTTGCGTTCGCTGATATGCAAAATTTCCTCTTCAAGCTGCCGCCGCGCCACAAGCTGCTCCATCAGCTCCGCAGTGCGTTGCTGCACACGTTGCTCCAGTTCGGCATTGAGCGTACGGATTGTCTGTTCGGCGGTTTTGCGCTCGGTGATGTCCGTGATGCCGATGAGGATGAGTGTCCCCTCGGGCGTCTCCACCTAGCTGAGGCTGATCTCCATCGGGAACTCGCTTCTGTCTTTGCGCAGCCCCGCCAGCTCCATGCCACGAAATCGCTCAGCTTGCTCTGGGTTTGTCAAAAAGTCCTTCCGCACTTCACCAAAGCGATGTCTTTCCCTAACGGCGAGCAGCACCTCGAATCCGGTGCCGATCATCGTCTTGCGCGGGATGCCGAAAAGGCTTTCCGCTCGCGCATTCGCCATCCACACGAGACCTTGCCCATCAAGGATGACAAATCCATTCGGCGCAGCCTCCAGCAGGCGGATAAACATGCGTCATTCCACGTTTTGCTGCGTGATGCCGCGTGAGCGGATCTGGGAGGGGGGAGTCATAAACGCATAGGAACCGAATCAGAACTGCCAGCGCAGGTTTAGCGCACTGAAGGGCGCGGACTCGAGCGTTTCATTGGCAAGCACATTATTGTTGGTGTCGCGCAACTCAAGCTCGCCTCCGACATTCATACCGACTCGCATGGAGATCGAAAAGCGGTCCGTGGCCTGATAAATCACCGAGGCGGCGGTCTGCCAGCCATTCAGTTCCACACGATTCACCGCTGGGTCTTCGACATCCCACGAACCGCCGCTCGGATAGGCGCTGAGGCTCAGCGTCACGCGATCCGTGGCACGCCAGCCGAACACAACAAACGGCGGCGTGACCTGCACGATGAAGGGCCCCGGCTTCCAGATGAAACCGAGTGCGGGAACGATCATGCCCTCCTGCGCGCCGTATTGCGCGAAGAGGCCGCCCGCGAGGCTGAAGCTGTCTGTGAAACGATACCCGAGCAGCCCGAGGCCGGAGACTTCAAAGTCATCCCATGACACGCCTTGGAAATCCGTGCCGATGCCCGGCGTCACAAAGCCCAGGCCCCACCAGCGCGACTGCTCTGGCCGCCAGAAGAGGCTTAGCTGCGCCTCCAGCGTGTGCAGTGTCTCACGTTGCAAGCCGAGGAAGCCATTGAAGTCCAGCTCGCTTAGATTGTAGCTCAGCGAGGCGCTCATGCGCAGCGAGTTCACCTTCTTCGTCCACAGAGGCAGAATGGTTCGCACCTCCATGAAATCGAGGCCACCTGGCCGGTTCGCAAAGTCCTGCGTGTCGATAAAGGTCGTGTCCACCATGTAGCCCGGTCTTCCAAAGCCAAACGCGGCCGGATCAATTAGATCCACCGAGCGAGCTGCGGCGGCAGGCTCGGTTTGTGCTGAGAGGGTCAGTGTGGAGGCGAAGAAGAGGATTGTGAGGTGCTTTTTCATTGGGGGGAGGGGTGGATTGCTGACGGAGTACGCTTCATCGCATGCATCGGATCTTTTTCTCGAGCTCCACCACCACGAGCGCTGCAACAGCCACGCCAAGAATGCGCAGCCAGGCGGTTGCATCAATCGGCGCAGTATGGAGCAAGCGGTTCATCACCGGAGCGTACGTGAAGACCAGCTGGAGGAAGCCGGTGAGTGCAATGCCTTGCAGCATTCGCGGATTCGTGAAAAAACCTAGCGAGAGCACACTGTGCCGGAGGCTGCGGCAGTTGATGAGATAGGCGCTGGCGACAGCGACGACCATGTTCACCACGGCGGTGCGTGTTTGCGCGATGCTGGCTAGGGCATCACCGGCCTCGACCATGGCGCGCACGGTGACGAGCACCTCGCGAACCTTGGGACCGCGGTCGATGTAGTCCCCCCATTCTAGCCCTCAAAGGGGGGGCTGCCGCGCGTGAGGAGCTATTTATTTTGCAGATGGATGATGCGCGGCGGCAAAGAACGGGAGCCTCACTCCAGCAGTTTCTCTCCGCCGGTGTATTTTTTCACGACGTCGGGATCGAGTTCGAGACCGAGGCCTGGAGTGGTGGGGATGGCTAGCATGCCGTCGGCATCGAGATTCCAGCCGCCGAGGGTGATTTCGTCGATGAAGGGTGAGCCGGTGAGGTATTCCACAAGATCGGTGCCGGGGAAGGCGGAGGCGAGATGGAGATCTGCGGCGAGGCCGACGGCGGTGTTCCAGCCGTGAGGGATGAACTGCACGCCGTGCTCCTGCGCCATCCAGGCGATGCGGCGCTCTTCGCTGATGCCGCCGACTTTGGTGACGTCGGGCTGGATGATGTCGAACGCGCGTGCTTCGAGGAAGGGCTGGAAGGCCTGGCGGCGCGTGAGGACCTCGCCGCCGCTGATCTGCACGGGGGAGTGCTCGCGGAGCTTGGCGAAGTCTTCAAGCGAGTCGGGCGTGAGGGCTTCTTCAAACCAGTGCACGTCGTAATCGGCGAGCATTTTGGCGGTGTTGAGCGCCCACTTGTAGCCGTTGGTCCAATGGGCGTCGCTGCCACCGGCATCGACCATGAGCTTGCTGTCCGGGCCCACGGCTTCGCGTGCGGCGTGGACGATGGCTTCGTCGGTGGCGGCATTGCGCCGGCCAAAAGGACCCCAGCCGATTTTGAAGGCGCGGAAGCCCTGGGCTTTCACTTTGAGAAGATGGTCGCGCAGCTTTTCGGGCTCGTCCATGAGGAGCGAGGCATAGGGCTGCACGCGCTCGCGGTAGCGACCGCCGAGCAGGCGGCCAACGGGCTGCCCGGTGGCTTTGCCAAGGAGATCCCACAGGGCGATGTCGATGCCGCTGATGGTGTGGGTGATGGAACCACCGCGACCGAGCCAGAACATGTTTTGATGCAGCTTCTCGCTCACGCGCTCGGGTTCGAGGGCGTTCTCGCCGCGATAGAGCGGCTCCAGCACGGCCAGCGCGGAACGCACGAGGGCATCGTTGGTGAAGACGCTGCCGAGGCCGATGGCACCTTCATCGGTGTGCACGGCGATGAGAGTGTGGACGCAGTCTTCAGGGCGGAGTTCGTTGCTCCAGCCGCCTTCGGGGGTGGCTCCGCGCAAACCTGCGCAGCGGATTTCTCGGATTTTCATGGGTGACGTTGGAAAAGTTTGGCCTGGGGTTGAAAGGGGACTTCGGGATCGAGCGGGAAGATGGGGCGTGCGCAGCGGGTGTGGCCGAGGCTGCGGAGATTGGCACTGGTGGAGCCGGGTGCATCGACATCGATGTAGAGCGCGGCCCAGTCTTTGAACATGTGGCGTTCGCATTGCGGCGACTTCACCACGACGGCGCCGAAGTGCCGGGGATCGCAGCCGTGTGCGAGGAACAGGGCGCGATCATAGAGGCTGACTGCGCGGGTGGTGACGATGAGCGTGATGCTGCCGGTCTGAATCACGGCGGTGGGTCCGGCCTGCCAGAGCTCGCGTGTGGTTTCGCTGTGGAACCAGCCGTCTGAGAGCATGCGCACGCGCCCCTCAATGGGCAATGGCGTGAAGCGGCCGGCATCCAGCGCGCCGCCGACGGTGGTTTTGACTTCATTGCCCACACCGGCGCGGAAGGCTGCGTCTACCGCATCGGGATCGACGATGGGGATCAGGGCGGTGCCTGCATAGCCTGCGTCGAGCAGGGCGCGAAGGATCGCATTGCTGTCGCCGGAGGCACCGGAGCTCGTGGCGTCTGCGGCATCCACGAGCACGACGGTGCCGGCGGCGTTTTCCTTGCTCTGACGCGCGGCATCGGCGAGGCTGGTGAGGGGCACCTGCATTTTTTCGTGGTGCTCCCAGAACAGGCTGGCGATGCGCAAGGCTTCGCGTTCTGCGAGGGCGGGATCGTTGTCTGTCACGACAAAGCTGTTGGATGCGAGGGCGGGAACGTCGGTGAAGGGATTGCCCCACATCATGGCCGCCGAGAGTCCGCCTGCGCTTTGCTCGATCTGCATCGCCGCATTTACTGCGTGACGAATGGAGCCGGAGGCGGTGATGAGTTCATCGCCACGGACGAGGGCGGGCACGCGTACCTTGGCGGTGACGGGTTTTACTTCACCCGCAAGGATGCGCAGCAGCAGGCGCGCGGAGCGCTCGCCCGTGCTGAAGAAATCGACATGGGGATAGGTGTGAAAGGCCACGGCGGCATCGCTCTGCTCCAGCATGAGGTCGGTGAGGATGCCGTGGAGATCGAGGGAGATAACGATGGGCACCTGCTCGCCGACGATCTTGCGCGTCTGCTGCAGCAGCCAGCCTTCGGGATCAGCATTGCTCTGCGTCGCCATCGCGCCATGGAGGGAAAAGTAAATGCCGTCCACGGGTGGTGCCGCCTTGATGCTGGAGAGGAGTTCAGCCGCGATGCGCTCAAAGGCCGCATCCGCAAGTGTTCCGCCGGAGGTGATGAAATGCGCGCTGCAGGTGGGGACGAGTTCCACGCCGGGGGTCACATCGAACACACTCAAGGCTCCGCCGACTTCACTGCGGACCTGGCGATGGTAGTCGAGAATGGACTGACCGTGACGGAGCGTGAAGTCGTCGTATCCGCTCAAGAAGGGATTGAAGGTGGAGACTTCCTGTTTGCATTCAGCGATGAGAATTCGTGGCATGAGAATGCTATTCTACGGTGCAACAAGGCCAGCCTTCCGCCATTCCTCATCAAAGTATCCGGCACGGATGATTTTTTCGTCCTCGCCGACCTTGATCAAGGCCCAGTCGCCGAGGCGTGGGAAGAGCAGGTAGTTGAAGGCGGCGAATTCCTTCTCATGAAAAGTGTGGCCGCTGTTGATGACGAGGTAGCGGTTTGGTGCCAGCGGGCTGGCGGTGATGAAGGCGGGTGTATGCTCTTGGGCGGACTGCGCTTCAGCGCCAAGCCGAAGCTCTTCGCGTGTCCATGTGAGCGGAAGCTGCGGCAGTGCCTTGGCGATCCATGAATTGCTGCCGGGATCTCCGAAGAGGATGAGGTTTTTGTCGCGCACGTCGGCCTCGGTGACTTCGGTGTCGTCCTTCACGGGCAGGGGGCCGCGCATGTAGCGCGCCCATTCGTACTCGAAGCGTTTCAGTTCGGCGGCGGCCCAGGTGTTGATGGCGGGATTCCAGGGCTTGCCGGTGCCGCGCACGCAGAGGAAGGGCGTGGCGAAGGCGTCGTCGATGGGACCTTGCAGGCCGGGCTGCTTGCCGGTGAGCCTGATCTCTTTGCGCGGGCTATCGCAGCGCCAGGAGTCGCCGGTCTTGGTGAAGACGAGAGCTTCGGTGGCTGCGTGGGGTGGCAGGGTGATATTGGCACCGGCGATGCGTATCGACTTCAAGGGACGATGAATGGCGAAGCGGGTGATGTTGCGGACTTCGCTGACTTCGATGGCATCGGCGGTCACGCTGGCACGGAACTCGGCGCGTTCGTAGTGTCTGCCAAGGCTGAGGAGTTCGAGCCAGTGGCAGCGGTTGTATTTGAGCGTCCAGGTGACGAAGCGGAGCTGCTGCGGATCATGATTGAGGCCCTTGGCGGCGTATTCAGCGATGCGGCGCATCTGCTCGGCGTGCGTCTTGGGATCAATGACGTGCCCGGTGCCCTGGGAGATGAGATTGGTGAATGGCACGCCCTCCTTGGCGAAGGCCTCGCCCATGATGACGTGCGCCTGGAAGAAGGTGTCCTTGTCTCCGATGCAGGCGATCTCGGGCACCATGGTGGCATTGGCCGCATAGTCCACGGAGTCGAGCATGTGCAGGCCGATTTCCTGATGCGGCGGCAGCGGGCCGACCTTGATGAAGCCGGGGATGGGCGTCTCCGAGAAGCGATGCGTGTCCACGTAACCGCAATAGGGCCCGATGGCGACGAAGCGGTCCGGGTGCTTCAAGCCGAGGTGCCAGGTGCCTGAAGCGCCCATGGACATGCCGCGCAACACGATGCGGTCGCGGTCGATCTTGTAGTTCCGGCAGACGGCCTCGATGGCTTCAAACACATCCGTTTCGCCTGCCCAGCGGTAGCAGTTTTCCACGCGGCCGAGCGGATGCAGCTCGATGTAGTCCACATCGGGTGCGCTGCCTTTTTCTTCATCGCCTTCATCGAAACGGCTGATGAATTTCAGCTCGCTCATGCCGACGGGTTTGGAGCTGCCGTGCAGCACCACATCGAGCCGAATGGGTTTGGTGCCATCGTAGCTCTTCGGAATGATCACGCCATAGGGCTGCGCCGAGCCGTCGATGGCGGAGACGAAGCCGCGAATGACTTTGCCGTGCTTGGTGGTCCATGGAGCCGTCGAAGAGACGGACCGCTCTGCGTTGCGCTCCACGGCTCGTTCGATCAGCCGGATGTCCGTCGGTGAAAAGGCGGTGTCAAAGGAGAGTGCGTGGCCCACGCCTGCGGAGAAGATGCCGATGTCAGCGTTCAAACGCTCGCGTTCTTCGTTGGAGCGTTTGATCACCGGAGCGGTGGATAATTGCGCCACCCAAGAAGCTTTCTGCTCAAACGTCAGCGAACCTGCTTCGCGGAGAACGAACTCTATCGCCGTCACAGTGTCTTCGTAAGTGGTCGAGTGTCCGCCTGCATCGCGGTGAATGCTCAGCACCTTGCGCTTGGATTGCTTTAACTTTTCCACGAGTCGCAAAGTGCTCTGAGGCGGCACCACGTCATCCTTGCCGCCCGTGGTGAATGCCGCCGGCATGGTGAATTTTTCCGGCCAGAATTCGGCGCTGCGTTTCTTGTATTCGTCAGGCTTCTCTGTTTTGGAGCCACCATAGGAAGCGGTGCGTGCGTCCTGGAACTTGTCATACTCCACGAGGTTCGCGATGCCGTTGAGGCTGCACACGCCGGCCACGAGATCCGGATGCAGGGCGGCAAAGGTCAGTACCGCCGTGCCGCCCATGGAGCCGCCGGCGATGAAGACGCGGTTCACATGATGGCGCTTCTTCAGTTCGCCAATGATTTGTGCCACGTCGGCCTCCGCTGCGGGGCCCATCCATGAAGTTTTGGCACGGTAATCGGGCGAGACAAAGATCAGACCATACTTTTCGGCCACATCGCGCAGGCCTTTGCATTCGCCGCGCGGGTCCTTGATGAACTGCCAGCGGTCGGAGCCGTGGCCGTGAAATGCGATCAGCACGTCATGCGCCTGCATGGGCTCAAAGGAGTCCGGCAGCAGCTCCACGTAGCGCTGCTTCGTGCCGTCGTGGGTGGATGTGAAGGCGATGTCCAGCGGCTCTGCGGCGCGCATGGCGGTGAGGGCCAGCGCGAGGATGGCGGGGATGAGAAGAGCCTGCTTCATAGTGATTTCAAATAGGCGAGCACATCGGCGATCTCCTGTGCGCCGAGGCCGAGCTGCTCGGCGGAGAGCATGAGCGAGCGACCGAGAGGCTTGGTGGACTGAATTTGAGCGGCGGGCACCATCTGCGTCATGCCGCCCTGGGAGCGGATGATCAACGGATCGCCGCTGGAAAGCGTCATGCCGTGGATGTGTTTGCCATCCTTGGTGAGCGTGTCGCTGCCTTCGAAGCCGTGGGAGATATCTGCCGAGGGTTCGATCATGGCGCGGAGCACGACTTCGGAGGGCTGCATCCTGGCGTAGGCGGTGATGTCCGGGCCGTAGTCTACGCCCTGATCCTTGATGTGGTGGCACATGAGGCAGGCGGCGGCAAACTGCTGGCCGCGCTTTGCATCTCCCTTCAGCCGGAGAATGTCGCTGACGGGAGGGAGCCTGGCCGGAGGCTGAGGGGGGACCTGGATTCCGACAAGCTGCACTTTATCGGGGTCGTAGATGCCATCGCGTTTCAGGCGCTCGGCGAGGCCGGCTTGCTTCCACTGGTCGTCCTTGCGATTGAGCAACCACCAGACGGCGTCGGATTTCAATGGGTCGCCGGCCTGTGCCGCGACATTGGCCATCGCGTGCGCCGCTTCGTTTGATGGAATGCAACCGAGAGCGACGAGCGCGGCACGGCGGTCTGAGAGGGGGAGTGTGGCGGCAAGCGCGCGTGTCTCCAGCGCAGCCACCACCTGAGGCGGGTGCAAACGCCAGGCGATGCGGGCGAAGGCGGGAGTCCACTGGAGCGGATCGGCCCCGCCCATGACGGCCGCCACCGCATCGAACACAGCGGCCTCCTTGCCCGTGCAGCCGATACCGAAGGCTTCGATGGCCGTGCGGTCGTCCGCAGCGCAGCTTTGCGCGAGAGTCACGATAATGCTGCGCGCCTGCGCGAGCGGGACATCGCGCAGCGACAGCGCCACCTCTCGCCGCATGGCGGGCGAGGGATCCTGAGCGAGACGCGCGGCGAGCCCGGGCACGTCCGCATGCTGCTGGCGCAGCGCGCGAAACGCCGCGACGCGCATCTGCGGGTCTGCATCGTCGAGCAGCGCGGTGACTGCGGCGCGGGCTTCCGCCCCCAGATCGGCCAGCACCCAGGCAGCGCGTGCGCGGATGAAAGCATTGTCATCCTTCAGACATTGCGTGACGGCGGGGATGGCGGCCGCGCCCTGCGCACGCAGCCTAGCCGCAGCGGCGGCACGCACATGCACCGCGGGACTGTGCAGCGCAGCGGCCTGGCCCTCGCTGGTGCCGAGATCGAGCTTTGGCACGCGCGGTTTGAAGCCCTTGGGGGCAATGCGATAGACGGCACCCGCAGCGGCCTCATCGAGGTATTTGTGCCCGCCGCCGACGACCGGATCAAACCAGTCGCTGACATAGACCGCGCCGTCCGCACCGACGACGACATCCGAGGGGCGGAAGGAGAATTTTTCCTCGGCAGGCTGCTCCCTCCTGCTGCCGAAGTCCGAGCTATTGACGGCCTGCCCCGGATTGCTCGCGAGGAAGGGGAAGCGTTCGAGGGCGAAACCTGCGCCATCGGGTTTGGGCAGATAGCCGAAGATCGAATTGCGGCCGGCTTCACAGCTCAGCAGCAGGCCCGCGAATTTATCGCCGAGGGCGCCGTTTTCGTAAAACGCGATGCCGGTCGGTGCGCCGCCGCCATAGACATCCCCCGCAGGCATGACGCCGGGATCTTCCTGCCGCCATTCCGCCACCGGCACCGGCTGGCCGGGACGACGGTCCGCCTGCCAGGTGCGCCTGCCATCGGGCGAGGAGTAGCCCGCACTGCCGTGCAGCATGACGAACGAAGTGCGGCAGGCCGGCGGGTCGTCGTTGTCATTTTGAAACACGTCGCCGAAGGAGGTGACGGTGTGCTCGTAGCTGTTGCGAAAGTTGTGGCCGATGATCTCTACCTGCGAGCCATCCGGCCGCATGCGCGCGGCAAAGCCGCCGAGGTACACGTGCCCGTCATCGCTGCGCTGACCGGCGAAGTCGCGTGGGTCCATGTCGAGCTTCATGCCGTAGCGGATGTCGTAAGGGCTGCCGATGCGGAAGGTGCGGCCCGATTTGTCGGTGAAGACAGCGCCGCAATTGCCCATGCTCCAGTACCACATGCCGTCCGCGCCGACGGTGAGGGAGTGCAGCCCGTGGTCATGGTTGTGACCGTTGAAGCCCGTGAGCAGCACCTGACGGCTGTCCACGGCGGGATCGAATTTCATGTCTCGGTTCACGTCCGTGTAAACGATGAGGCTGGGAGCCATGGAGACGACGACCTGGTTGTCGATCACGGCAATGCCCAGGGGGGCGCGCAGGGCCGGTTCCTGAACGAAGGTCCAGCTCTTGTCCGCCGTGCCGTCGCCGTCGCTGTCTTCGATTACGGTGACGCGGTCGCCACCCGGCTGTGTCTGGTAATGTTTCGCGCCGTAGTCCACGCCCTCGGTGACCCAGAGCCGCCCGTCCTTGTCTGTGTCGATGCTGGTGGGATTGTGGAGCAGCGGCGCCGCGGCCCAGAGCTTCACTTCAAGCCCTTCAGGCACGGTGAAAAGATTCAGGGGCACAAGGTCGGCGGCGTGCAGGGGCAGAAGACCCGGCAGGCAGAGCGCCAGGGCGGAGGCCAGGGTGGTGGCGATGGGTTTCATTGGTTTGGTGAGAGGGATTCCAGACGCCAGTGGTGCTGGCATTCCAGGGTGTAGTCGGAGATCATGCCATCGATGCCCGCCTGCCGAACGGCGCTCCACAGTTTGGGATCGCGGCGGGACTCGGCTTCGCCGCCGAAGTTGCAGACCACGAGCCTGCCAAGCTGATGCAGGCTTTTCACCTGCTCGGCGGTCGGCGGAAAAGTCGCCATGAATACATCGAGAAGCCCGGCCTTCAGCTCCGGCTCCAAGGAGTCCCGGCTGACGTTCTGGCCGACGCGGAAGCTGGCATTGAGCTTTTTCAAGCGGCGGCTGCAGGCCTCGTTTTGTGAGAAGGCATACGACTGCCCGATGAGGCCGAACTTTTCCACGAGAGCCACCAACTGCTTTTCGCCGTCTTCGGTGATGTGCTTGATGTCCAGGGCCAGCAGCGAGCTGCCACGGCTGCGCTCTTTGACCATGGCAAAGACTTCCTCCAGTGTGGGCACACGGATGCCGGCGAAGGACGGCAGAAACCACGCTCCGGCATCGAGTTGTTTCAATTCGGCAAGCGTGAGGTCGCGCACGGAGCGGTTTCCACCATTGGTGGTGCGGCTCAAGGTGTCATCATGCAGCACCACCAGATGTCCGTCTTTGGTGGTGCGGATGTCCAGCTCGAGGCCGATGCCGAGTTCCAGACAGGTGGCAAAGGCAGGCAAGGTGTCCTCGGGGGCGTTCCTGGCCAGACCCCGATGGGCCACGAGGACCGGCAGCGGCGCAGTCTGCGCGTGCAGGTGCAGGCCGAATGCGGATAGCGCCAGGACGGCACAGGGAAAAAAGAGAGATACTGGTTTCATGAAGGGAAGGGCGGCTGGCTTCAGCGACGCGGAATCACCGGCAGCACGATGTGGGAGGCGTGGCCAGTGTTGTGCATCACCTTTTGCGTGGCGACGACGCTGGTGGTTTCGAGGCCGATGTTGTCCGCGCCGGTGTTGAGGTTGCGAAGGTAATAGGGAAAGAAGCTGCTGGAGATTTCGACGCGGATGCGGTGGCCTTTCAGGAAGGCGTTCGAAGTCGCCCGCCAGAACTCGATGGTGTATTCATGGACCTGATCGGGCGTGATGAGGCTGAGCTTCGCCGGATTGAACGAGCCGTTGTGGTCGGGATCGCGATGGCGGGCACGCATGACGCCTTCGCAAAGCATGGCGGAGAAGCCGTCGGGCTGCACGTCGATGAGGCGGACCATCCAGTCGGTGTCGCGCGCGGAGGTGGCGGCGTAGAGCCTGGCGGTGATGGGGCCGGTGACTTCGACTTCCTCCTCCAGCGGCGGTGTCGTATAAACTAGCACGTCGGGGCCGGTGGATGACTTGCGCGTGTCGGCGGCACCGTTTTCCAGGTGCCCGCCGGTGAAGGGCGAGCGCGTGGGTTTGGCGGGATCATAGACATAGGAATCGGACGCGGGCTCTCCCGCTGCGGGTGGGGTGGTGCCAAGCACGCCGTCGCCGCTGATGGAGTTCGCGTGGCCGCCGCTGTGGAGGTAATACTTGGTCCAGCGTGTCTGAGGGAGAGGCCAGTCCTGCTCGGCGGACCATTGGTTGCGGCCCATAACAAAGACGTGCACCGGCGCGTCGTTCATCACGCCGTTGCCGATGCCCTTGAGCCAGTGATCAAACCAGCGGCAGACATAGCCGTCCCAGTCGATGACCGCCTGCTCGCCGTAGTCAAAGACACCGAGCTTGCGGCTGGAGTTGATGATGTGCTGCCAGGGGCCGATGACCATGCGTGGGTGGCGTGCATCCGGGGTCGCGCCATGCTTCTTCATGGCGAGGTAGTTCATGGGAGCGCCGGGGAAGTCGGCGTCAAACCAGCCGGTGGCCGCGAGTGATGGCACCGTGACTTTCGCATACTCCTCCGGCTTTTGATAAGAGATGCCCTGCCAGTAGGGATCAGATGAGGTGTTGCCGCGAATCCATTTCTCAAACCATGGCGCATCGAGTGCGCCTCGCAGTTCATTCAACTTCAAGTAGGGTAGCTGCATGTAGTCCGCGAGGCGGCGCTCTTCGGAGGCAAAGCCACCATACGGCCCCGGGCCCATCGTCTGCCCGACACGCCCCGCATTGGCACCGCCCCAGTCGAGCATCCAGGAAACCAGCACGCCATTTTGATACGGCGCGTTGAACATGGCATCCGGCGGCGCGACTTCCGGCACGATGGCTTTCAGTGACGGTGGTGTCTGCGTGGCCGTCCACCACTGCGCCCAGCCCATGTAGGACAGACCCATCATGCCGACCTTGCCATCGCACCACGGACGCGAGGCGAGCCACTCGACCAGATCATAGCCATCGGTTTTGTGCTTCGGATCAAACGGGTCCCAGGTGCCCTCGGAATCAAACCGCCCCCGCGAATCCGCCACGGCGACGATGTAGCCACGTTTCGCAAACCATGCCGCGCGTTTCTGAAAGCCGGGATTGTTGCTGTAAGGTGTGATGATCAGGATCGCGGGGAAACGGCCTTCGGCCTTTGGTTGCGCGACATCCACCGACAGCTTCACGCCATCACGCATCGCAGCCTTTTGGCCGCGGGTGGCTTTGACCTCGAATTTTTCGGCGGAGTATTGGCCGGGATTGGGGGGCTCGGCATGCAGCGCGGCGTATGAAGCCAGCAGCATGAAGGTGAAGAAGAGGAGGGGCTTCATGAGATTCAAAGGGCGGACCGCATGAGCTGGGTCTCGATGTCCATGCCGACGCGCTCGCTCCAGGCCGCCTGCATGGTATTGAACCAGAGGCCGGGTTTGCCGGTGCCGATGGGGATGTTGTTGATCTTGGTGCAGGGGGCGAGGCAGTAGGGCGTGGTGGTGAGCCAGGCTTCGTCAGCATTGATCACATCGTAGGGCTGGAAGTCCTTTTCGATGAACTGCATGCCGATGCCTGCCGCGAGCTCCTTCACCGTTTGCAGGCTGACGCCCCAGAGGATGTTCCGCGTGGTAGGGGTGATGATGGTGCTGTCTTTGATGATGACGAAGTTTGAACCGGCGCACTCGGTGACGTTGCCATCGAGATCGAGCAGCAGCGTGATGGCGCGCGGATCGACGGCCTGGGACTGCTTGTCGGCGAGGAACCAGTGCAGGCGGCTGCGGTTCTTCATCTTCGGCTCCACGCATTGCGGCGGAATGTGGCGGATGGATGGCGTGACTACGTGCGCACCCTCGGTGAAGAGATGCCGCCACATGCTGAAGCGCAGGGGGAAGGAGTGAATGCAGATCGTTGGTGTCATGGGGCCTGCAGCGCCTGCGGAGCCGGCATAAAGTGCGTTTTCTCCAGGGGTGACGAAATGGACGATGCCGAGGTCTTCGTCCGGTCGCAGCAGCTTGCAGTTCGTTTCAGCAAGCTCGTTTGTTTTTTCCAGCATCTCCTCCGGTGACAGGGGCAGCGCGATGCCGGCATACTTCAGCGAGCGGTAGAGCCGCTTCACATGATCCATGGCGCGATACGGCTGATGCCGGAAGGTGCGGGTCATCTCGGTGAGCGTGGCACCGAGCACGATGCCGAGATCATAGATGTTCAGCTTGGCCTGCGAGGCCGGCAGAAAGCCAGTGTTCAGATAGACGACGGGTTCGTTCATGGGGTGTGGGTGCCGTGTTTGATGTGATCGAGGATGTTTGAGGTGATGCGCTGCGCGCGGACGTCCACGCCCCTGGGCTCTGTATAGACTTTGGGCCGCACATAGCCGGGAGGCTCGGACAAGCCATCGCCCCACCAGCAGGTGGCGGCATTGAAAACGATGTTCTTCTTCGGACCCGGATAGATCGTCGCGGCGTAAACGCCCTCGCCCTTGGGCCCTTTGGAACCGTTGCGCGTCATGCCGGTGGACACGACTTCGAGGCCGGGAATGTCCGCGGGCATGCCCATCCACTCCCAGCCTACAAGGCCGGGTATGCCCTCGCCTTTTTTCATGCCGGTTCCCGCGAAGATCCAGTGGTTTGGCAGCGTGCAGGTCCACGCGGCACCGCCGGTGACGGGCGGTGCATTGCGTGCGCCAATCAAATCCGCCTCGCTCGGCGTCTGGTAGGGAAACTTGTTGGATCCCGCCCATGAGTCCGCGCCAGGCAGGCAGGGGCCAAAGGCGTCGATCCGGCTGAAGATGCGGTTTGGCGTGCCGCGCGTGGATGGTCGGGGATCGATGCGGCCCCAGCAGGTGTCGCCGGAAAAGAAGCAGGCATTTACTCCCGCAGCGACGGCTGCCTTGAGATGGTCATACATCTCGATCGAGTAATATTCATCGTGACCGATGCTTAGAAAGCCCTTCGCGCGCAGCAGGCCCTTCGCGTCTGCGTGCGTGTCGAGATTTGAGATGTAACTCACGTCATAACCCTGCGCCTCCATCCAGTAGGCGAATGGGAACTCCCAGAGAAACCACGAGCCCGAACCGGTGGACAAGGGCGCATCGAGGATCTGGCAATACTTGCCGTATGGGCGGTCGAAGCTCACGTCCACACCGGGGCCGCAGTACCACTTATCCTTGCCGTCGTCGTAGAGCGCGAACTGGTCGGGCCAGCGGTTGTAGGCCTGCCAGGTTGTGTCGGAGCATTGGAAAAGAAAGTCCGCACGCCGGTCATCGCGAACGATGAAAATGACGTAGCTCTGCCAGCCCTCGCGCTCCGACGTGAGCTTGCCCACATAGACCCCGCTCACCCAATCGTCGGGGATGGTCAGTTCGGTGCATGGCTCCCACTGGCACTCGCGCAAACGATTCGGGCCGATGGGTGGATCGGGCTGTGTCACACCTTTGAACGAACCGAGACTCAACACATGCCTGCCTCCTGTGCCGCCGTAGTAACCGGTGCGGTAAAGATCGATCGTGAAGGGTGACGGAGGATTTGTGCTGACGTGAAAGCTGATCTTCCCGCCAGCGCGCACACTTGTGCGCGAGCAGTAACCTTCGATCCAAGGGCAGCGATATTTTGTCTTCGGATCGATGCCGGTCTTGGTCAGCATCCAGTCGCGTGTGCCGGGACGTGCGTTTTCGCGCGGGATCACATCCGACGCGGCGCCCGCGGATGCACTGGATGGAGCACCGATCTGCGCCGACACAGCGAGAGATCCCGTCGTGGCGATGAACTGCCTGCGGTTCATCCGTGGTGAGTTTGGTGGTGCTGGCTTCATGGCGGCTCCTTTGGTGGTGATTGATTGAGACTGTTTGGATGGCGACCGACGGATCACAGATGGCAGAGAGAAGCTGCCGCCGTTTTATATTTACAGATCAAGCCCGCTCATACTTCACATGGGCCTCCAGTTTCTCGATCTTCAGGGCAGATTTCCCGGAAGAGACGCGGATTTCCACATCATTCACGCCCTGCTTCCATGCGCTGACAGGCACGGCGCAGTCGAGCCGAAGCAGGCGTTGTTTCGGATCCACGGGGCGCGGTTTGTAGCCGGAGGTGGGCTGGGGTTTGGGCGAGAAAATCTGAGCGTCTTTCCATTCAGGATCACGCGTCGTCACGGAGAGCAGCGTGCCGTTGCAGCGAAGCTCGATCACATCCGTCTCGATGGCCTGAAACAGAACGCAGCGCAGGGTGAGGCTGGCCTTCACACCGCTGGCGGGCGGCGCATCGCTGATGTGCAGGGTGAACTTTGCTGAGCGAACCCCATCGGTGAATGGATGGGGCAGGGGAGCTGTGTCATTGCGGTTGAAGAAGCCGTCGGCCCAGGGATAGCCGCCGCGCCGTTCGACGGCGAAGAACTTGTCCTTGCCAGCCATCGTTTGCAGCGTGCCCGCCTCATGGTAGGCGGCCTGATGTGATGGAGGGCCGGGATCTGAGCCGGTGATGAGGCAGGCGGCGGCGGTGCCGATGGACCAGTTGAAGGTGGTCACGCTATCGGCGCCGCGATGCAGGTGGTTGGCAAATACGCCGCGCAAATACTCGATGGGGCCGTAGCGATAGCCATCGGTGGCGTGGTGATCATCCACGCAGGGCTGAAGCTGCACAGCATGGCCGACCGCCGCGCGAATGCCTTCCACATCGACATCCATCGTGCGTGAACCGAGCGTGAGGACATCGACGAGATGCTGCTCCGCCCAGGCCTTCACATCGAAGCCGTCGATCTCGCAACCGGCGAGAGTCTGCGGCACCTTTGCCGCCAGCAGGAGCGGACGCCCGCGCTGCTGCGTGACCTCCAGCAGCATCACCCGTAAGCTGCGCATGAATTCCGTGACCTGCCCGCGCAGCTCCCACTGATGACCGACGGGCAGGCAGGGAATGTGGCGGGAGAAATCAATCTGAATACCGTCGAGATCGTAGCGCGTGACCAGTTCACGCAGGATTTTCACCTTTTGTTCGCGCAGTCCGGCGGCGGTGAGATTCCACATGCCCTGCGGCCACCATGAGGCGGGAACGACCCAGTCGGGATGTGCGATCTTGAGCGGATGCGGCTGCTTCGAGAGGCCGCCTTCGGGCAGGCATTCGACCTCGCTGATGCGGTGATTCCAGAAGACCTCCAGCTTGCGGCGGCGGGTTTCATTGATGAGCTGTTCGACCCAGTCCACGCCGTCACGCAGCCACTGCTTTAGCAGAGGATGATCCACCGGTGGCTCGATCTTGCTGGGGTAGGAACAGCCCAGCGGGCTGCCGCCGATGTCCCACCAGATGGCGTCAATCTGGCTGCCCGGTTCGTCTGCATATGAGAATACGGCATCGCGAAAGCGAGGGAAGGAGGTGTCGCCATTGCGGTTTTGCTTCCAGTAGCTCCACATCGTGTCATTGGCATCATACTGCACCACGATGCGGCGGCGACGCTGCTGCATCAGTTCGCGATGAGCGGCCGGCAATTCGACCGTCTGCGTGTTTGCGGGGGCAGACTGGAGCAGTCCGGCGCTGAGCAAGGCGCCGGCACTGGTGTGGAGAAACGCGCGGCGGTTCAGCGGGGAAGACGCGGCTGGGTTTTGGTTGGGAGAAGGCATGGGAAAAATCGCTTCCAGGCTGTCGGTTTCTTCACTGCAGGCGGTTCATGACACAGTTTTCTTTGAAGCCTGACCGACGGGCAACAGGCTGGCAAGGCTGCCGCAGACAACCCCCGCAGCAAACGAACCAGGCATGATCCACATGATGCTGACGGGGGGCAGACCCAGAGGGCCTGCATAAGCGATGCACACCGCCGTGGCGACGCTGGCCAGCGCGGCCACCAGTGCGCCGAATGTTGTGGCCTGGTGAACGAACATGGCCATGAAAAAGAGCACGAACAGCGGCGCGGTGAGCAGGTTCACGGCGCGGTAGCAAACATCGAGAAGATTGCCTTCGATGCGGCTGACGAGGAGGCTGATAAGGATCACGGCGATGCCGATGCTGGCGGAAATCCAGCGCGCCAGCCGCATGCGGCCGGCATCAGTGAGCGGCGACGAGCGGAAGCGCACGATGAAGTCTTCGGTGATGACCAGGGAGGAGGAGTTCATGCCGGACGAAAGGCTGGACATGGCAGCGGCGAGCACTGCGGCGATGATCACGCCGGTCATGCCTGCAGGGAGGCCGACTATGACGAAGCGCGGGAACAACCGGTCAGCGCCTGTGACGAGGCTGGCGGATTCGGTGAACAACGCGGGATGCCGGGTGAAATACCCCACCAGTGAGAGGCCGACCAGCCCAAGCAGGATGCCCACCAAGGCTTCCGAAGCCAGCGTGGTGAAGAGGGATCTGCGGGCCGCCCGCGCATCGCGCGTGGAGAGCCAGCGCTGAATCGCCATCTGATCCGAGCCGAAGGTGCAGACAAACCACGCGAATGAAGACATGATCATGCCCAGGAACGTCATACGCGTGGTTGAATCGAAACCAAAGCGCGGTTCATCCCAATGCGCCGCCCATTGATGCGGCCACCATGCGGAGATACCTCCGAGATCCACCGTGACAATCACGATCACCGCCACCGCGCCGCCGAGCATGATCAATGACTGCACCGCATCGGTGACGACGACGGCGCGCAGCCCGCCTTCCGCCGTGTAGATGAGCGTGATGACGCACATGACCACGCTGGCGAGCACCGTTGCCTGCGGGCCGAGGCCGAGCATGGGGGCCAGGACTTTGTCAGAAGTGGCATACAGGATCGTTGCCATCCAGCCCAGCCGCATTGCCAGGAACATGGATGCGCCTAGCAAACGCACACTCGGCCCGAAGCGCTGCTCCAGCATCTCATAGGCACTGGCGGCCTGCTGCCGCATGATGAAAGGGATGAGCCCCCACCCGACGACGATGCCGATCAGTGGAAACACCGCATACTGCGCCAGCTGCATCGGCCCGTGTTTGATCATCTCTCCAGGCACCGCCAGGTAGGAGAGGGCGCTCGTCAGCGTGGCGAAGAGCGACAGGCCCACCGCAAAGGGGCTCATGCGCCGGCCACCGAGCATGTAGTCATCGGTGGTCTTGTTTCGCCGCGCAAAGTACTGGCCGATGGCCAGCATGCCGACGGCGTAACCTGCGATGACAAGCCAGTCCAAGGTTCTCATGCAATGTGGGAAAAGAGAGCGAACTTCATGACGAGACCTGGGTTTGAGCGAGATCGCGAGGAAACAAGAACTTGATGCCGAGGATCAGGGCGGCGCCTGCCACGAGGTAGGCGAGGGCGGTGATGGAGAGCAGGCGGTCGATGCCGAGCGTCTGCTTCCACAGGCCGCCAAAGAGCGTGGCGAAGCCGGAGGTGAGGGCACCGAAGAAATTGAGCATGCCCACGGCGGTGGCGCGGGCGCTGGAGGAGACGACATCGAAGGTGGCGGGGAAGATGTTGGCGATGAAGAGACCGCTGAACAGGCCGAAGCCGGTGGCTGCGATGCGTGTGACGAGCAGTGTGTCGCTGTTTCCAAGCGCGTGAATGCAGGGCGCGGCAAGCACGAGGCCGCAGACCATGAGCCAGAAGCGCGCGGTTTTGATGCGATGGTAAAGCGCATCGGCGAGCATGCCGCCGCCGATGACGCCGGCAAAGGTCGCGGTTTGAAGGAAGACGGTGGCGTTGAAGGCGGCGTCGGCTTGGTTGAGGCGGAACTTATCGTGCAGGAAGGCCGGGAGCCAGCCGTAGAGCAGCCAGAGGCCAAAGACGAACACGGGGAACACCAGGCAAAGCAGCAGGAAGGTGCGGGAGCGGGCGAGGGACCCGAAGGTGATGCCCGCCGTGGTAGTGCTCTGGTCCGCCTGCGGCTCCTCAACACGACGCAGGAATGCGAAGTAAGGAATCGCATAGAGGACGCCGACCGCGCCGAGCGCGAAGAAGGCCCCGCGCCACTGGCCGCGATCCGCCATCCAGCCGCCGAACCAGCTTCCCGCCACGGTGCCGGCGATCTGTCCCGTCATGAGCACCGAAACCGCGCGTGAGCGCCGCGCAGCGGGATACGCACCTGCTGTGAGCGCCACCGCACTCGACATGTAGAGCGACTCAGAGACGCCCATGGCCGCTCGCATGGCCAGCAGCGTAGCACCGGAGGCGACGAGTCCTGTGCCGATGGTGATGAGACTCCACACGACGAGGCTGAGGACCACGAGCAGGCGTTTAGAAAAACGATCGCCGAGATAGCCGGAGACCGGACAGCCGATGGCATAGACCCAGAGAAACACGGTGCCCACGAGGCCGAGCTGCTGGTCGTTCATGCTCAGGCCGGTCTTGAGCGAAGGGAACATCGCGAACACGGCCTGGCGGTCGCAGTAGTTCAGGAAATACGCGAACCACATGAAGGCGACGAGCGCCATGGCGGTTGTCGCTGCTTTCGGCGGAGCAGATGCGGAGTTCATGCGCGCAGCACTTCGCGTTCGCTGACTTGTCGGGCGATGACTGCCACGCAGTCGCCCTGCTGGGTGAGACAGGGGGCGCGCATGGTGATGAGATAACCCGCGCTTTGTGCGATGATTGGTTCCGGCGCACGGTCCGGCCGCTCCATGTGATGGATGTGGCCGACGGTCTGGCCTTTTTTGATCTTCGCGCCGAGATCGGCAGTGACCTCAAAAATGCCGGACTCCGGCGCGAGGATGTAGTCCTCACGATTGGTGGCCTGCGTGATGATGGCGGGAGCTTTACGGGGCTGCACACGCCCTTTGAGCGCACCGACGTGGACGAGCACGTTCTTCAATCCACTTTGGGTGATGCGGTGCACGCTGGCGGGGATGCACTCGCCGCCGCCGAGTTCGGTGGTGATGACGAGCTTGCCCTGGTTCTCCGCCTCCACCGGCAGCAGGCCCGTGCCCGCGATGTCCGCGTAGATGAAGCAGAAGTCCGTGCCCCAGGCGAGCATGGCGGCAAACATTTTTGCGCGCTGCTCACGGTCCGGCACGAGGTGCATGTGCGAGCAGGGAACGAATTCCATGCTGCGACCGCCGGAGTGCATGTCGATGACGACATCGCTGAGCGGAAACAGCACGGTGCGCAGGTAATGCGCGATCTGGCTGGTGACGGGCCCCTCGGCATCGCCGGGAAAGGCGCGGTTCATGTTCATGCCATCGAGCGGGGAGAGGCGCGTCGCCGCGCGGGCTGCGGGCAGGTTCAGCGAGGGGATCAGAATAATGCGACCCGTGACCTTCTCCGGCGTCAGCTCGCGCGCGAGTTTCATGGCGGCGATCTGGCCTTGGTATTCGTCGCCATGATTGCCGCCGAGCACGAGAACGGTCGGCCCCTTGCCATGGGCTACGGTGGTGATGGGGATCATCACGTTGGCCCAGCCGCCGAGGTTGTGAGAGTAGGGGACCTGCAGGAAGCCCTGCTGTTTGCCCGGTTTGCCGAAGTCGAGGGAAGTGATGACCATTTCTCCTTTACGGAGCCAGCAGGCGTGACCTCACGGACTAAATCGCTGGATCGCTCTTCACCTTCATCAGGTGAAGGCTTCGAAGCTGGGTTTGAGGCGCAGAGCCAGCGGAGCAAATACTCGATGTTTATGACTGCCTGTCGCCATAAGGGAAGCGGCAGACGACGCTGACTCCGCCACGCGCTCTGGATTTGATGGTGAGACTGCCGTCGATGAGGTTGGCCCGGTAATCCATGACGCGGAGGCCAATGCCCGTATGTTCGTGAGCGCGTTTGCCGAGGCCTGATCCGTTGTCTTCGATCTTCAGCACGGCTTCGTGTTCACCCAGAAGCTGGAGTGACAGTTTGATTCTGGAGGGATGACCGTGGCGCAGGGCGTTGTTGGCCGCTTCCTGGGCGATGCGGTAGATATGAGTCTCTTTTTCGGAGTCTTCGATTTTGATGTCTGCATTGACTTCGCAGGTGCAGGCCGTGCGATGATTGGTGCGGATCGTTTCAGCCAGCAAATGGAGGGCTCCACCCAGGCCACGATTTTTCACGGATGCAGGCGACAGGCTGTGGGACATACGCCGGACTTCCTGAATGGCTTCCTGTATGAGATGATGAATGCGGGCGGCGCTCTGGCGCTGATCGCCGGTGAGTTCGAATTCGAGCGCTTCAATCAAGCTGGCCACCCCTGTCATTGTCTGCCCGACGCCGTCATGCAGATTATGGCCGATACGCGCCTGCTCCTGCTCGGAGATTTTGAGGATTTCTTTTTGCAGGCGGTTGCGCTCCGTCAGGTCGGTGCCCGTGACGATGATGCGGTCCACTGCGCCTTCGGGGGTGCGGGTGATGATGCTGGAAAGCGCAACGACATGGCGCTTGCGGTCTTTGCCGATGAGCGTGACTTCCCTGGAAGCGATGTTTTTGCCGGCCAGCATTTCCTTGAAGCGCTTCTGAGAGCGAAGCTTTTCGGCGTGGTCCATGAAGTCAGATTTCCATGGCGGAGGTTTGCCGATGAGATCCTTCCGTTTGTAACCGAGCATTTGCAGGGTTGCCTCGTTGGCGTGGATGAGGTGACCGTGCCGGTCCAGCATGATGATGATGGCCGAGGTGTGGCTGGCCAGGATTTCATTGAAGCCGAGCTCCCGGCGGTAGTTTGCCTCCGCCAGCTTGCGGCTGGTGATGTCCTCCACCATGACGAGGAGCTGGTTGGGGCGGCCGCTCATGGTGCTGAGGAGGGAGGCGTTGAGATTCACCCAGACCACCGTGCCATCCGGACGGACATAACGCTGCTCCACTTGGAATTCGGAGGACTTGGCGGCTTTGAGCTGCTTGTGCAGATGATGGTTCCTGGCGCGGTCATCCGGGTGGGTGATCGCATCAAAGGCAATCTTGAGCATTTCTTTGCGAGATCTGCCTGTGATGGTGCAGAAGCGCCGGTTGACGTCCACAAAGCGGCCCGTGGTGAAATCCACGAGGCCGACACCCACGACGGCCTGCTCGAAAACGGTGCGGAAACGCACCTCGCTTTCGATCAAGGCCTGCTCCGCCTGCTTGTGCTCGGTGATGTCTTGAAAGGTGCCGATCAACTTGACGGTTTTGCCGTTCTTTCGAATGGCGAAACCCTGGGTGCGCGCCCAGAAGCGACGGCCTTTGGAGGTGAGGACCGGGAGCTCCAGATCGTAGGCGGTGCCGTGCTCGATAGCAGCTTGCACGGCTGCGCGGATGACCGGCTGCTCCTTCGGGGCGTAGAACTGGATCGCTTGTTTCAGTGATGGAGCCGTTTTGGATTCGATCTCAAACAGCCGGCAGGTTTCGAGCGACCAGAACAGGTTCTTTGAGGCAATGTCCAGCTCCCAGCCGCCGATTTTGGCCATTTCTCCGGTGCGCTCCAGCATCTGAGTCGTCCGGGCCAGCGACTGCTCCACCAGTTTGCGTTCCGTGATGTCCTGCATGATGGCGATGTGCCGCGAGGGGGGCTCACCTTTTTTCCACATGGGGGAGACCGTGAGGTCGATCCAAGTAATGCTGCCATCCGCATGAAGGTGGCGTTTCTCCATCGTGAAGGTCTGGATCTTGCCGGCCTTCAACTTTTCCATTTGTTCCTGGTTTGCCTGAGCATCGTCCGGATGGGCGATGTGCATGAAGGTGGTGGCCATCATCTGCCTGCGTGTCAGCCGGGCGATGTCACAGGCCCGTTGATTGACGTTGAGGAAACGGCAGGTGTTGCTGTCGATCAGTGCGACGCCTACTGCTGCCTGCTCAAAGATGGCCCGGAACTGCGCATTGCTTTCCTGCATGGCAGCCTCGGCGGCCCGGCGTGCGGAAGTGTCCGTCAGCAGCGCCATCGCCCCCACATAGACACCTTTGTTGTTGGTGATGGGATTGGTGGAGACAAACGCCCAGAGAGGCGTGCCATCTTTGCGGATGTATTTGAATTCAAACTGAGCGGAGATTCCCTTCTTCCGGTTCTTGATATGGGTGGTCAGAAGAGATTTCCCTTCGTCATCAAGGAAGTCGCTGATGGGTCGTCCGATCATTTCCTCGGCTTTGTACCCCATCATCTTCGCCATCTTGGGGTTGACGTAGTCGGTGAGCGAGCTGGCATCGATGGTCCAGATGCCTTCTTCGGCGGTTTGCACGATGCGGCGGTAGAGCTCCTCGCTTTCATGCAAGGCCAGCTCTGAATTGCGGCGTTTGGTGATGTCATTGATGCTGCCGGAGAGGTGAGTCACACGGCCTCTGGCATCGATGATTGGAGTCACGGAAATTTTGCCGTATTTGATGCCTGATGGATGGGCGTAGGATTCGTCCCAACGGACCGTCTGACGGCTGCGGATTGCCTTGCGGCAATGCCTCAACACGCGCGCGCAGGAGGATGGCGGAATGAATTGTTCGACCGGTCTGCCGAGGATCTGCGATGAACGCAGCCCTGCGGCGGTGAGAAAACGGCGGTTGGCAAAGTGGAAGGTCAGCTGCTGTCCCGGCCCCACCAAGAGGCTGAAAAGGGCGGCATCCACGTGGTTGTAAAACTGGGCGAGCTGCGCGGGGTGGGCGGCAGATTCACCAGCCTGTGGGAGTGGTGGAGAAGCCGCCCTGGCTTTGCGTCTGGCCGCTGTCTTGGGAGATTTCTTCATGCAAAAAGAAGCAGTCGCCGGTTCTGGAAAGCCAGATCTTATCCAAGACGCAGGGGCTAAGCAAGCAGGATGGAAGGTGGCTCAAACCACGACGACGCTGGCCACAATCTCCGCTGCAAGGCCAGGAATCTTCGCGAGCGTCCGGGCCGGAGTGTCACGGAGGGCCGGGACATGCAGGGTGTTTTCGCCAAGGCTTTGGAGCAGGCGATCAAGGGCCTGGCCAAATGCACTGACGGCGGCGTTCTCCTCATCGGCGTCATGGCGCAGGCCGTTGAGCAGCGCCACGTGCTCATAGCGCTGCAGCCATTCGCTGGCGCGGGGACGGTAGCGCTCAATGATGAGCCGCATGAGGCTCTCTGCGGAGCGGGGTTCGGCTTCGCGCAGCACCTGATACATGAGGCAGCGTGCGACATCCGCCGCAGCAGTGATCAGGCCGGGCTCATTCACGCCGATCTGGTCGTGGGCAAGGCTGCGATGGCGGTGCTCGAAATGAAAGCCCAGATCCACCTGGCACGACTGCTCAGCAGGCAGATGGCGGAAGGCTTCACTGAGAATGGCAATTTCCAAGCCCCAGCCACCGGGGAGGCTGAAGTTTTCCAGAGCCTGCATGTCGGCGGCAAATTCACCCGAAAGAGGGTAACGGAAGCTGTCCAGATGTTCGAGCAGCGGCTTCGAACCCAGGACGTCCCGGCAGGCCTGGATCAGGGGAAAGATCAGCAGGCGTGTCACCCGGCCATACAAGCGGTCCGACACACGGCTGTAGTAGCCTTTGGCGAAACGATAGCCCATGCGGGGGTGCAGGAGCGGGTAGCAGAGCCGCCACAGAAGATCACGGCTGTAGTTCAGGATGTCTGTGTCATGGCTGACGATGACGCCGTTAAAACCGCGGGCATGCAGATAGGCGATGCCCATCCAGATGTTTGAGCCTTTTCCCGCATGGGGGCCGGCGAGTCCGGCCTGGTCCATGCGCTGATAGACTTGGGAGAGCTGAGGCCCGTCATTCCAAAGCAGGTGGGCGGTTTTGCCACGCAGATTTTTGCGGATCAGCACGAGGGCACGTTCGAGTTCGGCAGCGTCCATGCCATTCATGCTCAGGATCACCTCGGAGATGTGAGCAGCCTGGGAGACCTCCTCCAGAATGCGAGGGAGGGCGGGGCGTTCGCACTCGGCATAGAGCGCAGGCAGCAGCAGGGCCACCGGTTTGTCCCGCTCCCAGTCCAGCATCTCAGTTTCACGGGCGGAACTGTCCGCATGAGCGAGGTGGTGGAGAGTGGGCACGCGCGCGTGCTGATAAAAATCTGCCATGGAGATTGGGGAAGCCCTCAATTACACAGGCCCAGCGGGGCGTGAAACGAAAATGTTCAAATCTGCACGGTGCTGCTGCCGTCTGCGTGATGCTTTTCGGAGTTGTCTTCATCCGTTCCATTGAGCGCCAGCGTCTCTGCCTCGGGGTCGATTTCCACGGTTTCCGCCTCGATCTCGATCTCCTGCCGCCATTTGCGGGAGACCCAAGGGCGCACCAGACCATACATGAGGTAGCTCACAAAGAGCACCGCGGGCATCCAGTGCCAGTTCATCACGGTGAAGGCGATGACGAAGATGGTGACCAGGACCCAGTGAAAGGAGCGCTTGGTGCGCCAGTTTACGGCCTTGAAGCTGGGGTATTCCAGATTGCTCACCATCAGGTAGGAGAGCAGCGCCATCAGGCCAGCCAGCACATACTTCCAGTTTCCGATCTCTTTTTCGTTGCTGTCCAGCCAGATGATCAGCAGCGTTAAAGAGGAGATCACACCTGCTGCTGCCGGGATGGGGCAGCCGCGGAAGCCCTTCATGCTGCTCTTCACATCCGCCGCAGCGAGGCAGTTGAACCGCGCCAGCCGCATGGCCCCGCACACCAGATACACACATGAAATCAGCCAGCCCAGCCCTTTGGGGGTGTCGATTTCTTTCAGCACGATGTCGTGCACCAGCAATGCCGGAGCCACGCCAAAAGACACAATGTCTGCAAGTGAATCCAGCTCCCGCCCAAACGGGCTCTCTGTGCCGCCCATGCGCGCCACGCGGCCGTCCAGCGCATCAAACAAGCAGGCCAGCAGGATGAAAACGATGGCATAGTGGTAGTGCTGATTCATCGCCAGGTGGCGGCCGTCAAAAATTTCCAGGATCGCGACGAAGCCGCAGAGAATATTCCCTGCCGTCATCAGCGTGGGCAGGACGGGGATGCGGGGCTCGTGTTGTTCAGACATGGCGGGAAGGTGAATGCAGAATGTCGAATGTCGAGTCGAGAGAATCGAGACAGATGACCACGGGGACCCGAAGGGTGAGCTGAGCGAATCAAGGGCGAAATGGGGGCACGAGGTGTCGGGCGCGGGCTTGCATTGGGTGGTTTTGCCGTTATGGCATGGCTCACGCGCGCGAAATGGCTGGAATGAACCTCCGGTACCTCCAGTTCCTGCGATGTGTGTTTTGAACTGATCGTTTTCCCACCATGCCCACTGTTGAACTTCCTCCGCTGTCCGGAGACATGACCATGAGCCAGGTGCTCCAGGCCTACCCTGGGGCGCAGCGGGCTTTGTTTGCGCGCTACCACATCGGTGGCTGCCGCAGCTGTGGTTTTCAGCCGGGCGAGACGCTGGCGCAGGTGTGCGAGCGGAATGAAAATATCCCCGTGGCGGAAGCTGTGGCGCACATTCAGGAGAGCCATCAGGGCGATGCCTCGCTGCAGATCTCTCCGCAGGAGCTGGAAGTGCTGCTGCGCAACAAGCCGGATCTTGTACTGCTGGACGTGCGCACGCGGGAAGAGCATGAGGCCGTGAAGCTGCCGGGTGCACGTCTGCTGACTCAGGAGCTGGTGCAGGAGATTTTCACCAGCGGTGACAAGACGCAGACGGTGGTGCTGTATGACCACACTGGCTCGCGCTCGCTGGATGCGGCGGCGTATTTCATCGGCCATGGGTTTGGTGAAACGAAATGCCTCACGGGCGGGATCGACGCCTACAGCAGTGAGGTTGATCCAAGCCTGCCGCGCTATCGTATCGAAATTGAAGATTGAAACACGACCATGGACGAAGCCGCACTCCAGCAAGCCCTCACGGACACCCAAAATCTGGGCGAAATGCCCGACGCCGATGCCGTGGGCACGGTGGGAAGTCCTGACTGTGGCGACATGGTGCGCCTGTGGATCAAATACAAAGAGAAGGACGGCAGGAAGGTCATCGACAAGGCCAGCTTTCAGAGCTTCGGCTGCCAGACTGCCATTGCGGTGGCCAGCATCGCCACAGAATTGATTCGTGGCAAAACGAAGGAGGAAGCGCTCTCCATGTCCGCCGAGGAGCTTAGCAAGCCTCTGGGGCCGCTGCCGCCCATGAAGATCCACTGCGGCCAGATGGTGGAAGGCGCGTTGCGTGCCGCACTGGAGGCCGAAAACAAACCGGCTAGTGCCGCTGCTGCTCCTGTTGTGTCCGACCAATCCGGCACTTTGGCCGATGCTCTTAGTGCCGCAGGTAAAACGCAGGGCAAAATCAAGATCGTCCTCACGAGCTAGTCTTTACATTTTTTTCATTCTCATTTCATCCATGCACTCCTCCCTTGAACTCAAACGCGAAGTCGATGCCGTACAGATTCCCAGTGGTGATCTGATCAAACTGCCGCTCGGCATGAAGGTCATCATCACGCAATCGCTTGGCGGCACCTACACGGTGGCCACGGACTTCGGTCTTGCCCGCATTCAGGCGGGTGATGTGGATGCCCTGGGAATTGATCCCGAAGCCAGCAAGAAGGAGCAGGACAGCAGTTCCTCAAACATTCCCGGTGATGTCAGCGATCTTGAAGGCCAGGTGTGGAACCAGCTCAAAAATGTCTATGATCCGGAAATTCCGGTCAACATCGTCGATCTGGGCCTTGTTTATGACTGCAAGGTGGAAGCCGATGCCGAAGGCAAAAACAAAGCCATCGTGAAGATGACGCTCACCGCCCCCGGCTGTGGCATGGGCCCGACGATTGCCGCCGATGCTCAGAGCCGCATCATGACCATCGAGGACATGGACGATGCCGCCGTCGAACTCGTCTGGGATCCGGCGTGGAATCAGGGGATGATCAGCATCGAGGGAAAGATGAAGCTGGGGATGATCTAAGGAGCGGTTCTGACCGCATTCATCTGCCTGAGCCGCCTGCCGCTTCCAAGACGCAGCGAAAGCCATCGCAGCGCCAGCGGCGTGTGGAAGGCTGGTTGCCGCGAAAAGAGGAGAGGAGGGGCTGTGGCGCGCTGCTGCCCCAGGAGGCCCCACGCAGGACGTGATCTTTGTGTGCCTGGTTGTAGAAGTCCTCACACCATTCCCATAGGCTGCCACCGAGATCGTAAATGCCGGCGGCATTGGGAGGGAAGCTCATCACGGGCGCTGTGATGGCAAAGCCGTCGGTGTAACCGGCGATGATCTTCTCGGCGGGAATTTGAGTTTTGCAGTCCGTATCGGCGTAGTTGCCCGCGCCCTTCGTCGGAGGCCATTCGGTGCCCCAGGGATAGACGCCGGGGATTTTGCCGCTCAGTTTCTCGGGCTCGATGCCAGCGGGCTCCTGATCTCCGATGCCAACGGCCAGGCTCCATTCCCGATCGGTGGGCAGACGATACACGCGGCCCTCTTTCTGGCTGAGCCAGGCGCAGAATGCCTTCGCGTCATCCCAGCTCACGTTGGCGACGGGATGATTGTCCTCCGCCCTGGCAGAGAGGCTGCCGAGCCGTGTGTCTTTCCAGGAGGTGTCCGCCTGCGGAGTGGCTGAAGCATAGGCCGCGTAGTCGGAGCGCCGCGTTTCATGGACGCACATCGAAATCCGGGTGCCGGGCAGTGGCACGAATTTCATGCCGAGGCTGTTGATGAACGCCGGTGCACCGCCAGTCTCGGCCTGCGCTGAGGCTTTCTTGAAATCAAAATCCTTCACCGCTTCTGCTGCGAGGGTGGAGATGCGGTGGTGGAGTTGATAGACAGCGGGGCGGGTGTCTTTGGAGGGGGCCACGTAGCGGTTGCAGAGGAAGATCACGAAGGTTTTGGAAAAGGGATCGATCCAGAGCATCTGCCCGGTCCAGCCGGTGTGGCCGTAGCCGCCGATGGGGAAGAGGGCGCCGCGGGACAGTGAGTAGTCGTGCGGCGGGGTGCGGTAGGGGGTGTCGATGTCCCAGCCGAGGGCGCGGCGTACGGGCAGGTTTTTGGCATCGGGACTCGTCAGGCCGGCGGGGCTTTGCACGCTGGTCATCAGCCTGACGGTTTCGGGTTTGAGGACACGTGCGCCATCGAGTTCGCCAAGGTTCAGCATCATGCGGGCAAAGCGGGCCATGTCCGCCGTGGTGGTGAAGAGGGAGGCATGCGCCGAGACGCCCCCGGCGAGCCGGGCCACGGTGTCATCCACCAATCCGCGCTCCGGGGCACTGGAGGGGGAGACACGTTTCAACTGGTCGCCGCTGGGTCGAAAGACGGTGTCGTTCATTCGCAATGGGCGGAAGATTTCAGCGGTGCAGAATTCGTCAAACTTCCTGCCGGTCACGCGTTCGATCACTCCACCAAGGAGCATGGTGCCGACACTGCTGTAGGAAAACTGGGAGCCGGGCTCAAACAGCAGTTTCGTGTGGCAGATCTGAGCGATGGCTTCGCCGTGCGTAGTGAAGGGCTGTGTTTTGGGGTTGAGATTTACGGGCAGGCCCGAGGAGTGGAGCAGCAGGTGGCGGAGGGTGATTTTCTCGCGCCCTTCGCCGGTGAACTCTGGCAGGTACTGCGACACGGGTGCATCGAGCTTGAACAATCCGCGCTCGATGCAGAGCATCGCCGCGCTGGCGGCTGCCATGACCTTGGTGATGGAGGCCAGATCAAAGAGAGTGTCCTCGGTCATCGCCTCAGCCACGGGCTTCAGCGCGCGCTGGCCATAAGCTTTGTGGTAGGCCTCACCGTGGCTCTCCACCCACAGGGAGGCGCCGAGGATCGTTGAATTATTCACGGCCTGCTGGATGGTGGCATCCAGTTCATTGAGTTTTTCAACTCGCAGCGCGGTTTTGGGCGGTTCTGCCGCAAATGCATGACCGGCTGCCCAAAAGGCGGCCAGAGGGAGGGCGATGAATGTCAGGAGGTGTTTCACTTCGCTTTTGACGGCAGCAGCTTGATGATCTCGCCGGCGACTTGCGCACCCTGCATGGCCTTGCCTTCCGGCTTGTAGTGCAGCCCGTCGGAGCAGCACTCGGGATGTGGCAGCATGAGTGCGTAAAGATCGTCCACGGGGATGCCTTCCTTTACCATCACTTCGGCGCCGATCCGGTTCCGTTCCTTCACATGTTCGTTGCGCGCGTCGAGCTGCTCGAATTTGCCATTCACATGGGATGGTGTGCTGCTGGCCCAAATGAGCTTTGCCTTTGGCGCGAGCTTGCGGAGATGAGTGAGCATCTGCGGCAGAAATTCGGCATACTCCTTCTCACTGACCGCGCCGATGCCGTGCAGGCCGTTGTTGAAGTGAATCACGTCAAAGGTCTCTGCGCCCAGCACGGCGGCAATTTCGGCATGCAGAACGGGATCTCCAACACAGCGCGAGGTGGCGAGGCGCGTGACATAGGCCTTGCCGGTGAGCTGCTTCTCAACGTCGGGTCCGTAGCCCTGAGTCACGGAGTCGCCGATGAGCAGCACGCGCGGCAGGTCGTGCTTGTCGGCGTTCGGCATCCAGATGTTGCACCACTCGGTGCCTTCGCGAGGCACGACGCGGTCGGCGGCGGTGGTGAAGGTGGCAAGGGCAAGGAAAAGAAGGGCGAGTTTCATGAATCAGACTCCGGCGATGATCTTGTTGAGGCGGTCGTTGAATTCGGGCAGGGGCAGGCCGTTGTCTTCAACCGTGATCCAGCCGTTGTAACCGACATCGTCGAGGGCCTGACGCATTTTCGGCCAGTCGATGCTGCCATCCCGCGGATGCACGAACTTGCCGCTGTGGTTGTCCGGCGCGAGGGCGTAGTCCTTGATGTGGATCTTCTTGATGAGGCCGCCCAGCGTGTGGATCCAGTCGTGCACAGGGACGAGATACTTCACATGGTTGCCCACGTCGTAGTAGGCCTTCACAAACGGGTGGTTGAAGGATGCAACGAAGTTTTTGTACAGGTCCGGACGCACCCAGAGGTTGTTCCAGACGTTCTCGATGCCGATGATCACGTTGAGTTTCTCGGCCAGCGGAATGAGCTTCGTCACCTGCTCCTTCGAACCGTCGGTCGATTTGTTTTGCAACGCGATGTAGCGCTCAAACGGCGTGTTGTCGCCCTTCACCACGCGGCTGACGTGGCCGGTCTTCTCGTCGAACTCGATGTCGAATTCCCAGGGCTGCGGCATCTTCACGGTGGGCCCACCGACGCGGCAGGGGACGAGCAGGATTGTCTCGGCTCCGAGCCAGCTGGCCGTGCGCAGGGCTTTCTCCGTCACCTCGTAGCTTGCGGCGACCTGTCCCGGATCATCGCTGTTGAACTCCGCCCACCCGCGCAGCACGGAATGCACCTTCAAACCGATGCTTTCGACGAGTTCACGCGCCTTTCTGGCCTCCGTTTCGTCATCAAAAAGATGCGAAACCTCCACGCCGTCGAAGCCGGCCTCTTTGAGCTCACGCAGCGCTTTTTCCTCCGGCTTGCCGATGATCTTGGCCTTCTGGATCGCCGTTTTGAAGGTTGCCGCATTCGATGAGGAAAGGAATGACAGCGAGGCGGCGCCAGCGGTGGCAAGGAATTGACGACGGGACGGGGAGAAAGCGGTTGGTTTCATCGGAGAGCCAAACGGGTCCGGAGCACGGTATGTTGCCGTGCATGCGGCAGGAAAGCGCAAATGCTCGGCGCATCAGAACTCAAGAATCGAGTGCTGGCGAAAGTGGTGAAGTGCCCGGCTTCTTGGTAAAAGAACCTCATGAAGCATCTTGTTTCGCTCAATTTGAGAGCGGTGGAGTCGCTGAGATTTTGACCTTCCTTGCGTGCTACGAGCGAGGATGATGAGCAGCCCTTAGCTTTGCGCAGGGGATTTTTCGTCTCCTTGAGGAGACGAAGAATGGCGGACAGGGAGGGATTCGAACCCTCGGTACCGATTAAGGTACACACGCTTTCCAGGCGTGCTCGTTAGACCACTCTGACACCTGTCCAAATTCTTGCTCCGACAAAAGGAGAGCGCGGATAGTGGCGCAGTCGGAGAGACAGGCAAGCGATTTTGCCTGATGATTTGTCTTTAGTTGGCTGGCTGCTCCGACTTCTTCCAAGCATGCACGACGTATGTAGAGGCAGAGGAGCCTAAAGCGGCGACGGCCTGCTCCTTGGTCAGGGCGGGGGATGAGGAGGTGACGGTGACTTTTTGGGTGCCCGGTTTGTCGCCAGGAACAATCTGCACCTTGGATACACCTTCGAGCTTGGTGAAGGAGGCCGTGACGTGGTCTTTGCAGCCGGCGCAGACCATGCCGGTCATCTCGGCGATGTAGTTGACGGGGGAGTCTCCAGCCATGGCTGGCAGGGTGAGGAAGGCCAAAAGGGCGAAAAAGAAGGCTGGGCGTGTCATAATCGAAGGGGGTGTAAACAGATATACGATGCCTTTGTGCATCCAAGTCCAAGTTTGTGCAGGGATGAAACGTTGGTAGGTGGAATTTTTTCAGATAAAGATTTTTCCTGCACCCATCCGCGTTTTGCCTTGTTTACTTTTCCGACCATGAAATTGACTCAAATCCTGCCTCTGCTGGCCTTGATGCTGGCATCTCCTGCCAGCGGACAAACTCCTGCTGCTGAACCTGAGAAACCCGAAAGCAAGGCGATCCTCACGCCAGCTCAGACTGAGCACATTCTCAAGGAACTGGAAAAGGTGGAGGCGCAGATTGGCAAGGGCAGGGGATCCGTCTTTGGTGCGGCCATGGCGAAGTTCCGTGAGGGAATGGCCAGCCCGGCGGCTGCTCTGGCGCTGTATCTGGACTGCTACAAGCTGGAGCACTTTGATCGAAAGAATTTGAAGCAGGCAGATTTCATGGATTGGAAGAACAAGAATGAGGCCAATCTGAAGGATGAGGATTTCAAGCGGGCCCTGTGGCTGCAGCTTGAGTACCTCGTGCTGACAATTCAGGCGCAGGAGATCGATGAACCGAGTAAAATGGCGCCGATTGTCACTTCGGTGCAGGCCTTTTTGGGCAAGGCTATCACGGCCGTGCAGGGAGCCACCACGCATTCGGCTTCCGGGGCGGTGGCTGACAAGGACGCAAAGGGTGGTGGCCAAGGGGGCGGTGGCGGGCGCAGAGGTGGTGGAGGCGGTGGTGGCGCACCCGCTGGAGACATCATGGGAACCCTGCGGCAGTCCGTGGCAAATTCAGAATTTGCCAGGGCTTACTCGCTGGAAGATTTTTTGAAGCGGAAAGAATGGGAGTATCAGCCGCTGAATGTCAGGGGCATTTATTCCAACATTGTTTTCCCCTATTATCTGGCGGAAAAGCCCACCGACCTGCCTGCCCAGTGGGATTCACGGATCAGTGCGGAGGTGGCCATGCAAAAAGCCATCAAAAGTGAAACCGAATTCAATGAATTCTATAAAGATGCGGGCCCGCGCATGATCTGGGAAAAGGACAATTACCTGGTGCAGAACAATGTCACTCCAGTCGTTGCGCTGGCAGACATGCTGAAGGTGATCCAGACCTACCCGAGCCATCCGGATGCCCTGGGCTGGCTGAAGGAATTTCGTGAACTGGTCAAAGAAGTCTCCGAGCCAACTGCTGAAACGGCGCCGGTGGAAAAACCCGTGGGATCGCAGTAGCAGAATCGCCCCAGATGACCCGCTGGCTTGCATCGGTGCTCCGCAGCTTTGGTCCTGCGCTGTCGGGATTGGTCTGGGCGCTGAAAACGCAGCGCAATCTGCAGGTGCATGGCCTCGCCACGTTGCTGGTGGGGGGCTTTGGCATCTGGCTGCAGCTGGCGGCCTGGGAGTGGTGTGTGGTGCTGCTGGCGGTGGGGCTGGTATGGGCGGCAGAACTGCTGAATACGGCGATCGAGGTGCTCGCGGATCGGGTGAGCAAGGAGCGTGAGGAACCCATTCGACTGGTCAAGGATGCGGCGGCTGCGGCGGTGCTGGTGGCGGCGCTTGCGGCGCTGGGAGTGGGGTTGGTGGTCTTTTTGCCGAAACTCTGGCACTTGCTTTGAGAATATTCCGCCGCCGCCTTGACGCAGCGAAGCACACTTCTATGATGCGAGGCTTTCACGCACCCCCCAAACTTTTACCGAATTCATCCCGATGGCCATTCTCGTTGAAACTGACACCCGCATTCTTGTTCAAGGTATCACCGGAGATTTCGGCTCGCGCCACGCGAAGGCGTCGATCGACTACGGCACACAGCTGGTGGCTGGCGTGACCCCGGGCAAAGGTGGGCAGGTTTTTGAGCACAGTGGCAAGAAGGTGCCGGTGTTTGACACCGTGGCTGAAGCCGCCCGTGAAACCGGCGCTACTGTGAGCGTGATCTTTGTGCCGCCTCCGTTCGCAGCTGATGCAATCCTCGAAGGCGTGGATGCGGGGCTGGACCTCGTGGTGGCGATTACCGAAGGCATTCCGGTCAATGACATGATCAAGGTCAAAGCCGCCATGAAAGGCAGCAAGACGCGCCTTATCGGCCCGAACTGCCCCGGTCTTGTGACTCCAGGCTTCGGCGACAAATCTCACGGCGGCTGCCGCATCGGCATTGCTCCAGGGTACATCCACAAGCGCGGCAACGTCGGTGTTGTCAGCCGTTCCGGTACGCTCACATATGAGGCCGTGTGGCAGCTTACGACGCGTGGTTACGGTCAGAGCACCTGCGTTGGCATTGGTGGTGATCCGGTGAATGGCACCAACCACCTCGATGTGCTCAAGATGTTCAACGATGATCCTGAGACCGAAGCCATTATCATGATCGGTGAAATCGGTGGCAATGCCGAAGTCGAAGCGGGTCTCTGGGCCAAGGACAACTGCAAGAAGCCAATCGCCGCCTTCATTGCGGGAGCCACAGCGCCTCCAGGACGCCGCATGGGTCACGCCGGTGCCATCATTGGTGGTGCAGACGACACTGCTGCTGCCAAGAAGAAGATCCTCGCGGAGTGCGGCATTGCCGTGTCCGACTCACCTGCTGACATGGCTTCCACGCTGCTGAAGCGCTGGGGCAAGGCATGATCTGAGATCAGAAGCAATGTGATGCGTCACCGACAGTGGTGACCGATGATAAGCAAAGCCATCAGCGTGAGCTGATGGCTGTTGTTTTTGTCATGGCCACGCTGGGATCTGTCAGCGGATAGAACCTCGCCGTCTCTCTGGTGATGGTGGCCGTTTTGGGTCTTTCTTCATGATCATCGATTGAGATGCAGGCGCAGGCTGCCAGTGATATGAAGACAGCAACAGCTTCCAGAATAGGATGTGATTTCATAACATCTCTTCTTCGTTGGCGTCGGGCCAGTCGCGTGTATCCAAAATCGGCCTTGGCCATGCCTTCGGCTTCAAATCACCGCCGGCGTATATTTCAAAATCGCGTCAGGAGCCGGCATGAGACCGTGTCCCATGCCGGCCCGATAAGGGGAGGCTAGCGGCAATCGCAGTCGCTGTCGCAGTTTTCCGTCATGTAGCGTTTGATCGCTTCCTGGGATTCTCCGGTGCGCTTCTGGATGCGGCCAATGAGTTCATCCGTCTTTCCTTCAGCAAACTGGAGGTCCGTCATCTGTCAGATTGGCCCATGCGCTAGTAAGAGGCGAAATTGAAGGTTATTCCGGAGCAACGACAGCGCCGCTTCAGTTCATCTGAAGCCACCTTCAACCAGCATCATTTGAAGTGGAGGCAGTCTCAGTTCCAGAAATGGAACCACTGGTTAAGCCATCCAACAACGGCGGCGATGGAGCCGAGGACGAGTGTGCCTTCGGTGAGCATGCGCAGACGCTCACCGCGGCGTGCGCGTTGTTTGGCGATGGGGATGCGACGATGACGTGGGGCGGGGGAGGCCTGCTCCATGGGCGGCACCATGTTGACATTTGCCAGACGACGCTGGCGTTCAATGCGTGGAGCTGCCGTGATGAAACATTCCAAGCGATGAATCTGACTGTTCAGTTCATCCGAGCGCTTGGTCAGGCTGCGTGATTTGCGCTGGGGCGATGCCTCTTCCTTCAAGGCCTGTACGGGCTTTGGGCGGCGTGAGCGGACTTTGCGATTGCCAGAAAACAGAGCCATAAGGATGAGAGGTGAGGGGTTCGCTAAATCAGAACATCAGACGAATCAGGACGATGGCGACGATCACCGTGCCCATGAGAGGGAGGGTGAAGGCAAAGCCACGGCGCATCCAAGTCTTCAGGTCATCGGCATGAGAGCCGAAAGCGGGCATTGCAACAGGTGCGTTGGCATCGTCGAGATTGATCGGTCCACCTGCGGATACACCTTCCTGCGGGCCCATGGCGTGCAGACGGCGGATGCCTTTGGCATAGTCGCCTTCGGCATCGTCAATAGCAGCCAGAGCGCCGTCGAGCTCTTCGCTGACCTGGGAGCGGTGCCATTTTTCAGGCTGGAGCGATTTCAAAATTTCCTGATGGCGGCGGAATTCGTCGTGAATGGCGGCGAGGTCCTCGACACGTTTCTGGGCGTCGTAGAGTTCACGCTCGACCAAACTGGCTGAACGGGTGATTTTTTCGACGAGATCACGCTTTCCGGCGACGAACCGTTCCTGCTTGATGCGCAGTGCTTCAAGGTGCTGCTTCTGGCGTTCGATTTCCTCCTGCTGACGCCGGAGTTCCTGCAACTGCTCCTGAGCGGCTTTCACTTTGGAATCGACATTCTCCAGGGAAGAGGCAACAGCGTGGCCATCCATGAATTCGGGAGCATCTTCAAAAACGAGGAGATTATCCTCGTTGTAGCCGTTTGCAGAGGCGAGAGCGGGTGCTTTGCGGGTGATCATGGGAGTACTGGAAATTATTTCCAGTATCCAAATACTACAGTTGTCTTAAGTATTCCAGATTTTTCGTCTGCCGTTTGGCAAAAAAATATGGAATGCCTCCAAAAGCCACGGTTAGCACAGCCAGTCCAGCCAAGGCGGCCAGTTCGATTTTGCCGTTATAGCCCACCATGGCCACGGCATCCTGTCTGAGGTTCTGCCAGGAAGGGATCAGCAGAAGGATCATTCCGCCTACGATGTAAACAAAGCTGGCGATCAGGCAGACTGTGCCGCCAAAGCCTGAGACGATGCGCGCTGGATTTGACTCCCGGAAATTGGGAACCAGAGCGCCGAGAGAAAGCGCCAGAGAGGTGAGACCGTAGCTCAGCAAGAGAATCGAAGCACTGAAAAACAGAATGCGCTGCCCCGGCAGGCCGAGTGAGATGCCCGAGACTACGACGAGCGTGATCATGACAAGGGCCAGCACGCTGGCGCTAAGGCGCAGCTTCAAGGCCAGTACACGATGGAGGGGCAGGGGTGAGAGCCCTAAAATCCACAGCCTCTGCCCTTCCAGGCTGAACTGCGGATAGATGAAACGAGTTGTCAGGGTGGAGAGTGCAAGGCAGCAAACCAGCAAGTTTAAATGACTCACGATGGTGATCCAAAACGGACTCTGCAGGTCGTAGCCCAGCTTGCGCAGGTTCATGGAATAGATGAGGAGCAGGCCAAAGATGATCGACGACTGCCCCCACTGCACGGGTTCGCGCAAAAACGTGCGGACTTCCTTCACGAGCAGCGCAAAGGAGGCGCGATCAAGCGCCAGCATACGGCGCAGCCATTGGCCCAGGCGCCCAGTTTTGGCGCGAGACATGGGTGCTCTGACCTTGCTGGAGACTCCGGGGACTGCGCTCATGATGCGATTCCAAGCGGGATAATAGAAGGCGCTCGCGATTCGGGTCGTGATCAGAATGCTCATCAGGGCGTTGGCCAGGAGCACCAGGTTGAAGAACATGGTGCGCTCAAAGGTGCCGCGTCCGGCGGCCTGAATGGTTTCAGCCACCCATGAGCTGGGCAAAAGCGGATGCATGCAGATCTCGGTGTGCCGCAGGATCTGGTTCAAGCTCGCGCTAAGGTCGCCCGAGTTCAGGGACTCGACACTGGAATGCCAGATGGGCAGGGTTCGGATCAGCAGCAGAACGAGGACTGCGAGCAAGGGCTTCCACATCCAGCGTTTGGCCCAGAGCACGAGGGCGATCAGCAGCCATGTCGAAACGTTTGCGGCGATCGTCACCAGAGCCAGCACGGCAGGCAGCACCACCAGCATGAATCTGGCATCCGCCTTGTAGGTCTGGGCCAGGGCCAGCAGGATGGGGGTGGTAAGCAGCAGCAGTCCCCAGCTTGCCAGCAGCATGCCCTCCAAGGTCTTCCACAGCACCAGGCTGCGAGGCGGCAGGGGCAGGGCGATCTGCCATTCCATGTCCTTTCGCCGGAACAAGCTCATGCCGGTGATGGTGGCATTGGAGATGACCAGCATCACGAAGAAGAAAAAGAAGAGCAGAAACACCAGGCGCTCCGTGAGCAGCGGGCCGATGAGGGGCAGCTTCATCATGAAATCCAGCCCACGGCCAACCAGAAGGTAGGCGGTGAGGCTGTACAGCCCGAGGAACGCGCCAACCGTCACGCTGAGTAGGCGGTTTTCGCGCATGCCAAAGCGCAGCTTGTGCCGCAACATTCGGCCATGGGTGCGGGCCAGCAGCCATGTGGCGGATGAGGTGGTCATGCCGCGAAGGCCACGTTATTTGTTTCCAAGCGCATTTTGCTCAATCACGTTGTCTTTGCCGCCGACAATGCTGAGAGAGGGCTCTTTGCTGCGCTGTTCGCCTTCGCGGTCATCGCGGATGAGGTTTCCGGTGATCATGCTGTTGGTCACCTGTTCCAGGCGGAGGCCCGTGCCATCGGAATCCAGAATGCTGTTGTGGGAGACCTGCAACCGGTTGCAGGATTCGATGTCTACTGCGGCACGCTGCTTCCACACGCCGCTGATGACGTTGTTGCTCAAGATGCTGTCGGTGCAGCGCTGGAAGACGACGCCGTTTTTCTCGGCGTTGTCGTTGCCGTTCACGAGGTAGCGCGGGTTGCGGTCAAAGTTGTTTCCAGTGACGACGATGTTGTCACTGTCCGTTACGACGAGGTCGTGCTGAAAGCCTTCCCAGAAGGTGTTGCCGGTGATTGTCACCCCCCGTGAATGCTGAATCTCCACATTGACCTGCACATCGCTGAACACATTGGCGGTGATGGTCACATTGCCTTCGCGGGTGTGCTCGCGACCGGCGCGGCGCAGGAGGGATGGATCCGTGCCGGAACCGATGATGCGGATGTTGGCTGAATCCGGTGACTTGTGGGTGTGCTGCAGGGTGCAGCCGGTGATGGCGACCTCGCCGATGGAGCCGCCGCGTGAGTCGAGCATCACATTGGCGCTGGGTGGGCCGTCCTTGGCGTGATTGCCTTCGATGTCGCAGGTGCCGATGTGAAGATTGCGAACGTTGCCGCCCACGGATACGACACCGCCGCCGCCGTTGTAACTGATGTGGCTGCCCACGATGTTTGACTGGTGTAGGTTCACATTATCATAAAAAACGCCGATGCCGGTGTTGTGGTAGAAGTGACAGGCCGAGATCAGCACGTTGCGGTTGCGGGTGGAAAGATGCACGGCGTGCCGGCATTCACGAATGACGACGCGGCTTAGCGTGATCTGCATCGTGCCCGTGGCTTCGATGCCATCAGCTTCGGCATCCGCCCCGACGATTTCGATGCCTTCCACCATGGGCGTGCGCTGGCTTTCCCAAACATCCGGCTTGAATGAATCTGGCGCCGCCGAACCTTCATGCGTGCCCACGAAATGAAGCGCCGGCCCGTCGCCTGCCATGATCAACCGCACGGTGCCGTCTCCTGTGAGCGCGGCGAAGCCGGTCTTTGTCAGATCGATTTTCACGGTTTGGGTCAGCAGATAGGTGCCTTTGGGAAGTTTTACACTGCCCACAGTATCAAAGAGGTGTTGAATCGCCGCTGTATCGTCTGTCTTGCCGTCACCCACGGGCTGCTGGCCCATTGCCATAGTTGCTGCTGCAAGCAGCAGGAGAAAAGATTTCGAGAACATTTGTGCAGCCTAGCTGCCAGCCGGGGATTTCGTCAATTTGAAGCTGTGGGGGTGTTGAGAAATCTCATTGCTCTGCAATCAATTGAAACCCATGCCTTCTGCGCCACGTATCGGACAGGCTGATTTTAATCCAACATCCTATGAACCCCACCGCTCGCATTCTTGCTCTCATTGTCGGCTTGAGCACCACTTCCGCTTTCGCGCAGGCAGATCTGTCTGAAGCTTTCCTGCCGATGTTCATGCCATTGCCCGCCGAGGTTGCCTCCCCAACCAACGAACTCACGGAAGCAAAGATCAACCTTGGTCGCCAGCTCTACTTTGAAACCCGCATCTCCAAAGGCGGTAAGATGTCCTGCAACTCCTGCCATGTGCTGGACAAATACGGCAATGACAACCTGCCCTTCTCTCCCGGCCATGAGGGCAAGCTTGGCGGACGTAGTTCTCCTTCGGTTTACAATGCAGCCCTGCACATCGCCCAGTTCTGGGATGGTCGTGCTCCGAGTGTGGAAGAGCAGGCCAAAGGCCCTGTGCTCAATCCTGTCGAAATGGGTGCGCCAGACGAGGCGTTCGTCATCAAAGTGCTGAAGAGCATGCCCGGCTATGTGGAAGGCTTCAAGGCCGCCTTCCCCGGCGAAGCAGATCCAGTGAACTACAACAACTTTGGCAAGGCCGTGGGCGCGTTTGAGCGCAAGCTGCTCACGCCTTCCAAATGGGACGCGTTCCTCAAGGGCAACAAGGATGCTCTCAGCGCCGAAGAGAAGAAGGGTTTTGCCACCTTTGCCAAAACTGGCTGCGTCACCTGCCACAACGGCGTCGGTGTCGGCGGCATGATGTATCAGAAGCTCGGCCTCGTGAAGGCCTGGCCTGATCTCAAGGACAATGGCCGTGCGGATGTCACCAAGAACGAAGGTGAGAAGGGCTTCTTCAAAGTTCCCAGCCTGCGCAACATCACCGAGACCGCCCCCTACCTGCACGACGGCTCCGTCAAGACGCTGGAAGAGATGGTCAAGAAGATGGCCGAGTACCAGTTGGGCAAGCAGCTCAGCGATGAGGAGACGACTTCCATCATCACCTTCCTCAAAGCCCTGAAAGGCGATCTGCCGACCGAATACATCAAGGCTCCGAAACTGCCTGAAAGCACTGCCGAGACCCCCAAGGCGTAAATAAAATACACCATTCTGAATCTTCTCATCAGCCGGGCTGCGAAGCCCGGCTGATTTGTTTTCAGCGCCTGCGTCTGACGAGCATGGCCCCCAGAGTCAGACCCAGCATAAGCAGGCGGGAGGGCTCCGGCACGATCATGACAATGGCGATGGTGCCGTTGGTTTTGAAACCGTTGATGTCCCAAAAGTAACCCGAGCCGGAAATGTCAGGCAGGTCGAGACCGCTCGCTTCGTCGCCGTTGCCGGTGAGATAACCGGTGAAGGTGAAGCGGCTGGCAAAGGCGGGAGAGGAAGAAAGCCCGGACCAGTCGAGCAGGTTGAAAACTTCCGTGGCGGTGGGTGTGAAGGCATCCGCTGTGACGGTGAGGTTGCCGTTGAACAAAAGTGTATTCGTGCCGGTGCCCACGATGTTGAGCAAGTCGGAGGTGCTGCCGGGATGAATGCCGAGAATGACCGTGCTGCCGGATTGAAAATCGATGGTGCCGGAACCGGACGCAGGTTGGAAAGTGAGCGTGCCGTAGTTGCTTTGAGCTGTGCCGTCTCCTGCCTGGACGGTGGAACCGCTGCTGGCGGTGAAAGCGGAGCCTTGAATGACACCGGTGCCACTCAGGGTGCCGAAATTTTGAACAATGACAGCTCCTGTGCCTGTGGTGCCCGAGCCACTGCTGCCGATTTGCAGCACGCCAGCGCTGACGGTCGTTGCTCCCGCGTAGATGTTGGCACCGGAGAGGATCTGTGTGCCAGCGCCGGTTTTAGTGAAAGCCAGAGTGCCGTCAGTGCCCGTTCCATCACCATTGCGCAGTGTGCCGCTGTAGGTTTGTGTTCCTGAGGCGACATTCGCGGTGAGCGTGCTCGTGGATGCACTGCCGGACTCGTTTTCCACAATGCCCGCGCCGCCTGTGCTGCTCAGTCCGCCAATGGTTTCGTTCTTGTTGTTGAGGCGGAAGATGCCAGCGTTGGCACCGCTGCCCTTGAAGGTGATGATGCTGGTGTCAGCAATCTGGTCGCTGTTGATGAGTTTCAGCATCGCGCTGGTGGTGCCGTCGCCGACGGTGATGTTGCCTGCAATGGCATTGAGGCCTGCAGTTTTCGAGAGATCGAGTTCACCGGCATTGACGCTGGAGGTGCCGGTGAAGGTATTGGCATCTGCGCCTGACAATGTGAGCGTGCCGAGGCCGTTTTTGACAAGGCCGCCCGAGGTGTTGACCGAGGTGGTTGCCGTTCCCAATACAGCTCCGCTGCCGCCGCCACCGAGCAAGGCCACAGTGGGCGTGGAAGTGTAGCCGACGCCTGGATTGCTGATGGTGATGCTGAGCAGTTTGCCATAGGTGGGGCTGGTGGGATCGAGGTCCACGGTGGCGAAGGCGGTGGCTCCGGAGCCACCGCCCCCGCTGATTTCCACATAAGGGGCGCCGTAGTAGCCGCTGCCGCCGTCGGTGACGGCAATGCGGGTGACTCCGTTTCCAGTGGGAGCTTTCAAGGCAATGGGGACGGTGATGTTGAAACCGTTTGTATTGATCACGGCTCCGCCATCGAAACTGCCGAAGGCGCCGTTGACGTAGGCGGTCAAAGTCCCCGTGCCACCTGTGCCGCTGACGGAAATGAACGCGGTGGTGCCAACTGATGCCTGCAACGTTCCACCGTTGAAATTGATGTAGGAATTGATGGCGGCGCCCGTGCCGTTGTAGTGGACAATCTGGTTGTTGATCAGTGTGCCTGCATTGAGGTTGAGAAAGGCGGTGCCCAGCGCTGTGTTGTTGTTCTGCTGGCCGATGGTGATCGTGAAACCGGCGTTGTTCACCAGGCCGCCCGCCATCGTCATGGCTCCCTGTGCCGTGGTGGTGGCGGTGGCCGCGCTGCCGCCGCTGCGGAACCCCAGGGCGATGGCGTCTCCGGTGCGAAGCACCTGGCCGCCGGTCACGGTGAACTCCCAGCGCTCATTGCGGAACATGATGTAGTTGGACGTGTTGAGCGTACCGCCGCTGACCTGCAGCACGGCAATGGAGGAGGTGGTGGTGCCATCCAGCGAATCCACGCGTTTGGTATTGATGGTGCCTGAGGACAAAAACAGGCCGCCATAGCCCGTGCCACCGAGGCCGATGCCGGACTGAGTGTTGGTCGTAGTGAGTGTGAGAGTGCCGCCGCTGATGACGGCAGATCCCTGGAAGCCTGCGCTGCTGCCAATGCCAAGGGTCACGGTGGAATAATCTGCGCCCGTGCTCAGCCGCAGCATTCCTGGAGTGGACACCGCTCCTACTGTGGTAAGTGCATTGCCAGTGGTCAAGGTTCCGGAGATTTCGAGGACGCCACTGGAGACGGTGATGTTGCCCGCAATGTTGACGCTGCCGCTCAGCAGCAGGTTGCCCATGCCCGTTTTGATGATGCCGATGGCCCCGCTGGTCGAGGTGATGGTGGAAGCAATGGTGAGATCGTGCGCGGCATTGAGGCTGTCATTGATGGCGAAAGTGCGTGTCACTGTGCCCAGATCGAGCGTGCCACCGGTGATCAGTGCTCCCAGAGGATTGTTGGTGCTGCCAACCGTGAGGGTGGTGCTTAATGTCAGCAATCCTCCGCTGCCGATGCTGATGGTGCCCTGGCTGGTCGCTCCTGATGTGGCATCATAGAAGTTGAGGGTTCCAGGCGTCCAACTGTAGCCGTTCAGCGACAGTGTGGCTGAGCCATTGGCGCCGGTGATAGTAAGGGCGGAGCTGGAGGAAAGGGCTCCATTGATGCCAAACTGCAGGGTGCCTTCATTGATGAGCGTGCTGCCCGTGTAGGTATTGACGCCGCTTAGCGTCTGTGTGCCTGCACCGCTTTTGATCAGGGAGAGCGTGCCGGCCAGCGTGCCATTGCGCAGCAGTCCGCTGAAATCCTGGGCCCCCGAGACTTTGAGCGTGAGTGTTGTGCTCGTGGCACTTTCATTTTCCACGATGCCAGCACCGCCCGTGCTGATGAGGCCACCGACGGTTTCAGCTTTGCCGTTGAGGCGAAAGATGCCTGCATTGCTGCTGGTGCCGATGAGCGTGATGACGCTGGTGTCAGCGATCTGGTCGCTGTTGATGAGTTTCAGAATGGCCGCAGTGGTGCCATTGCCGATGGTGATGGCGCCTGCGATGGCGTTGATGCCGGCGGTTTTGGAAAGATCCAGTTCACCCGCGTTGATGAGGGTCACGCCTGTGTAGGTGTTGGCGCCGGAGCCGGAGAGCGTCAGGATGCCGAGGCCGTTTTTGGTGAGGCCGCCGTCCGTGGCGTTGTCGCCGTTGATGCTGGAGTGGGTCAGCGCCCGTGCGATGCCGATGGCGAAGCCGTTGTTGTCGATGACCACGCCGCCATTGCGCACATTGACGGTGGTCAGGGCGGTGTCCAGCAGGCTGGTGATGGTGCCATTCGCCTTGATGGTGCCGCCGTTGAAATTGACAGTGGAAGCTCCCACCGTGCCGGCCGTGATGGTGCGGAGGGTCGCCAGGGTCCCGCCATCCAGACTGAGGGTGCCCGTGCCGGTCGGGTTTCCTGCGGTGTTGGAGCCGAGGAGAATGGTGCCGGTGGTGGTGCTGGTGTCGAGCAGGCCGGTGCCGGAAAGGGTTAGGATGCTGGCCCCACCGAGCTCTCCATTGGAGTAGCCTGCGCCGAGCCGAATCGCAACTGCAGGGCCAGCAACGCTGACGGTGCCGCCAGAGATGTTGAGAAAGCCGCCGGCAGTGTTTGCACCACGGCCCAGCACGAGCCCTGAGGAGGCCGTGCCCAGTGTAAGGGTGCCGCCGGTGACATTGACGGTGGCGCTGGTGCCTTCGCCGATCCGGAAGGTGGAGCCTGTGCCGGAGAGGTATTCGGTGCCTGAGAAGTTGGTGGTGCTGTTGCCTGAGAATGCCGTCTGGCCCAGCGGATTGGCTGCTGATGCCCCCAGCGTTCCGGTGACATTGAAAGTTCCACCGTTCACGGTTAATCCTCCGTTGTTAGAATAGGTCGTGCGGGTGTAATTGCCTGAGAGGTTGGTTGTGCCGCCGCTGACGGTCAGGTTTAACGCGTCAGTAATTGTGCCTTTGAGATTGAGCGTGCCAGTGCCTGATTTACTGATGTTAAAACCCCCGCCTGCGATGCTGTAGCCAGTGTCAAAGGTCAGATTACCCGAGCCGGAGAAAGACAGGCCGGCGGCCATGGTTAGATTCGACTGGATCAGCGACAGTGTGCCGGCATTGGTGACGATCACATTGCCGCCTAGGGTGAGGGTGTTTCCATTGCCCGCGAGGGTATAGCCGTCCACGCTGAATGTCAGACCGCCAGCGGTGAGCGCCTCGGTGAGCGTGACTGTGCCCGCCGTGCCTCCAAAGGAAGCAACGTCGTTGGTAGCATTGGTCCATGCCTGCATGGCGGTGGCGTTGGTCCAGAAGAGAGAGGTCGTATTCCAGTTTCCGTTGCCGCCTGTGCCGCCACCGAAGGTGCCGTCGGCATCCCAGAAGAGGGTGGCGGCCCATGAAAGCGAGGGCAGAAACAAAAGCGCAAGAAGAGGCGCACAGATGCACCTACGCCGTGTGGGGTGATCGACGGCAGAGAGGGATTGCATGGCAAGGGGTGGCATGATCCCTTTTTCCTAAGCATTCGCGAGACCATGGGAAGGTATCGCGCAGACCCTAAATAAGGCGAAGCTGACCCTTTTTGTGCATTTTGCTTTAGCAACTGGCAACTAGCGTCTGCGCCTTAGTATCCAGCGGGAGGACTCTGGCACGAAGACGATGGCAATGGTGCCATTTGGCCCCTGAACCATTGTTTGGAAAATTGATGTGCGGCGATCCATAGGTGGCCGAGTTGAGGTGAGCGGCAAACCAAGCTGCGGTATTGCATGTGCTAATGTGCACACGACAGCTACACCAACGGGTGCGATGAGGGCGCGCATGGCTCTTGCTTATCCTGGCATGCAAATCTACCTGCCAAGTTACTTGGTCATGGCCGGGCGTGGGCGCGGATAGGCGATTTCGACGCGCTGGTCGGGATGCTTTGCTCCTGGTTTTTTATGTACAGCGGACGTGACACTGGAGAGAAACTGCATCCGGCTGCTGCTGGTGCCTGAACCGCGAAGCTCCTCGAGCAGTTCATCAACACCCTCCAGCACACAGGTGGGCTGGTAGACGTAATTGCGCAGATCCTCGAGGCGAGTGGACCCGGTCAGCACCAGGCAGGCCTGCATGCCTACTTCAATGGCACCGCGGATGTCCGTTTCCATGGTGTCGCCGACCATCATGACTTCTTCGGTATGGCGCTGCAGCAGCCGACGGGCGCGCTGAAACATGTAGGGGTTGGGTTTGCCGAGGAAATAGGCGCGCTGTCCCGTGCTGGCTTCCAGATAGGCGGCCAGTGCACCTGCGCCGGGGCGGGTGACTTCCTTTTTTACAGGGCACCAGTTGTCTGGATTCGTGGCGACCAGCCGCGCACCTTTCTCGATGAGTTCATGAGCTTTGGAGAGTTTCTCTGTGGACTGCATGCCTTCGCCAACGACCACGTAAGTGGGGCGGATGGAATCATTGGGGATGCCTGCCTTTTGCAGCGCCAGTGTCAGCCCTGCATCGCCCATGACGAAAGCGGTGCAGCAGGGATGGTTCTCCGCCAGGAACTCGGCGGTGTTCATGGCTGCTGTGTAAAAATGCCGCGCTGATATGCCGTGGATTCCCAGATGGTTGAGTTTGACGACCAGATCTTCAGGCGTGGGTGCGGAGTTGTTGGTGACGAAGACGAAGGGGGTCGAAGTCTCGATGAGGTGGTGAATGAATTCCGCCGCCTTGGGCAGCAGCTGGTTTTCACGGTAGATCACACCGTCCATGTCGATCAGCAATCCTTTGGTTTGAGGCATCATTTCAGAGGGGGTAGAGTTTGGAGCACGCTTCACAAAATTGTCTGCATGCTTCTATGGACTCCTGGTCTAAGCATGGGCGTGGCCACGATTCCGTCCTTGCAGACCCTGAATCCTGCAAAACAGGCGCTGTTTGTGCACTTTGAGCTCAGGACGACTGCACCACTCGGCTGCGATAGGCCAGGGGGACGCATTGCTGGTGCTCTCTGAACTGACGCTGAAAATGTGCCGGAGAAACAAATCCGCAGTCCATGGCGATCTGACTGACGGTCAAGTCTGTTTCAGCGAGTAGAAGGCAGGCACGGGCGATGCGCAGTTCATTCACATACTGAGGCACGGTGCGTCCGGTGCTCTTTTTGAACAGACGGCTGAAGGCGCTTTTGCCCAGTCCCACGATTGCTGCCAGATCTGAGACATAAATCGGCTCCGGCAGATGGGATGCAATGAATTCACAGGCCATGCTGATGCGGTCCGAGATGCCTGGCCGTGGCTGCGGCATGACGGGTGAGGAGATTTCCAGCAATTCCTCCGAGTTTGAGAGAAGATCGAGCAACTGCAGCAGCAGGATCACGCGCTTCATTCCATGCGCATGGAGCATTTCCTGAACGATGCGCGTCGCTGTCAGCCGGGTGATGCCCTTGATTTCCAGACCCTGGTCAGCCCGCTGAAACAACCGGCGTACGGGTGCCATGGATGAGCGCTGCATCCAGTCCTCATGTCCTGGCAGCTGCGGCATAAACTGAACGACGATGGCCTCAACCTCGGTGAGAGGCGCGCCTTGCGCTGGCGAGTTGCGATAATCGTGCGGTACATTCGAGCCCAGAAAGACGAGGTCTCCGGGCTGGATGGTGGAGATGTTGTTGCCGACGAGTCGTTCAGTGCCGCCTTTTAGCACCAGAGTGATCTCACACTCCGTGTGGTAATGCCACACACAACCAAAATCCTGTCCGCGCACGACCTCGCAAACCACCGGTTCGGCGGCTGCCATCGGGGAGAGCATTTCAACAATGGGTTTCATCAGTTGCTGGCGCTGAGACCATGCAGAATCCTGTGTCTGCAATTGTGAATGGCGAACGCATGAAATCGTTCATGAAAACAGATACGAGTCAAAGCTGCGTGCAGAAGTTCATTTCTTGGATGAAGAACTGAGGGCAGAGTCGATTTAAGGCGCAAAAGAAGTTTCACAGGGCGGAGGTGAGCAAACCTTCAGGCAAGGCATCAGGCTATATGCATGCCTATGCAGCATGCGTGCCACTTCCTGATGCTGCTCTCATGCTCCGCACAGATGTTTGTTCATCTGCGATATTCGTATCACTCCGACGCTGCTGGAACCCATTTCTGCAAGCCTGTCACCGGCAGCAGCGCATCGGCAGCGGAACGCCATGCTGGAGTGCCGGCTTTTTGAAAGAGTTCGTAGATGAGTTTTCTGCTGTATGGATCGGCGACAGAGTTGGGTGCATTGCGCCATAAACCAAGCCGCAGGCCGCCCTCATGGGCATGATCTACATGCCGGTGGTAAATGAAGGCGTCGATGGTAGGCAGGGATTGAATCTTCTCCCAAGCATATGCGTAGGCGGCGGCCTGAAGCCTTTCTCCTTCAGGGTTTAGCAGTGTGTGGAAACCCTGCTCGCTGAGGATGATGCGGCGTGGCTTGCCGTTGAAGAGAAGCTCAGGGTGTTCCAGATGCTTTGGCAGCACCTCCAGGTTTTTGAAGGTGGCTTTGTTGCTGTTGTCATCGTGTGTGACGGTTTTGTCAGCCCAGGCACGTGGATTGCCGAGATCTTCAGGGTAAGGATGCCAGGCCACGTGCCAGTCGAAGTCGCCGCGCTCGCGCACGAGCCTTGCAAAAGTGTCGAGGAAGTCGCGGCCCGGTGTGGCCTCCTGAGGACTCACGTTGTGCATGCTGCTGCTCCAATGATGATCTGAGGAGAGATAAGTGCGGGAGTTCTGAGAGTGCCTGCGGATGGCGGTGTGCATGATGCGGAAAGCCTTTTCATATTCGCTGGCGGCGGTTTCGAGCGGCACGAGGCCCATGTTGTTCCAGAGGAAGTGGGAGTTGACCTCGTTGCCGATGATCCAGCCCCAGACGCGTCCGTGGTCGAGATGAGCGCCGCTCCAGCGTTCTGCGAGAAGGTTCATGACGGCGCTCAGGAAACCACTCGTCGTGTTTACGGCCCCGACGCTGAACTTGTAATCTTTGCGATGTCCCGGATGCAGCACGATGGCATCGATGGCCGGGTTCTTTGACGGATAGGCGATGATGATGAGATAAACGAGCAGCCCTTTGTCGGAGAGCGGCTTGATCTGACGGTCGAGTGATGCGAGGTAGTTCTGATTGAAAACGAAGTCGCCGGAGCCGGGTTTCGATTGAGCATCGAACAACGCGGTGAGGTTCACGTTGATTCCTGCGTGGTGGATGCCCAGAGCCAGCGCATCATCAACCATCTGCACCTGCAAGCCCTTCTGGTTCGGCGGCGTGGGAAAAGGATCGGTATTTTGCGCAGAGGCCATTTGCGCGAGAAGGAGGCCGAGAAGAAGATAACGCATGAGTGATGAGACAACCACCGCAGCGAATGAGCAACTGCAAGCTGCCTGTGAGCGATGCGGCAAACCCGAGGCGGCGAAGTTTGGAGACGAGTTCATCTGCGACGAGTGCTACGTGGCGTGTGGCTCGTGCTGTGCAGGGGATGAGGAATGAGGGCCTTGGGGGGCGGAATTTTTACCATGGGAAGACAGTGTGGCAGAATGCTCCTAACAAAGCACAACATGGGTTGAGAAAACCGACGTTCCTCCCGTAGGTTCCTGCATGTCTCTCACTGCCTTTTTTCAGCCGCGAAGCATTGCCGTCATAGGAGCCTCGGAACGCGAAGGAAGCGTGGGCCGTGCGATCTGGGACAACCTGCGTGGCTTTTCAGGGGCGGTGTATCCGGTGAACGCAAAGCATGTGGAGTTGTGCGGGGCCAAGGCTTATCCAAACATCGCAACACTGCCGGAGGTGCCTGAACTGCTGATCATTGTGACGCCGGCAACGACGGTTCCTCAGCTTGTCGAGGAGGCTGGCGTGGCGGGTGTGAGAGCGGCGGTGGTGATTTCTGCGGGCTTCAAAGAAACAGGGAAGGACGGGGCACGACTCGAAGCTGAGGTGCTGGCGGCGGCGAAGCGGCATGGCGTGCGCCTGATCGGGCCGAACTGCCTCGGTTTGATGAACCCTCATGCAGGTCTGAATGCGACGTTTGCCAGCAGTGTGGCGCGGCCGGGAAGGGTGGCCTTCCTGAGCCAGAGCGGGGCGCTGTGCACGGCCATCCTCGACTGGAGCCATGACCAGCATGTGGGATTTAGCGCGTTTGTTTCCACCGGGGCGATGGCGGATGTGGGCTGGGGGGATCTGATCCGGCATTTTGGGGAGGATCCCAACACGAGCAGCATCGTGATTTACATGGAGTCCGTGGGGGATGATGCAGCGGCGTTTCTGGCGGCGGCTCGGGCTGTGGCGGCGCAAAAGCCCATCGTGGTGATCAAGGTCGGCCGCACGGCGGAGGCCTCGCGCGTGGCTGCTTCACATACCGGGGCGCTGACGGGCAGCGATGCCGTGCTGGATGCGGCGCTGCGACAAAGCGGCGTGCTGCGCGTGGACACGATCGAGGAGCTCTTTGACATGGCGGAGGTGCTGGCCAAACAGCCGCTGCCGACGGGGCGGAGGCTGGCCATTGTAACGAATGCGGGTGGCCCCGGTGCGCTGGCGACGGATGCGCTGGTGCTTGGCCACGGGGAGCTGGCGGAGCTGGCGGCGAAGACAATGGGCGATTTGAACGCGCTGCTGCCCCTGCACTGGAGTCATCACAATCCAGTCGATGTTTTGGGGGATGCTGACGCGGCTCGATTTGCACAGGCCTTGCGGATCGTTGCGGGGGACGCTGCTGTGGATGGCGTGCTGGCCATCCTGACTCCGCAGGCCATGACGCAACCCACGCACATCGCGCGGGAGGTCGCGGAGATCGCGGGCCAAATCAACAAGCCGCTGCTGGCGAGCTGGATGGGGGCGCAGAGTGTTCAGGAGGGACGCGGCATTCTCAATGCGGCCGGGGTGCCCACCTATGACTACCCCGACGAAGCAGCGCTGGCGTTTGTGCGCATGCGGGAGCATCGCCTGCGCCTGATCTGGCTCAGTGAAACGCAGAGCGCCCATGCTGACGATGATGAGAGCGAGGCGCTGCCGCTGGTGGGTGAAATGATCGACGCCGTGCTCAAGAGCGGGCGCACGCTGATGACGGAGCAGGAGGCCAAGCAATTGCTGCAGGTGGCGGGAATTCCCATCGTGGAGACACGTGCGGCCTACGATGAAGCGGCGGCCGTTGCCGCGGCTGAAGCGCTGGGGTTTCCGGTGGTGGTCAAGCTGCTTTCCTCCACGATCACGCACAAGAGCGACTGTGGTGGCGTGCAGCTCAATCTGCTCAATGCCAGTGCAGTTCAGCAGGCCTGGCGTTTGATCTGTGAAAACGTGACGCATCTGCATGGTCTGGCCGCCTTTGAAGGGGTCACGGTGCAGCGCATGATCACGCAGAAGGGCATCGAATTGATCCTCGGGATGAGCACAGATGCGCAGTTCGGGCCGGTGCTGCTAGTCGGTGCGGGGGGCACTTTGGTGGAGGTGCTGCAGGATCACGCGCTGGCTCTGCCGCCGCTGAATCACTCACTGGCACGGCGCTGGATCGGGCAGACGAGAATCGCCAAAGTCCTGCACGGAGTGCGCGGCCAGCCAGCGGTGGACCTGGCTGCGCTGGATAATACGCTGGTGAAATTTGCGCGGCTGGTGCAGCACGAGCGGCGCATCGTGGAACTGGACATCAATCCCTTGCTGGCGACGCCGGACGGCATCATCGCGCTGGATGCGCGAGTGGTGGTGCGTGCGTGAAGGGTCATAGGTACGATGCTGGGGGCAGACCTCACGTAATGAAATTTGCTCGTCTCCATGTGGCGGCAGCCGCCTGTTTAAACGGAGGGCAGCGGAAAGTTGGCAGATTCGTTGGTTGCTTGTATTTACGTTTGCTGCGTGAGATCAGCGGCGTCCAGTGGGGCGCTCAAAACGAATTGCTTGAGCATGAATCCATTTTTTAAACACCCTCTGTTCGTGCTGGCATTGCTGCTCGCGAACTGCGGGCGCACGCCTTCAGGGCCTCCACCAGCAACACCGGGGCCGCCCGGCCCCATGGAAGTGGGGGTGATCACCATTGCGACGACACCGGTGACGCTGACGCAGGATCTGCCAGGGCGTATTTCGGCCTTCCGTGTGGCCGAGGTGCGGGCACGTGTCAGCGGCATCGTGCTGAAGCGGCTCTTCAAGGAGGGCAGTGACGTGAAGGAAGGGCAGGTGCTCTATGAGATTGATCCGGCGCAGTATGAGGCTTCGTACGAAAGCGCGCTGGGAACGCTGGCCCGCGCCGAAGCTGGACTGAATTCCGCTCAATTGAAACTGAACCGCATGAAGTCTTTGATCGACTCCCATGCTGTGAGCAAGCAGGACTATGATGAGGCTTCCGGCAGCCAGCGTGTCAACCAAGCGGAGGTGCTGCTCGGTCAGGCGGCGGTGAAGACGGCGAAAATCAATCTCGACTACACCAAGGTGACCTCCCCGATCACCGGTCGCATCGGTCTCTCACAGGTGACGGAGGGGGCTTATGTGCGGACAGATCAGGCGACCTTGCTTTCAACGGTGCAGCAGATCGACCGTGTCTATGTGGATGTGAACCAGCCCAGTAGCGACCTGCTGCGCCTGAAGGCCGCCCTTGCGAGCGGCAGGCTCAAAGCGGACGCCTCGGGGCAGCCACGTGTGAAGCTGGTGCATGAAAACGGCGAGATCTATCCCGAGGAAGGCACGCTGGAAGTTTCTGACGTGACAGTGAACACGCTGACCAATTCAGTCACCGTGCGGGCCGTGTTTCCAAATCCGCGCGGCGATCTTCTGCCCGGCATGTTTGTGCGTGCTCGGCTGGAAGAGGGTACCAATCCGGATGCCATTCTGGTGCCGCAGCTGGCCGTCACCCGCAATTCGAAGGGCGAACCGACCGCGATGGTGATCGGAGCGGAGAGCAAGGTCGAGCTGCGTGTGCTGGAGACACCACGCGCAATGGGCAATCAATGGCTGGTCACCTCCGGGCTCAAGCCGGGGGATCAGCTCATTATCAATAATCTTCAGAAGATCCGCCCAGGCGCGCCGGTCAAAGTCGCTGCGGAGGCTCCTGCTCCAACCCCTGGCGCTGCCAAGTAATCCACGATGTCACGCTTCTTCATCGACCGGCCTGTTTTCGCGTGGGTCATCGCCATCATCATCATGCTGGCGGGGGCGCTCTCCATTGAGCAGCTGCCCATCGCCCAGTATCCGGGCATCGCGCCGCCCACCATTGCCATCATCGCGACCTATCCCGGCGCTTCCGCGAAGACGCTGGAAGACACGGTGACGCAGGTCATTGAGCAGAAGCTCAACGGCATTGACCACCTGCGGTACATTGAATCCTCCAGCACCTCGGACGGCACAGCGACGATCACCGTCACGTTTGATGGTGAAGCGAATGCCGACACCGCGCAGGTGCAGGTGCAGAACAAGGTGGCGCTGGCCATTCCATCGTTGCCGCTGGAAGTGCAGCAGCAGGGGGTGCAGGTGAACAAATCGGTGCGCAACTTCCTCATCGTGGTCGGTCTTATTTCCACGGACGGCAGCATGTCCAACACCGACCTCGCCGATTACAATGCCAGCGTGATGAAGGATCCCATCAGCCGTCTGCAGGGCGTGGGGGAGATTCAGGCCTTCGGTACGCAGTACGCCATGCGCATCTGGCTGAATCCCGACAAGCTGACCAAGTACCAGCTTTCCACGAATGACATCATCGCCGCAGTGCGTGCGCAAAATGCGCAGATCTCAGCGGGTGCGCTCGGGGCGCTGCCCGCCACGGAAGGGCAGCTTCTGAATGCGACGGTCATGGCGCAGAGCCGCCTGCAGACGCCTGAGCAGTTTGGGGCCATTCTTTTGCGTGTCAGCCAGGATGGCTCACGTGTCTTCCTGCGTGATGTGGCGCGGACGGAGCTTGGCAGTGAATCCTACAACGTCATGGCGCGCTACAATGGCATGCCTGCCAGCGGCATGGCCATCCGGCCTGCACTGGGTGCGAATGCGCTGGAGACCGTGAACATCGTGAAGAAGAAGGTGGAGGAGCTCTCGCAATTCTTCCCGCCGGGCGTGAAGGCCATTTATCCTTATGACACCACGCAGTTTGTGCGCATCTCCGTGGAGGAGGTGGTGAAGACGCTCATTGAGGCCGTCATTCTCGTCTTTGTGGTGATGTTCGTCTTCCTGCAAAGCTGGCGCGCCACGCTCATCCCCACCATTGCCGTGCCCGTCGTGCTGCTCGGTACGTTTGGTGTGATGTCGGCGGCCGGGTATTCCATCAATACCCTGACGCTGTTTGGTCTGGTGCTCGCGATCGGTCTGCTGGTGGATGACGCCATTGTCGTCGTCGAAAACGTCGAGCGTGTGATGCAGGAGGAGGGGCTTTCGCCGAAGGAAGCCACACGCAAATCCATGGATCAGATCAGCGGAGCGCTCGTCGGCATTGGGCTGGTGCTCAGCGCGGCCTTTGTACCCATGGCTTTCTTCACGGGGTCCAGCGGCGTCATCTACCGGCAGTTCTCTCTCATCATCGTCAGTTCAGTGACGCTCTCGGTGCTGGTCGCGCTGATTCTGACTCCGGCGCTGTGCGCCACTTTGCTAAAGCCGGTGGCCAAGGACCACGGTATCAACAAACGCGGCCCCTTCGGCTGGTTCAATCGCGCTTTTGAACGCACTGCGGACCACTATGCCCATGCCGTGGGGAAGTTCCTGAAGCACTATGTCCTCGCGCTCATTCCTTACATTGGCATCGCGTTTGCAGTTGTTTTTCTCTTCGAACGTGCGCCCACCGGCTTCCTACCGGATGAAGACACGGGCGTGCTCTTCGCCATGGCCCAGCTCCCCCCGGGGTCCACGCGCGATCAGTCGGACCAAGTGCTGAAGAAAATGGAGCATCATTTCTTCGAAGATGAGAAGGACTTGGTCGAAGGCGGCTTTGGCGTGCTGGGTTTCAGCTTCAGCGGCAATGCGCAAAATCAGGTGCTCATGTTCGTCAAACTCAAGCCCTGGGGAGAGCGCAAACTACCGAACCAAAAAGTGAAGGCCATTCAGATGCGGGCACTCGCGAAGTTCGGGCAAATCAAAGAAGCGCTCGCCTTTGCTTTCGCGCCGCCCGCTGTGCTGGAACTTGGCACCGCGACTGGCTTTGACCTGCGCCTCGTCGATCTCGGCGGGCTCGGGCATGACGCGCTCATTGAGGCCCAGGGCCAGCTCCTTGGCATGGCCGCAAAGAATCCTTACCTCTCGTCCGTGCGTCCCAACGGACTTGCAGACACCTCCGTGTATCAGATTGAAATCGACCAGGAAAAAGCCAGCGCTCTGGGGCTTTCACTGGCAGACATCAATGCCTCCCTCAGTACCATTCTCGGCTCGACCTACGTCAACGATTTCATCGACAAGAACCGCGTGAAGCGCGTCATGATGCAGGGGGATGCGCCGTTCCGGATGCTGCCGGAGGACATCAACCGCTGGTATGTGCGCAATGCCCAGGGCGGCATGGTGCCGTTCTCCGCCTTCTCCAGTGCCTCCTGGAAAATGGGTTCGCCGAAGCTTGAGCGGTTCAATGGTTCGCCATCGCTTTCCATTCTGGGTGAGCCTTCTCCTGGGCACAGCTCAGGCGAGGCCATTCATGAGATCGAGCGTCTGGCAAAGTCATTGCCTCCCGGGATTGGCGTCGCGTGGGCCGGGCTGTCATATGAGGAGCAGATGTCCGGCTCCAAGGCCTCATCGGTTTACATCATCGCTTTGCTCATGGTCTTTCTGTGCCTTGCCGCACTCTACGAGAGCTGGGCCATTCCGTTCTCGGTGATGATGGACATGCCTCTTGGTGCGCTGGGTGTGGTCGCTGCTACGCAGTGGCGCGGCATGCCCAACGACATCTATTTTCAAATTGGCCTGATTACGATCATTGGGCTTTCGGCCAAGAACGCGATCCTCGTCGTGGAGTTTGCCAAGGAGCATTTTGATCAGGGTGCGACGCTCATCGACGCGGCGCTGCATGCTGTTCGTCAGCGGCTGCGTCCGATCCTCATGACCTCCATCGCGTTTGGTCTTGGGGTGCTGCCGCTGGCGATCAACTCCGGCGCGGGTTCTGGGAGTCAGAACGCGATTGGCACCGGGATTGTGGGTGGTGCGGTGACGACCACGCTGCTGGGGTTGTTCTTTGTGCCGCTGTACTTTGTGGTCATTCTTCGGCTGTTCCGGGTGAAGCCGTTGAAGGCGCAGGCGAAGTAGTCCGGTTGCGCCGCAACCGGTTTGGATACGATCCCGTTGCAGCGCAACTGGACAACTTTGCTGCCGCAGCAGCGCATCCCCATTTTGGACTGCGGTCGCGAAGGGAGGAACAGCCTGTCCTCCGCAGCTCGGAGAGCGAAGGTGGAACCGCAGCTGCCGCTTTCGGAGTGCGAGCAGACGCACAAATACCCCAAGATCTGCGAAGGCGGGAGCCTGCAAGTTCTCCGCAGGTCAGTGAGCCATCGCATGCCACGAGACGCTCGAAAGCGGCAGCTCCGCGTGCCGCACTGCAAATTCATGCCAAACAAAGGCTGCGATCACGCAACGATACAGCTTACGCCTTGATGACACCTTTTAACACCGTCATCTGTGCCTTGGCCCTCTCCTCCACGTAGGCCATGGCCTTCTTCACCTTGGCCTGGGCGGCAGGGTAGTCTTTGTGGATGCTCATGAGGATGTCGAACATCTGGGTTGCAGGCGTCGAATCGAACTCTGGAGCCCACTCCTCCAGGCCGATGTCCTTGAACATCCAGCACTTGGGCGAGTGAAACTCGGAGAAGGTGTGCATCATTGGCGTGCCCATCGCCAGCGCCATGATGGGGGTATGCGGCTCATGGCAGATCACCGTGTGGGCGCGGGCGTAGAAGGAGCAGGCTTCGTCCACGTTCCAGAACTCGTCGAAGTTCACCACATAAGGCTTCAGGTCATCCGGCAGCGTGTCGTAGATGAACTTCTTGTTGTACTCCATCTCCTTCCGCACCTCGGGGGCGATGACCACTTTGTACCCGGTCTCCTTCACCCACATGGCGATGAGGTCCTGGTACACCTTCGCCCGCCGCGTATCATCCGCGATGTTCTCCGGCGTGGGGTGCAGCGGGTTGAGCTTCTGCGGCCGCTTGTCGTCCACGCCCGGGCTGCTGGGTGAGTGCGTGCGGAGTTGGATCGTAATAAACTTCTTCTCCTCCAGCCCGTGCTTCTTCATGCGTGCCAGCGCCTTCGTGTCATCACGCACGTCGATGCCGAAGCAGCCGTCCGGCCCGAACTCCAGCACCGGCGGTTTCACGCCCGTATCTTGCAGCAGCTTCAGCGTCTTGGAATCGCGGCAGTAGATGTAAGCGGCGCTGTTCAGCAGCGCGATGCGCTTCTCCGCATCCTTGCCCGTGACCATGTCCGGGAAATACGACTGCCCCTGCAATCCCCACGGCTTGCCAATCTTCTGGCAGAACGCCATGAAGTCCGTGCTCTGGCCCATGCCGGGGCCCTGGAGGAAGAAGTCGCACTTTTTCACCGCCTCCTGCACCGCGCCGCCTTCCTTGGAGAGATAACCTTTGATGATCTCCAGTTTCGGAAAGCGCTTCATCAGCATCGCATCCACCTCTTCATTGGTGTTCGCGGCCCATAGGATGACGCGTGCCTCGGGGAGGTATTGCTCCAGGAAGCGGAGCGTGCCGGGAGTGTGGCCGATGTCGCCAATGTTCTTCGTGGCCCAGCCGCAGTGGAGGAGGATGGTTTTTTGCGGGGCAGCAGCGGTTTGCGCGAAGGTGGAAGAAGCGAGCGCGAGGGCGGAGGTGTGGAGGAAGTGGCGGCGGGTGGGCATGGGGAAGTTGTGGCTGGATAAGCGGTGGAGGACAAGGGTATCTTGCGATGATCGGATCTTGAGAATCAGAGGAGTTTACGGAGAAGTGCGAGTCAATTGCTGCATTGCGTCCATCTGGAATGCCCAGGCCTCAGCGACAGGCACGTCACGGATTTGTGCTGGAGGAAGGGAGCACTCAGCCGTCCAAAGAGGCGGATAGAAAAAGAGGCAACGGTCGGGTGCCAGTCGCGAGATGACCTCCTCACAACCCGGCCACTTCATGTCATCGTAGAAGTCTTTGAAGTCCGTGCAGGCCCAGAGCAAAAACTGGGTGTAAGTGCACTCCAATGCCACCCAGTTTAGGCTCTTGGGGGAGAAGTAATATAGATTGTTGCCGTCGTTCCCAAGAGCTCCGCCATTCAGAGCGAAAAATCCTCCAAACGCATCATCGGCTACCAAGTAAAATCCATCCGCCCTGCTTTGATTCCAGTCTGGCAGAGTGCGAGGAATCGCTGTGCTGCCCGAACCAAGAATGCGTAGCCACCCATCAAGCACCGAAATTCCGCCGGTGTGGTAGGCGATGGCTCCCATGGGGGATCGTGTCGTCACCTGCGTGCGATGCAGCACGTCTGCTGCCGCAGGCGAGGCGGGATGTAGCGCACAACGCCCCGGACATTTCAGTGCCGTTTCAGTCACAAAGGGCAGGGCTGACTCAGCTTCGTTGATCAACTCATCGAGTGGACGCATGATGTCTCCTAAAGTGATCGGGGGGGCAAACTCAATCTAGAACAGCGAGCAGTTTTTCAACGGTGTGCTTACAGCCATCCCGCCATTCCACTTTCACGTGTTCTGGCCAAGGGGTCTGGCCTCTTTGCTCAATCACTATTGGACCAAGTCAGTATTCCATGCCGAGGATATGGGCCAAAATCCGCGAACATCGCCAGATCAGAATCGTTGGATTCATCCGCATGAATGACTACCCAAATCCATGCCTCCTGAGAATTGTTGAGTCGTTTGCGGTCAACACGGATTGATCGATCCAGCCCATTACGCGAAAGAACATCATCAACAAAATCTGCATCCTCAGAGTCAAGACCTGACGTTGCGCCAGCGCCTCGATGTTTTGGCCCAACAAAATGCGTGGTAAGCTCTAGTTCTGGAGACGAAAAGCGAAAGTCTTTGAGGCCATAATCATTTCTCAGAGGAATGTAGATTCCTTCAATCTCCGGCTGCTGGCAGGAGGTTCCTCCGGTCTGGTTGGACACCATGACTCCACTTGCACAGGGGACAATGAGCCCGGTGCCGACGGCATCGTAAAGTCGGATGGTCGGTTTCTTATTCATAGTGCCGAGTCATTTCTCCGGCTTTCTCGCGCATTCTCAAATCAGGTCCTCACTGCGCCGCCAACGCCGCCGCGGCCTTCGCCTTGGCAATCTCCGCCTTCTTCAAAATCTCCTCCGTGCTCGGCAGGCTGGCGAGTACATCCGCTGGGATAAACCCATCGCCCACCAGCTTCGTCAGGCACTTCTTCCGCTCATCCAGCGCCTTGTCGGGGCTGCGTTCTTTGCTGAAGCGGGATTTGGCGGCCGCGCTGCGGTCTTTGAGGGCGGAGTAAATGTCGCCGCCGAGGAGCGAGGAGATGTCCACTTTGATCTTTTCGCGACCGGCTTCCTGCTCGTTGATCTCGTCGCCGTTGATGGGGCCGGCCTGATACTTCGGAAACATGATGGCGACTTCCGGGCAGACGCGGGAGCAGGCGGGGCAGTTGGTCTTGCAGTTGTCGTTGTTCTGCACCTGGATCTTGTTGTCATCGCTGACGCCATAGACGTCGAAGAGGCAGAAGCTGAGGCACTGCATGCAGTTGGTGCAGCGGGAGTAGTCGATGACGGGGAACCAGGGCTTCCACTTGCCGGGTTCGTTCATGGTTTTCTCGCCGCGTGATTTGTCCACCAGCGCGACGATGGCGTCGGGCTCCAGGCCGGTGATGTCGCGGGTGTCGATGCTGATCTGACCGGTGGCGTCCTCGAGCGCGGGGGCTTTGCCTTCAAAGGCGCCGAGAACGAGCAGGCTGCGGTCATCGTGCGGCATGGCGCTGGCGCCGAGACCGCTGCGGGTGACGGTGTAGCCTTTGTCGAGCAGGGCCATCATGACCTTGGCACGGGACTCGGCGGGAAGCTGAATGCTGCCATTTCCTTCGTAGAGGACGACGCGGAGGGGGCGGTGGGTGTGGGTGATCATGGCAGGGAAAATGACGATGAATTAAGATTTTTTAAACGCGAATGGCGGCGAATAAGCGCGAATTTTCACGAATATTGAGTTCATGAATTCGGTGGATTGGCGGTCATTCCGCAGGAGCGGAACCAAGCAGCGCATCCGCAATCTCCTGCGCAGTCTGCGTGCGCATGTTGAGGATCTCGGTGTCTGCGGGCAGGGGAGATCCGGCCTGCTGGAAGAGGCCTTTGACGGCGCGGGGATAGCAGGCGGCGATGCGCAGTTTTCCGCAGGAGGCGATGGCCTGGAGGCGGGGATCGCGATGCGCGGCCATTTCGCAGAGGTCGGAGACGGTTTCAAAGCTGGCATTCGAGTCACAGAGCTTCTGCAGGACTTCGTTTTTGACGCCGGTGGGAACGACCTGGGCGTAGGCGCAGCGGCAGTAGAGAATGGTGGCGGGGGTACTCAAAAGGGCGCGAAAAAGGTGAAGATCAGTGTGGGCTCAGGTGGCGTACTACGCAACACCGGCGAGGGCGGGCATGGCAAATTTAGGCCTAAAGCACAAAGTCGGCGCGAGGCCGACTTTGTGGATTAGCGCGAGTCAGTTCGTACGCAGGCCTACGAGGTGGTCTTGCGCTCCACATTCAGGCCCATCTTGCGGTACAGGGTGGCGATGGAGACGCCGAGCATGCTGGCGGTCTTTTCGCGTGAGCCGCTGTTGTACTTGAGGGTTTCCTGGATGAAGGCGCGCTCCTGCCCCTTGATGAAGTCATCCAGCGTGGAGCCGATGGGGAGCTTGGTGACGCCTTCGGTGGTGGAAGGAGTGGGGATCTCGATCTGCTGGGTGACCTTGGCGGGCAGGTCCGAGGGACGGACGCGGTCGTTTTCGGCGAAGGCGCAGGCGCGTTCGATGGCGTTGCGCAGCTCGCTGACGTTGCCGGGCCAGTTGTACTTCTCCAAAAATTCGATGGCTCCGGCGTCGATGGTCTTGGGCTTGTCGTCGGTGCGGTCGGCCAGGTCTTTGAGGAAATGCTCGACGAGCGGGCGCACATCCACGCGGCGCTCACGCAGCGGTGGGATCTTGAGGGGGACGACGGAGAGCTTGTAGTACAAGTCTTCGCGGAATTTGCCCGCCTTCACGGCATCTTCGAGGGAGGTCGTGCTGGAAACCACCAGGCGGAAATCCGCGCCGCTGGAGCCGTTGCCCCAGCCTTTTTTCGACTGTGCTTCATCGAGGAAGGTGTTGAGCTGGGCCTGGATGCGGGCCGGGAGCTGATTGATCTCCGCCAGGTGGATGGTGCCGCCGGAGACGCGATTGAAGATGGCAGTCTGGCCGAAGAGCTCGGTTTCGAGGACGTCTTCCGGCATGGCGCTGCACTGCAGTTCCTTATAAGGAGAGTTGCTGCGGCGGCTGGCTTCATGGAGGGCACGAGCGACCATGTGCTTGCCGACGCCGAATTCGCCTTCGAGAAGGACGGGGCTGTCGTTGTTGGCCACGCGGCGCACAATATCAAAAATGCGCTGAATAGCATCGCTGTGACCGATGAGCTTTGAGGCCGTGGAGGAGCGCAAAGTCGCGCTGGGAATGCTCGTGGGGGTGGCGGCGGCGATGCCGTTGCGCTGCAGGGCCTGATTTACCGTCTTGATCAGATCGCCCAGATCGAAGGGTTTGGTGAGGTAGTCGAAGGCCCCCAGACGCATGGCTTCCACAGCTGTTTCCACGCTGCCATGACCGGTGACCATGATGACGGCAGTGCTGGGGAACTGATCCTTGCACATGCTGACGAGGTCGAGGCCGTTTACATCACCGATGCGAAGGTCCACGATGACGAGGTCGGGCTGGTTGGAACGGATGGCCGCAATGCCGTCGATGCCGGTGGTACAGCCAAAAACTTGGTGACCCGCAGCTTTGCAAAGCTTGGTCATGAGTTCGAGGATGGCGGCTTCGTCGTCTATGATTACTAGTTTAGCCATATTATTTTCGTGAAGTGAGAGGCATGGTTGATTGTTAAATAGGCTAAACGGTTCTCAGGATTGCGTCAATTTAAGATTCTCAAAAAGGAGAATGGAGGCTATTTTAGGCATTTCGGAGCCTCGGTGCACGTGCCTCAAGAGGCTTCAGTGAATGGGCTTTCACGAGCCGTCAGCTTCATTTTGGCAGTGCAAAAATGGGGGGATTTTCCGAGGTCCCCCTGAAGGATCGTAACTCTTGATTCCTGCGAGTGTTTCTCTGCATGCAGTCAGTCCAAACAGCACACCCACATGAAATCCAAAACCAACCGACTCTCCTGGCTTTGCGGTGCTCTCGCGCTCAGCGTCGCTCCGTTGCAAGCCCAGGAATCCAAGCCTGCTGGCCCACCGCCCGCCGCTGCGCCGCTTCCTCCTGCAACGCCCAAGGTGGACGCACCTCCTGCTGCGCCACCGCGTGACCTTCCGCGTCCCGGAGCGCCACGGGACGGGGATGGCCCACGTCCTGACACCCTGCGTGAACCGCAGCGTCGTCCGGATGGGGCGGGTCCGCCGCGTGATGGCGCTCAGCCTCAGCGTGATGCACAGCCCCAGCGGGATGGGCAGCGTGGACCGGTGAATCCTCCCAATGCAGGCGGCCGCAATCCTGGTCAGGGTCCTGGACATGGCCGCGAGGGCTTCCGCCGGCCGCCCATGGATGGCCACCCGGGTGGCGAGCATCAGCGCGGCGAACCGCAGGCGCAGAGCAACCGTGGCCCGATGAACCCGCAGCACGAAGGCGGCCGGGGGCAGCAGCATGCTGGTCGCCAGGACCATTTCAGACAGCCCCCAGGGCCGCGTGGCAATGAGACGGGCGGTTTCCGGCCTCGCGCCGAAGGCCGTGGCCCGCAGTCTTTTGCCCAGCGCGGAGCGTTTGGTGCACCACGCGGTGGTGAAGGTTTCCGCCCACCTCAAGATGGCACTCAGGGCGGGCAGATGCATCGCGGTCGCGGCCCTCAGGACAGGATGGGGCGTGGCAGGGGCCAGCGCTTTGGTGGTCGGCAGCAGCCTCAGAATTTCGGCAGTCCTCGTGCAGATTCGAGTTTTGGAGGTCCACGCGGTCCTTCGCCCCGCTTTGGGCATCATCGCGGCCCCGGCCCTCAGCAGTTTGGGCCGCAACGCGGTGGGGAACATCGTGGCGAAGGCCCCCAGCACTTCGAGCGCCCCATGCATCAGCCTCCGCAGGATGGCATGCGCGGCGGAGACCGGGGGCCTGGTCCATCTCCGCGTGACGGCGGCCCGCGTTTTGCCCCGCCTTTTCACCGGGGTCAGGAAGGACCGCATGGCCCTCCGCCGATGAATCATGAGCGTGGCCGCGAAGGCTCGCCGCGTGATCGGAGCGTTTGACGCTTGCGAGTGCCAGAAATCATGGCATGGCGGCCCGGACAAACCGGGCCGCTTTTTTTTGCGCAAATGCAGGCGGCATTCGCGTCTCGTGAGTTGTGTTTGTGCAAACGAACTCCATAGTCGCGCCGCCGCCCGCAGCCCCTCACGGGCTGCCACGAAATCCACCGCATGAGCTTGGTCAAAAAACTCGCCAAAATGTTGAACTCAAAAGCGCAGTCCTCTGCGAACGGAGTTCATGGACCGGCGGAGCTCCCATGGTGGTCGCCAGACCGGTGGGCGCACCTTTGGAACGGCAAGCCGCAGGTGTCCGCAGCTTCGGCCGCCACCGCCAACACCATGCTGCCGGTGCTGATCGAAGTTTTCGCGGCTTTCAGCAAGCTGGACGGCAACATCGAGGAGGAGGAGGTCGAATCCAGCCTCGGCTACCTGCGCTATGACTACCCGGAGGCGATCTACGCCGACATGCGGCGTCTCTACTTTGAGGCCCTGCAGGAGCCGCAGGACCTGACGCAGCGCGCGAAGGAACTGAGCCAGAAACTCTCGCAGGAGCAAAAAATCCTTCTGGGCGTGCAGTTGTACCTGCTCATCTCGCGTGCGCAGCAGAATCAGCGGCAGATGGTGGAGTTCTACCTCTTCATGACGAATCTGGGCATCGCGGCCCAGGCCATCGACATCGTCTATCAGCTCAATGCCGGGGACAAACCGCCGGAAGAGGGGTTTTCCACCAAGGGCGGCCAGCCGCTGGACACGCTGCGCATCGGCGCCACGAAGAACTGCGACGTGCTGCTGCGCTCCCTTTCGGATGACTGCTCCGTGGTGGCGTTCCGGTTTCAAAACCTTGTGCTGCTGAAAAACACGGGCAGCATTTCCATCTTGGTGCGCAGCCGCCGGCAGCCGCCGGGAGAATTCTCACGGCTTTATCCCGGCGAGCGCGTGGTGATGGAGGACGTGACGCTGGACTACAATGACCTGATCACCTACTTCAACTCCAAGAAGACACTGTCAGGCACGCAGATCTACCTGACCCTTACGGAAAATGGCAGCGCAGAAATCGCCCCGCAACGCACGCGCGGCACGAATCTGCGACTCAGCTTTGGCCTGGGGGTCACTGTTGAGGCGCTGCGGACCACCAAGGCTACTCTGAATGGCGTGGTGCTCAGCAGCGGCACGGTGGTGGAGGCCAGCATCGAGGACAGCATCATCGCCCATGGTGAAGTGGAAATCGCTCTGCGTGATCTTCGTGTCCGTGCGCAGGAGTTTGGCGGGCAGTTCCGGCTGGAAGGCAGCCGCAACACCTACCTTGTCTCCAACAAGCCCGAACTGCTGGATGAGGGCGACATCCTCCTCTCTGAAGACACCGATGGCGAAATCCTGCTGCGCATTGAGTGCAACTACGCGCAGAAGACCGGAGTGCTGGAAGTACTGCGCTCCTCACGTCCGCTCTACATCGGCATGATTCCGGTGCGCGATCGGATCACTCTCAATGACGGTGACACCATCACGCTCGGAGAGGGACAGTACCTGCGCTGCCACTTTGCCGATCGCATCATCGAAGAGGAGCGCAATACCGTGCGCCAGATCGAGGTGCGCGAGCTCAGCCACCGCTTCGACGGCCGGGACACCGCGCAGGACGGTGTGAGCTTCATCGCCCGGCGTGGTGAGATGATCTGCGTCATGGGGCCCAGCGGCTGCGGCAAGAGCACGCTGCTGCGCATTCTCGGCGGGCAGCTCAAACCCAAGGGGGGCGAAGTGCTGATGAACGGCCTCGCGCTGTATGACAACCTGCACAATCTCACGCCCTACATCGCTTACATTCCTCAGGAGGATGCCTTTGATCCTTTGCTGAAGGTGCAGGAAAATCTGGATTTCTCGGTGGCCGTGCGCTGCCCGCATCTGAAAACCGATGAGCGGCGCAAACGCGTGGATGCGAAGCTGGCGGAACTTGGCCTGGCCGATCTGCGTGACCGGCTGGCAGGCACGCCGCAGCAGAAATTCCTCAGCGGTGGCGAGCGCAAGCGTCTCAATGCGGGGCTCGACATGATCGGCATCTCCGACGTGTACCTGTTTGATGAACCAACTTCCGGCCTGTCTTCCAAGGACAGCGAGCACGTGCTCGAAATCATCCGCAGTCTGGCGCGCAACAAGATCGTCATCACCTCCATCCATCAGCCCAGCTCACGTCTGCTGCAGATGTTTGACAAGGCCCTGCTGCTCGACAAGGGCGGCAAGCTGGCCTACTTCGGCACGCCGCAGGGCATGATCGAATACTTCTGGCGCGTCTACCACACGGAGACCGGTCAGGCTGGCGATGCCGAGGCTCAGCCGCCGGACAAGCTTACACCGGACTTCGTCTTTGACGTCCTCGAAACACCGCTGCGAGACATCAGCGGTGACATCATTCATGAACGCAGTGCGGACGGGCATCTCGTGGCTGCGCGCCGCTTTCCGCCGAACTTCTGGCGCGACTCTTATCAGCGGCATCTCATCATGGAGAGCATGGCCAAGCAGAAGTCCGCGCCTGGCAGCACGAGCCTCATCGCCCGGCCCAAGCGGGATGAAAGCCACAGCGCCAGCCGCATGCGCAGCACGCCCAAGCCGCCGAAGCACACCTTCCGTGAGGAAAGCATTCTCTTCTTCACCCTGCTGAAGCGCGCCTTCCTGAGCAAGCTGCGCAACCGCACGAACCTGCTCACAACCCTGCTGGAAGCGCCGCTGCTCGCCTGGATCATTTCCAGCGTTCTGAAGTACTCCGAAGAGGCGCATTACACCTTTGCCACCGCCTTCCACATCCCGACCTATCTCTTCATGAGTCTCGTCGTGGCGATGTTCCTCGGCCTGACCAACAGCGCCGATGAAATCATCCGTGACCGCCACACCCTGAGCCGGGAGCGCAATCACAACCTGCGAACGTTTTACTATCTCAGCGGCAAGATCATCTCGCTCTCCACCTTCGCGCTCATTCAGTGTGTGATTTACCTGATGATTGGCAACTGGGTGCTGGAGATCCGCGACATGTTCCTGATTCACCTCTGGTGGATGTTCCTGACTTCTCTCACGGGCGTCTGCCTGGGGCTGTTCATATCCAGCATCGTCAGTGACAACCGCACTGCGGTGAACGCCATCCCGCTGCTCCTGATTCCCCAGATCATACTCGGTGGTGCGCTGATCAAGTATGAGGAGATGAACAAAAACCTCGACCTTGTCTATTCCGTGGGCAAGTGGCTCAAAAAATCCGGGAATGATGAGGAAAACGTCAGCAAGCTCAAGGTGCCCTTCATCTGTCAGTTCATGCCGTTGCGCTGGTCTTATGAGGGCATGGTGATCTCGCAGTCCAAGCTCAACCCACTCACGCGCAACCAGGATTTCCTCGACGAACGCATCCAGTCGCTGCTGCCTCCTTCCGGGGCGGATATGAACGATCGGCAGCGCCATGAACTGGAGCTCACCAAGCAATCCCTTGCCGTCGTTTCGGGTCTGTATGCCGAGAACCCGCGCGAGATCTCCAAGCGCCTCGGTTCCATCCGCGATGCTGTGCTCAGCGGCCGCATCGAGCCGCCGATGCTCGACAGCATGCTGCAGCAGAATGACGGAGTGAGCGCCGAGGAAATCTACGTGAACCGCAAGGTGCTCGACCTCGTGACCAAGGCCGAGATGGAACGTGAGGACTATCGTCGCAAGACCAGTCCCAACGTGTTTTTCGGCACGCGGAAAATGTATCTGGGCACCAAGTACAACACGCTTTGGATCAACAGCATCGTGATTTTGTTTACGCTGTCGCTCATCATCGCCGCGGTGGAGCTGAGTCTGAGACGGCAGTTGACGAAGGTGTAGGTGGGCATGTTGCTGCCGAGAGCAGGCTTTCAAGCGCTGACTAAGCGCTCTGATTGCCTCGGTTACGTTTTACCAGCCTGGCCTTTCGGAACAGCATCTCGCCACGCATGACATAAAGAATGAAAACTCGTTCTCCATCGTGACGATAAAACACACAACATGGGGCTTCGATAATTTGGCGGTAGCGTGATCGCCGCATTTCTGGCACGCGCGAGCCGCTGTCGGGGGGCAAGCTGCTCGACATGCTCCAAGACTTTCCGAACCAGATTGCGTGCCGCCTGCGGATCATTGAGGGCGATGTAATCAGCAATAGTATCGAGGTCGCTGAGAGCTGGCTCGGTCCAGATTATTTGAGCCATCGCGACATGCGTTTCTTGGCTTCGGTATGTGTGACAACCCGCCCTTCTTCAGCGGCACGTTCGCCGCGAGCAATGCCTTCTAGAATGCCGATTTGCCGGTTGAGGGTTTCAAACGTTTCGAAGGCCATCAAATAGGCTGCTGGTTTGCCATGTTGGGTGATCAGCACCGGGGCTTGGTCGGAATCGAGACTGGCAATCATTTCGGTGGCCTTGCGCTTCAGGGGCGTGACAAGTTCCGTTCGCATGAAGTGCTACTTTAGTGTCACACATGTGCAGAGCAAGTGATGAAACCGGTGGCCATGTGATCATTCTTGCACCAGCTCAATGCGATGCCCCTCAGGATCTGATACGACGGCTCGCCGACCCCAGGGTGATTCTTGCGGAGGGGTGACGATGGCGGCGGGGAAGTCGCTGAGGGCCATAATCACGGCATCAAGTGAGGGGACCCGGAAGCCGATACGAGTGCCGAGTGTCGTAGCCTCTTTTGGAGACTGGGGATAGATTTCAAAAACACAGCCGCCCAGCTCTGCGGACAGATGCTCGGGACCACCGCCATGCCGGTGACGGATGAACTTCAGTCCCAGGGATTCGTAGAATCGCGCGGCTCGTTCAAGGTCAGTGAAACGGAGAACGACAAGGCTTAAGGAGATGTTGTTCATGGCAGAGCACAGGCCTATTCCGACTGTTGCTTAGATTGACGCCAAAGAAGAGGATCACAAAGAGACTCGAAGGTCAACTCCGCATCACCCACGAGAATTCCTGCGTGTATGCATGCCAGTCTCACTGAAGCCTCTGCGGCGGATTTTCTGTCTCCTCCAAAGTCTTGAAGTTTGTGCTCCCGCCAAGCTACCCATGCGGGGCGGTCGAGATGCCACTTTTCACGCTCGTGGTAATCTCCGGGAGGTACTCCCAATCCAGACGGAGGATTGACATAATATTCCATTCCCATGCCAACGGTGACGATCCGTATGTGAGAGTCAAAGCCGTTACGTTCGTTCTCCGTCTTGGCCAGGGTCAACCCGTAGAGAGCGATCAAAGCGCAGAGTTCCGGTGCTCCCGAATCACCTGCAATAATGGCGAAGTCTCTTACGCCATGACAATGCGTGGCGTCATCAGTCGAAGCGTAACGACCATAAGACTCTCGGATCCAGTTCCGCCATTTTTCGTCGTACCTAGGGCGCCACGATGTGACGATTTCAGGCACTGATCGTTGCGCCCAGGTGGTCATGATGGCGTTTCTGATGTATGAAAATGCTTTGTTAGATTGTTACTCCCCCAGCTTCTTCAGCGCCGCTGTGACATTTCCCACCGTGAGCAGTTCATCCAAAATGAAAGGCTCCTCAGCACCCGGGATGTAGAGCACGTTCACTGGCACGGCGCGTTTGCCGAGGGCTTCGAGGGCGAGGCGGATGGTTTCGTTTTCGTCGGACCAGTCGGCCTTGAGCGTGGCGACTTTGTGCTGCTTGAAAAGGGCGCGCAGGCCGGTGTCGGAATAGACGCGTTTGTTGACCTGGCAGGTCCAGCACCAGGAGGCGGTGAAGTCGATGTACACGGGCTGCTTGGCGGCACGCAGTGCAGCTACTTTTTCGGGTGACCAGGTTTCCCAATGCAGGGCATCGGGATCTTTGAGATTCACGGTTTCTTCGGCATGAGAGCGTTTGGCTGAGGCGTTTGGCAGGCCGAGCCACAGACCGCCGGCGACGGCGAGAAGCGTGAGCAGTCGGGCGATGTTCTGCGTGCGTGCGGGCTTGTGGGGGAGGGCCCAGCGGCCATAGATCCAGCAGCCCAAGGCGATGAGAACGAGGCTCAGGATGGCGAACAGGACTGGCAGGCCTTCGATCTGATTGGTCAGCACGTAGAGCATGAAGCCCACGGTGCCGAAGAGCAGGAAGGACATGCCCTGCTTGAAGCTTTCCATCCACGCGCCGGGGCGTGGCAGGGCGGAGATGAGGCCGGGGAAAAGGGAGAGCAGCAGAAAGGGACTGGCAAGACCGAGGCCGATGAGCGTGAAGATCAGCATCGACTGCGAGGCAGGCATCGCGAGCGTGGCACCCAGGGCGGTGCCGAGAAACGGAGCGGAGCAGGGGGTGGCGACCACCGTGGCGAGCAGGCCTGAAAAGAAGGAGCCGCCGAGGCCGCCTTTGGACTGCAAGCCGGAACCCACACCGATGGCGGAAGTGCCGATCTCAAACAGGCCTGCCATGTTCAGGGCGAAGATGAGGAAGAAGGCGGCGAGGAAGAAATTGAAGGCGGGTGATTGAAGCTGCGAGCCCCAGCCCTTGTTCAGCGCGATGGCAAATCCGCCCAGCACCCAGAAGGAAAGCAGCACGCCCACGGTGTACATCAGGCCATGCAGCACCACTTTGCGACGGTCTTCACCCGCCTGCTGCACCACGCTGGTGACCTTGATGCCGAGCACTGGAAACACGCAGGGCATGATGTTGAGGATCAAGCCGCCGAGAAAGGCGTAGAGAAGCAACTCCGCAAAAGTCAGGGGAATTTTAGGTGCGGCGGCTGGTGTCGCTGGAGGGGCTGTGGCTGGTTCCAGAGCTTTGTTTGCTGCTGGCTTGGCTTCGCTCGTGACAGGCGTTAAGGGGGGGCTGTCAGGGCTTTTTCCCGGGGCAGGTGCGCTGGCCAATGCGGCTGCGTTGGCTTCATTGGTCACAGGCGCTGCAGCCACACTCAGCGTGAGCGCGACTTCTTTGGCAAAGGGGAGGCAGCTTTTCGGATCGCACACGAGCGCATTCACTTTCACCTTCAGTGCGGCGCTGCTGCCTACGGCGGCAGTGGCAGGTGGGGTGATCTTCACCGGCAGGTACACCGTGCCGTCATAGCCATCGCTGATCGCTCCGTCGGTGGAGGGGACTTGATGGGTGGCGGGCCATGGCAGTTCTTCGATCTGCCAGCCTTCCGGGAGCGTCCAGGTCAGTTTGGTGGGCTTGCCGATGACGCCCGGTGGCAGCACCTTGCCATAGGTGTGGCAGTCCTTTGCATGCACCAGTTTGACCGCAGCCTGGAACGGCTGGCCAGGCGCGGCGGCGGATACTGAGGCCACCAGTTCCGCTGTGACGCGCTGCTGCTTCGGCGCGTCGATCTCACCCAGGCCAAAGGTTTGCGCAGTAGCGACCGTTGCGGCGAGCAGCAAGGCGGCGAGGGAAAGGAAGCAGCTTCGATTCATGGATGGGGAGGGATTGGCAGGTAGGAGAACGCGCCGTGCGGGTTATTCCCATCACGGCGCGTTTCGCGGACTTTGAATACTTAAAGTGCTCTACGAATCAGAGCGCCTTGTGGCTGCCATCGCAGAAAGGCGGGTTCTTGGTGTGCTTGCAGTTGCACAGCCAGACCTTCTTGGCCTCGGGCAGGTTGAACTTCTTCGGGCCAAAGCCCGTGCCTTTGTGGCTGCCATCGCATTTTGGCTGGTGACCGCTCAAACCGCAGGCGCACCACCAGTGATCTCCGGCAGGAAGTTCGACAGCAACGGGTTGTTTATCGTAAATTTTGGGAAGATTTTCCATGGGGCTAATTTGGCAGATGAAGAAAGAAGGTCAAGGCATGCGGGCGGATGTTCTGACTGGCTATTGAATCGTCTCCAGCACTTCCCTCACGAGACCCGGGCCACGAAAGACCAGCCCGCTGTACACCTGCACCAGGGCCGCGCCTGCCTTCATCTTTTCACGTGCATCGGCACCGCTGAGGATGCCCCCGACCCCGATGAGGGGAATCTGCTCCTTCAGCAGCGTGCGGAAGGCTTGCAGCACAAGGTTGGAGCGCTCACGCACCGGCGCCCCGCTCAGGCCGCCGGTTTCATTCGCCAGCCGATGACCTGTGATGGCCGTGCGATCAATGGTCGTGTTGGTGGCGATGACGCCGTCGATGTCTTGTTCATTGAAGACGCGGGCGAGCGCCTCGATCTGCATGTCATTGAGGTCGGGGGCGATCTTGACGAGGAACGGCACCTGTTTGCCATGCTCCTGCTTCAAGACGGCCTGTTCTTTTTTCAAGGCGGAGATCAGTTCACGCACCGCACCTTCGGCCTGGAGGTCCCGCAGCCCCTTGGTATTTGGGGAGGAGATGTTCACCGCGATGTAATCAGCGACGGGATACGCGGCCTTCAGGCAGATGAGATAATCCTTCACGGCATCTTCATTCGGGGTGTCGAAGTTCTTGCCGATGTTCACACCGACGACGGCTTTGGTGCGACGATGCTTGAGCTTTGCCACGGCGGATTGAATGCCGGGGTTGTTGAAGCCCATGCGATTGATCAACGCGTCATGCTCGGGCAGGCGGAAGAGGCGCGGCTTTGGATTTCCTGGCTGCGGGCGTGGCGTGAGAGTGCCGACTTCCACGGAGCCGAGTCCCAGTGCGCCCCAGGCCTCCACCGCGCTGGCAGACTTGTCCATGCCGGCGGCGAGTCCGAGTGCGTTTGGAAAGGTGAGCCCCATCACACTGCGTGATTGCTGGGGACCGCTGACCACCGATTTGAGCATGCCGAGGCGATGCGCGATGATCATCATCTTCACGGTGAGTGTGTGGGCACGCTCGGCATCAAGCCGGAAGAGCCACGGTTTCAGCACGGGATAAAAGGATTCGATCAGGGTCATGCGTCAGGCGGGAGGATGGATTTCACGAGTGCTGCCACGGCTTTGCCGAGCCGTCCATGTGCAGCCGCATCCAAATGAATGCCGTCGCTGCCAGGCTCGACCAGTGTTTGCGTATTGAGGAAGCCGCAGCCGAGCGAGGTGGCGATGGCTTCATAATACTTGGGCAGCCTGCGGCTGTCCTTTTGACCGTTCGGGAACTTGGCGGCGATGTCCGGCAGGTGCATTTGATCGCCGATGGCAGGCGGGCAGAGCAGCAGGAGCTGCGGCGCTTTGTTGCCGATGCCGGCATCGCTGCCCAGAATCATCTGAGCCAGCATTTTGACCCCCGTGGCAATCTCTCCAGGGGAAACGCCGTAGACGGCTTTGAGGTCATTCGAGCCGAGCATCAGCACCACCAGATCCAGCGGTTTGTGGGATTCCAAGATCGCAGGCAGCACCGTTTTGCCATTGCGCGCCAGGGCAAAGGTGTCGTCGTGCACCGTGGTGCGGCCATTTTGACCTTCCTCGATCACCCGGAAGTCGGTGCCCAGTTCGTGGGCCAGGATGCCGGTCCAGCGCACGTCGTGCGGGTGGCGTTCGGGGCAGGGGAGTGAGATGCTGTCGGGTTTGAAGCCCCAGGTGTTAGAATCGCCAAAACAGAGGATGTTTTTCATCAGGCGTGCATGATGCCTTTCATCGAGGCGGGGGCAACTGCTCTCCACAAATGTGAATAACTCATCAAATTCCAGCTTGCGCCTCTTTTCGTCTGTGTTAGACATCCTGCCCCCCTGCTCCAAAAGCAGGGTTTTGAGTTCCCCCAGACTCACCTTCTTTCACTACTCTTGTATGCGCGTCCGTACCTCCGTTAAACCTCTCTGCGAACTTTGCCGTGTTATCCGCCGCAAAGGTGTTGTCCGTGTTGTCTGCAAAAATCCACGCCATAAACAGCGTCAGGGTTAATCCTTTCTTTAAATCCCAATACACTGAATTATGGCCCGCCTGCTTGGAGTCGAAATCCCGAACGAAAAGAAAATCGAATACTCACTTCCGTATATCTACGGCATTGGGCTTTCCGTCAGCCGCAAGATTCTTGCAGCTACTAATATCGACCCGAACATTCGGGCAGGTGAACTGAGCGACGAACAGATCGCTGCCATCACCCAGACCGTTCAGGGGATGAAAATTCCGATCGAAGGCGACCTTCGTCGTGAGCTTCAGATGCACATGAAGCGCATCCTTGGCATCAACTGCTACCGTGCGCACCGTCATCGTCGTGGTCTGCCAGTCCGCGGCCAGCGCACACACACCAATGCCCGTACTCGCAAGGGTCCACGTAAGACCGTGGGTGCACAGAAGGCGAAGTAATCTGAATTTTAGCAACGCCCTTTTCCCTATACATCATGGCTGACGAAACGACCCCCGCCGCACCTGCCGCAGCAGCACCCGCTCCTGCCGCACCTGCAATCCCTGCTGCTCCTGCCGCACCCGCAGACCAGCGCACCTCAACCAGTGGTGACAAACAGGTTTCCCAGAGCGTCTGGCTCGAAATCGGTGGAGAAGCTGCCGAACAGAAGGTCGTCAAGGCCAAGGGTTCCAAGAACGTCTCCCAAGGCATTGTCCACGTGTACGCCACTTTCAACAACACCATCGTTACGATCACGGATCGCGTGGGTGGTGTGATCGGCTGGTCCACCGCTGGCAAAATGGGTTTCCGTGGTTCCCGTAAGGGCACTGCATATGCCGCCCAGGTCGTTGCTCAGGATGCCTGCCGCCAGGCAATGGGTCATGGTCTGCGTGAAGCTGAAGTCCGCCTTCGTGGCCCTGGCTCCGGCCGTGAGTCCGCTGTGCGTGCCGTTCAGGCCCTCGGTGTCGAAGTGACCACCATCAAAGACGTCACTCCTATCCCGCACAACGGCTGCCGTCCGCCAAAAGCCCGTCGCGTCTAATTTTTCAGCTTCTTTCTCCTACCCACTATGGCACGCTACACAGGTCCTCGCGAAAAAATCAATCGCCGTTTCGGCATTGCGCTTTTCGGTCCTTCCAAATCTCTCGAAACCCGTAATTTCCCACCAGGACAGCACGGTGCTCGCAACACCCGCCGCAAGACCTCTGAGTACGGCACCGCCCTCGCTGAAAAGCAGAAGCTGCGCTACCAGTACGGCCTCATGGAAAAGCAGTTCCGCCGCTTCTTCGCTGAAGCTCAGCGCCGCAAGGGCGTGACCGGTGAAAACCTGCTGCAGATGCTCGAACTGCGCCTCGACAACGTCGTGTATCGCATGGGCTTCGCCAACACCCGTTTTGCTTCCCGTCAGCTCGTCAGCCATCGTCACATCACTGTGAACGGCAAAGTGGTGAACATCGCCAGCTATCAGGTCAAGCCTGGTGACGTCGTTGCCGCCCGCGCCAGCAGCCAGCGCAGCCAGCAGCTCGTCGGTCGTTTCCTTGAAATGACCCAGGGCACTCCTGCTTCCGACTGGATGACCGTCGATCGCGACAAGATGAGTGGTGTGGTCAATCGCGTCCCTGTGCGTGAAGAGATCAACCCGATCGCCAACGAGCAGCTCGTCGTCGAACTTTACTCCCGTTAATCCCTCCGGATTAGCCATCATTCTTCAAGAGGGACGCTTTCGGGCGTCCCTTTTGCTTTGCCACCCACGTAGCCTTCTCTCATGACACCGACCCGCCTGGAACTCATCGGAACCGAAGTTGCCCTCGTTTGGAGCGATGGCACGGAACAGTTTATCGCCATGGAAAAACTGCGCGCCGCCTCACCCAGCGCGGAGAACACGGGGGAGCGAGATCTTCTCGGTAAAAAGATCGGTGGCACCAATCAAAAGCACTTTCCGGGCGTCACGGTGAAGGACTGGCGCATGGTCGGCGGCTATGCCATCCAGTTTGATTTCAGCGACGGGCACAACACCGGGCTGTACTCGTTTGATTATCTGCGGGCGCTGGACGGAGTTTAACTATACCTAGCCATGAGCTGGTCGATCTTTGATGAAGGGAGAAGCCTCGGGCTTTCTGGTTCGGAGAATGGAACGATTCTTCGAGACGAAGAGCACTCAGAAGGGGCGCGCATCACAATCGAGCGTGGGGGCAGCACTGCGCCCTACAGCATCACATGCGGCATCTATGGATGGATGGTGCACACACGCTTTTTTAGTCTGGAGGAGGAGGCACAGACTGAATTTGACAAAATGCGGGTAGAACTGGGGGAAATCATCGGTCTGATCTGTGACAGCTCACTTGATGAAGAACGAGCTATGGAGGCAGGGGAGAATGCTGTCTCGCGATTTGTCGAGCAGTTCCCCTGACACTTATTTCTCCCCCACCACACTGACCACAATGCTGCGCGTATGCGGGGCCTTGCGGTGCTCAAAGAGAAAAATACCCTGCCATGTCCCAAGGGCGAGGCGGCCGTTCACCACGGGGATGACCTCCGAGGTGCGGGTCAGTGCCATGCGCAGATGGCTGGGCATGTCGTCCGGACCTTCGTAGGTGTGCACGAAATAAGGTGTGTCCTCCGGCACGAGGTGGTCAAAAAAACTATGCAGGTCGGTGCGGGCGGAGGGATCGGCATTTTCGTAGATCACCAGGCTCGCGCTCGTGTGCTGCACAAAAACAGTGACCGTGCCCGTGCGGATGCCACTGACACGCACGATCTCCTGACAGCGCTCGGTGATTTCATAGGTGCCTTTGCCCCGGGTGGGGATGGAGAATTGATCAGCGTGAGAGGCCATGAGTTGAGGGGGATGACAGGGCCAAAGAAGCTACGTCCGGCCCGAGTGCTCAACCATAAAAAATGCCATGTGATGATGAATCACATGGCATCTGAATCTTGAAGGATGAAGGTCGATTACGACAGCTCAGCGAGCTTTGCCTTCACGGCGTCGAAGTTCGGCAGATCCTTCGGTGTGGCGGTCTGTTCGGCGTATTGGATGACGCCGTTTTTGTCGATGACGAATGCCGCACGTGCGGAGGTGTCGCCAATGCCGGCGAGGCCTGGGAAGAGCACGTCATAAGCCTTGGTGGTTTCCTTGTTCAGGTCGCTGACCAGGGTGATGCCGATCTTTTCCTTCTGGGCCCAGGCTTCCTGTGCGAAGGGGCTGTCCACGCTGATGCCGATGACGTCGGCGTTCAGGTCGCTGTAGGAGCTGAGGCCTGCGGTGATGTCGCAGAGTTCCTGGGTGCAGACGCCCGTGAAAGCGAGAGGGAAGAACAGCAGGACGGTGTTCTTGCCGGCTGGGAGCGAGACGTCGCTAAGGCCGGTGGCGGATTTGGACTTGAGGGTGAAGCCAGGGGCTTTGGAGCCGACGGAGAGTGCCATAGAGGTTATGTGGGTGTGGGTTGCGTTCAGGCCGGATGGCCCGGAGTTCGGTTATCAAGGCCAGACTGGCCCTCAGGTCAAACTAACGTTGCTGCCCACCACGCTGGATGCCCTGCCGTTTTACGCCAGCGGCAGCAGCTCCTTGATCGGATCACCAAAAGGAAGAATGGGCATCGGGCGGCCTTGGAAGTCATCAAAGGAGTCTTCCGGGTCGATGCCGAGATGCTGGTAGACTGTGGCCCAGAGGTCATTGGGGCTGAGCGGGCGCTCGATGGGGAATTCCGCCCGTGGGTTCGTCGCGCCGATGATCTGGCCGGTTTGCATGCCACCACCACTCACAATGAAGGACATCGCATTGGGCCAATGGTCGCGCCCGGGCTGGCTGACGCCGGTTTGGGTGCCGATTTGCGTGTTGATCTTGGGCGTGCGGCCAAACTCACCGGTGATGATGACGAGCACGTCTTTGTCCAGTCCACGCTGGTGGATGTCTTCGATCAATGCGGATGCTGCCTGATCATACACCGGCATGCGCCAGCGGGCGTCGGCGTACATATCGCAGTTCACCGCGTGGCTGTCCCAGTTGTAGGTGCAGTTCTTCGGGATGGGGGTGGAGAAGGGATTCTCCCAGACCATGGTCACAAAACGGCAGCCGGCTTCCACGAGACGGCGTGCCATGAGGCCGCGCTGGCCGTAGGTGCTGTAGCCGTAGCGCTCGCGTGTCTGGGCAGACTCCTTGGTCAGATCAAAGGCATCACGCACCGCTGGTGTGGTGAGCATGCCAAACGCCTTTTGGCTGAAGCTGTCCATGGCATCCATGAGGCCGCTGCGGTCCATCTCGCGCTTGAGATTGTCCATGCCCTTGAGCAGGTGCATGCGGTCGTCCATGCGCGATGCCATGTCCGGCGTGAGGCCGATGTTCTCGACTTTAAAATCCTTGGCGCTGGGATCTCCCACCACCATGAAGGGGGAGGCAGAAGGTCCGAGATAGGCGGCTCCCATGGAGAAAATATCGATGCCGCTGCGACCGCGATCCACACCTGCCACGCAGGTCGGCATGGCCTGCCCGGCGCGTTGGAGCTTGCGCGTGATGATGGACTGCACGGAGGGCGCATCATTCACAAAGCCGACTGGCAGCGCCGGATTGCGCCCCGTCATGAAGCGCTTGTGGCCGCCGCCGTGATCCGCGAACTCATGGTGCACGCTGCGGATGATGTTGAACTTGTCAGCGATTTTCGCCTGCTTGGGGAACAGCTCGCAGATGTGCGTGCCGGGCACCTTGGTGCGGATCGGGTTGAGCACACCGCGATATTCCACCGGCGCGTTCGGTTTCATGTCATAGCTGTCGAGCTGTGACATCCCGCCCGGCAGCCAGACAAAGATGACCGACTTGTCCTTGAGTCGTCTGCCTGCTGCTTTGGCGATCGTCTCAGCGCGCAGCGTGTCCGCCAGTGACCAACCTGTGAGCCCGAGGGTGCCCAGGTTCAGAAAGCTGCGGCGGGACATGGGGCCGGAGCAGCGGTGCGGATGCGCGGAGGAGTGGAGAGGCATGGCTGGCAGTGAAACATACGCCTGTGCGTGAGGGGACTTTCATGGGCGGTGTGCCTCTCGGCGGTGCACCACCATCCAAAATCCATTCTTGGCAGTTCTCCGATCATCCGTTACTTTCAGACATCATGGTCGCTCAAGAACTCTTCGCTCAAGCAGCGCGTCTTTCCTCCGAGGAGCGTCGTTTTCTGGCAGAAATCATCTGGGAGACGGTGGACGCGGATTTGCCGGCGCAGTGGGAAAACGATGCCACGATTTCGGCTGAGGTGGAGAGACGTTTTGAGGCCTTCAAAGCCGGTCAGTCACGGGGCCTGAGTCACGATGAAGTCTTTGCCGCAGCCAGGACGCTCGTGGCATGAGGGTGGTTTATTCAGAGCATTTTCAGGCGGAGCTCTGCTGCATCACCGGACGTTACAGCGCCGAGAGCAGGGAACTCGGGCGCAGCTTTGTGCAGACAGTTGAAAATGCCTGTCTGGAGATTGCCGCTGATCCTCTGCGCTGGCGAGTCTTTGAGGGGCGCGTGCGTCGTTGCCTCGTGCACCGCTTTCCGTACATTATCTATTATCTTGTGGAGGATGATCTGATCTACTTCGGCGCTCTGTTGCACAGCGCCAGACATCCGGAAACTTTTCGGGAATCATTTGCCGATCTTTGAAGGTCGCCATCAGCGTGTGATTTTCTGACACCCGCCCGCCTCCTCAGCCAAACTTCAGCTGCTGCAGGAAGTAATACAGCGCCTGCCTCCACTCGGGGGCATCATGGCCGTGGTCGGTCACGTGCCACACATGCGGCACGCCTCTGCCTTTCAGCCAAGTGTGGAAATCCTGGCTGATGTGGATGAGGCCGTCCCTGCTGCCGCAAGAGAGCCAGAGCAGGCGCAGGTCTTTGGCGGCGGTGGCATTTGGCATCAGGTCGGCTGACTTACGGGTATTGGGGGCGGAGGAAAAGCCGCCCACCCAGGTGAAGAGTTCGGGATGTCCGAGGCCGAAATTCAGCGACTGCCCGCCGCCCATTGAGAGACCTGCCATGGCGCGCTGCTCGCGGTCTGCCAGCACCGCGTAGCGTGCCTCGATGGTGGGAATGATGTCCTCCAGAAGATCGCGTTCGAAAAACGAAAACGCAGGCGCGTGCTTGAAGACATCGCCCTTGGGATGGTCGTCCTTCTGCGCGCGGCCATTGGGCATCACCACGATCATGGGCACCGCTTTTCTGTCGGCGATCAGGTTGTCCAGCAGTACCTCCGGCTGGGCAAAGCGCTGCCACTCGGTCTCATCGCCACCGATGCCGTGCAGAAGATAGAGCACGGGCAGCTTTTTCTCCGGCGTGTATCCCGGCGGGGTGTACACATTCATGTGCCGCCGCGTGCCCACGCTCTTCGAGTCATACTCGATCATCTCCAGCTTTCCATGCGGGATGCCCTCCCTCCGCGCATCCCAGCCGCTGGGTGGCGGAGGGAAGGCGGGCTTGTCATCCTCATGCAGCACGATGGGGCTCCAGGCCTTGCGCGGCTGGCTTGGCGGCTCCTGCGCAGGCAGAGTGGTCAGCATGACCAGTAGGACGTATGCGGTGTGCTTAATCACGTTTACTTCAGGCTCATGATGAACGCCTTCACATCGGCGAACTCCTGGGGCTTCAAGATGAGGTTCATCGGTGGCATCGGAGAGATCGGTGTGGCGGTGTAGCCTTCGGCGAGCTTGGCGTTTGGATTGATGAGGCTTTCGAGGATGTAGGCGGCGTCTTTGCGTGTGGCGATGCCATCCAGCGCAGGCCCCACGGCGCTGCCCTGGCCTTTGAGCATGTGGCAGTTTTTGCAGGCGGCGACGGGGTGCTCCCAGAAGATTTTCTCACCGCGCTTCACGTCACCGACGAGCTTGGATTCATCGTCTTCGATTTCGGGAATCAATTCCACCAGGCGTACATCATCAAAGTAGGTGTCGCCTTTGCCCACGTGCAGGAGGTTGATGCTCGCCTTGTCGCGGGTCTTGCTGTTGAAGGTCACGTCCACTTCGGTCCAGTCCTGCGTGCGGGTGAGCTTGGTTGTTTCAGAGCGGCCGATGTGATCATTGAGGCTGGCCTTGCCACGGAAGCCGTGGGTCTTGATCCAGGCGCTGAGTTTGTACTCGGTGTTCGGCTTCAACGGCACATCGGTGAAGAAGCTGGTGTCGGCATCATCACGAGTGATGACGCGGAAAGCCTGCTTGCCGCTGTGGATCATCTTCTCATCGGTGACGATGCTCCATTCGGCCCCAGCATTGCCGGGCTTCGTGCCGTAGTTGCGCTGTTTCCAACTGGTCGGTGTTTTGGCACCTTCAGCCACTTCTTCAAAGCCGGGATTTGGGAGCAGATTTGGGCCTTCCTTGTAGTTCAGCGCCTTGTGTTTCTTGCCCAGCATCTTCGCGGCTTCGGCCAGCCATTCGTCATTCTTCACCACCGGATCAATGGCGAGCTTTTTCACGAGCGTCTGGATTTCCGGCGTGGTGGGGAAGTCTGCGAGTTTGACGAATGCGGCGAGGCGGGTGTGGAGATCGGAGTCGTTGAACGTGCCGGAGCCGAAGAGCAGCGACTGAGCTTTGGCGTCGCTGCCGAGGGCGCGGATGGCGTTGCGGCGCAATCCGGCATCCTTGGCCAGCAGTGCGGCTTTGTGAGTGGCCTCATCGAGTTTGCCCAGTCCTTGCAGACTCCATAAAGCATGGATGGCCGCCGTGCTGTCACTCGCATCAAGGACCATGTGCTCGATGCTCTTCACATCCACACTCTCGCTGCTCTCGACCTTCTGACGCTGCGCGGTGAGGCGCGCATACTGGGTGCTGGCGGTCAGGGCAGGCTTCTCCGCCTTGGGATTCGTCCCCTTGGCAACGATCCGGTAAATCCGCCCGCGGCTGTGATCGCGGATGTCATTCTCATGCGCGCCGCCCTTGCCGGTGGTGGCCACGAAGCCGCCGCGTTCCAGACTGGGTGTTGGATTGTGCTGGATGATGAAGTTTTCGAAATCGGCCACCCACACAGCACCATCAGGGCCGACTTCGGCGTGGACGGGGCTGTTCCATTCGTCGCTGCTGGCGTAGATGTTCATGAAGTCGAGCGCCTTCCAGCCGGCACCATCGGGCTGCACATCGAAGAGGGAGACGACCTTCATCGTCGGCTCGCAGACCATGGCCTTGCCTTGGAATCGCTTGGGCAGGTTGCTGCTGTAGATGAAGTTGCTGCCTGCTGCGGAGGTGTAACCGCCAAAGACGTCCACCTGGCGGAAGTTGGGAGTGATGGTGTGGCAGGCTTCAACGACGTTGATCTTCTTCGCCGTCATGCCGCGTGAGTTTTCAGGGTAGGCTGTGGCAGGGATACCACCAAAGAAGATAGGTGCGCCGTTCGCGGTGCCGCCGAACTGATCGCCTGCGTCATTGGTGCTGTGCGCCCAGGAGTTGTTGGTGAACTGGTGCAGAAACTCGATGGCGCTGCCGTCCGCTTTGAAGCGGTAGGTGCCCATGGCGAACTGGTGCTTCTTGCCGCCGACGTAACCTTCGATGCCGCTGTAGCCCACGCAGCCGTAGAGCCAGTTGTCGAAGCCATAGTGCAAATTGCTGGCCTGCGCATGGGTGTCGCGAATGCCCCAGCAGTCGATCACTGTTTCACGCACATCGGCCTTGTCGTCGCCGTTCGTGTCCTTGAGGAAGATGAACTTCGGCGGCTGACTGACGATGATGCCTCCGCGTGCGAAGACGATGCCGGTGGGCAGATTGAGCTTGTCGGCGAAGACGGTGAACTTGTCCGCCTTGCCATCGCCATCGGTGTCCTCGCAGATCTTGATGCTGTCCTGGCCTTCGCCGCTGTCGGTGACGCCATGGGGATAGTCGCGGGTTTCCACCACCCAGCAGCGGCCACGGTCATCCCATGCGAAGGAGATGGGCTTGGCGATGTCCGGTTCGCTGGCGAAGAGTTTCAATTCACAATCCGCAGGGACTTGCGTGCGCTCCATGCTGGCTTTCACAGTCATGGGAAGCTGGAGCGTGAGAGGTTCGGGGCGCTTTTCGTAATTGGCCACCTGCGGGTGTTTCTTGCGCTCCTCGGGATCGCGCTGCTTGAGGAAGGCCTCGTAGCTGGCTTTGCGCTCGGTGGGAACGGCTTTCAGGATGCGACTCTTCATCTGCTCGGGACTCGATTGATACCAGCCACCCAGCAGCGTCCCCGATTCTTTGAATGTAGCCACAAACTCGTTTACTTCTACTAGGCCGGTGTGAATCATCACGTCGTATTGAGCCGCCGCATCCTTGGGGACATCGGAACGTTTGGAAAAGTAGTCAAACCAGATGGCATCGCGGCCCAGATCACGCATGGCCTCATGCAGCGGGCCGACGGCGGTTTGCTCTTTGCCCTCGGCATCCAGATAGAGCACGCGGATGGGGCCGGTGGGGGCAGCATGGGCTAAAACGGCGGTGAAGAGGATGAGCAGGATTGCTTTCATGGTGGGTGATGTGAAATCTCACTCGAAATAACGCCTGCTGGCCAGTCTGATGTGCGGACAACTTTTGGGAGGAATCGGACACGGTGAAAATGACGGAATGTACGTTTGGCTTTTCGTCTGGCGACGGCATGATCCCGGCCCGTGACTGATACCAAACGCCTGCGCCTGTTCATGTTCATAGCCCCGCTGCTCAGCGGGATCATTCTGACCTTTGCCTTTCCTGGGTGGAATTCCAATCTCGCGGTCTGGCTGTGGCTCCTGCCGCTGCTGGCCGTTTTGTGGTCATGGAAGAATGCGGAAGGTGTCAAAGTGCGTCCGTTTTGGCGCGGCTATCTGGCCGGGCTGGCCTTCTTTCTGATCAATCTGAAGTGGGTGCATCATTCGGCGCGCGTGAGGCTGGGCAATGCGATTGACGACTCCTGGTCAGGGCTGCTGCCGGAGCTGGCAGGATTCGGCGCGCTGGTCGGCCTGGCTGGATACTGTGCGGTTTACTTTGGTCTGTGGGCCTGGTTCACGCATCGCTTTGCACGGCCCAATGTGACCACGCTGACCAAAGATGCCTGGTGGCCGAGCACGCTGCATTCGCTGACATGTTCCTTTCTCGCTGCCTCGGCATGGGTGGCGTGTGAATGGCTGCGCAGCACGACGGTCTTCACCGGCTTTGGTTGGAACGGTCTCGGAGTGGCGATGTACGGCATGCTGCCTCTCATTCAGGCTGCGGATCTTGTTGGCGTCTTTGGCCTTTCCTTTCTGCCGGTGTTCGTGGCCTGCACGGCCTGGAACACGCTGACGCGTCTCATCCTTGCCTATCGCGGTGAGGGTACATGCAAGACGCGGCTCGACTTCACCGTGGCTTTGATCCTCATGCTCAGCACGGCGGCGTATGGAATGCTGAAACTGACCGCCAAGGAGGCGGACGCCATCACCGTGCGCACCGTTCTCGTGCAGCCCAACGTGTCGCTGGTGGATGCCGCGACGGGCAGGCTGGCGGAGCAAACTTATCAGCACCTCGACCAGTTCACCCGCATGTATGGCACGGCGAAAGAGGGCAAGACCTCCACGGACCTCATCATCTGGCCGGAGAGCGCGCTGCCGGTCAATCTGGAGGACCGGTATCACTACCTCCCGCAGGGCTTCCATCAAAATTACTTCAATGACATGCTGCAGTCTGGAGACTTCAGCCTCTTCTTCGGCACAGATCTGTATGAAAGTGCCGAGATTGGGCATGTCTCCGCCGTGCTGTTTCGTGGCAGCGCCGAGCGTCGTCAGGAATACCACAAGGTGCATCTGGTGCCCTTTGGCGAATACCTGCCGCTGAAGCGCATCCCGCCGTTTTCCCTGTTTCAGAGCCTGTTTGAAGGGGCCTTCACACCAGGGGTGAAAACCGAGCCGCTGAAGCTGGAGAAGCCGGAGGTACAGATCATTCCGCTGATCTGCTTTGAGGACACCGTGGGCCGGCTGGCGCGCCGCTTTGTGCGCGAGGCGCCGCAGATGATTGTGAACATCACCAACGACGGCTGGTTTCTGCAAAGCGAGGAACCCGAGGTGCACATGATCAATTCTCTCTTCCGTGCCATCGAGCTGCGCCGCCCCATGGTGCGTGCGACGAACACGGGCGTGAGCTGCTTCATCGACACCTGCGGCCGCATCACCTCCAGGCTTAAAGATCCCGAGACCGGCTCATCCTTCATTGAGGGAACGCTGCCCGGCGAGGTCAAGGTGCCGCGTTCGGGTCACATGACGCTCTATGCTAGGTTTGGAGACTGGTTTGCGCTGACGCTGCTGGGCGTGTGCGTGGCCGCGTGGATCTACTGCGGATTGATCCGGAAAAAGAACGCGCTGCCTTGAGCGGGATCAATCATCCCGCCACCAGGAGCGCCAGGTGGGCCGTGGCTTGGGATCATGCTGAGATTGCAGCGGTCCCGGAAAGTGGGCGTCGTTGGCGTTTTCAGCGGGAGGGGCCGCGCTGTCTTCACTGGAGAATGGCTTGGCGAAGCCCGAGGGGGCAAACTTGGATTTCGTGGTGACGGAGTTTTGCATCGGCGCACGCGGCCGCAGGATGATCTCGGCTTCGACCACGGTGCTCGCCATCTGAGGCTGAAAGGGAACTGGGGGAGTCGTGGCAAACACCTCCGGTTCGGACTGCCAGGGATTGTAGGGGGCTGCAACCAGCGGGGGATCGAACGAGGCTTCGCCAAGGGGCGCCAACACGACGGGTATCTCTGGCGCTGCTGCCGCTTCGGGTGGGCGTTCAAACACGGGTGCGGGTTCCCACACCGGGTCTTCAACGGAAGGTTCCGGTGATGGCATGGGCGACGCGGCTGCCAATGGGGGGGCGACCTGGATCTCATCCGGAAAGGCAGCCCCTTGGAAAAGCGAAGTGGAGAAGAAGAGCGGTGGTCCGGGTTCTTCATGCTGCACGGGGGCGGTGGAGAACAGCTGGGAGCGCGGAGGCTCCATGCTGCTCCTGGGGGCTTCTTGCGGCACCGGAGCGCTGGAGAACATGGTGCCGACAGGTGCGACGTATGGCTCGGCCTCGTTCAAGCTCGGCATGGGATCGACACCGAGAGTCCATGCGCCATCTGCGACAACTGGAGGTGAGGGAAGGGGGGGCTGCAGCAGTACTTGCGGAGGCGGGGACGGTGCTTTCGGTTCTTCTTCCACCGCAGTCTCTTCAAGCTGCGGGGCAGGTTCTGAAATCGGCTGCGGCGCGGGTTCAGTGAGGCTGGCAAAGGCGTCGTTGTCGGGTGGTGGCGATCTGGGAAATTCGTCCCATTCATCCAAAAGAAAGGACTCCGGCCGGTAATCATCTTCGGGCTCGTCCGGCGTGACATCGGCCATGGACAAATCGACAACAGGGGCCTGCTCTTCGCGAATAATCTGGCGGGAAAGCCACTGCTCGACCTGGCTCTGGGCCGGGACCTCAAGCGGTGGAGCTGGGGGAGGCAGGCTCTTTGGCGTGGCCGGTGGCGGAGGGGCGGGGGTCTTTTTCTGCCTCAGCATCGCCATGGCAGCAGCCCCCGCCGCGAAGAGCAGGGGGGCTTTGCCCATGCGCGTAGCAAGGACGCCGCCAATCGCAGTCGCAGCGAGGACGGCCAACGGGCCAGGCTGATGACTGGTGCGTTGCGGCTGGTCTGACGAAAGGTCCTCGGAAGCCGTGCTCATCCTTGAATTAAAACGATGTTAATTCACCGCAGAAGCTGCGGCAAGACTCAACTGCTTCGCTGCCAATCTGCTGCTGACTATTTATTGGCGTCGCCACCGCTGGCGACGGCAAGGCCGGCGTCTTCGGGAGGAAGGAAGGCTTTGAAGCGGTTTTTGTCGATGGCCTTCATGTAGGCTTCCATCGGGGTGACGTAGCCGTCACGGAGCTTCTGCCAGATGGCTTCGTCCATGAACTGCATGCCCTGGGATTTGCCGCCGATGATGACGTCGTAGAGCTTCTGTGTGGCACCTTCACGGATGATGGCACCGACGGCGGGATTGGACACCATGATTTCATTCACGGCGGCACGGCCCTTGCCGTCTGACTTTTTCATGAGGAGCTGGGCGACCACGCCTTTGAGCGAAGCGGCGAGCATGGTGCGCACCTGGCTCTGCTGATCGGAGGGGAAGACGTCAATGATACGGTCAACGGTCTTGCGGGCGTTGTTGGTGTGCAGGGTGCCAAAGACGAGCAGACCGGTCTCAGCCGCCGTGAGCGCGAGCGAGATGGTTTCAAGGTCGCGCATTTCACCCACGAGCACGATGTCTGCATCTTCACGCAGGGCGGCGCGCAGGCCGTCTGCGAATGACGGGGTCTGGATGGGCACTTCACGCTGGGTGATGATGCTCTTCTTGTTGCGGTGCACGAACTCGATCGGTTCTTCGATCGTGATGATGTGACGGCGGAAGTTGGTGTTGATGTAGTCCAGCAGGGCGGCCAGCGTGGTCGATTTGCCGGAGCCGGTGGGGCCGGTGACGAGGACCAGACCGCTGCGCATGTGGCCAAACTCCTTGACCACGGGCGGGATGCCAAGCTGCTCCAGGCTGGCGATCTTGGTGGGAATGATACGAAACACCGCGCCGTAGCCGTGCTGCTGGCGCAGGTAGTTGCAGCGGAAGCGGTTGTCCGCATCCATCTCGTAGGCGAAGTCGAGGTCACCCTTTTCCTTGTAGCGGTCCCAGGCGCGGGGCTCGCAGATTTCACGCATCATGGTCTCCATGAGGCGCTCGTCCAGGATCTGGTCGGAGATGGGTTTGATGCTGCCATGCACGCGCACCTTGGGCGGCTGCTTCTGGCTGAGGTGAAGGTCGGATCCGCCCAGTTCGATGAGCTTCTGGAAGTATTGATCAATGATTGGCATGTGACGTTCGCAGTGGTCGGTTGGCGTGGCAGAGGGCCTCAGGATTCAAAGAATTTCTTCATCATGATCTTGTCCTCGGCGCGGAACTCACATTCTTCGCGGCTGATCTGCCCGGAGGAGTACAGATTGCGCAAGGAATCATCCATGGTGATCATGCCGACGCCTTTGCCGGTCTGCATGACACCCGCGAGCATGTAGGTCTTGCCTTCACGGATACAGTTGCCGACGGCGGGGGTGTTGACGAGCACTTCGAGCGCCATGACGCGGCCGGTGCCGTCGATTTTGGGAACAAGCTGCTGGGAGAGAATGCCGCGCAGGGATTCAGACACCATGATGCGGATCTGGTCACGCTGATCGATGGGGAACACATCGAGCACACGGTCCAGGGTGCGGGCGGCGCTGCCGGTGTGCAGGGTGCCGAGCACAAGATGGCCCGTTTCCGCAGCGGTGATGGCCAGGGAAATGGTTTCAAGGTCGCGCATTTCACCCACCATGATCACGTCCGGGTCTTCACGCAGGGCGCCGCGCAGCGCGGCTGCGAAGGAGGCGGTGTGGGTGTGAACTTCGCGCTGGTTCACGTGGCAGCCCTTGGGCTCGATGATGTATTCAATCGGGTCTTCCAGGGTGATGATGTGATCCTGCCGCTCTTCGTTGATGGAATCGACCAGCGCGGCCAGGGTGGTGGATTTGCCGCAGCCGACAGGGCCGGTGACGAGGATCAGGCCGTTGTGGAAACGGGTGAGCGTCTTGGCCGTGGCGGGCAGGCCGAGATCTTCCACGGACTTGATGCTGGTCTTGATGACACGGAAAACCATGTCGATGCCCAGACGCTGCTGGACGACCGAGGAACGGAAACGGCCGAACGCTGGCGAGTAGGCGAAATCGACATCGCCACGAGCTTCAAGCTGTTTGACCTGGGCCTCTCCAAGGAAACCGTAGGCGAGGCGGCGGGCATCTTCCGGGGTGAGAATCGCGGCATTGTCCCAGATGGGCTGCAGATTGCCGTAGCGGCGCCAGACAGGTTGTGCGCCGGTGGCGAGATGCAAGTCAGACGCATCATACTCCATGCAAAAACGCAGGTAGTCGTCCACGGAGCCTAAAACAGGGAGAAGATCTTGTGGGGGTTGGTTGGGATCGGACATGAAAGGGGGATGACGCTAGACTGCTTCGGAATCCGGTACGTTCGGAGATATTTTCTGGCGCAGGTAAGTTTCAAACAGCTGAGTGCCGTAATTCATCAGGGATTTACGAGCGAGACCGAGCAGCGGACTGAGGAGCAGAGCAAACAAACCGCTTCTCTGAGCGCCACTAAGGGAAGCTTCAGGATAACGGGCCGGGCCACGGGAAGGCCAGACGGCTTTGAGTGCCGCCAGTCCTGCGACGGCGGCGGCACCGATCCACAGCGCCCGATGCTTTTCCACGCTGCGGGTGATCACGGCCCGCGGGCTCCACTCCTCCACCGCATGGGCGGCATGATGCGCCAGAGACGCACGGGCGTCTTCCAGATCACGCAAAGCCTGCTGCTTCGGAGTTAGTTGTGCTTGTTGCTGGCGAGCCATTCGCGATCCCGGCGGAATTGGTTGAAAGTTTCCTCAAAGAGCTGCATGCCGCGCAGCCTGGACTTCAGTCCGGCGAGCAGCAGCACGCCGAGGAAGAGATGAATGCCGGCACCGGCAAGAGCCACCCGCGCCCAGTGCCAGCCATTGGCGTCGGCGATGATCCAGACGAGTGCGGGGGCGGCCAGCATCCAGCCAATGACGAAGGCGGCAAAGGCCAGCATGAACATGCCGGAGAGATTGGTCAGGCGGTTGCCCGCTTCCTGACCCTCAATGTGCAGCAGGCGTCCGCGTGCCTCGATGTACAAGGCGACAGCGCGCAGCAGTCCTGTTGCGCTGGCGCGTTCCTCGGGGGCGGGCGGCGTGCCGGGGTTCATGAAAAAGGGGGCGCGATGTAAGAATCAGCGACGCAGAATGGCCCCGACGACGAATCCAATGCCAAAGGCGGTGAGCAGAGCTTGGAGCGGCTTTTCACGGGCGAATTTTTCCGCCTCGGCGCGCAGGTCATCATAGCGCAAACGCGCTTCACTGAGGGTGTGGTCTGCAAATTCACCGGCCTTTTCCTTGATGTCGGTGGCCTTCTGCTCGGCGGTGTCGCGGAACTGCTGTGCGCGTGTCTCTGCGGCAGCGCGGAACTCGGACGCCTTCTGCGCAGCTGCAGCACGCAGCTCCTCAGCGGCCTTCAAGGCGCTGGCTTTCGCGGCTTGAAAAGGGTCGTGTGAAGGACTGCTGCCAAAGACGGAATCTACGGTGGGGTTGTCAGTCATGGTGCGGAAAGAGTGTGGGGTGGCATGCAAGGCTAAGGGCCTGCTTTACTTCCCTGAATAAAGACGGTCTCTCACGCTTGGCGAGAGGAAAAAACATTTGGTCGATTTCTTCGATCAGGCGCTGCGGACCTTGCCGCGAGGGGGGCTTTTCCGCATGGCCGGCACCGGCAGTCTGCGGCGTGCGAGCAGCAAGGCGCGCTGCAACGCGGAGTTCTGCTGCCTGACGGCGGCGATTTCAGACTCAAGGGACTGGATGCGCAGCGTGTCCATGGCGGGCAAAGCCGGTCGGGAAGGCGGGGGAGGGGGTGGTTTGGACG
>NZ_JBGANL010000053.1:0-35637 GCF_044222345.1 Prosthecobacter sp.
GGAGGCGGAGGAGGCGGAGGAGGCGGAGGAGGCGGAGTGGGTGATCTGATGCCGCGCTGCAGAGGGCTGCAAGGTGTTGGATGGCCTGCGGGTGGTGCAGACCCGGAAAGTGGGACGCGCACAACGCGTCCCTACCGGGCTTGGAGTTGAGCGGCAGGAAGGGGTGTTTAGGAGGTCAGCTTCGCACACGCTATGACAGGACAGGGGCCGAGCTGGGACTTGGCAAGTCCCGCTCCTTGGCTGTGGGCGGCTTTGACCCGAAGGGTTTTCAATAGATCGTGGTATCAGGTGCCTGCCTGGACGATTTTGGAGTGGCCGAGCTTGGCCTCGGGGGTCTTAAAGCACATGGCGATGGCAAAGGTCACGAGGGTGCCGAAGAGGATGCGCCAGGGGAACTCGATCTCGACCATCCAATTTGGGCGTGGGATGCCGCCCTGGATGCCGAGGGAGGCCATGAGCCCTTTGTCGAGGCCGCTGAGGTAGCCGACGACAATGAAGCCGGCGAGCATGGCGATGCCATTGCCGAAGTCGTTGCCACGGGTGTTGGTGAAGAGTCCGACCATGAAGACACCGAGGAGGGAGCCGTAGGTGTAGCCGAAGACGCCGAGAATGATGGGGATGATGCGCAGGGAGGGATTGTGCGCCTTTACCCAGGCGGTGCCGAGGGCGACGGAGATGAGGAGGATGGCAAAGAGAACGGTGCCAAAACGCAGAATGCGAACCTTGCCTTTTTCGGTGCTGGGTTCGCCAAACCAGCGGAAGTGGAAGTCGCGCACGTAGCTGGTGGCGAGGGAATTGAGCGCGGTGCTGAGCGAGCCCATGGCGGTGGCGAGGACGCCGGCGACGACGAGGCCGCGGAGGCCGGCGGGCATGGAGGTGAGGATGAAAAAGGGAAAGACCTGGCTGCTGTCGGGTGCGCCTTTGGCGTTTTTTGGCAGGAGGATTTCGGGGTGCTGCTGGTAGAAGACGAAGAGGAGGATGCCGATGCTGAGCACCATGAAATTGACGGGGATGTCTGCGATGCCGGAAAGGATGGTGGCGAATCCGCTCTGGCGTTTGTTTTTGGCGGTGAGCATGCGCTGCACCATGTCCTGATCCGTGCCATGGGTGGCGAGGGTGACGAAGGTGGAGCCGAGAAAGGCCGTCCACATGGTGTATTCGGTTTCGAGGATGCCTTTGACCCAGCCCCATGCACCCGGGTGAGCCGGATCTGGCCTGCCCCAGTCAATGAGGGCTGGTTTTAAAATGGCGGCGTTCAAGGCGGGCCAGCCTCCGGTGTGAGCGAGGAGATGCCAGAGGGCAAAGCCGAGGGCAGAGAAGAGGATGACGACCTGGATCACATCCGTCCAGATGACGGCACGGATGCCGCCGAGGGCGGTGTAGATGGAAGTGAGCACGGTGATGACGACCAGGGCGGCGGCATAGAGCCAGAACTCGTGCATGGGTGAGATGGCGGGATTGACAAACACCTTCCAGCCGAGGACGAGCAGAACGGTGGGCACCCAGAGACGGGAGCCGCTGGCCAGCAGACGGGTAACGAGGAAAACGGCGGAGGCGCGGCGGCGTGTCTTGGGGCCGAAACGGGCCTCAAGGAACTCATAGACGCTGACGACGCCATGGCGGTAGTAGGCGGGAATGAAAACGGCGCTGACCACTACGCGGGCGAGCAGGTAGCCCGCCATGAGCTGGATGTAGGTGTAGTTGCGCAGGGCGTAGCCTTCGCCAGGAGCGCCGAAGAATGTACCGGCGCTGATTTCGGCAGCGAGAATGGAGGCGAGCACGGCCCACCATGCGATCTGGCGATCGCCCAAGGTGAAACCTTCCATGCTGCCGCTTTTGCTGCGCTGCGACAGACCGATGCCGATGATCAGGGCGAAGTAACCGAGGATGACGATTGCGTCGAGGAGGTAAGGCATGGCGTGTGTGGTGCGAAGTCTCGCTGCAAAGCACCACACACGTCAAGAGAACAGCCTGCGGCTGTGGAAACTAACGATGGGCGGGGACACGCCCATGCTGCGGGTTATTTGGAGACGACGTTGGTCTCGAGCTTTGGCAAGGCGCGTACAATGACGCGTTCTTCGACCGAGGTGCCGCGTGGGGACACGATGGTGATTTCCTCATACACTTTGCCGATGTCCTTGTTGGTGAGGGGATGATGGATCAGCCTGCGTGTGGCGACGGTGGTGTCACCCAGAGCTTTCACTGTGACGTTTCCAGTCTGTGTGGGAGTGGCGGACCGGGCACTTGCAGCCCGGATTTCTGCGCGAGGAGCTGCGCATTGGGTCAGCAGGACCGTGGAAAGAGTGAGGGCGGAGAAACCGAGGGTGGTGAAGAGGGCTTTCATGGTTGGATGAGGATCTTAAGTTCAGCGCGAAGCTGAGGCGGGATTGGACGCGGCGGTGCGGAAGGCGTTCAAAGTTTGAGATGCCATCCTTTGCTCTGATTCTAGGGCAGGTGAGATAGTATGGTATTTAAGTGTTGCCTCCCGGAGGAGCGTTACGCATTGTCCCAAGCAGCAATGCCTAAAATGCGAATTCATTGGGTGATGTTTACCGCCGGCCAGCTTGCATGGGTCGGCGTGAAAGCGCAGCCAGCGCAGGCGGAGGTGTCGTTTGAAGCGGCACGGATTCAGGCACTGCATCAGCATTACCAAAGTGTTGCGGCGTTCTCTGCCCAAGGGCGGCTGGTGGAGGCCGAGGCGGAACTGCGGGTGATCGTGTACACCTGCAGGGAGGTGTTTGGCAAGGAGCATCCGGACACGCTGACAAGCCGGAGTGATCTGGCGGCCACACTGGCCGGGGAAGGCAAGTATGCCGAGGCAGAAAAAGAAAATCGTGCGGTGCTTGAGATCCGCCAGCGTGTGCTGGGCAAGGAGCACCCTGACACGCTGCTGAGCCGGAACAATCTGGCGATGACGCTGCAGGAACAGGGGCGGCATGCGGAAGCGGTGCGCGAATATCGTGCGGTGCTGGAGGTGCGGCAGCGTGTGCTGGGCGAAGAACATCTGGAAACGCTGGACAGCCGCAACAACCTGGCGACGGCGCTGAATGACATGGGCAGGCATGCGGAGGCCGAGAAGGAGCACCGGGCGGTGCTGGAACTGCGCGAAAGGCTGCTGGGAGCGAAGCATCCCAAGGCTCTGGCAAGCCGGAACAATCTGGCGGCGGTGCTGCAGGAGCAGGAGCGCCATGCCGAGGCGGAGCTGGAACACCGCAAGGTGCTGGCGCTACGCGAGAAGGTGCTGGGAGGGAAGCATGCCGATGTTTTCATGAGCTGTTTCAATCTGGCTTTGTGCCTTGAGGCGCAGGCCAAGCACAAGGATGCGCTGGTTTTCATGGAGCGCGCGCAGGAGGGCTTTAAAAAAGGCCTGGGTGAGCGCCATCCGTACACTCAAGCTGCAGAAGACTGCCAGAAGCGGATCGCGGCGGAGATCAAAAAATAATTTGTCTTTCCTGAAGGCATTCTGCTGCAAAAGCTCTCGCGCCATGGCAGGTACTCGTTAACATCGGCCCCCAATGTCAGCCGTCACCTTCGTCAAAGAACTGCGTCATAACTGGAAGACCATCGGTGCGGTGGCGCCCTCAAGCACGGCGCTGGCGGAGCGCATGATGGAGTCTGCCGGCGTTTGGAAATCCAAACGCATTCTTGAGCTTGGCCCAGGAACAGGTGCGTTTACCGGAGCCATTGCGGATGCGATGCCGCATGATGCGGACTATGTGGGGATCGAACTGATCGAGACTTTCGTGGAGCAGCTGCGGCCAAGATTTCCGAAGATGCGCTTTGAGTGCGCCGGTGCGCAGGAGTTTGATTTTTCGCAGGTGTTGCCTGCGGGGGAGAAGTTTGACACGATCGTGAGCGGGCTGCCCTGGACGGCGTTTCCGCGCGGGCTGCAGGAGGCCATTTTGAACAATGTGCTGCCGCATCTGGCGCCGGGGGGATGCTTTGCCACCTTTGCGTACTGGGGCTTTCACAAGCTGCCGGGCGGCCGGCAGTTTCGTGCGCTGCTGCATGAGATGACGCATGGCGTGGAAACCAGCCGCATCGTGTGGGGCAATGTGCCGCCGGCGTTTGTGTATCTGGCGCGGAAAAAGTGAGCGGGGTTACTCCGCTTTCTTCTTTTTGCCTTTGCCCTTTTTCTTGGGTGCTGCCGTGGTCTGCTGATCATTTTTCGTGGGCATGGGGGCTTTGATGGCTTCGCGCCAGGCGATCATTTTGGCGTGGAGTTCCCTGGTCTTTTCGGGATTTGCGGCGGCGAGGTTTTTCTGCTCGCCGATGTCGGCTTTGAGGTTGTAGAGCTCGAGGCGGCCGTCTTCGAAGAACTCCATGAGCTTCCAGTCACCTGCTTCGATGAGGCCGACTGGGGTGGTGCGCCAGGTGTTTTCGCCGGCGCCGAGGTAGCCGGGAAAGTGCTGGTAGATGGCGTCGCGTTTCAGATGGGCGGAGGCGTCACGGAAGAGGGGGACGAGGCTTTCGCCATCGAGGGGCTGATTGGCGGGTGGGGTGGCTTTGCCGATGTCGGCGAAGGTGGGATAGAGATCCACGTGGATGGTGGGTGCATCGCTGCTGGAGCCGGGCTGGGTGACGCCGGGCCAGCGGACGATGAAGGGGACGCGGGTGCCGCCTTCGTAGAGGCTGCCTTTGCCGCTGCGGAGCGGGGCGTTGTCGGTGATGTCGCCGCCTTTTTTGATGCCTTCGCGGGCGTAGCCGCCGACGCCGCCGTTGTCGCTGGCGAAAATGAGGACGGTGTTGTCGGCCAGTTTGAGTTCATCGAGAGCGGCCATGACGCGGCCTACGCTTTCGTCCACGCTGGCGATCATGGCGGCGTACACCGGGCTGTGATGACCGCCGACGGGGGGCTTGTCTTTGAAGCGGGCGGTGATTTCGTTCTTGGCGTCGTGCGGGGAATGGACACCGAAATGGGGCAGGTAGAGGAAGAAGGGGGCGTCTTTGTGGCGCTGGATGAAATCGACGGCTTTGTCGGTGAGGAAGTCGGCGAGGTATTCGCCTTTGGGGTATTCGACCGGTGGCTGGGTCTTGAAGTCGAAGTGCTTGCCCATGGAGACGATGGCTTCGTCAAAGCCGCGCTGTCCGGGATGGTAGGCGTCTTTTTCTCCGAGGTGCCATTTGCCGAACATGCCGGTGGCGTATCCTGCCTGCTTCATGGTTTGAGCGATGGTGATTTTATCCAGCGGGAGCTGTTGCGCGTTGTCCACCGGGCGGAGGGGGCGGGACTCCCATCCAAAGCGGTCGATGCCGCCGACGGTGTAAACGCCGGTGCGCGGGGCGTACTGGCCGCTCATGAGCGCGGCGCGGGTGGGCTGGCAGTTTTGGCAGTGGTGATGGCTGGTGAGCTTCATGCCCTGCTGCGCGAGTTTGTCGATGTTCGGCGTCTCGTAGTATTTGGAGCCGAAGCAGGCGACGTCGGTGTAGCCGAGGTCATCTGCGAGGATGAAGACGATGTTGGGCGCGCGATCGGCGGCGTGCAGGGAGAGGGTGAGAAGGAAGAGGCAGAGCAGATGCTTCATGGGCCCCTGAACGGCAGATGCCGCTGTGAGATTGCATGATTTCAGCATCGACAGCCGCAAACGAAGCCGCTTTGATCGGGCGCATGTCCCGGCTTTTCCTGATTCTTCCCTTTCTGAGCGTCGTTAGCTTTGCCGCTGATGTGGCGATCAAGCCTGGTGTGCGTTCGCCCATCACCTTCCAAGTCTCGCCGCAGGTCTCCGACAATGCGCAGATCAAGATGCGGATGCATGCAATTGAGACGCCGCCGCCCTATGACGTGAGCATGGAGAAGTTCGACATCATCGTGCCGAAGAAGTACAAGAAGGGGGATCCGCATGGACTCTTCATCTGGGTGAGCCCGAGCAACGCGCCGTCGATTTCTCCAGAGTGGGAGGCGGTGCTGGCAGAGAAGAAGCTGATTTTTGTGGGCGCGCACAATTCCGGGAACAACCGCGAGGTGTTTGCGCGGATGCGGATGGCGGTGGATGCGAACGACAACATGCGCGAGCTCTATGACATCGACGACAAGCGCGTGTATGTCTCCGGCTTCTCGGGCGGCGGGCGTGTGGCGAGCATGCTGGGCGTGACGTATGCGGAGATGTTCACCGGGACGATCGCCTTCATGGGGGCGAATTTTTACACAGACATTGTCACCCTGGACAAGAGTGAGGTCTTTGAAGCACGTTACATTCCGCATGAGGAAATCCTGGGGATCGCCAAGAACGACTGCCGCTATGTGCTGGTGACGGGCGAGAAGGATTTCAATTTGAAGGGCACCAGCGCGGTGTTTGAAAACGGCTTCAAGAAGGAGGGTTTCAAGGCGGTGGAGATGATCAATGTGCCCGGGCAGGGGCATCAGCCGCCGAAGGCGGAGTGGCTGAAGAAGGCGATTGAGTTTCTGGATGCGGGGAAGACGGTGAAGAAGTGATCAGCGCGGGTCGGTGACGCGGCCGAGGAAGAGGCAGGCGCCGCTATCTGCGTGCTGGATGGCGAAGATGAAGGGGCGGTCGGCTTTGAGGACGATGGGTTTGGGGCGCTCTGGCTCTATCGCGACTGCTCTAGGCATCATCACCACCGCCGTGGCTGCTGCTGCCTCAGTGCCTTGTTCGTCCAGTGCGAAGAAGGTTTTATGAAACACCTTGGAAATGAAGAGATATTCTTCAGCCCGCTTTGGTGCCATCGCGTCAAAATCTGCGCTGCCACGTGGCTCGTCGAAGGCGGTGGTCATGCCGAGCTTTTGAAGCATGTCACCGAGTTGAACTGTGGGTGGGGTGATTTTGAATTTGGGCATTTGCAAGATCACCTCCCGGTATTCGGCTTTGGTGCAGGCGTGCAGCAGTTCGGGCGTCAGTTTTGCTTCCACACCGGAGATGCCATCAATGGCGTCGGGAACGATCAGCAGGAAATGGAGCTGTTCTCCTACATACTGCCGGGTGATTGCCTGGAAGCCACGGCCTTTGTAGTAACGCATGTTCAGGTCCGAGTGCATTGTGGGCACATCCACCGTCTGCCTGCCGCCATCCACATGGAAAGGCTTTGGCGTGGTGGCGGACTCTGCAAAATCAGTTGACCACGCGGCTTTGAAATAGAGTGCGTTTACCAGCACGAGCCGGGTTTGCTTGTCCAAAGGCTCATTAATCAAATCGAGGATTTTCTTTTGGGTCTGTTTGGCCACCCAGTTGTTGATTTCACGCGTCGCTCCCTCAGGGTTCTTGAGGAAGTTCATGGGCTGGAATGGTGCACCAAAATGGTTCCTCACCCCTGAGAGAAACGGTTTGCGAAACTCATAAGCCTTCTGTCCAAAGAGGCGATTGGCCACGAGCAGTGTCAGGGGCTCACTTGGGCCGCCGTACTCTTTTAATTCAGCCACTCTTTTCAAAGAGGCTGCAACGGCTGCTTCCAGCGCCTGATTCAGCGCCGCGAAAGACTCTGCCTGGGACTGCTTGTCTTTTGAGAAATGCAGCACGCGGGCCATTTCCTCCTGGGTCACGCCACTGGCTCCCAGGTAGGTCATGGCGAGGGCGGACTGGATGGAATAGGGGGAGAGGCAGAGATTGCCCTCTTTGGGCATCTGGCGGTGGAGATCGATGCCGAAGGCGTTGATGGCCTGTGCTGCTTGATCGGGAGTGGCGGATTGCAGTGTCCCAGTGACCAAAAGCGACAAAAGAAAGGCGGTGATTTTCATCACCGCCAATCTGCGTGTCAGGACATCAAACTGCCAGACGAATTTAATCCCGGCGCTTGAGCTGGGGGAAGAGGATGACGTCGCGGATGCTTTCGGCGCCGGTGAGCATCATGATGAGGCGGTCGATGCCGATGCCGATGCCGCCGGCGGGGGGCATGCCATGCTCGAGGGCGAGGATGAACTCTTCGTCGATCTTCTGGGTCTCTTCGCCGGCCTGGTGCTCGAGGCGCTCGCGCTGAACGATGGGGTTGTTCAGCTCGGAGTAACCGGGGCTGATTTCCTGGCCGTTGATGATGAGCTCGTACACATCGACGATGGAGTCGTCCGAGGCGTTCTGCTTGGCGAGGGGGACGAGTTCTTTCGGGCAGTGGGTGACGTAGAGGGGATCGAACTGTTTGGCTTCGATGAGGCGCTCGAAGACGTGCTGGGTGACTTCGTAGTCTTCGAAGTTGGCTCCGATTTCGACGCCGAGTTCCTTGGCGCGGGCTTTGCGCTCTTCGGGGGTGTATTCATACCACTTGGGATCGACGCCTTTGAGGAGGTCGGTGTAGCGGGCGCGACGCCATGGGCGGGAGAGGTCGATGGATTTGGTGATGGTGCCTTCTTCGTCCTTGTGCTCGATCTTGAGACCGCCGCAGAAGTTTTCGGCGAGGTGGCAGATCATGCCTTCGACGAGGTCGGCCATCTTTTCGAAGTCGGCGTAGGCCCAGTAGGCTTCGAGCATGGTGAACTCGGGATTGTGACGGCGGCTGAGGCCTTCGTTGCGGAAGTTGCGGTTGAGCTCAAAAATCTGAGTGAAGCCGGCGACGAGCAGGCGCTTCAAATAGAGCTCTGGAGCGATGCGCAGGAACATCTGCTGGTTCAGCGCGTGGAAGAAGGTCTCGAAGGGCTTGGCTGCGGCACCGCCAGGGACGTCCTGCATCATGGGGGTTTCGACTTCGAGGAAGCCGCGTTCCTGCATGTAGCTGCGGATGGCGGCGACCATCTTGCTGCGGGTCACGAAGATCTCGCGGCTGCGGTCATTGGAAATGAGGTCGAGGTAGCGCTGACGGTACTTGATCTCCTTGTCGGTGACGCCGTGCCATTTGTCGGGCAGGGGGCGCAGGGCCTTGGACAGCGGGGTGAGCTTCTTGACGTGAATGGAATTTTCGCCGCGCTTGGTGACGAAGGTGAAACCCTCCACGCCGACGAAGTCGCCGATGTCGATGAGCTGATTGAACTGGATGTAGGCTTCGTCGCCGACATCGCCCTTGCTGAGGTAGCACTGCATGCGGCCGGTGATGTCGCCGATGTCAAAGAAGGTGGCCTTGCCCATTTCACGACGAGAGAGCACGCGGCCGGCGACGCTGACCTGAAGCTCTTCGAACTGGGACTTCATCTGCTCTTTCAGAGCGCCGGGCTGATGCGTGGTGTCAAAGCGACCGCCGAAAGGGTCCAGTCCGGCCTTCACCAGTCCGTCGAGCTTTTCGCGGCGAACTTTGAGCAGTTCACTTTCAGTTTGATGGAGCACACTATCAACGTAAGCATCAAACTTGGGGGTGGCCTGATGCTCGCCACTCATAATAGCATTGTATAGGGTATTAAAAGAAGAGCCAGAGTTGTTGGAAGACTCGGAAGGTTCGGGGGCGGGCGTCGGTTGCATGGTCGTACGGATGAGTGGGCCGTGTTCATAGCCGTTTCCGGGCGCATTGCCACTGCAAATGGTCCCGTCGGCCGGCGGAGCTTGGAATTTGCCAAATATGGGCGCGGACGCCATTGTCGGCCTCGATGAAGCTGTTTTTCACCTTTTTTATGCTCACATGGGGTTTTGCCGGTCTGTCCCAGGCCCAGCAAAAGGAATGGCCTGAGGTGGAGAAATTTGCCGCCTCGATCACGAACGTGCTGTGGGATCTGCGTGGCACGAATTCGCTCAAGCATCTGCGATACGATGGTGAGAGCATTTTTCCGGTGACGGGAAATGGCATGAATCAGAATCCTTACAAGGAGCATGCGTTTGTTGATGTGGGTGTGTTCCAGCTTGTGTTCAGCGACACCCGGGCTGCATGGTATTTTGTGAGTGATGACTTGAAGCTCATCACACCGGTCAACATCAGCGAGATGGTGGAGTTCAAGGCCGAAGCCGGGACGGTGATCAAGCCGGTGAAAAATTTTCCGCAGGACATTCAAAATGTCGTGTGGGTGGGCCGGAATCAGAAGGCCGAGCTCAAGCTGCGCTGGAACGGAAAGGAGCTCGAAGTGGGGGCGAAGCAGGATGCGTGGATCGTGCAGAAGGTGGATGCCGTGGTGGCGAACCGGCGTGTGCTGGAGGCGGGTGGCGAAGGGAACGTCGTGTTCTGGCTGGCTGTCTCTGAGGATGGCACGGAGGCCACGTGGCTGAAGGTGGAGGATGTCTTCGGAGGGCATGCCCGCGTGAATCCTGGCAAGGCAGCCCAGACTGCTGCGACCACCGGTCTGTCTCCTCAGCTCAATGATCTGGCCAACCACGCGGAGGACCTGATGAATGCGGGGGATAAGATGCGTGCCGCGACGCTGCTGCGAGAGCTGATGCGCAAAAACGCCGGCAAGCCAGAGGCGCTCAAAAAGCTGCAGGTGCGCTTCAATGCGATGAGGTGAGGCGAGGTGCGGACTAGCAATGCCCAAGAAATCTTCTGGGGAACCGCAGCGAGGAGGAGGCAGGCTGCCGCAGTTAGTGCGAAGGACGAACGCAGTGGCTCAAAGGCAAGGGCGAGCAGCTATCCCATAAGGCGAAGGGGAGGCCGTCCCCTCACCCCAGCCCTCTCCCCCAAGAACAACATTCGCAGTGTCGCGTGTCAGGGGCGGGGAGAGGGAGGACCGCTTTGGCCGCTCTGGGTTGGTCGGACACGAAGTTATTTTCAAATGCTGTATCCGCCAAACCGCATCAGAGATGCGAGGTCTTACTTCTGATCGTAAAAGGGGAAGAGCTGTTTGATTTCGGCGGGGCTGGGGCGGCGGCCGTATTCGCAGACTTCGAAGGTCTCGGCGTATTTCACGGCTTTGCCTTTTTCTTCGCCGTAGAGTTTGACCAGCAGGTCGCGATACTTCTCTGCCTCGTTGCTTTGGCGGGCGCCCCAGCGGCGTTTGAGCCAGGCGCGGCGGGCCACTTCATCCGTGGCGGGCGGGACGTCTTTTTCGACGTATTCGGCGGAGCCGCTGGCGCCGCCTTCGTAGGCCTGGGAGGTGAGCTCGTGGAGGCCGTCGAGTTTTTGCTCGAATGAGTCATCGACACTGACGGCGATGTCGGGGGTGAAGGGGTAGGGCTTCTGGAAGCCGTCGCTGGAGTATAGGAAGACGGGGTTCTTTTTCAGCGGGGGCACATCCGGGCAGATGAACGGGACGGTGACCATGAAGGCGGCGTCTTGAAGAAGGACGCCGACATAGCGGTGGTCGGGGTGGTAGTCCCAAGGACGGTGCGCGATGACGATGTCGGCCTTCCACTCGCGGATGACGCGGGTGATGAGCTTGCGGTTTTCGAGCGAGGGCATGAGCTCGCCATCGTGGATGTCGAGCACCTGGGAGGTGACGCCGAGTTTTTGGGCGCAGGCTTTGACTTCGGCGGCGCGGCGTAGGGCGAGAGGGCCGCCGGCTTCCTTCCAGTGGCCGATGTCGCCATTGGTGACGGACACCAATTTGACGTGATGACCCAGGCGTGCCCATTTGACGGCGGTGCCTGCGGTTTTGTATTCGGCGTCATCGGGATGGGCGCCGAAGACTACGATGCGGAGCTTGCCATCGTCCTTGTCCTCCGCGTGGAGGGTGAAGGCGGTGAGGCAGATGACGAGGGTGAGAAGAGAGCGAATCATGGCGGCAGGAGTACGCCGCCATGATCTGAACTCTCTCGGATCAATCCTCCTCGGCCTTCGGTTCCGGCAGCATGAAGCCGATGATGAAACTGAGAACGACGATGACGGTGGCGACGATGCCTGCGGCCTTGGCGACATGCATGGGGAGCATGGGGCCGGAGCCTGCGAGCATGGGTGCGACGAGATTGGTGGTGACGAAGGCCATGCTGGTGCCGATCATGCGTCCGCCGACATTGGTGGCGAAGCTGCCGCCGGTGCCGCGCAGATGCATCGGGAACACTTTGGGCAGGTATTCGCCGAAGTAGCTGAACTGAGCGACGGTGAGGAGTCCGCAGACGCCATAGGCCCAGAGGAAGGCGGTGCCGCCCTGCTCGAAGAAATAGAAGTAAGTCAGCGGGAGGATGATGAGGGCAGGGATCTGGAAGACCTTGAGCAGGGCGACGCGGCTGATGCCGACGATGAGGAGGATGGCGAGTGCGATTCGACCCACGAGGCCGCCCATCTCCTGGTAGAACTGCACGGTGTCGGCCATCTTTTTCACTTCATCATTGATGGGCTTTTGCTGGCCGAAGTTGGCCTTGATCTGAGCGACGAGGTCCTTGCGGGCGGGGTCGGTGGCAGGGAGTGCATTGAGCTGCTTGTTGAGGTCTTCGCCGGCCTTGCGGAGCGGAGCGAGGGCCTTGGACTGGGCCCTGAGTTCAGGCAGGCCGGGGGTGACACGTGCCACGGTGACCTGGAGTGCGCCGAAAGCGATGCCGTAGGCGCAGGCAGAGAGCGCGGCGGTCACGAGGGTGACGCGGCGAAGCTCTGGGGCAAAGAGAGCGGCGAAGCTGGGGCGCTTGAGGGTGCCTGCAGCTTTCTTGTCTTTCCAAACCTTGGACTCTGGCACGAAAGGCAGCAGCAGTGCGATCGGGATGGCGGGGAGGATGCCCGTCATGAGGAGGTAGCGCCAGGTGGAGGGATCGTTTGATCCGAGACCGGCGGGGAGGCCGATGTGAGGGAGATCGACGCCATGCTTGTTGATCCAGACGCTGACGAGGGTGACGAACACACCGCCGAGGGAGGCGAAGGCCTGGGTGATGCCCATCCATTTTTCCTTCTGCTTTTTGTCTGAGAAGACCTCTGCGAGCCAGGTGATGGCGGCCACGAACTCGACGCAGACGCCAATGAAGGTGGTGCTGCGGAAGAAGACGAACATGCCGAGCGAGGTGGAGTAGGCCGCGCAGAAGGGGGAGAAGGAGTAGAGGAAGATGCTCAGGGCCATGATCTTCTTGCGGCCGAATTGATCGACCAGCCAGCCACCGAGCAGACCAAAGACGCCGCCGCAGAGGGCTGCGATCCAGAGTAGATTGCCCACCCAGCTGGTGACGATGGGGTTGTTCATCGGGAGCTTGAGCAGTTCGGCGATGGCCGGGGCCGCCACGAGGGGCGTCATCAGCAGCTCATAGGTGTCGAACAAGAAGCCGATGCTGGCGATGATGATGATGAGCCAGTGAGTGGTGGTGATTTTGGGTGCGGGAGAGGACATGGCGTGGCGATGCTGTCAGGAGATGGGAGGCAAGTCAACGGGCGGCGTGGGCGAAGTCTTTTTTCATTTCTTTCGTTTCTTTCGGCCTCGCACTGGGAAACTTTGCCTGACCATGCCTCACGACCTTACCTCCGCGCCTGCCACAGATCCGACCAGCATTTACCGTTATCGTGATTGCCTGTATGGGGCGGACATGGTGACGGCGGCGCTGAGCGTGGACTTCTTCACGTGGCTGTCGGCGAATCCGTCATCGCTGGCGGGGATCTGCGGGCACTTTGGATTTACGGAGAGACCGGCGGATACGATGATGACGTTGTTTGCGGCGAATGGGTGGGTGGTGAATGTGGATGGAGTGTTTGAAACGACGGAGGTGGCGCGGGAGTTTCTATGCGCGGGGCCGGTGTGGGATGTGAGGCCGTATTTTGCCTCGCTGCATGACCGGCCGATCGCGCGGGACTTTTTGGAAGTGCTGAGGACGGACAAGCCGGCGGGATGGAGTGGAGACAAGAAGGCTTTTGACTGGCACAAGGCGATGGAGCAGGAGGACTTTGCGCGGAAGTTTACGGCGGCGATGGACTGCCGAGGGGTTTTGCTCTCGCAGGCCTTGGCGAAGAAGCTGGATCTGCGCGGACGCAGCTGTGTGCTGGACATTGGAGCGGGCTCGGGCGTTTACGGTTGTGCAATCACGGCGGAGCACAAGCACATGAAGGCGATCGCGTTTGATCAAGCGCCGGTGGACCGCATCGCGGGCAAGTTGATTGAGGAGCGTGGCTGCGCGGAACGCGTGAGTGTGGCGACAGGGAACATGTTTGAGGGCATGCCTGCAGGATGTGATGTGCATCTTTTTTCCAATGTGCTGCATGACTGGGGTGTGCCGGAAGTGAAGAAGCTGCTGGCGGTTTCTCATGCCGCTCTGCCTGCGGGCGGACTGCTCATCATTCATGATGCCTTCATCAATGCAGACAAAACGGGACCGCTGCATGTGGCGGAGTATTCATGCCTGCTGATGCATGCCACGCAGGGAAAATGCTACAGCACGAGCGAGTATGCGGAGATGCTTGAAGAGGCGGGATTCACGCCGGGCGAGTATCATGACACCATCATTGCGCGTGGATTCATGACGGCGATTCGACGTTAAAAATTAAATTGTGCAAAGAAACTGACTTGTCGTATCGTCTCAGTGTTCGCTTATGAAATTAATCACTCTGCTTTCTGTACTCGCTCTCAGTGCATCTCTTCGCGCTGAGACCACACTTACCATGACCGGCGTGCATAACTGCTGCGGCAGCTGCGCCAAGGGGATCACCAAGGCTGGCAGCATCGGAGAAGGTGTCACGGTGACCGTTCCTGACAAGGGCACGACCGTGACGATCGTTTCCAAGAAGAAGGGCGATGCGAAGAAGGCCGCCGAGGCGATCATCGCTGCGGGCTACTATGGAAAAATCGAAGGCGAGGAATCCAACGCGAAGACCGCCAGCAAGCCAGCGGCTGCCGCGAAGCCCGAAGCCAAGATGACGAAGGCCACCGTTTCCGGCGTGCATCTCTGCTGCAAGAAGTGCGAAGTCGCCGCTGCTAATGCGGTGAAGACTGTTTCTGGCATCACGAAGAGCGACATCGTCGCGAAGGCCACCTCATTCACTGTCGAAGGCGAGTTCACGAAATCCGAACTGACCGCCGCCCTCAATGCCGCTGGCTTCGCCGGCGTCATCCAATAACTACCGCAACCAACAACGAGCGGGGCCGGGGTTTGCGAAAGCAGCCCCGGCTTTCTTTTTGTCTGGGAAAGCGGACTGAGACGGGCAACCGGGACGAATGCGCGACATTCCCGCCAGCGCGGCTTCGACAAGGGGCTTGACGATTGGACTTGGAACGTGGTTTTATCCTGGCTATGAACCAGAAAATTCTATGGATGTGCCTCATTAGTTTGATTAGTGCGAGTTTGAATGTTGTCGGGCAGCAGCCGGATAAAGCTGCCAAGGAGAAGATGGAGAAAAAATATCCTTCTCTGCATATCCAGGCCAAAGTCGGCAAGCGAAACACTCCGGTCCCAGGATCGTCCTACATGATGACGATGACCATGACCCCGGAGATTATCATCGAGAGTGCCAAAACTCAGCCCATGGCTTCGGCTTCAGCCACCTTCCTGCTGATAACGAGTGATACTTCGGCCAAATATCGGCGCGGCGAAGAAGAGCTCATCATTGCGACAACGGAGACGCAGGGCATCCCTGCGGTGGCCAAAGGTTCGCGTCGCAGCATTGAATTCAAAGCTTTGTCGACGCGCTATGATTCGGACCGTGACAGCAGCAATATCGGCGGGCAGGAGTACAAGTATTACATCATGGCTGTGTTTGCTGATGACAATCAGTTCCTCCATTTTGAGACCAACTGCCCTGAGCTGTCGAGGCATCTGCAAGCCCATCCCGATTTGCGGGTGAAGTTTCTTGGGATGAAGCCGAGGGAGACGTTCAAGACGAATTTTAAGTGATCACAATGCCTCGCGCAGGATCGCGACCAGTTCCTCATGCGTGAGGGAGACGGGGTTTGCTTTCATGCTGCTGGCGGCTGCGGCTTTGCGGGCGATCTCGGGGAGATCGGATTCTTGAATGCCCCAGTGGCTTAGCTTGGGAATGTGGAGACGCTGGGTGAGAGCGTGGAGCCAGGGGATGGCGGAGCCGCCGAGCATGGCGTCGACTTGATTGAACTTGGTGCGGTCTTGGACGCGTGTGGAGTTGGCTTCCCAGACGGGTGCGAGGAGGGCGGCGCAGACGGCGCCGTGGGGGGCGTGGAACATGCCGCCGATGGGAGCGGCGAAGCCGTGGACGGCACCGAGTCCGGCGTTGGCGAGGGCGATGCCGCTGTTGAGGGCGCAAAGGGCCATGTCTTCACGGGCTTCGAGGTCGTGGCCGTTTTGGAAGGCGCGTTCCAGAGAGAGAATGGCGCGCTGGATTCCATCGAGGCAGAGAGCGTCGGTCATGGGCTGGGCGCGGGAGCAGACGAAGGCTTCGAGACACTGCGTGAGTGCATCCATGCCGCTGGCTGCGGTGACATTGGGAGGGACATCGGCTGCGAGTTCGGGATCAATGAGCGCGATGCGCGGCAGCATGGAGATGTGGCGCAGGCTGGCTTTGACGCGGTGCTGGGTGCTGGCGATGACGGCGTTGCGGGTGGCTTCGGCTCCGGTGCCGGCGGTGGTGGGGACGGCGATGTAGGGCAACGGGGCTGCCTCAAGAGGTTTGCCTTCACCGATGACTTCGATGTAGCGCATCAAATCACCGGGCTGGGTGCACATGGCGGCGATGGCCTTGCCGGCATCGACGACGCTGCCGCCGCCGATGGCGACGATGACATCGGCGTTGTGCTGTCTGGCTAGAGAGACGCCGGTGGTGATGTCTTCAACGGTGGGTTCGCCGCGAACGGAGTGGATGCCGACGTGAGGCAGGCGCTCTGTCCATTGCTGGGGACGGCTGCCGGTGATGAGGAGGGGGCGCAGGCCGAAGCTGCGGCAGAGCTCTGGGAGCTCGCGAAAGACGCCGCGGCCGAAGATGATGCGCTGGGCGGTAGCGAATTCGAAGCGGTTCATGGGCGCAGCGCGTGTGAGGTCAGGCGGCGGCGGGGAGTTCTGTTTCTTCGGCCGGAACTTCTGCGGCAGCGGGAGGCTGGGCTGCGTATGCAGCAGGATCGCGGCTCAGGGTCATGACGCATTCGAGGTGCTTGGTCTGCGGGAAGAGATCGAAGGGCTGAACGGTGCCGAGTTTGAAGCCGGCCTCGGTGAAGAGGACGAGATCCCGCATTTGGGTGGCGGGATTGCAGGAGATGTAGACGACGCCTTTGGGATTGAAGGCGAAGAGCTGCTGCAAGAACTCGGGGCTGCTGCCGGCGCGGGGTGGGTCGATGATCACCACGGTGTCGGCACCGGCATGCGGGACGTCTTTGAACACGTGCTGGGCATCAGCGGCGATGAAGCGGCAGTTGGTGAGGGAATTGATCTCGGCGTTGTGCGCGGCTTTTTTGACGGCGGTTTCGGAGATCTCGACGCCGATGACATTTTCGAAGTCGCGTGCGGCACTGATGGCGAAGAGGCCGCTGCCGCAGTAGGCATCGACGAGATGCTTTGCGCCGGTGGCTTTGGCTTCGTCGATGGCATGGCGGACGAACTTGGGCAGGATGAAGGGATTGTTCTGGAAGAAGTCACCGGCCTGGAATTCGAAGCGGACGCCGTCCACGTCTTCAACGGCGATTTCATCGGGCCGGGTGAGGACGCCGTTGCTGGCGGCACGCATGAGCAGGGTGGCGCCGTTTTTGAATTCGGCGGAGTTTGCACGGGCGCGCTCGCGCACGGTGGCGAGCTGCGCATTGAGCTCGGGCATGGCGATGGGGCATTGCTCGACATCGACCATGGCATTGCGGGTGCGGGCGCGGAGGAAACCGATGGCACCGATGCCGCCTTCTTTCGGACGCTGGAAGTGAGGCGTGATCTTGGAGCGGTAGCCGTATTGAACGGGCGAGGGGATCACCGGGCGGACGGGGTGCTCGATTTTCGCCATGTGCTTGAGCAGCTCGGCGACCTGACGCTGCTTGGAGAGCAACTGCTCCTCATAGGAGAGGTGCTGGTACTGGCAGCCGCCGCACTGGCTGAACAAGGAGCACTGTGGAGTGACGCGGTTCGGTGAGGGCTCGATGACAGAGACGAAATCGGCCTCGCTGTAGTTCTTGTGATTGCGGAAGACGCGGCACTTCACGAGCTCCCCGGCTAGCGTGAAGGGAACGAAGACGACCCAGCCATCGACACGGGCGACTCCCGCCCCTTCGTTGGTGAGACTTTCGATGCGGACGTCCAGCTCCTGGTGATAGGCGAAGGGATGGGGGGTGAATTTGCGCGGCGGTTGCATGCGGTGCGTTAATTATTCTTCACTGGATCATCCAGCTTCATGTAGGTGCGGCCAATGACTTCGCCGTTGGCGGGATTGATGGACTCGATCCGCAGCTCCTTGAGGGTGGTGGCTCCTTCCACTTTCTGCACCTTGGTCACCTGGTATTTTTTCACGATTTTGCTCGTGCGATCAAAAGCCGCCATCTTGGCCGCGCCGCCGCTGCCCTGATGCACCCAGAGATCCACGGCGTAATAGGGACCCTGGCTGCTTGGGTTGGTGACACGCACGATCCAGCATTTCTGGCCGCTGACACGGTCTTCGCCCATGAGCTGGGGGCGTGGCCAGTAGAGGAAGGCGAGGGAGAGATCCTCGTAATTGAACTCCATGCCACGGACTTTGCTGCCATGCTGGCTGTTTGGCACCACGGAGGAGCCGCCCTGGCGCACCTGATAGAGAGTGGCTGGGGAGGTGTTCATATCCAGGTGGACGATCTCAGGCGGCGGGTTTTTAAAAAGGAAGCGCATGACCTTGTCCTGCATGGTGAGCGTGAGGGGCTCTGAGCGGCCGGAGGTGTCGTCACGAAGTTCGCCGGTCATCTTGTAGTTTTGCAGGGCGTAGCTGTTCTGCACGATGCGAATGATTTCCTCGGCAGTTTTCGGCTGGGCATCCTCGGCACGCAGCATGGAGGCGAGAAGCAGCGGGAGCAGGAAGAGACGTTTCATAAGAGTGGGGTGGATTGGAGACGACACTTTGACATGCGGACGGCGTCCTCTATTCAATGCGCTCTACCACCATGCAGCGCCAGCGCTTTCTCTTTGCCGCCCTGGGCCTGCTCACGCTCTGGCGCTGGGCGCTGCTGCCGACGCTGGAACTCGCACCGGAGGAGGCGCTGGCGGTTTTCTGCGGCCAACATGGGCTGTGGGGCAGTTTTTTTGAGATCGGACCGCTGGTGCCGCTTGTTGTGAAACTGGGCATGCTGATCGGAGGAGCGGGTGAATTTGGGGTGAGGTTCTTTGCGCCGTTGCTGGCGCTGGTGGCTTCGTTGCTGATCTGGCGGCTGGCGCGTGACTTGTTTGATGAGCAGATCGCGGGCTGGGCGGTGGTGATCGTGAATGTGCTGCCTGCCTTCAACCTTGCGGCTGTCACGCTGACGCCGGGGACACTGGCCTGCGTGCTGGTGCCAGCGGCGGCGCTGTGTGTGCGCAGCGCGCTGCTGAAGGCGGAGGTGAAGCACCGGGCGTGGTGGGCTGCCGGGGCGTGCGTGGCGGGCACGGCGCTGGCGCAGCCGCCTGCACTGGCCACGATGGCGGCGGTGATGTGTGTCTTGGGTCTGTCCGGGCAGCTGCGGCATCACCTGCATAGTTCGGGATTCAAAGGGATCCTGGCTGCATGGTCTGTGGTAGTGCTGGGCTGGCTGATCTGGCAGGGCGGGCATGGCTGGCCGGCGTTTGCCGCGTGGCACTGCCTGCCTGAGTGGCGGGTGATTCCGAATCTGCTGCGCTGGATTGTGCTGGCCTCGCCTCTGCTGCTGGTGCTTTTCGCGCTGGCGGTGCGTACGGGATTTACGAGCGGCATGCTGCAGACCCACCGCAGCCTGCTCCTGGCGATGCTGCTGCCGCTGGCGGGGACCGACTTCTTTTACGGTCCGCATGAGATCTGGCCGGACACGGGGGGCGTGGTGTGGATGCTCTTTGCTGCGATGCTTCTGGCGCATCGCAGCACAGTGGCCCGGACGGGGGTGATCGAGCAGAAGATCAGCCTGCGCACCATCACGATTGTGCTGGCCGCGCTGCAGAGCGCCTTTCTGCTGCAAACGGACCTGCCGCGAACGCTGGGGCTGACGTGGCGATTTTCACGGAGTGCAGGTGGTGTGAGTGATTTTGCTCATGCATTCAGCGGCGACCCGTCCAAGACGATGCGTGGCTGGAGGGAGAGCGCCCGAGTCGTCTCTGGGGTGCTGGAGCAGGCGGGAGGGGCGGGGGCGTGGTTTGTATTGGCGGGTGACTGGGCGCTTGCGGTGGAGCTCGACCACTATCTTGGACAGGGGCTGACGGTGCAGTCGCCAGCCAGTGATCTGAGTGGGTTTGCCGGGCGAAGTGCGCTTTTTGTGACGGAGGACCGGGGAGCCGGGGGGCTGCCAGATGCACTGAAAAAGAGGTTTCAGCGCACTGAATTGCTCTCGGTGGCGCGTGTGATGCATGCGGGGAATGAGGTGCGCTGGCTGAAAATCTTCGCTTGCCACGATTATCGAGCGCCCGACTTTTGACGCCCTTTTCGCTTCCATGCCCTCCTCACCCGCCATTTCCGTCGTCGTGCCGCTCTATAATGAGGAGGACAATGTCGTGGAGATGCAGCAGCAGATCGACAAGGTCCTGGGAGGCCGGGATTACGAACTGGTGCTGGTGGATGACGGATCGAAGGATCAGACCCTCGCGCGGGTGCAGCGTGGAGAGCGGGTGCGGGTGATCGTGTTTGAAAAGAACAGCGGACAGAGCGCTGCCATGCATGCAGGCATCAATGCAGCGGCAGGGGATGTGATTGTTACTTTGGATGGTGATCTGCAAAACGACCCTGCGGACATCCCTGCGATGATCGCGAAGCTGGATGAGGACGGCGGCTATGATCTGGTGTGCGGTTACCGTGCGAAGCGCAAGGACACGACGTTCAAGCGGCTGCAGAGCCGCATCGCCAATTTTGTGAGATCCCGCTTTGTGGGTGATCATGTGCGTGACACGGGCTGCACGCTGAAGGTGATGCGCCGCGACTGCCGGGAGGCGCTGCTGCTCTTCAACGGCATGCACCGCTTCATTCCCGCGCTGATCCGCAACATGGGGTGGCGCGTGACTGAAATGCCGGTGAACCACCGCGCGCGCATCCATGGCGTGAGCAAGTATGGCTTTGGCAACCGAGCGCTGCGTGCGACGATGGACATGTTTGGCGTGCGCTGGCTGAACAGCCGGCGCACCCGGTATGTGATTCGTGAGGAGCGGCGCGGCTGATGCGTTTCTGTTGTTGACGAGACAACCGCTTCGCAGCCATGCTGTGACACAGCACCAAGGATGAACCTACGCGAACAACTGCGACTACTGCTGCCCGAAATCCTTCCGCATGATCCTGCGGACTCGATCAAGGGCACCGAACTCATCCGTCTTGTGCGCCTGCGCCTCGGAGACGGCTACAGCGACGCCACGCTGCGCTACCATTTTTCCATCCTCAGCTACGATCCGACGTCGCCCATCGCGAAGGTGGATCAGGGCCAGGGGTACTACCAGCGGCAGAAAAAAACGCTGAGCGGCAGCAATGGTGTCAGCCGCCAGGGGCTGTTCGACAGCGAGCTGGGCGAGAGCGATCAGTGCTGGTCGCGGTATCTGAGGATGGTGGCCATCTATGAGCGGCTGTGCCTGCAGCGCTCGCGTTATCCGTTCCTGCTGAACCTCAACAGCAGCGGGACTCCGAGCATGGAGGGGGAATGGGATATTCCCGATCTGGTGGTGGCGGACTGGGATCTGGACACGGGCAGCGATGATGCGCCGCGGTTTGACGCGGCGATGCTGGACCTGCGCCGCCATCTGGGAGGCCCGGAAGTGGGGCTGGCCGGGGTGCAGCTGAAGCTGAGCGTGGCGCCAGATACTTTTAGTGCGGACTTTTTTCAGGCGCTGAGCGCCACACGGTGGACGCTGCAGAGCGAGATCGTGATCGCGGAAGGGCTGAATGACGAGGCGCTGGTGGATGCGCTGCGCAGCCTGGGGCATCAGTTTGGCGTGGGCATCAGCAGCCTGGGTATTCCGCTGACCGTGCTGGATGACCTGCCCTCGGCGAAGGAGTTGCGCGCGATGAGCACCGCGGAATTTGAGGCGGTGCACAATCTGCTGCGGATTCAGAAGATCACGCTGCCGACATCGCGTCCGACGCTGGACTGGGCTGCGCTGAACACGCTGCGGAAGAAGCATGACTCGGTGGCGGACCTGGTGAGGTGGCTGTCCGAGTGCCTGGCGAAGCGGCAGCCGGAGTGGGTGGGCGGGGTGTTGAGGTGAAGCAGAGTTTGATACGGAGGTCAGGCATGGCCCATTATTCAGGCAATGAAAGACAGCCCTGAGCCAGACTCCTCTGAGAAGCGACTTCGGTTTGGATGTGGTTTCTTATTTGGTGGTTTTATCGGCTTTGTCTTCGCTTTGCGAGAGATCGCGGCCTTTAGCGGGAACTTTTGGGCGTTTGTCGCAGGCATTGCTCTTCTCTTTGGCTTTCTCGCCATGCGTAAAGGAGACGAGTTCTGGCATGGCTTGGCTGACTGGCTTCGATGGTGGTGAATGCGGACCGGCTTGATGAAGCCCATCCTCCCAAATCTAAATACGTGAATGGTTGTTTCGGCAGGAAGCTTGCTGATTAAGTGCGAGAAATGATTTCCTTTTGATGCACGTTCACTGAAGCCGCATGAACCGACGCACGTTTCTCACCTCTGCTGCTGCCTTTGCCGCCGCGCTGCCTGTCTCGGCTGCCTTGCATGGGAAGAAGATGGGCATCGTGATTCATTCGTACTGGAAGCGGTGGCAGGGGAAGTATTCGGATATCAAATACCCGGCGTTTGAGCATGCGCTGGATGTGCTGGATCATGTGCGGGATCTCGGGGTGGGCTCGTTGCAAACGCTGGTGGGTGGGTGGACGAGCGAGTTTGCGGGGAAGGTGCGCGCGACCTGTGAATCTTATGGCATGAAGCTGGAGGGCAGCATTGCGCTGCCGAAGAATGAGAATGATGTGGCGCGCTTTGAACAGGAGGTGCGGATCGCCAAGGAGGCAGGAGCGGTGATTTTTCGCTCGGCGACGGGAGGGCGGCGCTATGAGCTTTTTTCCAGCCTGGAGGAGTTCAAGCATTGGAAGGAGGGCGCATTTAAGTCGATGCAGCTTGCGGAGCCTGTGGCCAGGCGGCAGAAGGTGAGGATTGGCATTGAGAATCACAAGGATTTCCATGCGGCGGAACTCGCGGAGGTGCTGGGGCGTCTGAGCAGCCCGCACATGGGGGCGTGTGTCGATACGGGCAACAGCATCGCGCTGCTGGAAGATCCGATGGTGGTGGTGGAGACGCTGGCGCCCTATGCGGTGACCACGCACATCAAGGACATGGCGGTGCAGGAGACGGCGACGGGGTTTCTGCTTTCCGAGGTGCCGCTAGGCGAGGGGATTCTGGATCTGCCGAAGATGTTTGCCTTGTTTGAGAAGTACAACCCGGAGGTGAACTACCTGCTGGAGATGATCACGCGTGATCCGCTGGACATTCCGTGTCTCAAACCGGGGTACTGGGCTACCTTTCCGGAGAAGCCCGGCACGGAACTGGCGAGGACGCTGACGATGGTGCGTGAGCGGAGGGCGGAAAAGCTGCCCAAGACCACGGGGCTGCATCTGGAGGCGGCGCTCGAGTTTGAAGAGTCCAACATTGTGAAGTGTCTGCGCGTGGCGGGGGACACGTATGGGTTTACGCCTTCGCTGAAGCCGAAATCGGCGGTGAAGAAGGACGAGCATTGAGTGGCCGCAAAGAGGCGCAAAAAGTGGCAAAAATAAGAGGGGAGTCTGGATCTTCTTTTTGTTAATTTTTGTGGGTTCTTGCGGGCCATCCTTGCCGCATGCATGATGCGTGGTCCGTGTCCGAACTTCTTCCAACTGCCGCCTCCACTCCCATTCACGACGCCAAGATGGCGTTGCAGAAGTATTTTGGGTTTCGCGAGTTTCTGGACGGTCAGGAAACGGTGATGGCGAGCATCCTGAGCGGGCGTGACACGATGGTGATCATGCCCACGGGGGGCGGGAAATCATTGTGCTATCAGCTTCCTGCGATGGTGATGGACGGGGTGACGGTGGTGGTGAGTCCGCTGATTGCCCTGATGAAGGACCAGGTGGATGCGCTGGGCCGGCGTGGCATTCCCGCCACGCTGATCAACAGCTCGATCTCGCTGGGAGAGCAGCAGGAGCGGATCGACGCGCTGCGGCGTGGAGACTACAAGCTGGTGTATGTGGCGCCGGAGCGGTTTCGCAGCCGTGCGTTTACGAATGCGCTGCGGCAGGTGCAGATTTCTTTGGTGGCAGTGGATGAGGCGCACTGTCTTTCGCAGTGGGGGCATGATTTCCGCCCTGACTACATGCGGCTGGGCGAGGCGCTGGCGCAGCTGGACCGGCCGCAGGTAGTGGCCCTGACCGCGACGGCTACGCCGGAGGTGAGGGAGGACATTTTGCAGACGCTCGCGCTGCGTGATCCGTTTGTGACGATCCGTGGGTTTGAACGCCCGAACCTGAGCCTGAACATCGTTCATACGAAATCGAACTCGGACAAGTATGACCGGCTGAGGAAGATCATCACGCAGTTCAAGACGGGGATCATCTACTGCTCCACGCGCAAACGCGTGGAGGAGGTGGGCGAGGAGCTGCGTTCGTGGAAACTCAAGGTGATCGAATACCATGGCGGACTCGATGACAAGGAGCGTGAGTCGCGGCAGACGAAGTTCATCACGAAGAAGGCCGATGTGGCCGTGGCGACGAACGCGTTTGGCATGGGGATCGACCGCTCAGACGTGCGGTTTGTGGTGCACTTTGATGTGCCCGGAAGCGTGGAGGCCTACTACCAGGAGGCAGGGCGTGCGGGCCGTGACGGGGAGCCTTCGCAGTGTGACCTGTTTTTCAATTTTGCCGACACGAAGACGCAGGAGTTTTTCATCGATGGAAACAACCCTAGCGTGGACATCATCCGCAATGTGTATCAGACGCTGCTGAATGCGGCGGACTCGAACCACGAGGTGCAGGCTTCGATTGATGACATCACGGAGCGATCCGGCGCGAAGAACAGCATGGCGATTGGCTCGGCGCTGAGTTTCCTAAACCGGAACGACTACATCGAACGTTTTGACATTCCTGGCAAACGCATCCGAGGCACGCGGCTGCTGCAGCCGAACGTGCTGACGCGTGATTTGAAGTTTGACGTGGAGGCTTTGAGGGAGAAAGACCGCCGTGACCGCTCGAAGCTCAAGGCGATGGTGGAGCTCTGCTATGATGACAAGGCCTGCCGGCAGGAGCAGATTTTGCGCTACTTTGGCGAGAGCGAAAGCACGCCCTGCGGCAGCTGCGATGTGTGCCGGGCGGAAGGGGTGCAGCCGCCGCGTGAAGGAGGGGCGGATGAAGTCACGATGCTGCGGCAGGCGCTGAGCGGGATTGCGCGAATGTCGGTCAAGCTCGCGGATGGCACCTGGGAGGGGCGCTTTGGGAAAGGGCGCATCATCCAGATGCTGGTGGGCAGCAAGTCGAAGGAGATCGTGGACGCGGGGCATGACCAGCTCACGACCTATGGGCTGCTGAAGGATGTGGGGACGCATGCGCTGCACCCGCTGTTTGCTGAAATTGAAAAGCTCGGGCTCATTGAGACGAGCGGTGGTGAATACCCCAAGGTCACGCTGACCGCACGTGGAGCGGAGGTGATGAAGAAAGGGCTGAACGTGAAGATGCGCTGGCCTTCGATGCATGCGCCGGTGACGAAGCCGAAGGGCAAGACGGCGATGAACGAGGAGCTGGCCGCGCGTGAGCTTGGGTTTGATGATGCGCTGTTTGAGAAGCTCAAGCGGCACCGCAGCACTCTGGCAGAATCCGAAGGTGTGCCGCCTTATATCATTTTCAGCAATCAGACGCTGGAGTTCATGACGCGACTGAAGCCGAAGACGATTGAGGCGGGGCTCAAGATTCGCGGGGTGGGCGAGAAGAAGGCGAAGGAGTATCTGCCGGACTTCATCCAGATCATCAAGAAACACGGGTGACGCTGCTTTGCGGCCAAGAGCGTGCGGGTACAAAACTAATCCCCTCACCCCAGCCCTTTGACTTCGTCTATCTCCGCTGCGCTCCGGTTCCCCGAAGCAAAATATTTGCTGTCATTGTGTGCCAGGGGCGGGGAGAGGGAGAACCGCTTTTGGTGGACGCAAAATATTGATAACACCAAGCTGGCCGGATCAGTAGCGCATCACAGGGCGCTTCAGGATGCGCGCCTTGCGAATGATGTCGGCTGGATGCTCCGGAGTGCCGCGATCCATGAAGTTTTCGATGCTGCGAGAGGCATCGAGGATGGAGCGGACCTGGCCGCCGACGGTGGGGGCGGGATTGAGGTAGTCGTCGATACCCGCCACCGCCTTGTATACGACGGACATTTCGACCACGAAGATGTCGTCCAAGCGGTAGAATTCGCTGCCGGTGAGGAGGCCGGAACCTGTCTGGCCGGTGGGGGATGCGGGTGAGGCGGGGCGCAGGGTTTTGTAGAGACGGGCGCGGCTGACGGGGAATTCGAGGCTGTGCAAGCGGCGCTCATACACCTGACGGCGACCGTATTCATCACGCGGCAGTGTGCTGCAACCTGCGGTGGTGATGATGAGCAGAAGTAGCAGGAATGCGTGACGGAGGTTCATGCTCTGAACGTGACCCCGTCATGCAACGAATCAACTGCGGTCTTCACTCAGACTTTGCCGCGGTGTTGAAGGGCGTGGCGTCGCTGATGCCGGACAAGGCAGTGAGCGACTGGTGGAGTGCGGTGCCGGCAGGAAGTTTGGCGAGAGCTGCTGTCAATGCGGTCTGCGCAGCTCCACCTTCAGGATGCTGAAGTGTGGTGGTGGCGAGAGCGAGGACATCGCTGACAGCGGGATGGGGTGAAGACTCGATGAGAAGCTGCTGCGCACGATGGGCGGCTGGAATGTCATCAATCTGGATGGCGAGAGCGGCGATGAGGCGCAGTGTGGCTGCATCAAGCTGAGCAGCAGGAATGGACTGAAGGGTGCGCAAGGACTGGGAAGGCTGCGCTGCGGAGGCTTGCAACCTGGCGAGCTGCTGCAACGCGGTGACGTCGTCGGGGAAGCGTTTGAGGAAGCCCTCCCACAGCATGGGTGCGGAGGATTCGCCGCGCAGCATGATGTCGAGCTGGGTGAGCAGGCGCCAGCCGGTGCGGTCATCGGGAGAAGACTGGAGGTGGGTGGCCAGCAGGGCACGAGCGGCGGCGGGTGCATCGCCGTCTGCCAGCGCCTGTGCCAGCTGAACCGGGGAGAAGCGGCCATGCAGGCTGGCAAACACCTCGGTGAGCTCCTTGCCACGCCCGATCTGGGTGGCCAGAGCGTGCAAGCGGGCCAACACGTGGGTTTCACCGATGGCGGCGAGACGGAAGTAGAGCTCGCAGGCGATGCTGGTCTGATGATTGAGATCGGCGATGCTGGCGCCTTCGTTGAGCCAACGGCGATATTCTGGGTCGATAGCTGCTGCTGAAGCGAGCTCTTTTAGCGAGCGCTTGTGGTCTGGGCAGGTGCGCAACTGGAGCTCGATCCAAGGCAGGAGTTCAGCGGATTCTCCTGCGGCCCGGGTGGCATGGAGCGCCCGCTGCAGGAGGCGCGGCGGGAGGGGGGCTGCGGGTTTCAAGGCAGGCAGAGAATCGAGCGCGACACGGGAGGCCTCGGCATAGCGGGTGCTTTCGAGCAGAAGGGTGCTCTGGAGATCGAGGGCAGCTTCGCGTTCGGCCTCAGTGAGGCGCGGAGGCGTGGCACCGAGCCACTCATTCACGACTCGCAAGGCAGTCGCCGGACGCCGTGAGGTGCGGGCAGCTTCGGTGAGGTTCAGCACATTCTGCCAGGTGGCGGCGGGAAAGTCGCACACACGCTCATGGATTTCGACGGCCAGGATGCGTTCGTGGGTCGCCATAGCTTGAGAGGCGAGCAGTTCGAGGGCTTCGATCTTATGGGGTTCTTCGATGCGGTCGCCGGAGGCGGAGACGAGGAGGCGGCTGTCGTCGATGAGCGGTGCGTCGGTGCGCGTGAGTTCGACAAACAGCAGCGCTGTGTTCAGCGGGCAGGGCGTAGGGAGCGGGCCCTGCTGGACCGTAAGCTGACGCAGACGCTGTTCAGGTGCGGCCTTCAGCCAGGTGTGGAGCGCTTCCAATGCAAGATCCGGCAGCAGAGCGAGCTGAAACACGGCGGGCTGCTGCAGGTGCCTGGGGACACGGGCGAGGCTGGAGGCGATGGCAGTGCGGGTGGAGTCCAGCAGCGGGTTTTCCTTGGGGGGAGCCGGATCATTTGCAAGCAGGCGCCAGCCCCAGGCGATGGCGAGCATGGTGTAGGAAAAAATGATGAGGGAAGCCTGGCGGGAGCTGCGTGACATGAGGGCTCGGAAAAGAGGAGGTGATCAGCGCATGGCCGCGTGCGCGGCGGGCGGCAAGGACTGGAGGGAGACGGTGGAACGGCAGGCGACTTCGAGGTGAACGATGCCCTGAGCGTCTGCGTGCGCGGTGTATGGGCGGCCGTTTTCGAGATAGGCACACTGGCCGCGCGCCTCGAAACCACCGAGCACGATTTCCACGGGACGGAGATCACACACCTGAAAGGTGGCGCGGCCTGCGGTCAGCTCAAAGAATGAAACTGCCGTGCTGCACTCCGCGAGATGGATGTGCTGCGCCGGTTTGTTTTTGGTGAGCACGAGCTCGGTGCGCGCACAGCCCATGGTGTGGATGTAGAGCTGGTCCTGGTGCACCTTGTAGCCTGAAACTCCCTGGCAGCGTGCCATGTCAGGCAGGCCGGCGGAGGCGGGCAGGCGGAGGGTGCGGCAGTCACCGGCGTTCAGGATGATCCAATGATCCGCAGCGGCACGCAGGATGCGGGTGTGCCGGGCATCGCGCACGCTCGCGGCATACGCGGCGGCGGTCATGGCATGCAGCGGTTGTTCGGAGCAGGCAGCGAAGGTTTTTTCGAGTGAAGCAAGGCCTGCTGCGGTGCGCACATCTGCGAATGCACAGCGAAGGGCGAGGGGCTCCATGCGGAGAGGCGTGCGGGAGCCTGAGGGGCTGGAGATGGGATCAAAACTGGATGTCGCCGGAAGGCTCTCAACGCGCATGGCGCGGCAGTAGTCCAAAGCTTCAGGAGAGGGGGATGCGCTGGCGGGCCAGAGCATGAGGCTGACGTGCTTGCCCATTGGGAGCAGGCGGCGATGGATGTAGCTCATGGAGCCGGCGATCTCGCGCTCCATGTCGTGCCGGGTGGTTTTGGCGCGGTCGTTGAGCCTGCTGGTGATGTCGATGCCAGCGGTCCATTGGGAGGGGCGTGAGAAGGAGTTCGAAGCTGCCTGAACCTGCAGCAATTCAAAAATGCTGCGGGCGACGTGTTCAAGTCGTTCGGCTTCGCCGGACTTCTGGCCGGGCAGCCAGGCGCGCATTTCGGCTTCACAAACGGAAACCGTGACGGGCAGAAGATTGCGGCCAAGAATGCGGTCCCGCATGACCTCGGAGCACAGAGGGAAACCGGGAAGGGTGGAAGGGGTGGAGAAGCCGGTGCTGTCGATATGGCTGTAAAAGACCCGGCGGCCGGTGCGTGTGGTGGTGTCCGGCACTGGGAAGCTGCGGTCTGTGCCGAGCCATTGAGTGAGGAAGGCGGGGAGATCGAGCTGTGAAGAGGCGGCCTGAGCAGCCGGATCAATCCATGCACCGCCCCAGCTGGTGAGGAAGGCCTGATCAAAGCGGTGTCCAGTGCCCATGGCATCCTGGCCATAGAGGCCCAGCACGATGTGGGAGTCTGCGGGGGCGGCGAGATCGAGAAAACCGAGCGAGCGCGAGGTGATCTTGGTGTTCACGCGCAGCATGGAGGAATCCATGGCGACGATGTTTGTTTTGACGAGGCGTGTGGCGGGCTTGGCGCTGCCACTGAGGCCGAGATGCTGCAGGGCGAGGCGGCGTGCAGCGTCATCTGTCCATGGCATGCCGGTAAGAAGCAGAGGGATTTTCCGGGCACGCAGAGATGGCAGCCAAGCTGCCAGGGCCGTTTGTTGTTCAACGCTGAGGACAAGGGTGGAGTCGAGGATGACGGCGGCGAAATCGTGGTCTGCCGGGAGGAAGCTGGTGCCAGTGGCATTGCGAAAATCGAGTTCACAGCCCAGCCATTCCAAGGACTGACGCAGGAGGCGTGAGGTGAGGGTGGCTGCGGTGGGGGAGGATTTTTCACCGACATGCTTTTCATCCCAGCCATGCAGCACCAGCACGCGGCGGGAGACTTCTTCCAAAGGACCAAGATTGACTCCGGTGAGCGCCGGGGTGGTAATGAAGGGAACAGCGCCGAGGCTGGTGAGACGCTGAGCGGCCTCGCGGCAGGCGGTGCGGTCATCGGCAGAGGCATACTCCACGGCGAAAACGTGCAGGCCCTGCATCTGAACGGAGCGGATGAGGCGCGTAAGACGCTGTGTTTCCACGATGGGCATCCAGTCCGTGACGCCGTTTCTGCCTTCGCGGGTGTAAACGCCAAGGGCGAGGAAGCCATTGGCGACGTGAACGGCTTCAACGCCGAGGCCCAAGCGGAGATCGAGCAGGAGGTGCTTGTCCGGGTAACGCTGGCGAAGGGTGGCGGCGAGCGAAAGAACGGCGGAGCGTGCTGCTGGAGTGGTGGCTTCAGCGCCGAAGCTGAGGACAAAGCCGTCGAAGCCTTTCTTTGCCGCCGGATCGGCGAGGGCTTCGATCACCCAGGGGACCCATTGGGAATCTGTGGGATCGATGATGCGGGTCTGCTGGTCTGAGGCGGAAGGTTTGGAGGACAACTGGCGGGCTGCGCCCTGCATGGCGGCCCGTGTTCCGGTGTGGAAATGAGCGACGTCGAGCAGTGCGAAGTAGTTGTTTCCCAGGGCATGACCGGGCTCCATGTCGAGCTCGGCCTTGGGATTCAAAATGGAAAGGTCGAAGGCGGCGAGAGAGCGTGCATCAGGGCGCAGCGATTGATCGACGAACAGGCTGCGATAAGAGGGCAGATCCGACGCCATTCCCGTGATTCCCATCAGTCCCAAGAGACCCATGACGCGGAGTTTCGACAGCAGGCCGGATGAAGAGCGCGTGGACCGGGAGATGAGTGATGCGGAGTGCATGACAGGGTGCGTTGGGCTTCAAAACTGCGAACACTGTCACGATAGAGTTTCAATAATTGTAAGCAATGCTCTAAACATTGGTTTACAAACAACTTACCTCGCTGACAGAACTCAGAAATCTGTCGCCAAACTCGTCGTCATGGGAATCATGACAGGCATCATGAATGAATCTCCTATTCGCACGTTTGCCGAAGGCCTTTTGATCGACCAGGCCTGGGGAAAACTCACGTGGCTGGCTTCTCGTGAGATGGGGAACTCAAGCACGATGACCCTGGGGCATGTGATCATCCCAGCGGATCAAACGAACCCGCGCCATCGGCATCCGAATTGTGATGAGATTTTGCACCTGCTCAAGGGGCGGCTGGAGCACAGTCTTGGGGAGCAGAAGTTTGTGCTGAATCCAGGTGACACGATCTCGATTCCTGCGGGGCAGTGGCACAATGCGAGGGCGCTGGATGGGGTGGATGCGGAGATGGTGATCTGCTTTTCTTCGGCGGACCGGGAGACGGAGTTTGAGGGAGGAATTTGACCGCCCTTTCAGGACTCAGGAATGAACAATCGCGAAGCGATGCCGATAACCCAGGGCGTTGCCCTTGGCTGCGATAGACCGCACCTTTGGTGCTGGGGGATCAAACTCACCCCTTGGTCACCACTTCGTCGAGGTTCAGGACAAGGTTTGCGACCATGGTCCAGGCGGCGAGTTCGGTGGGGTTGAGTTTTTCGTCGGGCTTGGATTCACCGTAGGCGATGGCTTTTTTGGCTTCCTCGGGCTTGGCGGTGTAGGCGGCGAGCTGCTTCGTGAAGTCCTGGCGGATGATCTCGGCTTCTTGGGCGCTGGGGTAGCGGCCGGTGGCGGTGCGGAAGAGGGCGGTGATGCGGGCGTCGGTGCCGGACTGTGACTGCATGACGTGCTGGGCGAAGTTGCGGGAGGCTTCGAAGAACTGAATGTCGTTCATGAGGGTGAGCGCCTGAAGCGGAGTGTTGCTGCGTTCGCGGCGGAGGCAGTAGCTCTCGCGGTTCGGGGCGTCGAAGGCGGTCATGTTCGGCGGCGGGGCGGTGCGCTTCCAGAAGGTGTAGAGGCTGCGGCGGTAGAGAGATTCGCCGTGGTCCTGGATGTAGTTGCGGGTGTTGCTGCCGCCAAAGCCGACGGGCTCCCAAATGTTCTCGGGCTGGTAGGGTTTCACGCCTTTGCCGCCGATTTTGGGGCTGAGGAGGCCGGAGACGAAGAGGGCTTGATCACGCACGGCTTCTGCATCGAGGCGGAAGCGCGGACCACGTGCGAGCAGGCGGTTTTCCGGGTCTTTTTGCATCGCGAGGTCGGAGCATTGGGCGCTTTGCTGGTAGGTGTGGGAGGTGACGATCAAGCGGACGAAGGCTTTCATGTCCCAGCCGCTTTCGCGGAAGGTGACAGCGAGCCAGTCGAGGAGTTCAGGGTGGCTTGGGGGTTCGCCTTGGGAGCCGAAATCATTGCTCGTCTTCACCAGGCCGGTGCCGAAGAACTGCTGCCAGAGGCGATTGACCTGCACACGGGCGGTGAGCGGGTGCTGCGGGCTGACGAGCCATTTGGCGAGATCGAGACGTGTGTAGTCTGGCTGTGCGGGGAGCGGTGGGAAAATGGCCGGAGTGCCACGGGTGACCTTGTCCTTGGGCTTGTCGTACTGGCCGCGGTCCATCACGAAGCTGTCACGTTTTTGCGGCAGGTCCGCCATGACAAAAGTGGCGGGGATGACGTCATCCAAAGTCTTTTTCTGTGACTCGAGGGCGAGCTTTTCGGCGCGTGCGCCTTCGACCAGGCTACGTGCGCCCTGATACTCGTTTTCAAACCACCACTCCTTGAGTCGCGTGGCGTCTTTCTCGGACCATTCGGCAGGTTTTTTGCCACGCACGAGGGTTTGAAGGTCGTTGGGAAGTTCCGCGACACGCTTGCCCTGATTTTTTTCGATCCATTTGCTCCAGGACCACTGGGGGTCTTTGGCGGGATCGACACGGGAGGTCATGGCCAGACGGTCCCAATAAACGGTGCCGCCGAACTGGGTGAAGGCGTAGCCAGTGACCTTGATGCCCGGCTTGAGGCCCAGGCGCTCTGCGGGCACTTCGAGCTTCACCCACTCGCCTGCTTTGGGCAGTTCGCCCATTTGCACTTTCTCAGGCGTGCGCACCTGGCCGAAGGGAATCGCGCCTTCCTGACCCCAGACTGCGCGGTGGTTCCAACCGGCGGTGTGGAATTGGAGCATGATGGCCTTGGGAGGATTGGCGGGGTCGATGTAGCATTGCACACTGAGCTTGCCGTTCGGTGGGATGTCGAATTTTGCGCCGCTGGTGAAGTAGTCCTGCGCCACACCTGTGGCGGTGCGTTTGAGTGCGGTTGCGCCGCTGAAAACGGGGCCCTTGTCCTTGGTGACGAACTGGGTCGGTTCGCCTGCCACGCCGACCTTGGCACCCGCCGGGAAAGCGTCTTCAAACCACACAAGCTCGCTGTTTTGTACCGGTGGTGGCGGGGTTTGAGTGGCGGGATCGGTGTAGTTCAATGATTGGATCGTCGCGCGGATCTTTGTCTGTGCGGCGGCTATTTTTTGATCCAGCTCTGCGAGCTGTTTTTTCTGCTCGGCGGTGCTCAGCCGGAGGATGGGCGGGGTGAGGAGGATGTTGCCATCCATGGCGGGATCGGCGGTGCTGTTGAAGAAGGCGTAGAGGGAGTAGAACTCCTTCTGGGAGATGGGGTCGAACTTGTGATCATGGCACACGGCGCAGCCGGCGGTGAGGCCCATCCAGACGGCGACGGTGGAGTCCGCGCGGTCCACGGCATAGCGGAAGATGAACTCCTCATTGATGCTGCCGCCTTCGCTGGTGGTGACGTTGCAGCGGTTGAAGCCGGAGGCGATCTGCTGATCCACGGTGGCATTGGGCAGGAGATCGCCGGCGAGCTGCCAGATGGTGAACTGATCGTAGGGGAGGTTTTGGTTGAAGGCGCGAACCACCCAGTCGCGGTAGGGCCACATGCTGCGCTCGTTGTCGAGGTGCAGGCCGTGGGTGTCAGCATAGCGTGCGGCATCCAGCCAGAAGCGGCCCATGTGCTCGCCATAGCGTTCGGATTTCAGGAGGCGGGCGACGACTTTTTCATAGGCGTCGGGCGCGGTGTCGGCGATGAAGGCATCGATCTCGGCCAGCGTCGGCGGCAGGCCGGTGAGATCGAGTGTGACGCGGCGGATGAGGGTTTCCTTTGAGGCTGTGGGCGACGGGGACAGGCCTTCTTTGGCCAAGCGGTCCTGAATGAAGGCATCGATGCCGTTTTGAACCTGGCCTTTGACCGCTGGCGGTGCCGTTTTGACAGGCGCTTCGAAGGCCCAGTGTTTTTTGAACTCCGCTCCTTCCTTGATCCAGCGCTGCAGAATTTCCGCCTGGGCGGGGGTGATGTGCTTGTTTGACTCAGGGGGTGGCATCACCTCATCCTCGTCTTTGGTGAGGATGCGCTGGATGACGGAGCTTGCCTCGGGGCTGCCGGGCTTGATGGGGAACACGCCTTCGATGGCCTTGTAGGCGACTTCCGGGACATCGAGCCGCAGATCGGCCTTGCGCTTCTTCGCGTCAAAGCCGTGACAGGCGAAGCAGTTGTCGCTGAGAATGGGCCGGATGTCGCGGTTGAAGTCGAGCTTCGTCGCCGCAGATGCGGTGGCGGTCAGAGCGGCAGAAACGATGAAGGCACGGAAAAGCATGGGGGATGGAGTACGAAGCTCATGCAGCCGGGCTTTCCGGCGTCAGCGGCCAAAGAAATAGTTCGTGGCATGGAAGAACACCGGTGCGGCGAAGGCCAGCGAGTCCAGCCGATCCATAAAACCACCATGGCCGGCGATGGCCCCGCCCCAGTCCTTCACACCTCGATCGCGCTTGATGGCAGACATCACGAGTCCGCCGACGAAGCCCATAAGCACGATCAGGGCCGCCATGCCCGCGGCTTGCAGGGGTGAAAACGGAGTGGCCCAATAGAGCGCGGCACCGAGGGCCACGGTCGTCAGCCCGCCGCCAAGAAAACCTTCCCACGTTTTGCTGGGGCTGACGGTGGGGGCGATCTTGTGTTTGCCGCAGATTTTGCCCCAAACGTACTGCATCACATCGCTCATTTCGACGACGGTGATGAACCAGAAAAGGAGCTTGGCCCGCTGATGAGGCCAGTGAGGAAGATCCACCCAGAGGATCGCCGGGGCATAGCTGATGCAATAGACGCAGATCATGAGGCCCCACTGAATTTTAGCGGTGCGTTCAAGGAAGTTTTCGCAGTCGCCGGCCAGCGCAGAGCGAATGGGCACGAACAGGAAGGCATAGACCGGGATGAGAATGAGAAACATGATGTACCACTGCGTAGCCAGAAAGTAGTAGTGCAGCGGGGTGATGATGAAGAAGACCCAGAAGAGGGTCCGGTGGTCTGCCGGCTTTGTGGGTGTGAGGGTGATGAACTCACGCAGGGCCATGAAGGAGCTGAAGAGAAACATCACCGCCGTGCCCACCGGCCCCACGGCCAGTGCTCCGGCAAATACGGCCACCATGCTCCACCAAGCCTTGGTGCGTGCGTTCAGGTTGGCCACGGTGACCTTGGCGGAGTCTGATGCCGCGCCTTTAGCCAGCCGACAGCCGATGACTGAAGCGAGGATGAGCAGGCCTAGTGTGCCTCCGAGGAGGTAAAGGAGCGCCGGGTCGCTTTGAGAGCCGAAGAGATGCATCATCAAGCCAAGCAATAGCATGTTTTTACGGCAAGCGGCTAGAAATATCCACTGGTGGTTCCTCCGAGGGCAGCGGGTTTAACAGCGCAGTTTGCCATTTGAGCGCCACTTTCCTGCC
>NZ_JBGANL010000123.1:0-4835 GCF_044222345.1 Prosthecobacter sp.
CGACGAGTGATTCGGCGATAGCAGCGAAGGCTGCGAGATGAAGCAGCGCATTCTGGCGCGCTGGTGTGAGATCGCTGCACGGCAGCGGCTTCTGTTTGTATTGCGGTGGCGGTGGGAAGCAGGCGTCGATTTTCATGGGCGTGGGTATCGCCCGTGCGCGGCTCCGGCCCGGTCGTAAGGCCATGGCGCAGTCTGAAGACCACGCCATGGCACCCATGACCCGGACCGGGGACATCACTCCCGGTGCGATGCCTCCATCATCCGCCGCGCATTCCCGCACCGCCTGTGCACGCAGCGCAATAAGTGCACGCATGCCACGATGGCAGGGCCGTTTATTTCCGCAGCGTGCGGAAATTAAAATACGACCAAACCCGCACGCTGCGGGTTTGCTCACATCACATGCCGATCAAAGTCGCACGTTGCGACTTTGATCCAGCTCACGTCGTCGCTTTGTTCTTTGTCTTGTCCACCGCAGCCCAGATAAAGGCCGCAACCCAGCCTATGATGGTCACTCCGGTGATGATGTTGAGCAGGAAAATAAGACCTGCATTGGATGCATGACGTGCGCTGGCGATGAGCGATGGGATGAAATAAACAGCCAGCGCCACAAACAACAAAGGCCCGCCTTGAATGAACTTACCCAGGCTGCTCATCTCCGGCATGTAGGGAAGGCCTAACCATAAAACAACGAGCACAGCCGGAACCAGCACCAGCAGCACAAGCAAATACGCCACCGGCCCGCCTTCGTAATTCAATGACTTTTGAAGCAGCCCTGGACTAGCTTCCGCGATGACGATCTGCTGGCAGTTCGGACAAGGCGTTGGCTCATTGGCCGGGACATTGACTTCATGCTGACAATGCGGGCAGTTGATAAGGAGGCTCATGAGTTTTTCGGAGGTGGCTTTTTTTGTGGAGCGTACGTCGTGTCTTCCCGTTTGGTTGTAATGGGAGGTGTGGTGGTGGTCTCTTGAATCAGCATGCCGCTGGAGCCACTGCCAAGATCAGCGCGGATGAGCTGGACGACATATGAAGAGAAGGTGGGGAAGCCAAGGCGCTTCGCCCGCGCCTTGGCGTCCTCGAACATTTGAGGGTCCATGGAAACGGCCGACGCTGTTCGACGCGGCGCAAGCAAAGAGAGATTAAGCCCTGCTGACCTTCGTGTATAAATTATTTCTATTTCAGGCTTGCTGTATAAATTATTTATGTTCTACTCGACACATGAAGGCCAAGAAACCCCGACCAAAACCAAAACGCGCCGCCATGCCTGCCACCAAAAACCCACCGTCGTCATCTTCCACTCGTGTCCGCCGCAAGACTCTCAAACCCCGCGTGACAGCGGCTGTCTCCATTGACGAGGATCTTTACACGCAGTCGCTCGCCAAGGCCAAGACCGATCACGACAACAACTGGAGCGGCTATGTGCGCTTCCTCGTGAAGAAGGACTTGGGTCAGCTGAATTGATTTTGCCCTTGTGTATAAATTATCTCGACACTCACCCATGCAACCCGCATCCCCTCTTGATAGCTTTGCCAGCAAGCTCCTCAAAGAGCTGACCACCGAAGAGACAGACGCCATTAACGAAGCCCTCTACGCAGAGACGGGCATCGGCTTCAGCTACGAGAACTTCGACGATTTCGAACTCGTCATCTACGACGCAGATGAGACCTCCACCGAATATCTGAACTGGCCCATTCCCGGCCTGCGCACGGTCAGCCAGGCCGTGGCCCTGGCACGCCAGCTCAAAGCTGCCAACACGCCGCCCCAGCCCGCCAGTAAAGCCATCATTGAAACGTGGTTCAAGCCTCTGGAGGCGCAGCTGATTACCGAACACGGCAAGGCGGAGATCACGCCCGAGATCGAGCAGCTCATCGGCGCTGCCACCCACGCCTGATCAACACACGCCCTTCACGCCATGATCACCGCCCAGCCTTCCCACCGCGCCCCTGCCCAGCAAGTGCATGGGAACAGCATGCACCCAAAGGTGCGCGCCGTGCTGGACCGTGGCCTCGGTGCGGAGTGGACGCTCGGCGAGGTGGAGGAGCTGCTCGGCGTGAGCCGCCGCAGTGCGCAGTATCTTTTCGACAGCCACCTGCTCGCCATCACACGGTATCCGGCCAAGGCCGCGTCTGGAAGAACGATCCGCTCCACGTTGGGCCTGAGTCTGCTGGTCTACCTCATCAAGTACAGTGATGAATTCACCGAGGCTGATGCGCAGCCCATCATCAAGAAGGTGCTGCCGCTGCTGACGAACCAGATCCTCGAAGGGATCATCGGTGCCTGCAAGGCGCTGATCAACGCACGCAGCAGCCTGCTGGTGGCGGTGAAGCCCGCCCCTGAAAAGCCGCAGCAGGAACCCAAGCCCGCAGCCCGCCCGAAGGCCGACCCCTACGCGGGCATGCCTGACCTCTTTCCCGCCCATGACGCGGGAGCACCCAAGACAACAACGCCATGACCACATCACATCCACAACACAGCACCAATCCGAGCGCGGCCTTTGCCGTGCGCACCATGACTCACAACCTGCGTGACCTCGCCCACGCGCAGATCGCACGCGGCATGCACGTCGCACCGATCAGCCACCGCGAGGTGCTCAAAGCCGCAGCCGAACAGAGCAGCACGTTCATCGTGAAGCCTGCCGCCATGCCAACCGGAGGGAACGCATAAGATGAACTGCACCGCTTATGCATGGGCCTCAGGCCGTATCGAATTCACGACGCCAAAGAGACGGAGACATGTGCCGTCAGGCGCTCTTCCAATCATCACCGGCCCCCGCCGAATTGTTCGCGATCTCGTGAGCAGCATGGCACGCCACGGCCAAGGCGAAAGCAACGGCCTGCTTCTCGTTCCAGGCATCCCTGAAGCCGATACGGCCATGGATCAAATCACCGCCCTGAAAAAATTTAGGGATCTCATCAAACCATACCTCAACCGGAAGGACGCATGATCATGAACATCCCATTCCACAAACTCACCCCGCGCCATCTCTTGAACCTTGCGCCGCTGCTGAGCATCACCAGCGCCACGCTGACTTACGCAGGGACGGAAAGCCTTTGGCTGGCACTCGCCGTGGCCTTCATCTGCCTGACGCTGCACACGCTGGCCATGGCCATTGTGTGGCAGATCGAGCTGCTGCCGCAGAAGGCGGAGGAAGAAGAAGCGCCGATGGATCACAGCACCGTCGTGATGCCGGAGCCGCGCCATGAAACAGGCGACCGCTTCGCCCCGCCTCATCCGCGCTTCAGTGCCAGCGGCTACGCCCTGCCGCAGATCCTCGGCTTCATCGCCTTCGTGCTCGGCGCGGTGCTCTTCATCCCGGCTGTCTACGCCATCCTCATGGCCGTGATGGGCGCACAGGAGCCCCGCTGGTAATCCCCCACCACGAAGCACCATGAGCAATCCCATGACACATCCGACTGCCATCTGGGCCACTCTGCTGAGTGCCGGTGAAGGCAGCTCCTTCTCACTGCCGGAAGATGATCCCGCCCTCGAATACGCGGAGCAGATGCAAGGCACAGGCCTGCTCGTCTGCACCGGCGAGCGGGAATGGACTCTCAGCAGCAAGGGCATGCAGACGCTCACCATCGTCGACGGCCTCCGAGACCTCTCACTTTCACGCCTCTAATTCATGAGCAAACAGACCACTCTCGTTAAAGCAGAAACGCTGCACACCTGTCCGAAATGCAGCCAGCCAGGCTTCACCGCCGCAGGCGCGGCCAAGAGCCTGCCCATCCTCATGGCTAAAGACGTGCTGGAGAAGCCCTTCAACGCGCTTCCAGAGGCGCGTAAACAGGAGGTGGAGAAGATCCTGCACAAGGCCGTGGATGGGCAGACGATGCATGAGATGATGATCCGCTTCGGCGTGTGGAAGGACAAGGCCCACAAGTCCCCGCCGAAGCCCACGAAGAAGAGCGCCGAGAACCGCAACGAGAATGCGAACAACGAAACGCTCACCGCCGAGCAGCTCATGCAGCAGGCCAAGGATGACCGCGACGCGCTGCACGACATGCACATCGGCGGGGCCTGGAAGAACCTCGACGACGCGGATCTGGCCGATCTTGAAAACAAGCTCACCGCCTACACCGCCGCCGTGGCCGCTGAACACAAAAAACGAAAGGGGACGAAATGAGCGAGTCTGAATTCATCATTGAACGTGCTGCACCTCCGAAAGGCGGGCGCGGCGTGAAGTCGCATCTGCGGGCGAAGATCGAAGAACTTAAACCCGGCGAGGTGCTGCGCTGGCGCGGCGAAAACGTGAACGCGAAGCAGCTGGAAAATGTGCTCTGCCTCATCCGCAAGAAACGCCCCAGCAAGACCTACCAGGGACGCAAGGTCAACGGCGGGCATGACATCTACTGCGTGGAGGACATGGCATCATGAGCAAGCGCGGAACTGAAACCTGCCCCGTGTGCCGCTGTGGTATGTTCCCCGGTGATGTGGTGTGCCTGCGCTGCCAAGGCCGCGTGCGCGCTGCGAAGCCGAACCTGCTGCGCGACTACATCAACCGCGACATCACCGCCCCCGGTGCCGTCGAGCTTGCCGATGAGATGCGCCGCCAGATCACCTTCTGCGCCGTCCAACAACTGCCGAAGGTCGGCAGGCCGGAGAAAGGAGCGAAGCCGCTATGAAATCCTCTCTCAGATTCCGCCTGCACTCGTTTGCAGTTGAAGCTCATAAAAATGAGCCGCCCCCCCCCGTGGTCCTAAACAAGGCCACACGCCAGGAGCACCGCGAGTCGGTGAAGCAGCACTATCTGAACGCGCTCATGCTGGCGCTGCAAAAAACCATGGAGGCTCCGCCCATCAAGCCGAACGCCTACACGGTCAGCATGTGGAACG
>NZ_JBGANL010000124.1:0-4795 GCF_044222345.1 Prosthecobacter sp.
CACGCGCACAAGGACCTCACGTGCGGCGGATTCGCGATCGAGCTCCTTCTTGCGGCCTTCAAAGTAGAGCGCGTCCAGCTTCTGGATTTCTTCGCTGGCAAGCGGCCGGCGCCAGGCACGGCCGGCGAATTGATGCAGGTGACCGAGCAGAGCACCGTCGAACTCCTTCTGCTGCTGCGGATTGAGCTGAGACGGGGCGGTGTAAGCAAAGTCCTTCTTCATGGCCGCGAGGTAGTCGCGGTCCTTGGGACCAAGGAGCTGCCCGAGCTGATCATCGCTGAAGTAATAAACGGTGATGCCGGGCTTGCGGCGGTAGAGATTGCTGGCGACTTCCTCAAGCCGGCGCTCAAACATGTCTGGGAAGGCCTGCTTCATGACACTGAAGTCCCGCATCGTGTTGCGAGCCGCATCGGTCTGCGTTTTCCAGACGGTCAGGATGCCCGGCATGATCTTGGTGACATCCCGTGGTTTGTCCGCCGTGAGATCCCACTGGATGGTGCCGTCATTGATGTCAGGATTTTCCAGATCCAGCCGGGCTTCGGCATGAATCCAGGTGACGTTCTCCGGCAATGGCAGAGTGAGGACGAGCGGCGCGGCAAGGGCGAGCACGCCGGGTTCGATCTGGCGGCCCTGCGGATGTTTGCCGAAGGTGCTTTTCACGCGTTCGATTTCAGCGATGCGCTGTTTCAGCGCTTCTGCATTGGCAGGAGGGGGAGTCGCGCTGAGGGCCTTACGATCTTCATCGAGCTGCTTGTTGAGCCAGTTCAAATAGAGCACCGGCCCTTTGGTGGTCTTCAGGTCGAGCTTGGTGATGAGCGCGATGTCTCCTTTGTTGCCGTCGCCATCATCGCCGATGCAAAGGAAGGCCTGCTTTTTGCCCTTCACCTCGGTGTTCATCTGATAGGGACGGATGCCATCAGCGTCCTGCTGCTGGCGCTGCACGCCACTGCCTGCCTTCTTGGGATTGTTCCAGGAGAGCAACTGCGCCTGGATTGCTTTGGCACCATCAACGACCGCCTGCGGCACTTGGCCGGGTTTTGCGGCATCGGGTCCGGGCAGTTCACGCCATGCGACGCGAGTGAGATCGAGGAAACGCGATTTCGGCTCGGTGGCGTTCACGAGATTGTTCCAGTTTTGCAGGAAGGGCAGCTTTAAACCGGTCTCTTTGGAGAGTTGTTCAAGCGGCGTCTGGAAATGCTTGTGCTTCCAGCAGGCGACCATGTAGTCCGCCTCACGCATATCCTCGCCATCCTGGGGCAGGTGAGGCGCCGACTTCTGCTGATACCACACATACAAAGCCTGCTGCGCCTGGGCTTTGACCTGCTCAGGCCCGCGCAGGCCGATGCGCTGCGGATTGAAAACGATGCCCGTGCCCGGCATGATCGTGGCGTGGTCGGCCACCTTGCGGGCGGCGCCGAAGTATTTGTCCAGCGCCGCCGGGCTCATGAAGAGCACATCTCCGGTGTTGCTGAAGCCTTCGCCGCCACCGCCATCGGTCTGGAATTCCTTGGCGAAGCCGTAGTCGTGCCGGGTGAGATCACGAATGGTGTAGTCGTACTCGGCGTTGGTCAGACGGCGCATCGTCACGGGGCCGGGATCGCCGGACTGCGCGGTGGCCAGGGCGTCGAGTTCACCATTCACCCAGCCGAGGAGGGCTGCGTGCTCTTGATCACTCATCTGGTGTGCCTTGGGCGGCGGCATGTCGCCGTTTTCGATGGTGTCCTTGACCTTCAGCCACACTTCAAAATGCTTGGTGAGCTGCGGATCCGCCGCGAACTGCTGCAAATCGACGTCGCCTTTGGTCTTTTTAGGGTTGTGGCACTCGTAGCATTTGGCCTTCAAAACGACCTCCGCGTCCTTCCACGCGGGAGCAGCGGAAAGTGAAAACGAGCCGACGACAAAGGCGGCCAAAGCAAGATGGCGTGAATTCAGGGGCATTGGGGTACAAATGATACGAACAACAGACGGCATTTAATCAGCAGCTTCCGCTCCTTTTTTGCGCTTTCCTGTGCTATAAATCCCGCTCCAAGAATCACGCGAAAGCATCCCCTGCCCCAGACGTATCATTCCCACCCCCCATGAGTTCCCTTTTTTCACATCATGCCCCGAATCTGGAGCATGCTTTTTTGACGCGCCGCGAGCTGCTGCAACGTGTCGGCATGGGCTTTGGCACGATGGCGGCGGGCTCGTTGTTCACTTCGCAGGCCTCCGCCGCGACGATGGACCCGATGGCGTTGAAGCGTCCGCATTTTGAGCCGAAGGCCAAGCGGGTGGTGCATTTCTTCATGAACGGGGGGCCGTCCCACGTGGATACGTTCGACCCGAAGCCGATGCTGGACAAATACGACGGCAAGCCGCTGCCGAACGTGCTCAAGACGGAGCGCCCCACCGGGGCAGGCTTCAAATCGCCCTTCAAATTCACCAAGCGCGGTGAGTGTGGGCTCGAAGTGAGCGAGGTCTTCGAAAAGACCGGTGCGTTTGCGGATGACATGTGCGTGATCCGCTCGATGCACGCCGACGTGCCGAACCATGAGCCGTCTCTCGGCCTGATGAACAGCGGCGAAGGCCGGCTGAACCGACCAACGATAGGATCGTGGGTGACCTACGGTCTGGGCAGTGAGAATCACAACCTGCCCGGCTACATCGCCATGTGCCCCGGCGGCATGCCGACGCGGCGCACGAAGAACTGGCAGTCGGCCTTCCTGCCGAGCGCCTACCAGGGCGCCTACATCAACACGGAGGACACCCGGGTGGAAAAGCTCGTGGAATTCATCAAGAACGGCTCGCTTGACCTGAAGCAGCAGCGCCGCCAGCTGGACCTGCTGCAGGAGCTGAACCAGCGCAATCTGGTGCAGCAGGACCGTGACCAGCAGCTGGAAGCGCGGGTGCAGAGCTATGAACTGGCCTACCGCATGCAGATGGAGGCCACGGACGCCTTCGACATCATGAAGGAGCCGGAGTCGATGCGGAAGATGTACGGCGACCACGCTTTTGGGCGCCAGTGCCTGATCGCGAGGCGTTTGCTCGAGCGCGGGGTGCGTTTCATCCAGCTCTGGACGGGTGCGGGCCAGCCATGGGACAACCATGACGAAATTCTGGAACACCGGAAGCTAGGCCAGCAGACAGACGGGGCGATCGCCGCGTTCATGAGCGATCTGAAGCAGCGCGGACTGTGGGATGACACCCTGATGATGTGGGGCGGCGAATTTGGCCGTACGCCGGCGGTGGAACTGCCGGTGCCCGGGTCCAATGCAGGCAAACAGCATGGCCGCGACCATAATCATTACGGTTTCACCATGTGGCTGGCGGGCGGGGGGGTGCGCGGCGGGTATACGCATGGCTCCACGGATGAATTCGGCTTTGCCGCGCAGGAAAACCCGGTGCATGTGCACGATCTGCATGCCACGATTCTGCGCATTCTGGGCTTCGATCACGAAAAGTTCACGTACAAATACGCGGGGCTGGACTTCCGCCTGACAGGCGTGAACGAGTGCAAAGTGGTGCGGGAATTGCTGGCCTGACCGGGCCGGTAAAGCCCGCCACCGGCCCCTTGCAAGGCTGGCGCACACGTCTACAGTCGGCACCTCATGCATCGAAAAATCTTCTTCGCCCTGGCTGTGCTGGTGGCACTCGTCTTCACGATGACCCTCAAAGCCCAGGCCCAGCAGCCTGCCGCAGTTCCAGGTGCCGTGGTTACGCAGGCTCCCGCCGAAGACAATCCCTATGGCGATGTGCTGACCTTCCAAGGCTTCGTCAAGCGCACCGGGGTCATGGCCTACCCGCTGATCATTCTCTCCATGATCGCGTTTTTCATGATCGTGCTGTTCGGCTTCACAGTCCGGCAGGGCACCGTGGTCAGCGATGCGTTCATGAATTCGGCGGACGCCCTGATCCGCAAGCAGGACTACCTGGGGCTGCTGGCGGTGTGCAACCGCCGCAACGAGTGCATCGCCCGCATCACCTCCAAAACGCTCGACTTTGCCACGCGCAACCCGAGCGCGAGCTTTGAAGAGGTTAAGGAAGTCACCGAGGCCGAGGGCAACCGCCAGTCGAGCCTGCTGCTGGCCCGCATCGCCTATCTGGGGGACGTCGGGGCCATCGCCCCGATGCTCGGCCTGCTCGGCACGACGCTGGGGATGATCACGACCTTCCATGAAATCTCGGGCAAGGGCGTGGGTGGATCGAACCAGCTGGGCCTGGCCCAAGGGGTGTCCGAAGCGCTGCTTTGCACGGCCTCGGGCCTCGTCATCGGCATTCCCTCCCTGATGTTTTACGCCATCTTCCGTGGCAAGGTGAACCGCCTGATCTCCGAAATGGAGGCTGCGACGACCCATCTGATGGCCCTGCTGGCAGTGCAGTACAAGCGTGCCGCGCGCGCCGTCGCCGGCCAGTAAACAGGCAGATCACCCTCCGCGATGAACTTCCGCAAACAGCATTCCATCGAACCCTCGCCCATGCAGCTCGCGCCGCTGGTGGACGTGCTGTTCCTGCTCGTCATTTTCTTTGCCGTGACCTTCCAGTATGCGAAGGAGGAGCAGGTCATGGACGTAAGCGTGCCTGCCGCCGATGAAGGCAAGGAGAAGGAAACCCGCAACGTGGGTGAGATTATCATCAACATTAAAAAAGACGGGGAGATCCTGGTCAACGGCCAGAAGTTCAATCCCGATGAGCTGCTGGTGAAGCTGAAGAACATCGTCGCCCTCTACAAGGATCAGGCCGTGATCCTGCGGGGTGATGAAGGCACCCCCTACCAGAACGTGATCCGAGTGCTGGACACCTGCCAGAAGGCTGGCAT
>NZ_JBGANL010000125.1:0-2758 GCF_044222345.1 Prosthecobacter sp.
GCCTGCAGGGACGTTCACATTGCGGGCAGGAGTGCCCGCATCACTTCACATCATGTATATGAGACGAATCGAGGACTTTATGAACTGGCTCACGGATATGGATTTCGGGTGGTGGCCGGTGCTGTCGCTGCGACCGCCGAAGGATCGGGATATTGACAACCGGGTGCTTTTCAAAATCAGCCCGGTTTTTGGCAGCCTCACGGGTTTCGTAATTTTTGGGCTTTCTTATCCTCAGATGATGAGAGCCGGGTCTTTCAGCGAGTTTGCAGCGGTGATCGCAGATGTGATGATCTGGTATCTGTTCGGCTGCTTTGTTTTCTTCGTGGGATTCAAGTTCACCTTCGCCTATTTCTGGAATCGCCGGGCGAGGCGGTTGAGAAGCATTCAGGAACAAAGCGGAGCTGGGGGCTGAGAGCGCTTTGGAATCAAAAGCGCTTCAAGCCCCAGATAGGATTGCGGCGATTATGCCGGATGACCCACACGGAAGCGAAGCCCCGAAACGAGCTGGTCAAATGTGATCATCACTTCGGCATTGGCGTCAGCTTCGCGCACCCGGCTCATCACTTCTTCATCCGACACGCCATGGTGCGGCTTTTCGAGACCATGCAGCAGCCGGGCCGCCAGCGAAGCCCGGTCATCCTCAGAAAGCTTGGCCGCCTCCGCCGTGAGTTCTTCCAGTTTCACGGAGTGCAGGATATATACCGGCGCTTGCTCTCCCAGTGAGTTTTGAGACAGACGGCGTGAACGGCAAGAGGGACCGAAGGCTCTCGCACGCCCGGCGCAGGCAGGGCGGGCTGACGCCGGTGATCGCGCCGGGCGGCAGCTCTTTGCTGGGAGCGCCGATGTCCACATCGGCTCTGGACGAGCGTCCCCTGGACTTCGGCGTGGAATGAGGCGCACGGAAGATGCGGGGGCACAAAGGTATGAACCGGGAACATGGGTAACAGATTGACCGGGGACATAGGTTACACTTTGCGGGTGGTCTATGCCATGGAACACCACCCCCACACCGGAAAATGGGGTCAGGAAAATGGGGTCAGGATGCAAATTCTTGACAGATTTCACCGTGTTCCTCAGCGCCGTGGTTGAGGGGGGCCTTTTTTTGAGGGGCACCTCGGCGAGGCGCACTTCGGCCCTTTTTTCCGTGTGCCTCCCCCCGCGATATTTTGTCAAGTATTTGCACCCTGACCCCCTTTTGAGGTGGGCGGGTTGGTGGAAAATGGGTGGCGCTGTGCTGCCGCCCTCAGAGCAGCCGGGGATCAAACGAGAAGGGCTCGGGCCTGCCGATGGCGATTTTCCTGAAGCCGGGGTGCGCGGGATTGAGCAGGTAGTTGGACTCGCCGGGGATGATGGCGCTGGGGAGTTCCAGCACGGCGGAGCGGGCTTCCCGGGCCCAGAGATCTCCCAGCGCGCGGGTGGCGGGCGGTGCGGGCGAGTGCGCCCAGCCGGGGGGCAGCGCGGTGACTTTTTCCACGAGCGCGGCCTCGAACTCGAGCGGGATGGCGGCGTAGGTGAAGATGACGGGCGGATTGAGATGCACGAGGGACTCCAGCGCGGCCAGCGCCTGGGTGCTGCTGGTGTACACGAGGCTGACGCCGGGGGAATTCCACCGGCCGCCGTAGAGCCGCGCGCCTTCGCCACTGAAGGCGGTGGCGGCGTGCTTCATCTTTACGATGCGCCAGGCCTGCAGCTTCATGAGTAGACGCTGTATTCGATGCGGCCGAGGAGGTCTTCCACTTCACGGGCGCCGACCTCCGTCTCTGCGTACTCCAGCGGCACCGCGCCGCCGAGGCCGCGCTGCGCGGAGGTGAGCCATGCACGCGCATTCTCCACGGACTCCATGACTTCCACGGCCTTGCCCATGAGCCGGGCAAAGCGCACTACGCGGTCTGACTCTGCGGGGTCCAGCCTGCCTGCCGCCATGCGCCGGTGCAGCGTGGCCTTGGAGATGCCGAGCATGGGCACGAGCCTTTCCATGGAGACGTCCAGGCTGCTGCGCAAATCATCCAGCTCCTGCACGGGCAGCCCGGTCTTGAGGGACTGGATGAGCCGTGCCGTGGTAAACTCAAACGGCGCATGCCTGCCTGCCGCGCCATGCGCCAGGTAAGCCACGATGCCGCCGCCTGCCTTCCGCGCGCCCACGCCGCTGTGGTAAACGGGGGCGATCTCTTGAACGAGGGTGGAGTCTTTTTTCATTTGATACTTATTCATGTCTCATTTGATCCATAAGTCAATCACGTTTTTGGAGGCCGCAGCGAGGGTGATTTCGCGTCGCGCTGGGACGGAGGTGTCTTCACATGGGTAATGCGTTGCTGTTCTGCATCGCGGCACCGCCTTTCGAAACGCCCCTTCCCCTCGCTTTCACGTGCCAAAGCCCTCGTGTTTGCTCATACCATGAACCATTATGATGAAAGCCACACGCTCAAAACAACTCGCGGATCGCCCGGCCGCCATCGGACAGGGGCACGGCGACGCCGTTGGGCCGGGCAAGGCGCTGATTCTCACCGAAGCCGAGTTTGCGGTAGATCGTTTCGGCGTAGTCGTAGGGCGTGTAGAGCGCATCGGTCACATCGCCGCCCTCCCGGTCGGTCGCGCCGATGACGGCCCCGCCGGGACAGCCGGCACCGGCAAAGGCGATGGACATGGCACGCGCCCAGTGATCCCGCCCGCCGTTCTTGTTCATGCGCGGGGTGCGGCCCATCTCGGTGACGAAACACACGAGCGTTTCCGCCAGCAGGCCGCGCTCATGCATGTCCTC
>NZ_JBGANL010000125.1:2775-4781 GCF_044222345.1 Prosthecobacter sp.
CCAGGCTGGGCATCATCACCGGATGCGGCAGGCCGTAGCGCTCCTGATTGCTGCTGCCCTGCGGGCCGCCGCAGGGGCCGTTGTTGTAGATGCCTTCGTGATGATCCCAGTTCAGAAACACACCGCCCGGCTGGCCGATGCCGGGACGCTTCACGTGCTCCGGCGGCTGGATGCACGTGACGGTGACAAAGCGCACACCGGACTCGATCAAACGACGCCCGAGCAGGTAGCAGCAGCCGCGATGATCGCGCCCGTAGCGGTCGCGCGTTTTGTCGGACTCGCGCGAAAGATCAAACGCGTGCTTGGCTTCATCGCTCGTGAGCAGATCCAGCGCATGCTTGGTGTGCCCCTTCATGAGCTGCCCGGCGCTCGACTGCGCGATGGCACCGGCATCGAGCGATTCCAGCAGGCGGTAGCGTTCCAGCAGGCGCTCGCGCCCCAGCTCTGCGCGCAGCTCCAGGGAGCGCACCTTCCACGCGGGATCGCTGAGGTCTTCGCCGAGCTGTTTGGTGCCGAGCTTCCACGGGGCGCGGCTGGCAGGCAGAAACCCGGTGCTGGTGACGGCATTGGGCATGTTGATGCCCGGGCAAAAGATGTAGCCTGGCATCTCGGGCCGCTCCGTGCCCATGAGCTCCGTCACCACCGCGCCGATGTCGGGAAATTCGAAGGCGTTGGTGTTGCGGTAGCCTTTGAAAAATTCCTGGCAGCACTCCTTGTGCCCCGCCGTGGGCGCGGAAGTCATGGAGCGCACCACGGCGAGCCGGTGCGCCTGCTTCGCGGTGAGCGGCATGAGCTCGGAGAAATGCGTGCCCGGCACGCTCGTCGGGATCGGCTTGAACGGCGACCGATGATCCAGCAGCGCGTCCGGCTTCGGATCAAACGAGTCCATCTGGCTGATGCCGCCCTCTTCATAGATGACCAGCACGCGCTTCGCCTGCCCGGTCTGCACGGCACCGGTCGCATTGCCCGCCCTCGCCTGCAAGGCCAGCCACTCCGGCAGCCCCAGCCCGAGGACGCCCGCAGACATCGACTTCAAAAGCCGCCGCCGATCGGGACTCAATACGGGAGCGCTGCGCTGCTTCAACCGAAGGTTCATGGTGTGAGTTCTACAGCGGCAGAGCGGGTGATGTTGCAAAACGGGGAGTGATTCGTGGTGGGAAGGGAGCGGCGGGTGGGTGAGATGAAGCGCGGGAGAGTGGGGTGCGGGATGGCCATCCGCTCCCGGAGGGAGCACGGAAGGTAGCCGGTGGTGAAGCGAGGCTCGGCGAGCGGGAACCACCGGATCACGCGAAACCCGCCCCCATTGATCCAGGGCGCATGCCGGAGGTATGCGAGAGGCGTGCGCAAGCTCCTCGTTGGCGCAGGGCCGCCGGACACTTCCCGCCTACATTCGGCAGGCGTTCCTGACGAAGGTCAGTCACTTCCCCGGCTGCTTCATCTGCTTGGCCAATCTCTCCCCCATCTGCGCAAAGCCTTGGTCATTCGGATGCACGGCGACGGGGTCGAACAACTTGGGGTCGTGGTCGATGAGGTCGAGGCCTTCGATGAGGTGCAAATGGGGGTCTTTGCGGGTGGCGACGATTTCGCGGGCGACTTTGCGGTAGGCTTCGAGATCGGTGATCTGGCTCTTGGGGCTCCAGGCGGGGGGCACCCAGAGGGAGGTGATGAAGTAGATGGGCACGGCGGGCTGCACGGCGCGGAGAGCATTGAAGAAGCCGTTCATGTTGCTGCGGTAGCGCTCCACGGGGCCGCCGCCCTGCCAGTCGTTCACGCCCATGAGCACGGTGATGACGTCGGCCTTGAGGGTCTTGAGGACGTGGGCGTCGGAGACATTGGAGGCGCGGCCGCCGAGGCCGAGATTGATGAGCTGCCAGTTCATCTTTTGAGCTACCAGATACGGGTAGGTTTTGTCAATGGCGCTGGCGGTGAAGCCGTGGGTGACGGAGTCGCCATAGGCCACGTAGCGCACGGCGGGGGCTGCGGGCGGAGCCTCCATGCGGGCGGCG
>NZ_JBGANL010000126.1:0-4766 GCF_044222345.1 Prosthecobacter sp.
CCCACCGCCCCCATCTCAGAAGCGTTTGTTCACGGCCTGCTGCATGGCTGCTTCATCGCGGGCGGAGGCGTAGACGAGGTGGTTCTTGATCACGCCGCCGCCGCTGAAGGCGCCGCCGTTGAAGGGGGCGTCCACCAGCAGGTAGCGGCCTGAATAGCGCACGGTCACCGGCAGCCAGTACTGCCCGGCGAGGGGATTGAGAAAGACGTTGCGCGTCCACACCACGTTCCAGCGGCCCTGGCCTTGATACTGCCACTCGCCACGCGCGCCCTCGATGCCGTCCCCGCGCCAGTGCACGGTGTGATCCGGCAGAAACTGCAGCGTGTAGCGCGAGGACGGATGCAGAAAGCGCGGCTGCGTCTCCGTGTGCCAGATGCCCACGACCGCGCTAGGCGGCCAGTCGCGCTGCGCCGCAGGAAGCAGGGCGGCATACTCCGGGTCCAGCCGGTCCCACGTGGAGGCGGCGCAGCTGCTCAGCAGGCTGGCGACCAGCAGCAGCACGCCCAGCGCGGCGGCACGTGCACGCATGACGGCGGGCGATCTTGGCTCAGAAGACGTTTGCATAGGGCAGGGGAGGTGGAGGATGGAGTTGCAGGGAAGGGCGAAAGTATCTGGAGTCAAAAGTGCCGGGCGCTGCCGTCCCGCCCAAGAGCCGCGCTGCGAGGCGGCGGCCCACGGCCAGGGCAGCGGCGTCACGGCGCTTTCAAAGACGTCACGGTGAAGTAGCCATGCTGGAGTTTCTCATTGAAAAAATTCGACGGCGTCACCTCCACGGCGCGCCCGCGTCCGCCCACCATGGCATAGATCGCGCTCAGCCTCGCGTCGCTGGCAAACACGACCACCGCCAGATCCATCTCCGCATGCCCCAGCACGCCAAAGTCCCCCGGCCCCGAGTGCAGGGCGGCCGCGCGCGCCGCCGTCCAGAGCCTTTCCCCGTCCACCGCAGACTGCGGGATGGCCACATGGCTCAGCCTTTGCGAGTACCGCGCCTGAAACTCCCGCTCATCCAGCACCCGGCTTCCCTCATCGATCTGGTGGTCCAGATAGAGCCTCTTTCCATTCACGCTGCGGAGATAGAGCACCGTGTGGGCGATGTCATGCCGCTCGGTCTGCGGCTGCGGGTCGTCTGAAAAAAACGCGCCGATCTGCCGGTAATGCTGGTCCGCAGAGGGAATCATCTTGCTCATGCGGCTGCTCGCATCCGGTTTCATCAGCAGAATGTCCCCCGGCGCCAGATCCGCCGTCGTCTTGGGCAGTTTGGCCAGGGGCGTCCGGCCCCCGCTTTGCTTCAGCGCCTCCAGGATCTCCTCGGTCATCGCCCGCGCCCTCGGCTCGCTGGTCTTCACCAGCTCGCTCTTCATGGCCTGGGCCCAGGCCTCGCGGTTCGTGGCGAAGAAATCCTGCTCCGTCTGCGCGGTCTGCCCGCACACCGCCTCATCCTCCACCACCGTGTTGAATTCGGTCACCTCCTTCGTGCAGGCCTTCACCGTGGCGGCCAGCTCCGCCAGATCGCGCCGGCGCTTCGCCTCCGCGGCAGATCCCGGCTTCACCGGACCCAGCGCATTGAAATTCTCCACCTTCTGCTTCACCTCCGCACGCATGAGCTCCAGCTGCGCGCGTCGTTCGGTCAGGTGATCGAGCACGGCGGCGGAGCGGATCTTCGTCAGCGGGGCGATCTTTGCCAGCTTCATCGCCACCTGTTCATCCGCCCGCAGGCAGAGGCTGGCCGCCGCCACAAACAGCACCGCAAAGGCGAGATGGAAGGCGGGTTTCATGGTTGTGCAGGCGGTTGGAGTTGGAGTTGGAGTTGGAGTGGCGAATCATTCGGCGCTCAATCAGTCATGCCGGGGTCAGTCCTCCACCAGCAGCACCTTGATCAGCGATTCCTTGAGCTGCGGATCTTTCTCCGCCGCATCGCTCACCTCTTTTTTGATCTTGTTTTCCGTTTCATTCACGGAGCGGTTGATGCTGCGGAGCTCGCCCTCGAGCTGCTTGTGTTTCACCGGATCGTTTTTGGCCTTGTCATAGCTCAGGTACGTGGCGCGGTAGCTCGCCAGCGCCTTCTCACGCTCCTTCACCAGGGCGCGCCGACGCTGCTCCACATCGCGCGGCAGCTTGATCCCCTTGGGCAGCTCACTCCGGTAGAGAAAGTTTTGAGACGGGCCGCTCATCACCTTGCGCAAATAGGTGCCGGAGCCCGCGTTCGCCGGCGTGCGGCCGGGCGTGTCAAAGCCGAGTCCCGACTTCGCTTTCATCTCCTCATCGCTACGCGCTTTCAGCGCCTCCTGCCCGTGCACACCCGCCGCGGCCAGCCGCTGACGCGCACTCGTTTCAGATCCTGCCTCGATGCGCTCCGCCGGCTTCAGGCCCGGGTCCTCCGGATTGGACTTGCGGCCAAACAACCGGTTGAAAAGGCCCGTCTTCGCCGGTGCCGCCGCCACAGCCCTGCCACCGCCCACCGGGGGCGGCGCGGGGGCGGATTTCCCCAGGTGCTCAAATTTCTGCGCCGCCGCGCTGAGTTCAGAGCCTCCGGCGCGACTGGAGGGCGGCCTGAACAAATCGCCGAAGCTGAAGCGGCTCCCCGGCTGCGGGCTGGGCTGCTGCGCACGGCGCTCCCGGAGACCACGGAAAAGCCCCTCAAAGATGTTGCCCCCGCCGCCATAGCTCCCGCCACCACCGCCTTGCGGCCGGGAAGGGCAGCTCGCCTCATGCTGCTGACGCAGCGCATACACGCGGGACTCGTCCCCCGGCATCGGGTCACCATACACCTGCCCGCAGTAGGGGCAGCTCGCCGCCATCGCCACGGATCCCGTCAGCGCCAGCAGCACCAGCAGCCACGCCCGGCACGCTGTGAGCATCCTGGCCACCGCACCACCCGCAAGCCCACGCCGCGCCTCTCCCGCAGCGGCTCTCTGCCCTCCCCGTGGGAAAAGCGTGGAGGTGCGCTTCATGTCATTTCCCCATAGAATGCAGCCGTTCATCATAGACCTCCTCGGTAATGGAAAAAGCTGAATCAATGCCGTGCGACCCGCTACCCATCCCTTGCCCAAGCCTGTTCTTCAATTGTTCAGCCCTGCAGCCCGCCGCAGGGTGGGGGAAGGGGCCTGCGTAAAGAGAGGACCCCACGCACGGCATGCACCTGCGCCCGGGGCGCTCGGGTCTGGAAAGTCATAGGGGCGGGGGGCAGGTGGCATGTGAGCTTGTTTCCGTGGCGATGGCGCAGGGACGCTCGCCGGAGCCGATGTGGACATCGGCGCTCCCAGCCATGATAACCGCCCGACTGCGAGGACGTTCGCACGCCATGGTGTTTGCCGTACGCTCACAGACGGGCGGGCTTCGCCACGACCGTCCTACGCCATCATACCCACCTCTTCTCGCGAAGAGCGGTTTGACTTCAGGACTCGTTTTCAACTGTGCGTGGTATCACAGGCGTGGGCACACTCGCGCACTGCATCAGCGCATGCAGGATCTGCCGCACGAGATCCGTTGAAGCATCCTCCTCCCGCATGAAAACATCCTTCCTCACCCTGGCCCTCCTCGCAGCCGCCCTCTGCCAGCTGCACGCCGCACCGCCTGAGCCCACGCAGCAGCCCACCCTGCGCGCCGTGGACCTGAAACTCGGTGAAGCCGCCGAAGTGAAACTCGCCGATGGCAGCACCGCGAAGGTGACGCTGCTCGATCTCCAGGAGAAGACCGACTCCATGGCCCATGCCGTGCGCGAGGCCAAGGTGAAGGTGCAGGTGAACGGCGCGGAGGCCTGGCTCACCAGCGCCAACTACCACCTGCCACAAACCGTCGGCGGCGTGCAGATCGACTGCCCCATCACCCGCGGCTACAATGCCAACAGCGGCGAAGACTCCTGGGGCCTGGAGAAAGACGCGCGGCTGCGCCTCTGGCCTGCGGGCGCGCCGTGGATCGAGCCCGGCACCTTCGTCTATCCGCTCAAGCAGCGCTGGTTTGCCACCAGCACCCAGTTCTCCAACGAGCCCACCTACGTGGACGGCGGCGACAAGCCCGACCGCAAAAAAATCTACTACCACAACGATCTTGACTTCGGCGGCTGCGAAGGCCTCGTGGAAGTCGTCGCCGCCACAGACGGCCTCGTCGTCAGCGCGCGGGACAAGACGCTCGACGGCTACTCCCTAACCCCCGTGCGCCCGCGTTACGATGTGGTGTACGTGCTCGATGCCAGAGGCTGGTATTATCGTTACAGCCATCTCCACGTCATCGATGACGCCATCCAGCCCGGCACGCGCGTGAAGATGGGCCAGCGCATGGGCCTCCTCGGCAAGGAAGGCGCCAGCGGCGGGTGGTCGCACCTGCACTTCGGCATCAAGAGCCGCCAGCCCTCCGGCAAATGGGGCACGCAGGAGGCCTACGCCTTCGCGTGGGAGAGCTACGTGCGTGAAAACAAGCCCGCCCTCATCGCCGTGGCGCGCCCGCATCACCTCATCCGCGCCGGCGAGACCATCACGCTGGATGCCTCCAAGTCCTGGGCCGCCGCCGGCAAAATCGGCAGCTACGAATGGACCCTCACCGACGGCACCCGGAGCAGCGCCGCCACCTTCCAGCACACGTACACGAAGCCCGGCTGCTACAGCGAGATCCTCAAAATCACCGGCCCCGGCGGCAGCACCAGCTACGACTTCGCCATCGTGCAGGTCATCGGCGCAGACTTCGTGAACATCCCGCCCTCCATCCATCCCAGCTTTCATACCACCATGAATCTCAAGCCCGGCCAGCCGATCACCTTCATAGTCCGCACC
>NZ_JBGANL010000054.1:0-36160 GCF_044222345.1 Prosthecobacter sp.
GGATCTGGGATGTCTGGGAAAGCCTTGATCCCAGCGACGAGATCAGCGGCCCCCTCGTGACTTCTATGAGCGTGGTCACGACACCACCGGGACGCTACATGGCAAAATTTCACGACCGAAGTCCCCTGGTTTTGGAAAACGAAGCCGCCCTGGCCTGGCTTCAACCGGGACTGAACGAGTTGGAAATCAAAGCATTCCTGCACCCCTCTGCCGATTCTGCACTGCAAGCCTACCGCGTTTCCACCGCCGCGAATAACGCGCGGAACAACTCCGAGGAAGTGCTCCGAGCTATTGCCGCGCCCGTGCCTCAAGCGGGGGACGCCCCCGTCAAAGCGGAAGAAGAAATCAGTCCGCAGTTGAAACTGTTCTAAAGAACAGTATTGGGTGCAGCCATGCCCCCTTCACTTTCAGAACCCGACCTGTGCCTCCTTTGGCTTTCTGAGTCACGCTCGTGGATTCGCCATCAGATCCCGCTTCTTGGCTGCATTATCGCTGGCCGGCCGGAACTGCAGGAGGGGCGGGTGGACGGCTGTATCGAGATTGATCCCACAACCCTTCGACTGCCCAAAAACGTTCGCACCTTTGCGCTGAAGGTCCGGGGCGACTCCATGCGAAATGCCGCCATTTTGGAGGGGGACATCGTCATCATGGAGTTCCGGGAGGCCCGACATGGGGACATCGTGGCTGCGTTGATTGACGGCGAGACGACACTGAAACGCTTCATTGTTCAAGGCGGCGTGCCCTATCTGCGGGCCTCAAACCCGAAATACCCCGACCTCATTCCTGCACGTGAGCTAGTGATTCAGGGAGTGCTCATCGCGCTGCTACGCCTATCCGAGAAGGGATGAGCCATGATTCTGCACTTCGACGCCGATGCCTTCTTCGCTTCAGTCGAGCAGGCGGCGGATCCTAAACTCCGCGGCCGCCCAATAGCCGTCGGTGGCGAGAGGCGCGGCATCATTGCATCGGCTAGCTACGAGGCGCGACGCTTGGGAATTTACACCCCGATGCCTACCACACGCGCGAAGAAGCTCTGCCCGTCGCTGATCGTGCTGCCATGCCACTTTGACCTCTACGAACGCTTCTCCCGGTTGATGTTCAGCTATGCCTATGACATCACTCCTTTGGTGGAACAGGCTTCGATTGACGAATGCTACCTGGACCTGAACGGCGCACGACACATCGGTGCTGGCAATGCGGCGGAGAGGATGCAGCGGGCGATAGAGCAAAGCCTGAAGCTCTCCGTCTCAGTGGGTGTAGGCAGCAACAAGCTGGTGTCACAGATTGCCAGCAAGCTACGCAAGCCACACTGTTTCATCGAAATTTCACCCGGCAACGAACAGGGGTTCTTGTGGCCGCTAGAAAACAAATGGCTGCCCTTGGTGGGGCCGCAACTGGTCACCACGTTGAACACAGCAGGCCTGCGCCAGATCGAGCACATCGCCAGGACACCCGTGGAGGAGCTGGCGCTGCTGGTTGGCAAAGGAGCGCCGGCGCTGCACGGCTATGCGCTAGGGCATGATCCGCGCCCTGTAATCTGTGAGCCGCCCGAGGCCAAGAGCTACGGCGAACAGGAAACCTTCAATTCCGACACCACTGATGAAACGTTCATCCTAGCCCGGTTGCGCTCGATGGCTGACTCTCTCATGCGCCGGGTGAGAACCGAGCACAAAAGCGTCCGCTGTGTGACCCTTCGCCTGCGATACAACGACATGGACGAGGTGCAGCGCTCCACCACCCTGGAGGAGCCCACGGCGCTGGAAAACGATGTGTATCCGCTGCTGGCCGGGCTGCTGAAGCGTGCCTGGGAAAGGCGGGTGAGCGTGCGACTGGTGGCGCTGAAGTACAGCAAGGTCTATGAGGCCTGCCTGCTCTCCATGCTGCCGCTGGAGCCTGCGGACAGGGTTCGCGGCCAATGGCAAAAGCTGGCGGGGGTTGTGGATGCCCTGAAACACGGCGGGCATAGCGTGATGCGTGGGCATGACCTGTGGCTGAAGATGAACGGGGACAGCGGGCGCGAGCTGCTGCCCAAGCCTCAGCCTGTGACGGGCCATGTGGTGCAGGCGACCAACCGCGTGCTGCGTGAGCGTCCCACCTCGGGCCAAGTGATCGTGCGCACACCGGCCGACTGCCGTGCGGTGCCTGTGCTCAATGTACGGAGCTGTTACAGCTTCATGGATTCGGCGCTCACGATTCCGTCCATCATCGAGGCTGCCGCAGCCCATGATGTGCCTGCCGTGGCCATCACCGATCCGGGGCTCTATGCCGCCGTGCCGTTTTTCCAAGCGGCGAGCGCGGCGGGGATCAAGCCCATCATCGGCGCGGAGCTGGCCTGCCAGGGGCGCAGAATGCTGGCCTATGTGCAGAACCTTCGCGGGTATCAGAATCTCTGCCGCCTGCTTTCCGCCGATGTTACCCCTTCCGCCATGCACGAGCATGCGGCAGGGCTGCTTGTCGTGCCTGCTGACAGCGCTGCGGTGGCGTTGCCGGAAATACGCTACCGCAGCAAGGAGGACCGAACGTTCTTCCAGGTGCTGCAAAGCATGAAGACGCTCACGCTGCTCAATGAAAAGCACCCGGAGAAGCGGCGCGGAGACTTTGCATTTCATGCGCCTGCTGAGTGGGGACAGCGCTTTACCCCTGCGGCCATGCAGGCGGCGCGGGAGATCGCGGAGCAGTGCGAGTTTGCCTTTGATTTCAAAACGCTGCGCTTTCCGCGTTATGTGCCAAGGGATGGCAGCACCGCCGCCTTCATGCTGCACCGGCTGGCGCACGAGGGACTCTGCTGGCGCTACGGACGTCAGGCGCCGACGCATGAGGCGCAGTTGCGCGAGGAGTTGGCCATCATCGCAGAGGTGGGATACGAGGACTATTTCCTTACCGTGTGGGACATGCTGCAGGAGTGCCGGGCGCGGGGCATCGGCTGGATCACACGAGGCAGCGCGGCGGACTCCTTGGTGTGCTACGCGCTGGGCATCAGCAATGTCTGCCCCATCCGCTTCGAGCTGTACTTCAAACGTTTCCTCAACCGCGACCGCATGGCGCTGCAAAAGCTGCCTGACATCGACATCGACTTTGCCCATGACCGCAAAGACGACGTGGTGCGACTGCTGCTCGCACGCCATGGGCCGGAGCACGCGGCCATTGTGGGCGGATTCAACACCTTCCAGGCACGGGCCGCCGTGGCGGATGTGGCCAAGGTGCTGGGCGTGGCTGAAAATGAAATCCGCCGCCTGACTGAGCACCTGCCTTGGACAGACGCCACCCATGTGGCCGACGCCGTAGCGCTGTCCCAGGAATGCGCGGACCTGCCCTGGCAGGAGGAGCCGCTGCGCACGGCTTTGCTCATGGCGGGACGGCTGGATGGCTTTCCGCGCTATGCCAAAATGCACCCCTGCGGCGTGGTGCTCTCGCGTGATCCAATCCGGGATCATTCACCGACTTTCATCAGTGCCAAGGGCTGGCCTACCACGCACTTTGACATGGACGCCGCGGAGGCGGTGGGCTTGATCAAGCTGGACATCCTTGCGCAGGGAGGCCTTGCGGTGCTGCGTGATGCCCAAGCGCTGCTGCGGGCGGAGATTCAAACAGGCAATGCTAGGGCAGACGATCCTAGCTGGACTTCAGGGCACCAATCCAATGCACACCAATGTGTGACAACAATAACGCCGCCGGCTTCATCATGCCAGAGGGCATCTTCAATGGCTCCCTCCAGTCTCCAGGACCACACTCCCTTGCGGACTTCATGGCCATCTGTCGTCCAGACCACCAGATTTTCGGGTGGAAATTCATCTCTGCTTACGGCCTGCCAGTCGGAGGTAGTCATGGAAGAGGCATCTTGTTACGGTTGCGGCACCGGGCAAGCAGGACGTGTGGTGCAACATGTCGATCTCGCGGCGCTGGAGGTGGGGGGCATCGGCGCCACAGAAAGCCCCGCCCGTGCGCCCGATGTGGAGCCGTGGAGCGATGCGGGCGTGTGGCAAATGATCGCCAGTGGCAATGGACGAGGCGTTCACCATATCGAGAGTCCGGCCATGACGAGCCTAGCCTGCATGGCGGGAGTGCGAGACATCGACTGCCTGGTTGCCATTGTGTCTGTGATCCGTCCCGGCGCGGCCAATGGCCTCAAGAAGGCGCAGTTTGCCCGCCGTGCGCAGGGACTGGAGGCTGTGACCTACACGCACGAGAGCCTGGCCCCGGTGCTGCGCTCCACGTTTGGGGTGGTGGCGTATGAAGAGCACATCCTGCAAATCTGCGAGTCTTTCGCGGGTCTTGCTCCGGGGCGTGCCGACGTGCTGCGGCGGGCGCTGGTTAAGTTGGACACCCGCAAGGTGCAGGAGGTGCGCGGGGAGTTCATCGCCGCTGCCCGTGCTCGCGGCCGCACGGAGACGTCCATCGCTGCGGTGTGGGAGTTGGTGGCGGGTTTCCAGGGCTATGCGTTCTGCCGCGCTCATAGCACCGCCTATGCCGTGGAGGCTTATCAGGGGGCCTACATGAAGCACTACCACCCGGCAGAGTTTCTGGCTTCCGTGCTCACCAACGGTAAAGGGTTCTACTCTCCGTTGGTCTATACCCTGGAGTGCCGCCGCCTGGGCATCGGCTTTCTGCTGCCAAGCGTGAACCTCCCCGGCGATGCCTTCCGTGTGGAGGCATCCAGCGCAAAGCATGGCACGCCTGCCGCACCGCTGGGCAAAGCCATACGGGTGCCGCTGCGCAGCATCAAAGACCTGAGCGATGCCATGCTCGCCCGCTGCCGTGCGGAGCTGGCACAGCGCCCCTTCACCGATGTGCGGGACTTCTGCGAGCGTGTGCAGCCGGAAGGACCGGAGGCCCTGAACCTCATCCGCTGTGGTGCTTTTGACTGCTTTGGCCCCTCACGCACAGAGCACTTCTGGCACTGCCTGCACAGCACGCACGACCGTAGCGCCGACGAGGGCTGGCTATTCAGGCAGGGAAACGGGGACAAACTTCGCGCCTCCTTCCGAGCCGAAACTGGCCTGCAACAACGCCTCGACGACGAGGCGGAGTTGCTGGGCTTTACCGTCTCCGGCCATCCGCTGGACCGCTTCCCGCAGGTGGACTGGCGTACCTACTGCCCGATCTCGGAGCTTCACCACTACCAGAACCAGCGAGTGACCATCTGCGGCCTCATCATCGTCAGCCGCTCCCACGTTCAGCAGAACGGCCAGCCGATGAAGTTCATCTCCATCTGCGACCGCACCGGCATCGTGGAATGCGAAATATTCGCCGCCGCCTATCGCGCCTACGGCCTCGCCACCGTTCGCCATCCGGTCGTGCAGGTCACAGGAGACGTGAAGCCCTTCGACAACGGAAAGGGGTTCACGTTGGACGTGCGGCGGGTGGTGGGGCCACGTCTGAGAGAACCTAGAACTGATCGGTATTCCTGAGAGGCTGAGTAGGCGATACTGAAAATGCGGTGACCGTAAAATTATCACCTCAGAAAGTGCCAATTTTCAAAAAACAAGGAAAAGGGTTCATGCGAAGACTCCACCGACTTCATGGCGACGACACCAACGCGTGCTTTGTGCTTTTAATTTTGCCTTCATATTGGTTTCTTGCCAATCAAGCACAGGCAGCCCCCATTTACCGCTTTTAAACTTTGCAGGTCCAGTGAGAATCACAAGATCGTCATGAGCGCAACACAAGCGTGCCAATGATCCCCATGGAGTCTCGGCCCACTCGGCGATAGATCGCTGTCGTGGAACGGGCACAAACTTGCGATTGTCTCGCACGGCATTCATAATTTCAGGCGGAACAACAACGTCGATGCGTTTACTTTTGCCACCGGGCCATTCAACCACCTCCAACGCAATTCCTTTCTTCTTAGCGCACTTGAGCAACAGATTTGAGACAACAGAGCGATGACATGCGTACCGGCATCCGTCGCTGTTTAAATTACCGTTGGGAAATTCGCAGGCACAGAAATAGATCACGTGCTTGTTCTCCTGTCTCAGCTCAACCGCCCGGTCCAGCAATAGGTCGGCTGCGGTAGGATCATGAATGACAATCTGCCGGGTGGAATTCGGCAGCCGTTTTTTGTGATCAGCGAGATAATGCTCGTTACCCAGGGAGCTCATGGTTTCATAGCGCGAAGCACCAACCACCCGTCCGAAGGCGTTACCTCGAAACACCGCCGGGCGAGCCGATCTTTTCATTCGAATATCCACGAACAACGGTGGTTTAAATCCTCTCTTGCGCTCGACGGCGTCAACAGCTCTGACGAGTTCGGTGGCTGAATTGCCCCAACCCCAGTAGCCCCACATGTAGATCGTAATTTTGCGCATCTGTGTTGGTATCGAGCCTGTTCAAACTGTAGTGCGTGCTTCAGATCTTGAAATAAGTGACCTCTGCTCCACGCGTCAGGCGTGCTTCCTGCATGGCTTGCGCCAGTGAGAACGGACCTGTTTCGTACCTCTGGAAAATGTCCATTCCCCGGTCAATGGTGATCTTCCATCCGGTGTCGGTGGTGATGTTTCGAGCGTGAAAATTGGGGCTGGGATCATCTTCCCATGTGAAGGCGATGCGGGACCCAAGAAATGAATCTGCTATCTGATTCAGGTTCTCAGCCTGCTTCACACATGAATCAGGATCCGATTGAGTTCTTAAGTGAACGGTGACCTCATCGCCCTCCGGGACTAGCTCATGAACCATTTGAAGAAACTCCATGAGATTCCGGGCTTGGAAAAACATCCGCACATACGGATCGCTGATGGTGATCGTGCGCGCCCCCTTGAGATGTTTGGCAAACAAGCGGCGGTAGCTCCACCCCTTGGTATTCTCGGGAATTACCACATGATCTGGTTGTGGCTCACCACCGACAGAGTTTGCCGCCGTCGCAGGAATAGCCTCAGGCTTAATTTCTTCATGCGCCTCAGGAATTGGCTCACCATCTGCAGCAGGTGAAATTCGTGGACCGGAAAAGGTTGGATACTGAATTTCTTCAGGAGTCAACACGGTCATCGGGGCTCCTCCGCTAAGTGGCCGGTAGATAAAGTCGTGACGCTTGAAGGTGTCGTCGATCCGCAGGATGTGCTCGCGGACGCGGCGGCGTGATTCCATTGAAAATGCCAATAATTCCTCCATCTCCTGTGGGGTGGCTTTTCCGTCAGGAAAGAGGATCTTCATCATGCCTGAGAAAGTCTTTTCAAAGCCAGTCTGATCGCGTGTGGAGACTTCAGACGTAACCTCAAAATGCTGCTTGTAGGCACCTGTGAAATCTTCAGTCCTCAGATGCTTCAAAACCTCGGCAATGAAATCCACGATAAAGCCATATCCATTGGTGAAAAGATCATGGCGAATGGGCGCAACTTCCCAGCCTGGGTTGTAGGCGTGGATGCGGTCGAGGAAGGCGGAGTCAATATACTTGTCAGGAAGCGGCTCGAAAAAATGCGAATGTTTCAGCATGTAGGCTACAGACTTCTTGGTGTTGCCCATGAAGACCATGGAGGCTTCGGCTGTGAGCTGCTCGATCCCGCGCGAAAAAGTGCGGTTGGCCATGTAATTTTTCATGATGTCCACCAACGCCTTATCGACCTTCTTGTCCTTGCCGGCGAACTCGTCGAAGCAAACGCAATCCCAGTAGCCGACAAGGCCGATTTTGCCGCTGGAATTGCTGACAAAGAGTTTTGGAGCGGTCACTTCTGAGCCGGAAATGAGCATACCATGCGGAGAGAACTCCGCATAGATGTGCGATTTCCCGGTGCCCTTGGGGCCAAGTTCGAGCAGGTTGTAATTGCGCTCACAATACGGAATGAGACGAATCAACGTCAGGAGTTTTGCCCGTCGCCCGAACATCTCTGGATTGAAGCCCATGCTCTGAATCAGAACGTCCATCCACTCTTCGGTGGTAAACTGTGCCCGGGCTGCCAAAAACTGTTCGTAATCCACACTGGCCACCTGAATTGGCTTTAGTGTGTCGATTTGCCATGGACTTGCTTTCGGGTCTTCGGCGACCTCATAGGTAACATCGGTGATACACCAGATTCCACCCACAAGCAGTTTTGGATAACGGCGCACAAAGTCGTCTGACACGGGCACCTTTTTAAGGCCCAGATTGGTGAATTCGGCTTCGTAAAATCCACCCTTGTCGTTCAGTTCCACGGTCAGCTTGTCGATGACCTTATGCCTCCCCTTCTCCTTGATTGTGGACTTTACCAGCTGTGCCTGATTCCGATGCACATAATGCTTGGCCAGAATCTTCTGCACGGATTCGAGACCAGCTTTGACCACCTCGTTATCGTCCGTGGCGCAGTGCTGCCCCAGCAGGTATTCCAAAACGTAGGTTGGGACCACCGCGTTTTGCTTCAGTCCCTTTGTCAGGTCTTTACGCACCACCAATCCCGGGAAATGCTGGAGGATCTTTTGATCCAGCAGACTCAGCGGACGCTGCACAGCGACAAATGGCTCCGGCTCTTCGGTGATAATCGAATCAAGTGTGGGTTCAGTGCTCATCAAAGTCGCTGGTGAAGGGTTTCTGAAGTTTGAGACTGTGCGTTTTGTACGTCACGATGTGGCTGGTTCCTGAGACGGTCTCCTCAAGGCGCAGATCCACTTCTCGGTTGTTAAATGAATCAGCAGCGGCGGAGAGAACCAAGAGCATGGTCATCTCCCTTTGTCGTGCTTCCGACTCCTTGGAGTCAAAGGTCTGCGTCTTGATCTCGGACAGGCTCGTGCCGTCTTTCGCATAAATGCCCACGCGGAGTGTGCGGGGGAGAACTTTGCCTTGAGCTGGACGATCCTGGAAGAGCGCGATGGAAAGTTGACCAGTGGTGATCTTGGCAGGCACGCGCAGCAACTCTACTTCGACATGACCGGTGTCGTTGGCGCGGGCCTTGTGAATTTTGACCACGGGAACCACCACCTCTTGCAGACTGCTACCTCCATGTACGTAGCGCATCCCCGAGCCTTGAAGCGGAAAGCGTCCAAGCGATAGAGGAAACGCCGCTGACCACTCTCCCACCAAACCCAAATCTGCACTGTTGAAGATCTTGACTTTAGTGTTTGGGGAAATGTCACGACCAATGGCAAAGCGCCGATTTTTAAAAATCCATTCCCCGGCGGCAGGCAGTGCTGTGGCATCGTCTTTGGCCACATCGTCCTGCTGAAATAGGAAACCGTGATCTGATGTCAGCAGCATGTTGCTGCCATTGATATTCGCCACTTTCTTGATGATCAGATCAAGTTCGTTGAAAGCATCCTCAACGGCATCAAATGTCTTGGTCTCCGTGCCTGCGGCGTCGCCGGTTTTGTCGATGACATTGTGGAAGATGTAGATCACCTCGTGATCGCGCATCAGGGCGCGTCCCTCCGTCTTCGTGTTCAATTCCAAAAACTCCTCGGCTTGAATGGCAGTGGCCTTACCCTCACAAGCCAGACTCAGGATCTCTCGCCGGTTAAGGGTGCCCGTGGCGCTGCGTCCATCCACAGCGACCGTTGCCGTCGTGGCGTCCACAGCCAGTTCCTGGCCGGGCAGCAGGGAGGCCATCCCGAGTTGGGTGTAGGATGGCAGGGAGCCAAACACAGCCTCCACCTCGGCAGTCCAGCGATTGGCGGAGCGGAGCCGCTGGGCAAAGTCTGACGCAGCCTCGTAGCGAAGGGCATCGGATATGATCACGAACACCTTCAGCCCCTTGTTCAGGAAAGGCTGGACGTAGTGATTGAAAAAGCGCCTCTGGGCAATGACACCAGCACACTCCCACGTTTCCATGCTGCGCACTTGATCACTCCAGCGATCGGAAAGCGGGAGTAGGAAATTGTTCACGTAGGACTTCTCCACCCACTTGGAGATTTGTTCCATCACCTGCACCTGACCGTAGCGGCGCAGATTCCAGATGCAGAGACGGTAGGCCATGTCGATCCGCCACCAGGTTGTCACGTATCGATTAACACCGCTGGTGACCGAATCCATCGTCAGCTCAGCACCGACCAGGAATTCACGCAATTCCACTGCCTGCTCCAGGGCAGCATACCCATGTGCATGCTGCGGCCACCAGATAGAGCTACGCCGTTGTTGCACCACAGCACGAAGGTCAGCCGCCGCTGCCCCGTCTGCAAACTTATGGCAGAGTCGATGAAGCGTGAATTTTTCGAAAATTTCAAATGTGTCGCAATCGCCAAGCATTTTCCGTTCGTCCAGTCCACCAAGTGCTGTGGCTATTTGCAGCTCCTTTTCCATTTGGTGCGCCCAGTCGCGGAACCAAATGCAGTGAGTCTGACTGTCCTTCCACCGTTGCAGAAACACTCTGGCATGGGGATGCAGCACCGCCTGGGAGTCCAATGGGTTGGCTCCACGGAAGAGTGACACGGCAAAATCGCGCAACGAGGGGGTGGATGGTGAGTATCCAAAAAGACGTTCTACCTCCTGCCAAAACGGTTGCACTAAAGCTGCTTCTCCAAAGCATTCGTCCACAGGGTCGGTGGCCAGCAATTCCGCTTCTGGATCCGTATGAAGGAAACCCAGCAGCATCGCATCCACATCCAGTGCTGAATCCGCCAGCACAGCCATCATCTTCAACCTGATGTCACGGCTCTGATCACCGGATTCAATGAGTTCCTTCAGGGCCTGAACGCGCTTTCCACTATCAAAATATTTTCCGTGCTCTTCCGCGAGATGCAGAAAGCCATGGGACAGCCCGGCTTCCTGCAAGGCTAGCGAAGCTTTATCCGCCTTGTATTCATAGCCCTGCAGCAGCAGGTCCAGTAACCAGTTGTCCGCATCCGCCGGACGGTCCGTTGGAATGTAAATCAGGAATCGGGCATCCGGGTTCGGATCGCGGATGATGCGAACCTTGGTTCCAAATTCATTTCCTGCCACCGTGAGCTTTAACACTTCTTTGTCCGGGTAGCCTTCGAAAGTCTCCGCCCACTCCTGTGCAGGATCATACCAAAAGACCAAGCGATGACGCTGAAAAACATGCTGGAGGCTGTCGTGGATTCGTTTCATGTAAATGGCGTGTTCATTTAGCCGAGGCAATCATGGCAGAAGCTTCCGTTGCGATTGAATCGATTTCTTCATGTGGGGGCACAAGGCTCACAATGCCGACAGCCTCATACCACGTTTCGTAGATCCTTAGAAGGCGCTCTCGGCACTTGCTTACAAATGCCCGAACGGTGACCTCGTCACTTCGGGTTTTGTCTCCCCCTGAAAAGGCCTGCTCTTCATCGGCTGTCAAAAAGCTGTTTGCCAGACTACCGGGATCACCTTTGATTTTATTTGCCGCTGTTTCGGCCTGGTCAGAACGGTTGTCTTCGAACGGCCATGCGCGAAGATTACCAATGGTTCGGCCCCATTGACCGCAGAGCTCCCGGAACTCGCTTCCATCCTTGCGGTTGTAGTAGTAATGGGAAGCTAAAATGTGGTCGAAATCCCAAGGTCGATTGTGTGATTCCCACAGATCCTTTCTTGCGGGGTCATAGTCGGTAAAGCGTTTTGCCAGGAAATGACGCTGAGCATAAAGCAAAAGTTCACGATTTTCTCGGAAGTTGAGGAAACCACCCCAAACGCTCTGCCGCTTTTGAATGCCCGATTGTATGCCGTCCCCTTGGATGGGCTGCCACCAATTCCAATCCTGCAAGTTGGCATCGGGAAGTGTGATAAATGCGTCTATCGATGCAGGCGTATGTATCGTGTACAATTCTCCAGCATCATGCGCTTCCTTCAGTGCTCTGCGAATATTTTCGACACTCAGTTGCCCCCGACAACACGCATACACCCGATTGGCCACCTTCGCCTTGTCCGCTGCGAACCAATGGACCAGGGTGGCTAGTGCTTGCATCGTCTTCTGCCAGCTACCTGGCAATTCCCGTCCTTCCAACCGCTTGGCAAAGTGTATCATCAGCAGGTAAACCTCGCGCGAACTCAATGCGATGCTCGTGATATGCACAGGCAAAAGCCCGGTTGGATTGGTCTGGGCATCGTATTTTAACCACTGGCCGACGAACTCGCAGGCGTCCCCCAGATCGTCCATAATGAATCTTTGGATGACCGCCTTTTTTTCGGACTCATGCCGGGCGATCACCCGCAAAGCACTCACGGAAGGTGGAACGGGCAGATTTCTTTTTTCGTCTTTGGCCAATGCGGCGCGAACGCCCAATGAGACCATTCTCGCCTGCGGCATCCGCCCCTTGGAGACTTCATTGATCGGCTGCTCCAAGGCTGGCCAATAGGCCTTGATCATGGAGTAGGCGAGTTCTTCACCATCGAGTTTGGTGCCTTGTCCGTTCAGCCTTTGAAACAGCTGCTCAATATTGCTGATACCGTCCTTGTCATTGGCATTTGACACTTCTTGCCCAGATTCTTCCAGCAACTCCTCCGGCGCCTCCAGAGCGATCAACCTAGCCATGTGCGACCTCTTAATACCTCTAAAAATTCGGGTCTTGATCGTCATTGCGTGGGGATTGTTGCAGAAGTCACAAACTTTTGATGCCCACTGAAGTTGGCTGGCATCCGCTGCTCGTTGTCTCAACAAATTCCAAAAGACATTTTCATCTTCCACGGGGAGTTGCAAAAGCCATGACAGCGGGACAGGAACAGTTGCCGCATCTTCACAAGGCCAGATTTGGAATGGCAATGGCCGCCGGTATTCCGGGTCTGCCACATTTAAGCCCAAAGGTCTCAGTGCAGCACGAATAGCCCCTGCCTTCAATGGCGTGGCACCATCATCTCTGCCATATCCCCACGGATGGGCCGTGGTGGTGGCGCGAATCAAGAAAGTGCGGCTGCTGTTTTTCTCCAATTTCGGATTTAAATCCAGCCAAAGAATCGCCTCCATTTTTTGCCCCTCAAATGTTGGCTTGATGGGAAACGGGTCGGCAAAGCCCAGCGCAATGGCATGACAACGCTGCTGGCCGTCAAGGAGGTGAAATGTAATGTTGCCACCATCAACCTCTGCGGTTTTTTTCAGCCTGTCAGACCATTTTGTCACCACCAGCGCTCCGATAGGAAAGCCACGAAGAATCGAGTCCCACAGCAATTCATTTTGCTGGGGAGTCCACACAAGCCCTCGCTGAAGTGCTGGAATGCTGGCTCGAATCTTCGTCTTCACTTCTGGACACACGCCCGGCGTCCAAGAAGCGATCTCCTTGAGAGTGAAGGAAGGAGGAGTCGGTTCTGAATAATTGGGGTCCACCGCCATATGATTTAATTCTCCCCCTTCCTTGCGAGTCCGATGGCGAGAAAAACAACGTAAACCGTATCGGGTTCATAGCTTTCCACTCCTTCAGCCAGTTCCACTTTTCGCCCGGCATGAGCCTTTCGGAAAGTTTCCATCCATTTAGCGATAGCCGCACGAACACGAACTGAATCGAAAACGCCCAAGAATTTGAGAGCGCTGCCAAGATTTGGGCGATGAATCTTGGATCTGACAGACATCCTCTCCGCGAATTTGCCATTGGGCGGCAAGCCGAACATCTGTCGCACATCATCGGTCAGTCCTTTGAGTTGGGCCGCTTCAAAAGCATAGCCGCCTTTAACGGGAATATTGCCCTTAACCTCAGCCACCAAGTTCGGATCATTGCTGTCGATATCGAATCCCGACACAAAGGGCTTGGTCGCATCCGCCGAGTCATTGAGGGCATGCGCTTGCTCAGGTGTGACCTTCAAATGAGTTTGCAGCCAGTCCACCAGGGCGAACGTCAGCTTGAGCGTGATTACGGCATGAATATTGGAAGTAATGGCCTTGAGATCCATGAGACCATCTAGACTCAAACGCCCCAGATAATCGGCCGGCTGCAGATCGAGCGCCCTTACAATGATCTCGTTGAAATTGTCATGCAGATATTCCTTTCGAGAAAATTCGGCATTTGTGGATCTCTGCTGAACTAGGTCGTTCTTTTCAGATGGCTCCGAATCACCCAAGATGTCATCGACTTTGGGGATGGCACCTGCCTCAGCGCTTGCCTTAACAGTGACATCCAATTCGTCTTCATGAGTGTCTCCGGTATTTTGCTGCGGAAGAAAGCGGAGGATCTTGTGCTCTTTTCGACACTGTCCGTCGCAAGTCCGGTCATCGCACTCGCTGATCAAATGCGAATTTTCCCGACAGAGTCGATTGACCGTCTGCCGTGGTACTACGCCCGATTCGACTGAGAGGCAGTCGTCGCAGACATGTCGGTTATCGGACAGGCATCTGATAACGCGCTGCAGATTGGTGATTCGTTCGGACATGGTGACAAGGTCGGGATTGTGGTGACCTGACATTTCCGCTTTTATTCCTCCTCCTTTGCAGCCAGCCCGGCAATTGGGGCCAGGGCTTCGCCGAGTTTGAGGTAATTCACTTTCACGCCGTCATCGAGATCGAGTTCGATACGGGCTTGAGCGAGCGGAAGCAGGGTTTGGCGTTCCCATTCTTCGCACTCATGAAGAATTTTGGTGAGCTTCTCCGCTTCCTTGCGAGCTTCGGTCTTGGCCTTGGCAGTGCTCGCGGAGGCTTGCTCCTGCTGCAGGTGCGGCAGACGAGTTCGCAGCTTTGTCTGGTAATCCCGCAGGTAACGGTTCAAAACCTGGTTCATCGTGTCCTTGGTGTAGCGGTGCAAGTAGATCAACGCGCTGAACCCCTTCTTGGGACTCTGCACCAGCCAGTAGATCGGACGTTTCTTGTAGGTTTGAAGGTGGTCCTTGTAGAAGTCGGTGAGGAAGTATTTGCGCAGGTCTTTGCCCAGGGACTCTTCGATGAAGCGGAGGTTCTCCCGCAGGGTGGCTTCGCCGAAGGTGGCGCGGAGGAAATCGCGGGTTCGGGCCACGATGTCGTCCTCGAACCACTCGCCATCGAGTACGGGGATGATGCCGTCTTCATCGGGGATGAAGGTGAGTTCGGCCAGAGGCTTCCCGACTTTTTCAATATACTGACGCAGGGTGTCGTCTGCGTTGGCGAGAATGAGGCCGGGGTGGTCTGGGGAATAGCGACCCATCATGCAACCGACGGCATAGGAGAGGAACGCGGCCATATCGCGCCGGGCATCAGCGCGAGCGAGGGTGACTTGCTCCTCCGGCACTTCGGGCTGCAACTCGCCGTCGAGGCCGTAGGCGGCGATGAAGAGCCGGTTGTTCTCCGTCTCCAGCTCCAGCATCCGGCGGATAGCGGCGGTACTATGCGCCTCCCAATTCCTCCAGCTCGCCTCCAACGTCGCGCCCTTCAGCCCCGGCCGTAGCAACGGCTGGTCGCGGAAGTCCCACGAGGTCTCGAAGTTGTCCCAGTCGGCGCGGGCTGATTCTACTGCTTGTGACGAGATGCTATTAGCACGTTCCAAAATGCTCTCACCAATTGCTTCCGGTGGGATGACTGGGAAACGCACCATGTCAGCAATTTGAAGGTTGATCGTCGGGCTGAGGATCTTGAGTAGCTTGTGAGCAACTTCCGAATTTAAGAGTGCGAGTAGATACTGCCTCCGCTCGTCGTTTGTAAATATACCCGGCCCACCAGAGTCATAAATAAAACCTGGGGGTAGACACCGCAGGCTAAACCTGCTGATCGTAATGTAAGGAAAGGCAACCGAGGGTTGAAAATAGTATGGGATGTTGACGATGGTTCTGGTGAACGACTTGTTGATCGTCTTTGCGAAGTCGATCACATCGCGACCGTCGTCCTCCCAATTTACTACCGCTTCACAGAAGCCATACCACTTTCGAAAACCGCCCCCTTTGCTGTAGGGGAACCATTTGCAGCCAGATTTGCGAGCCGCTTCACCATCTGACATGCCAAACCCAATTCGATTGTGCGACACCTCCATCCACAATCGCAGGAACGTCGCATTGTCCGAAGTGGTCATACCACGCTTAACGTCTGCAAAATCCCCAAGCAACTTCCCCATCGCAAAGGCTTTGAACACGTTTTCAGATGCCCAATAGGCAATCGGACTACCAGGAATTCTCGCAAAATCTTCCGAGGAGGCGACAAACTCAGGAAAGCCTACTTTATCGTGGAATCGTCTATCCAATTCTTCATTGGTATTAACCTCTCCATCGCGTTCAAATAATCTGCGGTAGTGGCCTTTCGCATTTTTGGATTGCGCTGGGGACAAGCAAAAAGCGCAACTTCCAAAGTCAGGCCCCCAAACGCCGCGCCCATTGTGAACCATCGAGGTAATGGAACAAGATTTTAGAAGGAACGTTCGTAACTCCTCAAACGTGCTGATGAACATCCAATTTGGCGGCGTGATGAAGGCGCAACTACCACCTTTATGAACCAAAGAAAGGGACCGCAGAATGAATGCGCCGTAGAGGTCTGATTTTGCGATAGCAAACCTCTCGGTCACGAGTTCTTGAATCGCAGTATTCATCGGCTTCACCCCCATATACGGTGGGTTCGTCACGACGACGTGATAACGCTGAGTGAGCGCTTCGGCTTGTTCGAGCACGCGCAGGACTTTGCGGTGCGTCTCGCGCAGGAAGAGCTGGCCCCCAAGGTCCTTCTCATTGATGGCGCGACGGACATCTGCGATGGATAGTTCGTCGAGGCATGGCTGGATGAGCGAACCAAAGTTTTTCGCTTCCTCGAACTGATAGAGCAGCTTGAGCACGGGCTGATGGAAAAGGTCTTCTGCCCCGAGGGCGTGGATGTAGTCACGCAGCTCGTTTTCCGCAAAGCGCACCTCGCGCAGCTCAATTATGTGGGGCCGGACGAGGTGCTCCGCCTGGAAAAAGCGACGGGACTTTTCCCGGGCTTTGAAGACGAGAGCCAGCTCGGCGAGTTGAGCTGCTCGCGGGCAGATCTCCAGGCCGTGGAGATTGTGCCGGAGGATGAGGGAGGGAATCTCGGTGGGGGCGTAGCCTTCCTCCTCGTAGATGAGGGTGAGCAGGTCGAAGGCGTAGGTGAGCATGTGCCCGCTGCCGACGGCGGGATCGAGAAGGCGTATTTCCTCGGGCTTCGTAATTTTGAGGCAGTCGGTCTCCGGTTCGCCCTCGATGTAGTAGGGCATGTGCTCGCGGAGCCGGGAGCCGGTGCGGTTCAGCAGCCAGAGGCGGCCGAGGGAGTTCTCGACGAGGTAACGGACGATCCAGTGCGGTGTGAAGAGTTGGGTGACGGCGGGGATGTCCTCGGTGGGAACGGCGCTCTTGCGGGCCATGACCTGGTCCTTGCGCTCGGAGATGTAGAACTGGTAGAGCCAGCCGAGGATTTCGACATTGGCCCGCTGCCCATCGCCGCAATCTGCGTCGCTGATCTCGGTGCGAAACCCGTGGACAACCGAGTGCTCCGTGAGGAGGTCATCCGGCAAGAGCAGCTCGGTCTCGTCGTCGATTTTCTCGAAGAGGTTCGGCAGCAGGTTGTGGTAGAAGCGGCAGGCAGCCAGGACAAGGTGGCGATAGACTTCTCCCTGTGCATCCAACGAAGGAATTCGACTGTCGAGGAGGTCATTGAGCCTGGCTGGGTCTGTATGAGCCTTCAGTTCGTCGGGCAAGCCTCCGGCGCGGGTGAGCTTGAGCAGCTCGGGCTGTGTTTCGTCCAACGAAGCCGGTGTGAGAACACGGGCTCGGAACGGATGCCATCCCCGGGCGTCCATGAAGCGGAGTGCGGCGAGGCGGTTGAACCAGGTGTATGCCACGCGGTCGATAAGCCCAGCACGATCCGTCTGGGCAAGTTTTCTCAAGGCCGCCACCTGCGGAGCGAAGGTTGTGAGGTAGTCGGGCGTCTTGGCACCGAGGGCAAAGTCGAGCTTACGCGTGACTGCTTCCATCAGCTGCTTGCGGACGGCGGGAGCGAAGGTTTTGAGGGCGGAGGTGTTCATTCTCGTGAAAAAGTCGATTTTTTGTGAGCGAGCCCCCATTGCATGAGGGCTCGGTCAAGCATGCGTTCAGTGATGTTAGGATCTTGAGCCCGTAGGTGATCGAGGGTCTGGTGGAACCAGATCGTGTAGCGGTCGTGCAACTCCCAGTGACCTCCACGCGGAACCGCTGCCTTTTTCCCTACCAGCAGAACTCCAGTGGTAAAAAATTGAAAGGCACGATTGGTATGCACGTCAAAAATGGGCGAGCCAAACAAGACGTGGTGCCAAAAGATCGAATAAACAGGACTCGATGCCACGAAATCAGCCCGGAGAGCCTCACTTCCACCTGGTGCCAGGTAACGGTTTAGTCCTCGGATAAATCGCTGAAACGCCACCTCCTTGGCTCCTGACAAACGCATCGCCTTCGGTGGATTTCCTCGTCCGGGATTTTTCCATTGCGTCACGCGCCACAGAGCGGCTTGATCACCAGTGCGGGCCGCTACAATGTTTGGATCGTAGTGCTGGGTGTCGTAGGCGACGGGATACCGCGCCGACCAGTGGCGGACTTCTTGAGGCGTATTCATGCAGCCGGGAGGCGGAAGTAGGTCTGGATGGCCTGACGCAGCGCTTCAGGTCTCAAGCCTCCGCCCAGGGTTTGCTTCAACGAGGCGAGAATGGCACCCCATTCATCGGAATCCGCCGGGAAGGCCTGCAGGAAACTGGAGAGATCCGTAGCGATGGTAGCTGGCAGGTTCGGCCCGGGCTCTCCAGGAAGTGTAGCGGCTAGACGAAAAACATCGGCACGGTGTTTGTCGATGTTTTTGGCATCCACGGCCTCTCCGGCTTCTTTGCGATGGGTGAGATTAAGCCAAGCATAGGCTTTGAGAGGAATCAGAGCGGTGGCATTGGCAACACGCAGGCCGTCCCGCTGGACATGGTGAGTCTGAATTAGGCCGTAATAGGAATCGTCGAGAAGAATGGCTGATAGACTGTGCTGGCCAGGTTCAACGACGATGGGGATGATTTCCTGGTCTGGACCGAGATCAAAACCCTCGGGATTGCGGCTGAACAATTCCAACACGAAGGGAAACCCCTCCTGAGCTGGCTTGGCAAAACGATAAAGAATCGGGACGCCTTCACTACGTTCGCGTATCTCATATTTCCCTTCAGCAACAAAAGCTCGCATGGCTGCCACAAAGGCCTGATCCAGCACCTCGATCATGAGCACGATGTCCAGATCTTTGGTGGCACGGAACGTCAGTCCCAGGGCGGTGAACCATTCTTCACACGCTGCACCGCCGATGAGTGTGAAGGAGCCTTCAAACTTACGGAAGCGCTCACGGAAAATGTCGAGACCTTTCACCATGAGACTTGGTTTATGAGGGTTTCCAGTTGCTGGTGAACGCGTTCATCGGCGCTTTCGCGCAGGCTGAGGTAGAGGGAGAGTGGATCAACCTGCGTGTTACTGCCCAGCAGCAGAGGATTATAGCTCCAGCTTTCCATACGCAGGTTCGCATCCTCCGGGCCCAGGCATCCCCGGTAGAGACCGCGTTCGAGGTTGGCTTGGAAAGTGGCGGCAGGCAGCGCGTAGGTGGGCAGACGATCATCCGAGATCTCTGTGCAATGACTGAGTGCGGTGATACCGGCTTCAAGAGCCGGGTAGCTAGGCTTCTCCCATTGCAACCAGTGGGCTCTTTTCACCGGACTGGTAAGAAGTGGCTGCGTCCGCTCCCACAACTTCCTGCCGTGAACCTTGAATGCCAGCGTGATGGATCGCCCCTGCCGCGAAGTGCCGCAAAGGTCTGCCGCTTCAAGTTCATCCTTCACCTTGGTGAGCATGATGGGTGAATAGCCGATCTTTTCGGCAATAATCCGCAGAGGCAAATCTTCCAAAGTGTGACGCTGGAGGTGGTAGAGCACGAGGCACTGAGCGGCTGGAGTGAGACGTTTCCCGCGCTCCGGCTTGGGCTGGGAGAAGCGTTCGCGAAGATCAATCATCGCCATAGGCAGGAACAACTGGCTGCCGGGAACAATGAATGGGATGCCCAAGCGCACCATGCGATTGCGAGCATGGGAGGGCAACAGGGGCAACACGAGCACCGCCGTTTCGCCAAGGTGGGTTCTCAGTGTCTCGGACTGATTTTCGTATTCGCCGGGGGAACCTGCATCCCAATCGTTTTTCTCCAGAGCAAGCAGGAATCTTCGGCCAAACAGGTGAAGGCTTTGGATCTGGTAGCGCTCCCGCAGGAATAGCGGCAGCGCGGTGACCTTTTCGGCCACCAGATGAGGACGCTCCCCCGCGACGGTTTCGAGGTAGTCCAGCAGGCGCTGTGTCAGGGTGATCATGATTGAATACACTATTTATGCACGATACATATAGCAAGTGTATCGTGCATTATTTGTGTATATTATTGATTCATAGGCTGATGCGGTTGCCTTTATCCAACTCCGCCTTGGCTGCCGTGCGAAGAGCAGCCAGCCATTGATCAAGGTCAATTTCGGAGGCGATATAGGGTAGGCTGAATTGCGGGCGGAGGCTGGTGGCGGATGTGTAGCGGACCGGTGGCGGGGAGGGAGGCGTTTTTCCGCCAGGCCTGCCGGGTGGTGCCGGAGCCGGGGGGGCGAGCCGGGAAGCAAGAGCAAGCTGGGCGGGGTAGTCCTGGGTGATATACCGCTGGAGGCGGTCACGAATGCCGGTAACGAAACGAGCTGACAGAATGGCTTCCCGGGCTGTGAGTGTGAGGTCCAGCACCTGCTTGCGTCCAGATTCATCAAGCGAAGCAAAATCTTCGACCGCCTGGAGGCGTGCCTGCTGCGCATCCAGGGTGGCCAGGGCCTGCTCGCGCTCGGCCTTAAGCAGGTCCGCAAGCAGGCTGCGAACCTTGGAGATGGCGGACTTGGCGGCAGGGACGCCATTTCCCCGATAAGGGTGAATGGATGCGGCAAGATCCCGCAGAGGCTGAACTTCGGCGGCAGGCACCTCGGCAAAGTTTGCCTCCTCTTCGCGCAGGAAGGAGATGGCCTCATCATAGGCGGTGCGTTGCGGGCCATGCATGAACGCTTTGATCGGCGAAAGAAAGTCGTCCTTGGAATTGAGAAGATCGTCCTGGAATTCCGGGAGATGGTTGAGCAGGTAGGTGTAGTCCTTTTCAGCCAGTGCGGAGAGACGTGTGACGACCGAGCGAAGAGGTTCGAGGAATGGATAGCGTGCGGCCTGATCGAGCAGCACGGTAAGATCGCGAGCCTCGGCACCAAGGGCTTCAGAGGTGAACTGGCCGACAGAACGGGCGTCCGTGCCGCTATTGGAGCGGTCGAAGAAATCGTGATGGAACGACTTGAGTGCATTGACCTTGGTCGCATCAAACTGCTCCTGCAGGCGCACCTTCACGCTGCCATGCTGGCGGCTGTTTTTAAGGTGCTCAAAAGCACTGCGGGCATCCAGGAGCTCGCCTGCGCGAAGCTCCACCTTACCCATGCGGAAAAGACGGCTGACAAGGGTGAGCACCGCCATGGGATACCACCCGTAGGGCCGTTTGCCGAAGTTCCGCACGATCTCCTCGATGGACGTGCGTGAGCCGTCATTCTGATTTCGCATGACGTAGGTGAGAATTTCCTGCTCCGCCTCAGAAGGGGTCTGAGTGCCGCTGGTGAGAAGGTCGTCTTGGGCGAGCAATGCTTGCGATAGCGTGGTCTCGTCGTAGGCTCCCTTCAGCATTCGCAGGCTGGGGAATGAGAAGGAAATGAGTTCCTGGCAGGCTTTGGAAAAGCGGTTGCGGGCATCTCCCGATCCCACGCTATCGAGCCGAGAGCCATTGAGATAAAGCGGGGCTTTGCTCAAAAAATCGGCAGCCAAGTCCCGCATGGTGCCAGCCCGAAGACCGTTCTGCTGGCTACGCTGGTCGAGTATGGATTTTCGGGTGTCGTCTCCACCGCTGGCGTTTTGCTGGACGTATTTTTTCGTCTTGAGAAACAGCCGGGCTTGATCGGTCAGACGCGTGTCCGCCGGGAGCACAGCCAAGAGTTCGGCTTTCCCGGTGTTCTGAGCCGCCAGGGTGCCGGCATCGGTGTGATTGGGGTGTTCCGGGGTGATAATGTTGAGGGCAATGTCTGCCTCTCTGCCAATCAAGGCATCGTCCAATTTTCGGGCATATGAATAGTCCTGCCCGTTGCCCTCATAACGAATCTTTGGATCACGCAGGACATCCGAGAAGAGCACTGTAGCAAGCAGATCTGCCACCTGGGATTCGTCGACTTCGGTGTTTTTGATTTCAACCTCAATGTCCTTTTCCGTGTCCGTTAGGAACTCGAACAGGTCGCCATTGCGTTGCAGGTATGACTGACTTTCCAGCTCAGCCAATGCTTTGTTAACTGCTTTCTCGTGAGCGCGAATATCAATATCGGGCCGGTCGATCAACAAAATGGCAACATTGCGCGAAGATGCTTTGAACTCTCGCACCCACTTGAGCAGGAAGAGTGCCTTTAGAATCCGCAGAGGTATGCCTTCCCCCAACTGCCGCTCAGCCAATTTGATGGTGTGTTGCATGTCTCCCCGGATTGAGGCGGCAATGCCATCATACATGAGGTCGAAAGTGGCGAGATGACCGACATCTTCATTGCGCACTGTTTTGGCGACTTCTTGGAAAACAGCGAGCATGGAACGCTCGCCAACTGAAAGATATTTACCAGTGAAAACGCCGTGCCTGGAGAGCTGCTGGATCGCTATCTGAAACAGGTCAAACTGATAGGTGTGAAAGGGGTAGAAACCGCAAAACTCGTCACTGCCACGCCAGCCATTGAGGTTGATCGAATTGTCGCCAAAGCGGTAAAGGGTCAGGAAATTGTCCTTTTCTTCGTCGTAGATGTCGGTGAGGACTTCGGGTTCAGCCTCCTGCTTGGCAAGAAGCCGCTTTTGAATGACTTCGCGCACATCAGCACTGGCAAGCGTGAGCTGGGTCTTGAACCGGCCCATAATTTTGGTGATGTCCTGGGCCGCCATGCCTTTGAAAGAGCCGAGCACACCTTCTAGATCGGCCTGAGAGGTGACGAAGACCCAGGCGCGGCCATTGCAAACCGTGCCGAGCGTTTCCGCCACAGTCTGGAGATTGAGCATGAGCTTCGAGTCCTGCCCAATAAATTGCCCGACTTCATCAACAAAGAAATTTAGGCGAAACCCGGCAGGCTGGCGTGCGATGTAATCCTTCACCATTTCCGCAAAACTTTCGATGGAAACACGGTAGTCTTCACGGACCTGACGCATTAGGGGCGCGGCTTCGGCCTCAGCCACGCCGAAGTGTGTGGCGTAGGCTTTAGCGAAGGCTGCTTTGCGAGCAGTCGCGATGGCTTCGCGGTCTTTTTCCCAAGTGGCACCGTTGACCTTGAGGTAGGTTTCCTTGAAAGGAACGAAGTCCCCCCTAACATCAAGATCGTGCTCAAATCGGGCGATGTAGCCCTGTTTGCCATAGTAGCCCTGCAGCTCGTTCAAAACCTTGACGAACACTTCAAGAATGGGCGCTGAGTGGTCGCCACCGATGCCATCGAATTTCTGGTCAATGTTGAACAAAATACTGCGTGACGGGATTGCGGTCGCCTTGCGCAAGTTGGCCTTCACGATCTCGTCTTCAATTTTTGGTAGCACAATGTCGGCGGGGCGAACGCCACTGCCCAGGGGCTTCCCGTCGAGAATGAGCGACAGGATTTTTAAAAGGTGAGATTTGCCAGATCCAAAGAAGCCAGAAATCCAGACGCCGTTGGCTGTCAATTCGGTGAGGTATCGGTCAGTGAAAACACCAAGCCCCCGGGCGACATCGCGAGTCACCACATACTCCTCCAACTCGGTCTGGAGATTGCGGTCATCATCGGCCTTGATGACACCATCAATGGCGCGTTCAACGGGTTTGAGAAAAAGCTCGTGGATTTTCATGAAAGTCAGAGACGATAGTGATCGAGATTTGTGGCTCGATAGTAAGGATTGTTGATTCGAGGGCTCGGGATCGAACCAAATAGACGCAGGTGAGAACCACCGGCAGGATCCTGTGCGTATTCGCCGGGAAAGAAGATCACCACCGGATGCCTGAGCATCGCAGGCTGAAGAGATTCCAAGATGGTGTGGGTTCGCAGGAACGGGAATATTCGTCCCGGTCCAGTGATGAGAGTCAACTGCACGCCATCGTCCCCGATTTCTCGAATCAAACGCGGGATCAGATGGGTCTTGGGGTCCGAATAGTTCTGAAGGGTTTCCAAAATCTCCACCTTCTCGGAGTCCGACTCCCCCTTCAAAAGATCATCAAGGATGTCATGCTCTTCCAATTCAGCAAGAACCAGGCTGAAGAGGTCGATGGATTTTAGGTTGATACCGGTATTTCTCATTCGACCCACGAGGCCATCGACCATTCGTCTGATGGAATCCTCCTGGGAAGGTTCATACGTCTGAATGAAAATAGGCACCTCGTTGGCAAGCCCTTTCATGGCGAGAAAGTTGGGATGACTGAGGGTTCTAAAAAGGCGTTCAGCCAGGTCGTTTATGTCCATGAAAATCAGCGGCTGGGAATTTCTGTGTCAGGAACAAGGAATCCGGCCAGCCAACTTGGGTTGTCTGTGGTGATGACATTCATGACTGCCGGCGAAAGGGTTGGGCGTTGAATAATTCCGAGTGGTCTCCCCTTCGCAAGCAAACCCGCCTCGGAAAGCATTCTCAGCAAAACCTGCCGTATTTTATTTTTCGAAGAGGTGCTCAACTGGGCAAGCTCGGGATGAGTCAGTCTTTTGTTTTCAACATAAGCTTCGTAATCGGAATGGCGCAAAACGGGATCATGCGCCGCGAGCTTGTCGCGCAAAACTTCGGACCCGAACTCGAAGGCAAATCGGATGTGCTTGCATGCAGCGAGCCAGGCAATCGCTTCGCGGTCCTCGGTGGTGGCTTGGCTTAGAAGACCAATCTGATCGTGAGTCAAGGTTGCAAGTCTCTGCCTCAATTCCCGTTCAAGGCGAACCGCGCTGCTAGCGCTTCGGCATTGGAGGGCATTCGATGAAAGAATTCTCTCCTTGGTGAGATTCCAGTCGCCAGAGGTGAGGTAACACTCAGCGACAATCCTCGCCAGCTCCGGTCGGAGCGACGCTGCAGTAAAACTGAGGTTGTATGAGTGGGAATCGTTGGTGGGCATTCAGCGGAAGTCTTATGGCTGGCAGCCATCTAAGCGAGAGATGCCCCTTACGGCAAGGGATGGTGCTCAATTCCGCTCCGAAATTTGATGCCCGCTTTTTGCTGCCTCCAATCCACGAATTCAGCGGTTCAAATCGAACCCTATGGTCTGGTGTATGGCACGCCAGACCATTGAGGCAGTGGACAGAACGCTTCTCGATGGTGTGCCGCCCCCCTGAAAGTGAGCACTTCCAGGGGTGTAGCGTAGACGAAATAAGTGCCTGACGCGGATCCGAGGCATTCTGACGCGCCAGATGATTGGCCACCACCATGAAGGGACGCCTCTCCCGTGCTTCCATCATCTCAGCAAAGGCAGCAAGCCTTTGCGCGATCTCACCTGATAGTGCTTCAAGGAGTTCGGGCTGTTCATCCTGTGTGAGTTTGATAAACACATGATCAAGCAAGGTGGTGGTGGATGGAATGAATTTGCGGGAAACTCGCTTAACGAGAATGTTCGGGCAGCTACCACGTGGGGTGGGACATTAGCAGGGGGATGGCAATTCAAGTCAAATCGTCCTCACTTTCTTCAGCCGCAGCGCATCAAGCTTGTAGCCCGAGTCGGTAGGTGACGACTGGGGCAATAAATGCCAGATGTGACTCGTTAGGCCGCAGCATACCGATAGCTAAAGAAAAGCCAATCCCGCGTCGGCTATGCGCCGACGCGGGGGAGCTTCTCTCACGCAGCCAACCCGACATGCGTGTCGAGCAAGCCATGCAGCGCTTCGGTGCGCTTGGGCAGCTCTGCCAGACTGCCATCCTTCAAAGCCTCCGTAAAAGCGTTGAACAGGCTCCAGACGTTTCTGCCCTCGAATGCACCATGTCTGGGCTCGCGCCATTCATGTAGCACGGGCGGGATAAGACGGTTGCTGCAAACGCCGACATCCGTAGCACGGATGACGAGGTCGTGGGCCTGACTGTCGCTGATCTCAGCCTCTTTATAGGCGGCGATGCGTTTGTCTTGGTGATGCCATTTAGACATGAGTTCTCCGATGGACCGTCCCACCATCTGGGGAAGGTCACGGTTGATGAACCGGGTGTGTTTGCGTGCGAATTTGATCTCGCCGCTAAAGCTCAAATTGTCACAAACAAATACTGCAGCCCCGGCGACGATACCGGCGGGGAATGTCTTGTCGTGACTGTTGCGCAGGCCGAGCACCCAGCAGTAGTCGTCGCTGGCTCTCTGAGCGTGGACTTCCATGAGACCAAAGTAGCGTTGTCCTTCGTGAGACAGCGAATGCGCCTGCGTGCCGATGCGCAGGTTTGTGGCGGCAAGAGTTTTCTGAACGGTGGTGATCAGCTGATGATGAGGAATCGGACACCAGCTCGTGGTGGAGCGTGGCGTCCGCACTTTGTCCACTTCGGTAAGATCCACGCTTTGTGCGCCGCAGTGGAGAATAAGATTGGGATGCCTGGGCTTGGTGCCGAGAGATTGAGGTTCGAGATTTGCAATCATAATTGTAGAATGGGTTTGAGGTTGAGAGCGTCAGGAAAAGAGACGCTCGATTCGTTGGATGAGAGGCACAGCGAGCTGCTTTGCCGGCAGTTCGCCGGAGCTGGTCCAGTAGCGATCACCGGCCACCTCCCGCCACTCGACTTTGATGGTGCCGAGCGGGGTGATGATGGTGGCACGCCTGGGCCGCTCGTGCCTGTCGAAGACAATGGACGAGATGCGTTTCATAAAACGAAAGGAGCCAGACGCACATATTTCAGCATGCCTGGCTCCTTGAGTTTGTGTGGTGGATTACAGCTTCAGGCCTTGCAGTGAGCGCAGCGTGGAGCGGACGGAATTCAGCTCCCGGGCGCTTGTCTTCTGGTCACGGTTGATGGCCTTCAGCTTGATGGAGAGCTCACGCAGCAGGTTGAAGCCTTCGTTGAGCTTGTCCCGGAGGAGCAAGGTCAGGTCGATGACTTCTTCCGTGGCGCTTTTGGCCTCGCCAGTGGCAGGCCCTTCGGAGGTGGGGGTGGTAATCATGGAGGTAGGTGGTGGTGAAGATGGCAACCCAGGACGGGATGGCGGCAGGTGGACCGCTGGGTGTGGAAGGTTGGCTGGTGCTGGGGGAATGGCCCCCTCGATGCGCAAGGGCATCACGATCATCTGTCTGCCTTTGCAGTGGAACCGCAGAGGGTTGATCTCTTCCATCAGGCTGATGGTGTTGAGACCGTATTCCAGAGCACGGATAAGGTATCGACGGCTCAGGAAGATAGAGACATCCCGGCCTTCGACCTTGGCACCCAGAACCGGCACTCGTGTCCACGATGCGTCAGAGGTGTCCCTGCCCAGAAGCAGCAACTGGCCTCGAACACACTCCAAACCAATGGTTTGGAATCTATCAGGATCATGACAAGGCATGCGCTGAATAAGCTTGATGAGCATGTTCAGTTTGGCCGGGTCGAGGATGATGTGAGTCTTGGCGTCGCTGGGATTGGGGGTGGTCACGCGCCAGTCGGGGTATTTGCCGTCGATCTGTTTGGTGATGAAACGCCAGCGTCGGCTGCTGATCTGAACGGTTTTGTCGTCCGCCTTGAGCTGCCATTCCCCGTCGTTGTTAAACTCCTTCCAGCCGAGAAACTTGTTGTTCGGAATGAGGAGGGAGTGCTTCAGCGGCAGCGCGAAGGAGTTGGCGCTGTAGAGATGTCTGCCATCGGTGCCGACGATATAATTGGCTTTCGGGTTGCTGGCGTCAATGAACGTGCCGTTGAGAACGTAGCGCGTTTCGTCGATGCTGGCGCATTCCATCGCTTCGTGAATGGAATGGCGCAGCTCGGACGGCAGTGGGATGGCCTCTGCTTGAATGCGCGGCGTCACCGGAAATTCCGCTAACGGAATGAGTTTCACCTTGGATTCGCCGAGGTTGTCAGCCAGGGCAAATTTGATGACAGGGCCTGTTGGTGTGGCATCAATGAGCAGACTCTCATTGCGCTCACAGTTCTTGGTGAGCTGAACGAGCTGGTCATGAGGGATAAACACCGTCATGGCAGGTCCTGTGGAGGGTTGTTCGAGACGCACGGTGACGAAGCGGTCGAGATCGGTGCTCGTGAGAGCGACCCAGCCATCGGACGTGCGCTCGACTTTAATATATTGGAGGACAGGCACAGTGGCTCGTGGATTGATCACTTTGCCGAGTCCGACGAGGGCGGGTTTCAATTCCGCAATGGGCAGTGAGATGGGATTCATGGGCGGGGTGGTTGAGGTTGCGTGCCGAGGTCCTGGGATTCCTTCGGCTTGGTGTTGGTTTGCGGAACGACGATGATGAACTCCTGCCTCAGTTCCTTAATCGCGGGTTGCGAAGAGGAGCGTGGGCAGGCGGTGCCTGCGAGGACGAGCAGCCCGCAGGCTGCCAGCCGGATGAGATGAACAATGGTCTTCATGAGGAATGATTTTCTGGGTTGCACGCAAACAGGCCCAGACACCGGTGAAGATGCCTGGGCCTGAGCATGGGTTGTGGTGATTAGGTCTCTGCGTCAGCTTTGTATTTGAGCTGGCAGGTGATGCATTCGGCTGCGCGAATGTCAGGACGTGATCCCAGGTAAACCGGCTGGTAGATGCTGCCGGATTCTTTGAACGCGTACAGGTAGCGGCACTCCACCACCGTTCCCGGTGCAGGAATATCGTGATTGAGTGGAATGGTGACGTTTCCAGCGGGGCGCACTTTCTCGCCTTCAAACAGGATCAACGAAACGCTGCGCTTCTCGTTCACCTTGGTGACAATGAACGAGGCGGTCTCGTGGAACTTGAATTTGAGCTGGCTGCCGCCGCTATTGGGACGGCCGGGAGTGTATGGCGCATCCTTGTGTTTGAACACCACGCCTTCTTTACCCTCCTGTTTGAACTGCTGGAAACGCTCGGTCGTTTCACACGGAAAAACAACCGCCACCAAATGGATGTGCGGATGATCAAAGGATCCGAGCATGTCGCGCATGCGCAAGTAGCGCACCGAGAACCCCAAAGGACGCGGGTCCTCCGGACCAATAGTTAGCAAGTCGAAGGCGTGGAAGGTGTCTCCCACGGCTTCGCCATCGAGCAGGAAGTCGCGCGGGTATTTAGCGACATCTCGGGCTATTGGGTCAGGAACGGAGACGGGGAATCCCAGGCGGTTGATGCCGCAAATCTGATTGCCGTCTTTTTTGATGAGCATCCGGCGGCCGTCCAGTTTCTCCTGCATCCAGTAGTCAGGATTGAGCAGCACCTGGTCGAGCTGCTGTTCGTGCAGAGGATTGAGAAGCTGGCACGAAATGCCGGTGTGCTTATTGGGAGACTCTGGTGGTGTGCCAGAGGCGGCGTCGGCACCGGGCTTGTAGCCTTTCGCCATCTTTTCCCGGACCAGTTTGTCGTAGATGTCTTTGGCAATCGGATAGGCGACCGGGATCTGCGTTTTGCTGCCGGTGCTCAGTGTGGAACCGCGCCGGCCATAGGCGAAGTGCACCATGTGGCCGTCATCCTTGGGACAGATGCTGGCTTGGTACACTTTGTCGGAGGGGCCTTCGCGAAAATACAATGTGATGCTTTCCATGAGGTGAATTTCCTTTCTTGAAATGAAAAGAGCCGGACGATCCTGTGACCGTCCGGCTCTGGGGTTTGGGTTGAGACGATTGTGCAGCCTCAGTAGTTGTAGGGATCCCGTCGTTGCTGATGGCGCAGGCGCATCGAGAGGATTGATTTCCCGATGGAGACCAATCCGGCGATGAGGCCGACCACCAGCAGCACCGAGAGCGGCACCAAGACAACATTGGATGTCGTCTTGCTGATGACCTCGATCCAGAGGTTGAACTGGTTCAAGGCCAGGGTGACCAGCGGTGCCACCAGCAAGGCGGGCACCGCGATTCCCAGGGCCAGGCGCAGGTTGAACTTCAGCCACTCGCGCAAGGTTCCCTGCGGTGAGAGCCAGTATTCAGCACGGCGGCAGGTGAAGGTGATCACCTCAGCCGCGCGCTCAACGGCGCTCAGGTTCGGCAGTTCCTCGTCGATGACGGGTTTGCTCAGCGGTTCAGGCTGCCAGCGTCGAATGACGATCTGGCGGGCCTGCTTCGCCCAGGTGGTGGCGGGCACCGTTGGGAGCTGCCGGGGCAGTGGTGGGGACTGTTCGTCCCATTCTTGTTGTTCCATCATAATGTTGGCGTGTTTTGGCCCCGAGGGCGGTTCCGATGACAAACAACAGCACGCAGCCAACGGCGAGAGTGCCAGTGGCGATCTCCCAGCGGGTGGTGACAGCGTGTTGTTCCAAGATGCGATCTTCCAGGCTGACAATTTTGGCCCGGTATTCCGGGCCGAGGTCAGGCGGCGGATCGCTGAAAAACCAGCCTGCCTGCATGTTCGACGTGAACAGCGCCAGCAGACCGGTTATGAGGATGAGATGTTTCATTGTGGAGTTGGGGATGGGGTGCAGGCGAGCGCTCGCGGTGTGCGCAGACCTGCAACAGGGTTTAATGCCACTGGCGGCATTCATTGAAGAACTCGCAGCTTGAGCAGTGCATCCCAGGCGAAGGGATGAAGTCGCGGCGCTGCAATCCTTCGAGATAGCCTTCCATTTGCCGAAACAGCCGGTTTTCCTGGCTGGGGCTCATGGGTGGCAGCGTGGTAATGACCACCTTGGGGTTCTTGAGCTTGACCAGGTGGTGCAACTGCATGCCTGCCTCATGCGCGCCGGTGTTGTGGCGGTAGAGGATAGCGTAGCTGCTGGTCTGAATTTCGGTGGTGTGAGCTACCTTGTCCGCGTTGGGGGTGGTGGCGCTGGTCTTGTAGTCGATGATCTGGCGTTGCTGCACCAGATCAAGGATGCCGATCAGGCGCGGCAGGCCATGCTGCTGCAAATCGGCATCCACCGGGACTTCAACGGCATCGGGTTTGATCTCGGCTGGCAAATGGCATTCACGAAGGTAGGTGTCGAGCAGACGCCAACCGGTGGTTTTGTCGGCTTCTTCCTCCCCGGGTTCCCATTCCACCGATCCTTCGGTGTTGTCCGCCCAGGCTGTCTGGTAGGTCTCATGGACCACCTTGAGCGAAAGCGGCTGCTGCACCCAGCGTGCCTTGTTCCATGCCTTCAATACGGCGTGAACCGCATTGCCGAGATGGAGCGAGGCTGTCTTGGGCTTTTTGACCTTGAGCACGTAGCGGAAGTAGAATTTCAGCCGACATTGCAGGAACAGTGACAGTCGGGAGGCTGACACTGTTGACTGCAATGCGGCGATGACGTCCTGCTCGCTGCGCTCTGGTGTGGAGGCAGCGGGCGTGTTCATGCAGCTTGGGCGTTGGTGGGGTGTTGCTGCCAGCGGGTCTGGCGGGGGGCGGGCTTGCCAGCCATGACGAGCAAATCCTCGATCAACTGAGATGCCTGCAGCTTGTTGAGCTGCTTGACGCCGATGCCGAAGAGCTGCTGGGACAGATCTTCCGCCACATGCTTGGTGATGCTGGGGTTTTCGTTGACGATGCGCAGGATGAACCCGCGCTGACCGTCGGTGCAGTTCCAGCGGTCTGCGCTGGCATGTGCTGGTGGGCGACCGTTGTCGTTGACCGAATGGGGGCGTCCCTTGGGCTGAGAAGCAGGTCGGCTGTTGCCATTGGTTTTAGCCGTCAGAATGTAGCCCGGCTGCTGGATGTCCTGATCGACCGACTGCTGCAGGAGCTAGTAAAGCTTCTGCACTTCGCTTCGACCTGGGTGATGTCGTTGAATTCGACTTCAACCGAGACGCTGAAGCTGTGGTTGCTGTACTGGGGCAGCCCGAGTTTTTTGCTGTAGTTGGCGCTGAGTTTGATGGCCATGGTGTGTGTCTCCTGATGTGGGGTGGGTGGGTGAAGAAGCCGCCACAGGCCCGACAACAAAACACCCGGCCTTCCTTGCGAAAGAACCGGGTGAATGGATTGGGATAGTGTGGCGACGTGGTGCGGCTAGCTGATGTTGCCAGCCTCTTGAATGCAGCCCTGCGCCGGACGCTCATCTGCGTGGCTGCGGTACCCAGCCCCTGCGTGTGTTGCAGAGACGAGGTGAGCAGATCGTTGACCAGCCGCGTCATGGGACGGGCCAGCGCCTTCTACTATGATACAACGCGCAGACGATGACCCGGTCGATGCAGGGCGAATGTGGGTTCGCCGTGGCATGGTGGGTGAAAGAGGCCGGGATAAGCTCGGTCTCTCAAATTCTTATAACGCGAAAGAGGAGGGAATTGCAGCTCTCACAACAGGATGATCCCCAATGTGACTGCATGACAGTGGATTTTTCTGTTGTTCCAATGATCGTGGATAAAGTGACGCCCCTAACTAGGACCGAAAAGTGAGCACATTTTGAGCACACTCAAAAAAAAGCCCCGCCTTTGGGGCGCGGGCTTTGGTCTTTAACTCACTCAGAATGAAGGTGGTGGGCAGGGCTGGATTCGAACCAGCGTAGGCGTAAGCCAGCAGATTTACAGCCCAACCCTTGATTTTCAATGATTTGCGCATCCTCACTGATACTGAAGCCCTTATGCAGCTCGTTGCAGATTGGATTTTCTGAGTTTTGGCAGGTTTCGGCAGGAATCGGAAGTTGGGATGTCATATCGAGTCGTGCCACATTTCTCGGCCTGGCTCAACCCACATCGGGGGTGTCCGGAGGTGCATGCGGTTTTCAAAGCCACGGGCGCAACTGGGATGCAATCACGACAAAACCAGCAGACACGGAATCTGCTGGTTTAGATCGCTTCAGAAATGCAGGCAGTGGCGGATTTTGAGGGTGCAAGTTGAAGGTGCATAAGCTTGGGGTGCATCGGTTGCGTCATGCGTTGCCTTGCGCTTGTCATGCGTTCGTCATGCGTTCGTCATGCGCGTCCTCGTTGCGCAACCATCGGCACTCCTCTGAGGGTGCAGGCAGCAAGCGGCAGTGGCCGGTTTTGACACACCCGCCTCTGGCATGGAAGATCAAAAATCTGCTACGAATTCAACTCCACCGCCAGAAACACTCTGGACCATCGACGACGTGGCCCGCTACGCACGATGCAGCATTCGTCACGTTTCCATGCTGCGCGAGAGGCAAGGGCTGCCTTTTCGCAAGCTGGGAAACCTCGTCCGCTTCAGTCCGGAGGCCGTGAGGCGTTGGTTCGAGGATTGACCGATTCCGGCACCGGGTGTTCGATGATTCACATCAGCCCCCTTCCCTGAGCCACCGTTTGTTTTCAACTCGACATGATTGCCAGTGTTCGCACCTGTCTCCGAGACCCTATACCCGAAATCGCAGAGGCAGCTCGTCTGCTGGAGTCCGCAGTTCAGGCTCACCTTGATGGCCATGCAACGCTGGCCCATGAACTGATCCGAGACACCAATCTTCCGGTGATCCGGGAATGGACAGAATCCCTGTGGGGCAGCAACAGCCCGTATGTTCAATATCGGCCTGTACAAGATGCGCCACCCAGCATTCCCAAAGATCAACGTATCAAGCTCCGAATGCCAACCACGGCAGAAAAAAACGCGCTGCATCAACGGGATGGATTTCACTGTCGGTTCTGTGGCATCCCGCTGATTCGCAAGGAGGTCAGAGAGCGGGATCAAGGGCGTATCCAGAGGCTCTCCCATGGGGATCCAGGAACATCGACCAGCACGCTTCTCCTTCCAGGCCATGTGGTTGCAATACGACCATGTGATTCCCCATGCACGTGGTGGGGACAACAGTCTGGAACATCGTGATCACCTGCGCTCCCTGCAATTTTGGGCGCATGAACTGGACACTGGATGAGGTCGGCTTGATCGACCTTAGAACCCGCAAACCCGTTCTCTCAACATGGACAGGTTTTGGAGGACTTCAGGTAGTATCGCGCCATCACTTCTTCACCGTGGCGGTTCTGGTCAACCGTCCCGAGGCGTCCTCGAAAATGATCTTGTCTCCAGCGACAGTGCTGGTGCCAGTCATGCGTCCTGATGAATCGCGGTAGGTGGTCACCCCGGAGGATGACGTGGATGAGGTTCCGCTGACCCGTCCTTGAGCATCCCGGCAGATGGTTTTCGATCCGCTGGTGCTTGAAGTGCCAGTCATTCTCCCCTGGGCATCCCGGAACGTCGTTTTGCCGGTGCTCGGCTACGTGGCGGTTCCTGTCATCCTGCCTTGGGCGTCTCGAAACGTAGTCTTAGTGCCGGATGTGCTGGTGGTGGTCGTGGATTTGCCCTTCTCGTCTCTCAGGCTGGCATTTTTATCGGCGAGGACGACGCAGGATCAGCGGAGGCGAGAACGGGAAACAGGAGGGCCAGAAGCAGCTTCATGAGAGCCTTGGACGACGTTGCGCTGGATTATCTTCACTCCCATCGCATGGAAGCAGCACCCTGCCCATCTGGTGGGTGTTGTCGTACACGGGCATGGAGGTCAGTCTTTGACTGCTCCACATTGCGCGGCTTTTTAATCTGCGACATCATCGCCTCCACCATGCCCCGCTGGATCTACAACCGCCCGCCCGAGAAGTGCCAGCGCACGGAGATTCTCTTCGCTCAGACCTTGAACGAACTGCTGCCGGACGCCTGGATCGTGCGCTGGGGTTACTGGTATGAAGACGACGCTGGCAGGCTGCGAGAGGGGGATTTCCTGGTGCTGGGTCCGCACGGCGGGCTTGCCGTTCTGGAGGTGAAGTCCAGCCTCAGTTATCAGGCGGCGACGGGCCGATGGGACACCGAAGACGGTGACAACCCGCTCACGCAGCTCATGATGCAGCACGCCGGGGTGATCAGGCGGATTCAAAGCACGGGCGGAGGAAGACTAATCCCCTATGTGGCCAAATCCCTCGTCCTCCCCCTGTTGCAAATCGCTCCGAACATCACCGAGTTTCGCGGCATCCCGCGTGAGCTCATTCTCGCCGCCAATGATGTGAAGGACTTCCCTGCTGCCTGGCGGAGTTTGTTCACCCAGCAGCGTCCCGTGCAGCCCGAGCAGACCGCCTCCTTCCTCGACGCCTACGGCGAAGGCTTGGAGCCGAAGGCGGTCAAGGCTTTCATCACGGAAACCGACAAGCTGATTCTCCGCCAGGCCACCGCCAGCTACCGGTTGCTCGACATGCTGTCAGGAAACCTTCAACTCGTGATCGAGGGTGGCGTCGGCACCGGCAAGTCCTGGTATGCCATCGAGCAGGCACGCCGCCTGGCCGAAAACGCCAGGGGCGACTCCGGGCGCGATGTCCTCATGGTCGCCTACAATCTCGCGCTGTGTGAGCGGCTTCGTGCCAGTGCTGGCAAGCTACGCCTAGAGCGCGGCAGCATCACCGTGCGCAGTTCGGAAAGCATCGCCGCTTCCGTCCTCGAAGCCTCCGGCATTCTCCATGAAGTTCCCGCTGAGCGTGAAGAAGCTCAGCGCTACTTCGACGAAACCCTGCCGCTGCTTGCCATCGAGGCCCTGACCACTGAATCAGCCAAGCTAGGTCATCTGCTTGGCAAGTATGATGCGCTGGTCGTGGACGAGGCTCAGGATCATGACACTTCATTGCCGGGTGATTCGTCGCAACCCGATCACGCTGGTTGGTGGTCCATCTACGTCGCTCTGTTGAATCAGGGTTGGCAGTCTCCGATGGCCATCTTTGGCGATGCCGCCCAGCGTCCGCCCTTCCGTGCGCCAGATCGCTTCGCGCTGAACACCGTGCGCCAGCGGCTCAGCCAGCATGCGCACCTGCGGCTGAATTGTGCCCTGCGCTACACCCGGCCCATCTACCGTTTCCTCAAGCAGCTTGACGGTGAAGGCTCCCACGATCTCGTCACCGGCCTGCACAGCGATGGTCAACTGCCCGACGGCCCCGAGGTCGAGATCTATCAGGCAGGGGCATCTCAAACCCCCGCGCTGGTTGAGCAGATCCTCGACCGCTGGCACTCCTCCGGTCTCTGCGCTCCCTCGAAGGTGCTCATCCTCCACGACCGCAGCCAGATCGGCAACACCCCGCTCTCCGGCCTTGAGAACCTGCTCGATCATCCCCTGTGGCCCTATCTCGAAACCCTCGACCAGCCTTCCGGCAATGCCATTGGCCACACCTCCATCCACAAGGCGAAAGGCCTCGATGCCTTGGCCGTGATCCTCGTCGGCCTACCATCCTTCGACCAACTCACCCGTCCCTATGACCGCTTCACCTACTTCATGGGTGCCAGCCGAGCGCGGCAGTTGCTGGCGTGTGTGCATGTCCCGACCGATTCATCGTAGCGACCAACAGGTAGCGAACTCGTCCGGATTCCTGTCCGTTTTCGTTGATCTAACAATAGGTATTCCAGCGACATCCAGCCCGATTTTCTTTTCGCAATGAGCCTCGCCCCCCTGC